>CAVVHH010000003.1:0-1080788 GCA_963748005.1 uncultured Pseudomonadota bacterium
TTGGTATGGCTGTTATTAGTCGTCGAAGGTTGTCGTCGAAGGTCCACCTGATTCCATTACTGTAGCGGGTATTTGCAGCGCTTGCTGGATCGTGTGCTTGACACGCGTGAGCCCGCTCAATAGCTTGCGATTGTATTCACGCGAATCAGCTCGGTTTTATTCCTGGTCTCCAGTGTCCCTCCAGAGCCTGTATTGCAATGAGCCTCGAACCTGTTGATGACATTCTGAATGATCGTGCCCAGCATTTGCTGCGCATTCTCGTCGAACAGTATATCCGCGAAGGTCAGCCGGTGGGTTCGCGCAGCCTGTCGCGCGAATCTGGGCTCAATCTCAGCTCGGCCACCATCCGCAATGTCATGGCGGATCTTGAAGATCATGGTTACGTCGCCTCGCCACACACTTCGGCTGGACGTGTCCCCACCGACAAGGGCTACCGCTTCTTCGTCGACATGTTGCTGAAAGTGCGGCCGCTGGAAACCGAAGCCGTACAGGTCATACGCCAGGGACTGGTGCAGCATCATGACGATCCCAGAGCTTTGATTGCGTCGGCGTCAAAGATGTTGTCGTCCATCACCCATCTGGCGGGCGTGGTCACGCTGCCGCGTCAACCGCATACCGAACTGTCTCAGATTGAATTTCTGCCGCTCTCCGACAATCGTGTGCTGGTGGTGCTGGTCACCAACGGCCGTGAAGTGCAGAACCGCATCCTGCATCTGGAGCGTGCTTTCAGCAGCGAAGAGTTGCGTCGTGCCGCCAACTACCTCAACCAGCAGTTCGCCGGCCGCGATCTCAACACCGTGCGTGAGCAACTGGTGACCCAGCTCAAGCAGACGCGTGAACATCTCAATCAGGGCATGATGGATGCCATCATGCTGGCGCAACAGGCGGTGGCGCCGAGCGAGGTGACGCCTTCGATGCAGTACGTGATTGCCGGTGAAACCAACCTGATGGGCTTCGCCGAGCTGTCGAATGTGGAGAAGCTGCGCAAGCTGTTCGAAGCCTTCAACCAGCAGCGAGATGTGCTGCATCTGCTCGACCAGAGCCTGCGCGCCGATGGCGTGCAGATCTTCATCGGCCAGGAATCCGGCCACACCATTTTTGACGATTGCAGCGTGGTGACCGCGCCGTACACACTGGACAAGGAAGTGGTCGGTGCACTGGGCGTGATCGGCCCGACCCGCATGGCCTACGAGCGCGTGATCCCGATTGTGGATCTGACTGCCAAACTGTTGGGTGCCGCGCTGAATAACAAGCCGTAGGAGTCGGGTTTTTTCCCGCGGGTTAACTGTTTTTGAAGTTGGTACTGACATGAAAAAAGCGATTGCAGTGTTGTTGCTGGCTTATGGATTGATTGCCGCGCGCGCGCCGTATGCAATGGCAGCTGAGGCGGTGCTGGTTGAGCAGGTTCAGCCGGAAGTGACCAATGATGCCGCCATGGATGTCGTCAAACAGGCTCTGGCACGCAAGAAATGGAAAGTGGTGTCCAGTACAGGTGACTCGGTGGTGGCCGAGCTATATAAAGACTCGATCGACGCGAAAATCGAGATTTTCCTCGCCGGGCGTTCCATCAAGTACCGGGAGGTGTCGGTTGCACGATATGTACCTACGGCCAGCTTCGGTCCGGCAAACACCGGCACCGAACATCGGGTGAAGACCAGCGCCTCCCTTCCGGAACAATGGATGACTGAGCTTCGGCAGGATATCAATGAGCGACTGCCGGCTACCCCGGCAGTCGCGCCCGTCGTAGCGGCTCCGCAACAGGCCGCGGCGGCACCGCCCTCTGCGAAGACGCGGCTTGAGACACTCAAAGAGCTGCTGGATGCCAAACTCATCACCCAAGCCGAGTACGACCAGAAGCGGCAGCAGATACTGGAAGGGCTTTGAATGTTGCCGGTAGGGCTCTGCACCACTTGATTCTCGTCAGTCCGCCCCCATACTGCGCGCCATCCTTGGAATTTCACCGTTACTTGTGAGCCGGGTCCTGCCGCGCAGACCGTGCTCAAGTTACGGTTTTGTCTGGAGTTATCCGCATAATGAGTACCCCTGAAGACAACCTGCAGGCACCGGCCGAAGAACAGCCTGTTGAAGCCGCCAGCCCGCCGTCCGAGCTGGAACAATTGCAGGCCGCGCTGGCGACGGCCGAAGCCAAGGTTGCTGAAGGCCGTGATCAGGCGCTGCGCGCCATGGCGGAGCTGGACAATGTGCGTCGTCGCGCCGCGCGGGATGTGGAGAATGCCCACAAATACGCGCTGGAAAAGTTTGCGGGCGAGCTGATCGGCGTGAAGGATTCACTGGAAATGGCGCTAGCCGTGCAGAACGCCGGTGTCGAAGACCTGCGTGCCGGCAGCGACGCCACCCTGAAATTGCTTGCCAGGGCGTTTGAAAAAGCCGGCGTGCTGGAAGTGCAGGCAGAGGGCCAGCCATTCAATCCAGAGTTTCACGAGGCCATGGCCATGGTGCCGGCACCGGACAAGACCCCCAACACGGTCATCAATGTGATCCAGAAGGGTTATGTCCTGAACGGCCGTCTGGTGCGGCCAGCGCGGGTGATTGTGGCGAAGGCAGAGTAGGTCGGGTTTTACACCCGACTTCCGGAAATGTCGGGTGTAAAACCCGACTTACACCTTAAGAGAGATTGACACCAGATTCGCTCCACCCCTTGAAACCCTTAGGCATGACCACATAAACAGCGCCAACGGTTTCATGAACAGATTTTTTGCAAAGTATTTAGCGGAGTTTTCAACATGGCAAAGACAATCGGCATTGACCTGGGTACCACCAATTCCTGTGTGGCGATCATGGAAGGCGGCAAGCCGCGCGTGATCGAGAACAGCGAGGGTGACCGCACTACGCCATCGATCGTGGCCTTCACCAAGGACGACGAAGTGCTGGTCGGTCAGTCGGCCAAGCGTCAGGCGGTAACCAATCCGCACAACACCCTGTTCGCCGTGAAGCGCCTGATCGGCCGCCGCTTCAAGGACGACGTCGTCCAGAAAGACATCAACATGGTGCCGTACAAGATTCTGGCTGCCGAGAATGGTGATGCCTGGGTGGAAGCTCAGGGCAAGAAGATGGCGCCGCCCGAAGTCTCGGCGCGCGTGCTGATGAAGATGAAGAAGACCGCCGAGGATTTCCTGGGCGAGACCGTCACCGATGCTGTGATTACCGTGCCGGCGTACTTCAATGACTCGCAGCGTCAGGCTACCAAGGACGCCGGCCGCATCGCGGGCCTGAACGTCAAGCGCATCATCAACGAACCCACCGCTGCCGCGCTGGCCTATGGCCTGGACAAGCAGGGGGGCGATCGCAAGATCGCCGTGTACGACCTGGGTGGTGGTACTTTCGACGTGTCCATCATCGAAGTTGCGGACGTGGACGGCGAGCGCCAGTTCGAAGTGCTGGCTACCAACGGCGATACCTTCCTCGGTGGTGAAGACTTCGACATCCGCATCATTGGCTATCTCGCCGATGAGTTCAAAAAGGAGTCCGGCGTCGATGTGCGCAAGGACCCGCTGGCCGTGCAGCGCCTGAAGGAAGCTGCCGAAAAAGCCAAGATCGAACTGTCCTCTTCGCAGCAGACCGAGATCAATCTGCCATACATCACGGCAGACGCCTCCGGTCCGAAGCACCTGAACATCAAGCTGACCCGCGCCAAGCTGGAGTCGCTGGTGGAAGAGCTGGTGCAGAAGACCGTCGAACCTTGCCGCATTGCGCTGAAGGATGCCGGCCTGTCGATCAATGACATTTCCGAAGTCATCCTGGTCGGCGGTCAGACCCGCATGCCCATGGTGCAGAAGGCCGTGAAGGATTTCTTCGGCAAGGAACCGCGCAAGGATGTGAACCCGGATGAAGCCGTGGCCGTGGGCGCGGCGATTCAGGGGGGCGTGCTGTCCGGTGAAGTAAAGGACGTGTTGCTGCTCGACGTGACGCCGCTGTCGCTGGGCATCGAGACGCTGGGTCAGATCATGACCAAGCTGATCGAGAAGAACACCACGATTCCGACCAAGGCCTCGCAGGTGTTCTCAACCGCCGATGACAACCAGAGCGCCGTGACCATCCACGTGCTGCAGGGTGAGCGCCAGCGCGCCAGCGACAACAAGTCACTGGGCCAGTTCAACCTGGAAGGCATTCCGCCGGCGCCGCGTGGCATGCCACAGATCGAAGTCACCTTCGACATCGACGCCAACGGCATCCTGCATGTGTCGGCGAAGGACAAGGCTTCCGGCAAGGAACAGAAGATCACCATCAAGGCGTCTTCGGGTCTGTCGGAAGACGAGATCAAGCGCATGGTGAAAGATGCCGAAGCCCACGCCGAAGAAGATCGCAAGTTCAAGGAAGTGGTGGAATCGCGCAACAAGGCCGATCAGCTGGTACACGCCACCGAGAAGTCGCTGAAGGAACTGGGTGAGAAAGTCTCGGCGGAAGATCGCGCCAAGATCGAGTCGGCATTGTCCGATCTGAAGACTTCGCTGAGCAGCGATGACAAGGACATCATCGAGAAGAAGACGCAGGCGCTGGCCGAAGCCTCGGCCAGCATGGCGCAGCAGGCTTATGCGCAGGCTTCAGCCGCTGAAGGTGCGGCGCAGGGTGGTGCACCCGGCGGTGAACAGGCCAATGCGAATGCTGGCAAGGATGATGTGCTGGATGCCGAGTTCGAGGAAGTGAAGGACAAGAAGTAATCGCGATTTCCTTCCCCCGTTCCGCGGGGGAAGGGGCAAATTCTAGAGCCGCCACTGCTAACAAGCCGTGGCGGCTTGTGCATGTTTGATGATTGCCTATAACAGTTGATGGACAGCCATGTCGAAGCGTGATTTTTACGAAATTCTTGGTGTCGAAAAAACTGCCAGCGAGGCTGATATCAAGAAAGCCTATCGCCGGCTGGCGCAGAAGCATCATCCCGATCGCAATCCCGATGACAAGGAATCGGAAGCCAAATTCAAGGAGGCCAAGGAGGCCTATGAAGTGCTATCAGATACGCAGAAGCGCGCTGCATACGATCACTACGGTCATGCCGGTGTAGATCCGCAGCGCGGCGGTGCTGGCTTCAGCCCCGGCGGCGATGCTTTTGGCGACATTTTCGGGGAAGTGTTCGGCGACATCTTTGGCGGTGGCCGTCGCGGCGGTGGCGGTCGTCAGGTGTATCGCGGTGCCGATCTGCGCTATGAGCTGGAGTTGACGCTGGAGCAGGCGGTGTTCGGCGATTCGCTCAACATCGATTTCACGACACTGGGCGAATGCGAAAGCTGCAAAGGCTCGGGCGCGTCACCGGGCTCGAAGGTCAACACCTGCGATACCTGTCATGGTACTGGCCAGGTGCGCATGCAACAGGGTTTCTTCGCCGTGCAGCAGACTTGTCCGCGCTGCAAAGGCCGTGGTCAGGTGATCACGCAACCCTGCGACAGTTGTCTGGGCCAGGGCCGCGTGCGGCGCAAGAAGACGCTGTCGGTCAAGGTGCCGGCGGGTGTGGATACCGGTGATCGCATTCGCCTGTCTGGCGAAGGCGAGGCGGGTGCCAATGGCGGTCCGGCCGGTGATCTGTATGTCGAAGTGCATGTGAAAGAACATGCGATTTTTGAGCGGGAGGGCGCCAATCTCTCCTGCGAAGTGCCGGTGAGTTTCGTCACTGCCTCGCTGGGGGGCAGCATCGAAGTGCCGACCTTGCATGGCAATGTGGTGCTGAAGGTGCCGGCAGAGACACAATCGGGTCGAGTGTTTCGCTTGAAGGAAAAAGGCGTGAAGCCAGTACGTGGTGGCGCCACCGGCGATCTGTTCTGCCGCGTGATGGTGGAAACGCCGGTCAAACTCAATGAAGAGCAGAGGGAGTTGCTGCGCAAGTTTGAGCAGTCCATGCAGAAGGACAGCAAGGCGCACAATCCACGCGAAACTTCCTGGCTGGATGGCGTGAAAGAATTCTTCAAGTCGTAGGAAGCCACACGCGCCTGCGTCAAACGATTGCCGAATGACTATTGACACTGTCGGTGAACAGATTCGCTGTCAGGCAAAATGGTCTGCAGCAAGGCACTGTGTTCATTGGCACGTGAGGAATTTTCCGACCGTTCCAACGCCGCCTTGCGCTCTTCAGCCAGATCGTCAACAGGTTCCTGTGCCATCAAGGCATCCTGCAATGATCGCAGCGAGTGCCGGGTGTGATTCAGAATGGCGTGCAGGTCCGCCGTATTCAGCTTCAACCGTGCAAATGCCGTAACCTCGCTGGTGCGCGCCAGATCGTCGTCAAAGAGCACGACTTCGGCCATTACGACGCTGGCGATCAGCACATCGACAATATCCGCTGCATGGCGGGATTGACGCTGGTAATCGTGCTGCCAGGCCACGGCATTGCTGACAATGTCTTCAAAGCCCCATTTGCGCAGCACGGCCAGACCCAGCGTCGGATGACATTGTGCGACCAGCTCCTGCGGCAACTGCTCATAACGCAGCGGACTGTCTGGCTCAGAGCAACGCACGATGATGTAGAAGTGACCAATGCCATGCATCAAGCCGGTCAGAAATACCTTGTCGGCGGGCACCTTGATGCGTCGTGCGATGAAATTGCAGACCGTCGCCACCGCCATGCTCTTGTTCCAGAGCTCCTGCAAGGGCTGGGCGACGGGACGCAGCATCGGGTCCGCCTTGGCCTGCTGAATGACAAATGCCATGGCCACCGATTGCACCAGGTGATGACCCAGCCGGGTGATCGCAGCCTTGAGATTCGGTACCGGGTTGCCGGAGGGATTGAATACCACCGAGTTGGCAGTCTGGATCAGGCGCGCCGACAGCCGCGGCTCAGCACCGACGATCCTGACGATTTCATCCACCGTGCTGTCCGGATCATCAAGCGCCTGCCGCACGCGGGGGATGAGATCGGGGAAACACGGCAGATTCAGCGGTCCCTGCCGCAACTCTTCGCCCAGGCGGGCCAGAAAGTCGACAGCCACATCGGGCGGTGCCTGGCGCGATGCCGGGCTTGTCGTCTGCATCTGAGAGTTATTCTTCTGCATATCGCGCATGTCGGCCGCGCGTTGAAAAATAAAGAGCTCCTGGTCCTGTTTGTTTGCCAACACGTGATGTGGATCGCATTGAGTGCGGGCTGGGTGCTGCACCCGGCATCGATTGGCGAATGCGGCGCAGACTCCGCCGTTACGCTGCAGCCGTTATGCAACGCAAGCTGGTAGCATTCGTGTTCATAAAATTTACTGGATACCTGCATCCTCATGTCCCGAATCCCACTTGCCATTCTCGGTATCAGCGGCCGCATGGGTCGAACGTTGCTTGCTGGTATCGACAATTCAACCGATCTGCAATTGAGCGGCGGGCTGGATTCGCCGGACAGTCGCTGGGTCAATCAGGATGCCGGCGCGCTGGCGGGTCCATCAGCGGCAGGCCTCATGATCAGCGCCGATCCGGGTGTGGCCATTCGTGGTGCGCAGGTGGCCATCGCTTTTGCCCTGCCGCAAGGCACGCCCGCCATCGTCGCGGCGTGTGCGGCGGCCAAGTGTCCGTTAGTGCTGGGTACCACGGGCCATAACGCCGAGCAGCTGGCGGCGGTGGAAGCGGCGCTGAATCAGATTCCCATCGTAATGGCCTCCAATTTCAGCTTGGGCGTCAATCTATTGTTCAAGCTGGCGGAACTGGCGGCTGAGGCGCTGAACGCCGACTACGATGCCGAGATCTTCGAAGCCCATCATCGGCTCAAAAAAGACGCTCCCTCCGGTACGGCCTTGAGTATCGGCGAAGCGGTGGCCAAAGGACGTGGCACCACGCTGCAGAAAGACGCGGTATGGGCGCGTCATGGCGAGACTGGTGTGCGTGAGCGCGGCAAGATTGGGTTTTCGGTGCTGCGGGCCGGCGATATTGTCGGAGACCACACCCTGACACTGGCCGGGCCGGGAGAGCGCATCGAGCTGACGCATCGCGCGCATGATCGAATGGCGTTTGCCTCTGGCGCCTTGCATGCGGCGCGCTGGGTAATTGGCAAGGTGCCCGGCCGATACTCGATGCGCGATGTATTGGGACTTTAGGGGCGAGGCATGCCTCGTCCTGCATACACGACAAGAAGGGTTGGGCATGCCCAACCCCAACAATCGCCTGGTGACAGAGGTCGCTTGTCAACCGTTTTGCGACAGGTTTTCGGCAAGTTTTCCGATAGACCCAGCCCCCTTGCTCGCGTAGACTGCACCGCTTAGCACGCGGGTGATTCTTTTCGAAACGGGGTCGGTGTTTACCTTCCTCGCTTTCCGTATGCCCGCACGTGTCGCCCCTGGCGGTTTGGGCTAACAAACCGGTTTGTCTGAGTTTTCTTTATCGAGGGGCTGCTGCTTCATGAGTTCAGCATCTGCGGTTCTTGCGCTTGAGGACGGCACGGTTTTCCACGGCCGTTCGATTGGCGCCAAGGGCAACACCACCGGCGAGGTCGTGTTCAACACGGCCATGACCGGCTATCAGGAGATCCTCACCGATCCTTCCTACTCACGTCAGATCGTGACGCTGACCTATCCGCATGTCGGCAATACCGGCACCAATGCCGAGGATATGGAAGCGGGCGCGATTTACGCTGCCGGGCTGATCATTCGCGATCTGCCGCTGCTGCATTCCAGCTGGCGCGCTAGTGAATCGCTGGAGAGCTTTCTGCAGCGCGGCAAAGTGGTCGCCATCGCCGACATCGATACCCGCAAACTGACCCGCATTCTCCGCGAGAAGGGCGCCCAGGCCGGCTGCATCCTCGCCGGCGACAAGATTGACCCGAGTGTTGCCGTGCTGGCGGCGAAAAAATTCCCCGGCCTCAAGGGCATGGATCTCGCCAAAGTGGTGAGCACCAAACAGGCCTATCAGTGGAACGATGGCACCCACTGGGGTAGCGAGGTCGGTCCGCAGACCCGCCCGGGCCAGCGTCGGCATGTGGTGGCCTACGACTTTGGCATCAAGCGCAACATCCTGAGACTGCTGGCGGACGCCGGCTGTCGTATGACCGTGGTTCCGGCCCAGACTCCTGCGGAAGAAGTGCTGGCCATGAATCCGGACGGCATCTTTCTGTCCAACGGTCCCGGCGACCCGGAGCCTTGCACCTACGCCATTGAGGCCATACAGCGCTTTCTGGAAACTGACATCCCGGTGTTCGGGATTTGCCTTGGGCACCAGTTGCTGGGTCTGGCCAGCGGCGCCAGGACGGTGAAGATGAAGTTCGGTCACCACGGCGCCAATCATCCGGTGATCGACGTGGACAGTGGTCGGGTGGCGATTTCCAGCCAGAACCACGGTTTTGCGGTGGATGAAACCACCCTGCCGGAAAATGTACGCACCACACACCGGTCGCTGTTCGATGGTTCCCTGCAGGGTATCGAGCGCACCGATCGTCCGGCGTTCAGCTTTCAGGGACACCCTGAGGCTTCGCCCGGCCCGCACGAATTGCAGACTCTGTTCAGCAGATTCATGAATCTGATCGAGCAACGCGCGGCAGCCAATGGCCGTCGTCGCCGTGCCGCGTCCGAGTGACATTACGAATACCTGAAGTAAACGATGCCAAAACGTACCGACATCAACAGCATTCTGATTATCGGCGCCGGTCCCATCGTGATCGGTCAGGCCTGTGAGTTTGATTATTCCGGCGCGCAGGCCTGCAAGGCGCTGAAGGAAGAGGGTTACCGCGTCATTCTGGTGAACTCCAATCCCGCCACCATCATGACGGATCCGGAAATGGCCGATGCCGTGTATATCGAGCCGGTGCACTGGCGCACGGTGGAACGCATCATCGCCAAGGAAAAGCCGGATGCACTGTTGCCCACCATGGGTGGCCAGACCGCGCTGAACTGCGCGCTGGACCTGGTGCGTGAAGGCGTGCTGGAAAAATATGGCGTGGAATTGATTGCCGCCTCGCGCGAAGCCATCGACATGGCCGAAGACCGCGAGAAATTCCGCAATGCCATGCGCGAGATCGGTCTGGAATCGCCGCGTTCGCGCATCGCGCACACCATGGAAGAAGCACTCGCGGTGCAGGCCGAGATCGGCTATCCCACAGTGATTCGTCCGTCCTTCACCATGGGCGGTTCGGGCGGCGGCATTGCCTACAATCGTGAAGAATTCGTGGCCATTGTCGAGCGCGGCCTCGACGCCTCTCCCACCAGCGAAGTGCTGCTGGAAGAATCGGTGATCGGCTGGAAAGAATTCGAAATGGAAGTGGTGCGCGACAAGGCCGACAACTGCATCATCGTCTGTTCGATTGAAAACTTCGATCCCATGGGTGTTCACACGGGTGATTCGATCACCGTTGCGCCGGCACAGACGCTGACCGATCGCGAATATCAGCGACTGCGTGATGCCTCCATCGCCGTGCTGCGCAAGATTGGCGTGGAGTGCGGTGGCTCGAATGTGCAGTTTGCCATCAGCCCGCACGATGGCCGCGTGTTGATCATTGAAATGAATCCGCGCGTGTCGCGTTCTTCGGCGCTGGCATCGAAAGCTACTGGTTTTCCGATTGCCAAGGTCGCGGCCAAGCTGGCGGTGGGTTACACGCTGGATGAATTGAAGAACGACATTACCGGTGGCGCGACTCCAGCCTCGTTCGAACCGACCATTGATTACGTGGTCACCAAAATTCCGCGGTTCACATTTGAAAAGTTTCCCGGCGCCAACACGCGTCTGACTACGCAGATGAAGTCGGTGGGCGAAGTGATGGCCATGGGGCGCACCTTCCAGGAGTCGCTGCAAAAAGCATTGCGTGGTCTGGAAGTCGGCATTGATGGACTGAGCCCGATTCTGAAATTGCCGCTGTCCGACAGCGATGTGAATCTGCTGCGTGAAGAGCTGCGCATGCCCGGCGGTCAGCGCATTCGTTACGTGGGTGATGCGTTTCGTGCCGGCTGGACGCTGGATGAGGTTCACAAGCTGACCAACATCGATCCATGGTTCCTGATCCAGCTGGAAGACCTCATCAAGGAAGAAGCGCGCGTTGCCGAGGAAGGACTGGATGCGCTGGCAGTGGATCGCCTGCGCCAGCTCAAGCGCAAGGGCTTTGCCGACAGCCGTCTGGCCAAGCTGATCGTTACCGACGAAGCCTCGGTGCGTCGTCGCCGTCAGCGTCTGGGCGTGCGTCCGGTGTACAAGCGCGTCGATACCTGCGCGGCCGAATTTGCGACCTCAACTGCATATCTCTATTCGACCTACGAAGAAGAATGCGAAGCCAATCCGACCGATCGCAAGAAGATCATGATTCTGGGCGGCGGTCCGAATCGCATCGGTCAGGGCATCGAGTTCGATTATTGCTGCGTGCATGCCGCGTTTGCGCTGCGCGACGCCGGCTTCGAGACCATCATGGTCAATTGCAATCCGGAAACGGTTTCGACTGATTACGACACCTCGGATCGCCTGTACTTCGAACCGCTGACCTTCGAAGACGTCATGGAGATCATCGACAAGGAAAAGCCGGTAGGTGTGATCGTGCAGTATGGCGGTCAGACACCATTGAAACTGTGCCGTGCGCTGGAAGCAGCCGGTGCACCAATCATTGGTACATCGCCGGATGCGATTGACGTTGCTGAAGACCGTGAACGCTTCCAGCAACTGGTCACGCAACTCGCATTGAAGCAACCACCGAATCGCACCGCGCGTACCGAAGACGCTGCCGTGCAGGCCGCGCGGGAAATTGGTTTCCCGCTGGTGGTGCGTCCCTCCTATGTGCTGGGTGGTCGTGCCATGGAAGTGGTGTTCACTGAAGACGATCTGCGCGTATATATGACCGAAGCCGTGACCGTATCGAATGACAGTCCTGTGTTGCTGGATCGCTTCCTCGATGTGGCGATTGAAGTTGACGTTGACGCCATCTGCGACGG
Organism: uncultured Pseudomonadota bacterium; assembly: GCA_963748005.1. Taxonomy (GTDB): domain Bacteria; phylum Pseudomonadota; class Gammaproteobacteria; order Steroidobacterales; family Steroidobacteraceae; genus CAILZL01. Next base: position 11,823 of record CAVVHH010000003.1, read on the forward strand.
CGACGATGTCTACATCGGCGGCATCATGGAGCATATTGAACAGGCCGGGGTTCACTCGGGTGACTCCAGTTGTTCGCTGCCACCCAACAGCCTGAGCGCGGAACTGCAGGCCGAACTGAAGGTGCAGACGCGCAAGCTGGCGCTGGGTTTGAAAGTGAATGGACTGATGAACATCCAGTTCGCGATTCAGAACGGCATCATCTATGTGCTGGAAGTGAACCCGCGCGCCTCGCGTACCGTACCGTTCGTATCGAAAGCCACCGGCGTGCCGCTGGCCAAGCTGGCGGCGCGGGTCATGACCGGTGAGAAGCTCAAGGATCTGGGCCTGCTCAAGGAACGCGTGCTGAATTTCTTCGCGGTGAAAGAAGCCGTGTTCCCGTTCGCCAAGTTCCCGGAGGCCGATCCGATTCTGGGTCCGGAAATGAAATCCACCGGTGAAGTTATGGGCACTGGCCGCAGTTTCGGCGAGGCTTACGCCAAGGCGCAGCTGGCTTCCAGCGTGATCATTCCCACGCGCGGCGTGTGTCTGATCAGTGTGCGCGAACGCGACAAGGAGCTGGCGGTGGTGCTGGCCGGCAAGCTGCTGGAGCGCGGTTTCGAAATCGTCGCCACTGCGGGCACTGCCAAGGCAATTGCCGCCGCTGGACATGTCGTGCGTACCGTGAACAAGGTGCGCGAAGGCCGGCCGCATATCGTCGACATGATCAAGAACGATGAAATCGCATTGATCGTCAATACCACCGAGGGCAAGCAGGCCACGCTGGAATCACGCTCGATTCGCCGCGAAGCCGTGCATCGCAAGGTGACTTACTACACCACCATCAACGCCGCGCTGGCGACCTGCGAAGCGCTGGACTATCTGGATTCAGGCGAAGTCAATCTGTTGCAGGCATTACACCAAGAAGTTGGGCACAAAGAGGTAGGGACATGAAGCGTGCGCCGTTGACCAAGCGTGGTGAAGAAAAGCTCCGTGCCGAGCTCAAGCGTCTGAAGACCGAAGATCGTCCGCGCGTGATTCAGGCCATTGCCGAAGCCCGCAGTCACGGCGATCTCAGCGAGAACGCCGAGTATGCAGCAGCGCGCGAACAGCAGAGCTTCATTGAAGGCCGCATCAAGGAACTGGAATCGCTGCTGTCCAATTCCGAGATCATCGACGTGTCCACCATCGCAGCTACCGATCGTGTGGTGTTCGGCGCGACGGTGGAGCTGGAGCCGGAAGAGGGCGGCAAGAAAGTGGTTTATCAGATCGTTGGTGATGCCGAAGCCGACATCAAGGCCGGCCTGATTTCAGTGTCGTCGCCCATAGCCCGCGCGCTGGTGGGCAAAAGTGTGGGCGATGAAGTTGAAGTGATGGCGCCGAATGGTGCGCGTGGCTACGAAATTGTCGCCGTCAAATACGTCTAGAGGGGAACGGCTTGCGGCACTGGTGCTGAGCGCCTGGGCGGGTGGACTGTGGACGGTATGTGGAGTGGTGGTGCCGGGATTGTTCTGGCTGTTACCCGATGTCAGGCAGGCCGGCAATGTGGCGGGGCAGTTCTTTTATGCCGAAGTTGCCCTGGGCACGCTGTTCGGTGTGATGTACTGGTTGTTGCGCCGTAACCGTCTGGGTCAGATTGAACGACGTCTGCTGATGGCTGCCATCGGCGCACCGCTGGTGTTTTTTGTTGTGCTCAGGCCACTGATGAATGCCGCGCGCGCCGCCGGTGACATGGCGCGCTTCGGGCAGCTGCACGGTGTTGCCAGCCTGCTGTTTCTGGTCGCCTGTGTGACCGTCGGGTTGCTGGTGTGGCGGAGAAACTGATTTGTTGCGGTCAGGCGTCCGGCAGAATGATGCTGGATTTGTCCTGGCGGGCCCGATAGAAAACGCCGACATTGCCGATGCGTTGTACCAGTTCGCTGCGGGTGCCCTGGATCAAGGCGTCGAAGACTTCGTCACGGACCTCCCGATCGCCCAGCCGGGCCCGCACTTTGACCAGTTCATGGGCATCCAGCGCGCCGTCCAGTTCCTTGGTGATGGCGTCAAGTTTGCCGGGTTCACCCAGTGCGTTGCCGACCATGACCAGCGGATGCAGGGGATGGGCGAGGCGACGCAGGTGCTTTTTCTGGTTTTCAGTGAGTGACATATCTGTACCGTTAGGGGCGGCTGGTGAGCCGCCCGCCTGAAGAAGGCGCGAAGTTTAACCATTAATTTAGTCATGTAGGCCATGCCCAAACGTACCAAATCCAGCGCCCGCTGGCTGGAAGAACACGAAAGTGACCCGTTTGTAAAAGCGGCCCGGTCGGCTGGCTATCGCTCGCGTGCCGTTTACAAGCTGGAAGAAATCCAGAAAACCGATCGCCTGCTGAGGCCGGGCATGAGCGTGGTCGACCTGGGTGCGGCACCAGGGGGGTGGAGCCAGTATTGCGCGCGGTTGTTGCAGGGTAAGGGCCGAATTGTGGCATTGGACATTCTGCCTATGGATGCCATAGCCAATGTCGAATTCATTCAGGGTGACTTCGGCAGCGATACTGTGTTCGAGGAGCTGATGGCGCATCTGGGCACCGACAAGGTTGACCTTGTGTTGTCTGACATTGCCCCAAATATGTCGGGTATGTCGGACGTCGACCACTTGAGAGCGATGCATCTGGTGGAGCTGACACTGGATTTTGCCGAACGCAGTTTGAAACCCGGCGGCGATTATCTGGTCAAGGTGTTTCAGGGGCGGGATTTCCAGCCGTTCATGCAGCGGCTGAGAGGTTTGTTTGAAACTGTGAAGACGCGCAAGCCCAAGGCGTCGCGGGCCCGCAGCCCGGAGCTTTATGTGTTGGCGCGTGGGTTTCGGATGGTGTAGTGTCGGAAGCGATTTTTGTTGCAAATGCCGTCATGGAATTGGCCGATCAGGCCGGTTTGATGGCTGGGAGCTTTTCTTGAACGATTTAGCCAAGAACGTGATTCTCTGGGTGGTCATTGCCGTAATCCTGGCGGCGGTGTTCAGCAATTTCAGCGGTCGCGCCAACGCTCCACAGGAAATCCCCTATTCAACCTTCCTTGAGCAGGTGAAAAACGGCGCCGTGTCCCAGGTTACCTTCCAGGGCGACATGATTTCCGGCACGCGCAGCAATGGCGAAAAATTCCTCAGTTACAGTCCGGAAACCGACAACTCGGCGTTGATTGGTACGCTGTCCTCGCACAACGTGACCTTCAGTGCTGCGGCACCGGAGCGTCAATCGTTCCTGATGCAGCTGTTCGTTTCGTCCTTCCCCATTTTGCTGTTGATTGGTGTGTGGGTGTACTTCATGCGCCAGATGCAGGGCGGCGCGGGCGGTCGCGGCGCCATGTCCTTCGGCAAGTCGCGCGCGCGCATGCTCAGTGAAGACCAGGTACAGGTGACCTTCGCCGATGTGGCGGGCGTCGACGAAGCCAAGGAAGAAGTGGTCGAGATCGTCGAATTCCTGAAGGATCCGGGCAAATTCCAGCGTCTGGGCGGCAAGATTCCGCGCGGTGTGCTGATGGTGGGTTCGCCCGGTACCGGCAAGACCCTGCTGGCGCGCGCCATTGCCGGCGAAGCCAAGGTGCCGTTTTTCACCATCTCCGGTTCCGATTTCGTGGAAATGTTCGTCGGCGTCGGCGCCTCACGTGTGCGCGACATGTTCGAACAGGCCAAGAAGCATGCCCCCTGCATCATCTTCATTGATGAAATCGACGCAGTGGGTCGTCATCGCGGCGCGGGGCTGGGCGGCGGACACGACGAACGCGAACAGACCCTGAACCAGTTGCTGGTGGAAATGGACGGTTTCGAAGGCACCGAAGGTGTCATCGTCATCGCCGCCACCAACCGTCCTGACGTGCTGGATCCGGCCTTGCTGCGTCCAGGTCGTTTCGACCGTCAGGTGGTGGTGCCGCTGCCCGATGTGCGGGGCCGCGAACAGATTCTCAAAGTGCACATGCGCAAATTGCCCTTGGCCGAGGACGTCAAGCCGCAGTTGATCGCGCGTGGTACGCCGGGCTTTTCAGGTGCCGACTTGGCCAATCTGGTGAATGAGGCAGCCTTGTTTGCTGCCCGCCAGAATCGCCGCACGGTGACCATGGAGGAGTTCGAGAAGGCCAAGGACAAACTCATCATGGGTACCGAGCGCAAGTCCATGGTGATGGATGACAACGAAAAGAAACTTACCGCTTATCACGAAGCCGGACACGCCATCGTGGGTTTGACCGTGGCCGAGCATGATCCGGTCTACAAGGTATCGATCATTCCGCGCGGCCGGGCATTGGGCGTCACCATGTTCCTGCCGGAAGCCGATCGTTACAGCACCAGCAAGCGTCGTCTGGAAAGTCGCATTGCCACGCTGTTCGGCGGCCGTATTGCCGAAGAAATGATATTCGGGTCCGAAGCCGTAACAACGGGTGCGTCCAACGACATCGAACGTGCAACTGAAATCGCCCGCAACATGGTTACCAAGTGGGGCCTGTCGGACAAGCTGGGTCCGCTGTCCTATGCCGAGGAAGAGGGCGAGGTGTTCCTCGGCCGGCAGATGACGCAGCACAAACAGGTGTCTGATGTCACCGCCAATGCCATTGATGCGGAAGTGCGTCGCCTGATTGACTCCAACTATGCAAATGCGAAGCAGATTCTCGAGGCGAATCTCGACAAGCTGCACAAGATGGCACAGGCGTTGATCAAGTTTGAAACCATTGACGACAGCCAGATCAAGGACATCATGGATGGCCGCGATCCGCGTCCGCCCCAGGATTGGGATGACACGCCGTCAACCACAGGTTCGACGCGCGAACGCGAAGCGACTGATGGCACCATCGGCAAGCCAGCCAGCCAGCATTGAGGATTGGCCGTGGGCCGTGGGCCGTGGGCTGTAGGTTCGGAAGCGAAGGCGCATCTCCGACCCGCAGCCCACAGCCTGCAGTCCCCAGCACACTAGCCGCTCATGCTCCTTCACTGCGGCTCACGCATTCTCGATCTCACCACGCCCGTGGTCATGGGTGTTCTCAATGTCACGCCCGATTCGTTCTCCGATGGCGGCAATTTTCTGGACAAGCACCGCGCCGTTGATCGCGCCGCGACCATGATTGCTGAAGGCGCTGCGATCATTGATGTGGGCGGTGAATCTACGCGTCCTGGAGCAGCGGCGGTCAGTGCCGACGAAGAGCTACAGCGCGTTGTGCCGGTCATCGAAGCTGTTTGTGCACGGCACGATGTGCTGGTGTCCGTGGATACCAGCAAGCCCGAAGTCATGCGCGCCGCAGTGGCAGCGGGGGCGCAGATGATCAACGATATTCGCGGCTTGACCGGGCCGGGTGCACTTGAAGCAGTGGCTGCGACTGGTTCTGCAGTGTGTGTGATGCACATGCAGGGACAGCCGGCTACCATGCAGCATGCGCCACGTTACAGTGATGTGCTGGCCGAGGTTGGCGCATTTCTGGCCGAACGCATTGATGCCTGTACTCGGGCAGGTATCGGGCGTGATCGTCTGGTGATTGATCCGGGCATTGGTTTCGGCAAGTCGCTGGAACACAATCTGGCCTTGCTGGCGCAACTGCCGCAGTTGCGGGGTTTGAACACGCCGCTGCTTATTGGCGTATCGCGCAAGACTTTGATTGGTGCGGTACTGGGCAAGCCAGTCGGACAGCGGTTGTACGGCGGTCTGGCTCTGGCGACTGCATCGGTGCTTGCTGGCGCGCACATCATTCGCACGCACGATGTGGGGCCAACCTGTGATGCGGTTCGTATGGCATCCGCCTTGCGACAGGCAGGCTATTCGAACAGCCAATGATGTGATTCAACTGCAAGTGTGGGAGCAAGCGGTGTCGAGAAAATACTTCGGTACGGATGGGGTGCGCGGCCGGGTGGGGCGGGCACCGATGACGGTGGACTTTGCATTGCAGCTCGCCAGCGCGGCAGCGCGGGTACTGGCACCCAATGGTGGCACGGTGCTGGTTGGCAAGGACACGCGCGTGTCCGGCTACATGTTTGAATCCGCACTGGAAGCGGGCTTTGTCGCGGCGGGCGTCAATGTCATGCTGATTGGTCCGTTGCCCACGCCGGGCATTGCCTATATGACCAAGCGTTTTGAGTGCAGTTTCGGCGTGGTGATCAGCGCCTCGCACAACTCCTTCGAGGATAACGGCATCAAGTTTTTTGATGCGCAGGGTGGCAAGCTGAACGACGAAATCGAAGCGCAGATTGAGGCGCTGCTGGACTCGCCACCCATCACGCGCGAATCCCATCAGCTTGGGTTTGCCCGACGCGTCGACAAATCGCGCACGCACTACCAGGATTTTTGCGCCGGCAGTATCCCCAAGGGTGTAAACCTGTCGGGCGTCAAGGTGGTGATCGATTGCGCTCATGGCGCCGGTTATAAAGTAGGGCCACGAATTCTTGCTGACTTGGGTGCTGAAATCATTCCACTCGGCTGTTCGCCCAATGGCCGCAATATCAACCTGCATTGCGGATCCACTTCACCTGAGCTGCTGCAACATACGGTGCCCGGCGTACGCGCTCATGTAGGGGTGGCACTGGATGGCGACGGTGATCGCCTGGTGATGGTCGATCATCTTGGACGTGTCGTCGATGGTGACCAGTTGTTGTACGTGCTGGCGACCGCCCGCCACGCAGCGGGCCAGCTGCCGGGTCCGGTGGTGGGTACGGTCATGAGCAATCTGGGCCTCGAGCATGCCTTGCAGAAACAGGGAATCGAGTTCCGTCGCGCCAAGGTCGGCGACCGTTATGTGCTGGAAATGTTGCGTGAAACCGGCGGTGTGCTGGGGGGCGAAACTTCCGGACATCTGCTGTGCCTGGATCGCACCACGACGGGCGACGCCATGATCAGCGCCTTGCAGGTTCTGGCAGTCATGCAGCAGACGGGTAAGAGCCTCGCTGAGCTGGTTGCACCCATGCCCAAGTACCCGCAGATCATGGAAAACGTACGGGTAGCACATAAGATTGATACGGACCGTTCTGAGCCGATCCAGGCAGCGGTGCGTAAAGCCGAGGTGCAGCTGGCCGGTTCGGGTAGGGTTGTATTGCGTCCCTCCGGTACAGAGCCGGTGATTCGTGTGATGGTTGAAGGGCGCGACGAAAAGCTGGTTCGGCAGCTGGTCAAGGATCTGGTGCAGGTGGTGGCCGCCGCCGCCTGATCGATACTCCGGCAAATGCGCGCTTTGGTTTGATTTTGCAGGGCTGCGCCAGTAAGCTTCCGCGCCTTTCGCAGGCTTGGTAGTCGGAATTTCAAGGCTGGCATGAGCACCAAACGTCGACCGCTGGTCGCGGGTAACTGGAAAATGCACGGTTCGCGCGCGGAAAACACCGCGCTGCTGGATGCCGTGCTGGCCCGGCTCGATGCCCGCAAGGTGGATGTACTGGTGTGTCCGCCATTTGCCTATCTTGCCGAAGTGGCCTACAGGCTGCAGGGCAAGCCGATCTCGGTCGGTGCCCAGTCGGTGTGCGCCGAGACGATCGGCGCCTTTACCGGCGAAGTCTCGGCCGGCATGTTGAAGGATGTCGGTTGCAGGTATGTGCTGGTGGGGCATTCCGAACGCCGTAGCCTGTATCACGAAGACAGTGCGCTGGTGGCACGCAAGTTTGTGGCCGCTCAGTCACAGGAATTGTGCCCGGTGCTGTGTGTGGGCGAGACCCTGCAGCAGCGTCAGGCAGGGCAGACGATGGCTGTGATTGCCGAGCAGCTTGATGCCGTATTGCAGGCGGCTGGTATTGCTGCCTTTGCACGTGCGGTGGTGGCTTATGAGCCGGTATGGGCCATCGGGACCGGCCTGACAGCTACACCTGAACAGGCGCAGGAAGTGCATGCTTCGATACGCCAGTCACTGGCGGTGCATGATGCTGCGGTGGCCGCTGCTCTGCGTATTGTGTATGGCGGCAGTGTCAAGGGCGCCAACGCGGCGGAATTATTCGCCATGGCGGATGTGGATGGTGGTCTGGTGGGCGGCGCGTCGCTCAAGGCCGATGAGTTCTTGAAGATCTGCGCCGCGGCCGGATGAGAGAATTTTAGGGGCGGGTTTCAAACCCGCCCGCATTGTCGGGGCAGGCTTGAAACCTGCCCGCAAACGAAAGGTTAAACGCATGAATTGGATACAGACAGCAACCATGATCCTGCACATGTTCCTGTGCGTAGGCATCATTGGTCTGGTATTGCTGCAACGGGGCAAGGGTGCCGATGCCGGTGCAGGCTTTGGTGCAGGTGCTTCGGGCACAGTGTTTGGTGCGCGGGGTTCGGCGTCGTTCCTGTCGCGCACCACCGCCATTCTGGCGACACTGTTCTTCGTTACCTGCCTGACGTTGGCGTATCTGGGCGGCAAGAGAGAAGTCTCAGCCAGCGTGGTGGATCGCGTGATTTCCAGCGGTGGCGCCAGCAGCGCGAGCAGCAACAGCAACATTTTGCAGCTGCCTGCCACCCCGACAGAGCAACCTGCAACACCTGCTGGTGGCGCGGAAGTTCCGGTCAAGTAACCGGACGACTTGAGTTCAAACGCGGATGTGGTGGAACTGGTAGACACGCTACCTTGAGGTGGTAGTGGCGCAAGCCGTGGAGGTTCGAGTCCTCTCATCCGCACCAACTGTTTCAGCTGTCCAGTTCCGGCTGAAACCAACCGGGAAGCCGAGCGTTGTCTCGGCTTTTTCTTTTTGGGGCGTGCGCAGTTGTCCGATGCACTGCTTGATGGCATTGCTGATAGGCGGCGTTATTTGTTGTGACTGTTGGCAGGATGCTGAGTAGTATGGGGTGCTGGTCCTGATGCGCGTCCTGATAGCAGGCGACGTATTGTTCGGCAAAGCCCTTATTGAAATTTGTGCCAGTCCCTGCGAGCAGTTCACAGCGGCGTTGCTGCGGATTCGCAGCTGGCTTTTTCCGTCGCAGGTGTATGACTTGAGCATGCCGTCCTGTACAATTCGCGCCGCTTTTGTCGGCTGATTCATCATCGCGATGCTGCAAAACTATCTACCAATTCTGATATTTCTGGGCGTGGCCACCGGCCTGTCCCTGTTGCTGATGACCCTGGGCTTCCTGTTCGGGCCACGCAAACCCGATGCCGAGAAGCTGTCCGCATATGAATGCGGCTTCGAGCCATTCGAGGATTCGCGCATCAAGTTCGACGTGCGTTACTACCTGGTCGCGATTCTGTTCATCGTCTTCGATCTGGAAATTGCCTTTCTGTTTCCCTGGGCGGTGTCGCTGAACAAGATCGGCGTGCTGGGTATTGCCGCGGTCGGCGTGTTTCTGCTGATCCTGGTGGTCGGCTTCGTATATGAGTGGAAGAAAGGGGCGCTGGAATGGGATTAACTGCACTACCCCCTTCCGGGCAACTGCAAGATCCACCCGTAGGACCGGTGAATCCGGTCAATGAGGCGGATCTCAATGCCACGCTGGAACAGCGCGGCTTTCTGACCACCAGTGTCGACAACCTGATCAACTGGGCACGTACCGGTTCGATGTGGCCCATGACTTTCGGTCTGGCCTGCTGTGCAGTGGAAATGATGCATGCCGGTGCCTCGCGATATGACCTGGATCGCTTCGGCATCGTGTTTCGCCCCAGTCCGCGTCAGTCGGATGTGATGATTGTGGCCGGCACTCTGGTCAACAAGATGGCTCCGGCGCTGCGCAAGGTGTACGACCAGATGCCCGAGCCACGGTGGGTGATTTCCATGGGTTCCTGCGCCAATGGCGGCGGTTACTATCATTACTCCTATGCGGTGGTGCGCGGCTGTGATCGCGTGGTGCCGGTGGATGTGTATGTGCCGGGATGCCCGCCGACCGCCGAAGCCTTGCTGTACGGCATTCTGCAGTTGCAGAACAAGATTCGTCGCACCAATACCATCGCCCGGATCAGTCCCCGGAAATAAGAACGCCCAACATGTCATCCCGCATCGAGTTACTGGCCGGGCGCATCGAAGCGCAATTCGCAGATCGTGTTACACGCATAGCATCGACCTGTGGCGAGCTGACCTATGAGGTCGGCGCCGACGATCTGTTACAAGTCTGCTCTGCGCTGCGCGATGGTGCCGAATTCAAGTTTGAACAGCTGGTTGATCTGACCGGCATGGATTATTTCAGCTATGGTCAGGTTGAATGGTCCACGCAGGATTCCACCAGCACCGGTTTCAGTCGCGGTGTGGCGCGTGGTGAGACAGTGGCACCGGAGCTGGCAGCAGGCCGATTTGCCGTGGTGTACCACCTGTTGTCGGTGACCAACAATATTCGGGTACGCCTGCGGGTGCGCTGCGCCGACAACGAAGCGCCCATGGTGGATTCGCTGGTGGCTATCTGGGCTTCGGCCAACTGGTTTGAACGCGAAGCTTTCGACATGTTCGGCATCCTGTTCAAGGGGCATCCGGACCTGCGTCGCATCCTCACCGACTATGGCTTTATCGGTCATCCGTTCCGCAAGGACTTCCCGCTGATCGGCAATGTGGAAGTGCGTTACGACGAAGCGAAGGGCCGCGTGATTTATCAGCCGGTGTCCATCGAACCGCGCACCCTGGTGCCGCGCGTGATTCGCGATGACAACCGTTACAACGCCGCACTGAAGTAAGCAGAAGTAGCAAGCATGGCTGAGATTCATAATTTCACGCTGAACTTCGGTCCGCAGCATCCGGCGGCGCACGGTGTGTTGCGTCTGGTGCTGGAGATGGACGGCGAAGTCATCCAGAAAGCCGATCCGCATATCGGTCTGTTGCACCGTGGTACGGAAAAGCTGGCCGAATCCAAGCCGTTCAATCAGTCCATCGGTTACATGGACCGTCTCGACTATGTGTCGATGATGTGCAACGAACACGCCTATGTGATGGCGATTGAAAACCTGCTGGGTATCAAGGCGCCGATTCGTGCGCAGTACATCCGTGTCATGTTCGATGAGATCACCCGCATCCTGAATCATCTGATGTGGCTGGGCGCGCATGGTCTGGATATCGGTGCGATGACCATGTTCCTGTACTGCTTCCGCGAACGCGAAGACCTGATGGACTGCTATGAAGCCGTGTCGGGCGCGCGCATGCATGCCACTTACTATCGTCCGGGCGGCGTGTATCGCGACCTGCCGGATTCCATGCCCAAGTATCAGGCATCCAAGTGGCGCAGCCAGAAGGAAGTGGACAAGCTCAACGAGCGTCGCAGCGGTTCAATGCTCGACTTCATTGAAGACTTCACCCGGCGTTTCCCCGCCTGCGTGGATGAATATGAAACCCTGCTCACCGACAACCGCATCTGGAAACAGCGCACCGTGAACATCGGTGTGGTGACGCCGGAGCGCGCGCTGCAGCTGGGCTTTACCGGCCCGATGATTCGCGGTTCGGGCTTTGCCTGGGATCTGCGCAAGCAGCAGCCGTATGAAGTGTATGGCCAGATGGATTTTGATATTCCCGTGGGCGTGAACGGCGATTGCTACGACCGCTACCTGGTGCGTGTGGAAGAGATGCGTCAGTCCAATCGCATCATCAAGCAGTGTGTGGACTGGCTGCGCAAACATCCCGGTCCCGTGATGCTGGAAGATCACAAGGTCACTCCGCCCTCGCGCGAAGACATGAAGGGCGATATGGAATCGCTGATTCATCACTTCAAGCTGTTTACTGAAGGGTATTGCGTGCCCGCCGGTGAAACCTACGCTGCCGTTGAAGCCCCCAAGGGCGAGTTCGGCATCTATCTGGTGTCCGACGGCGCCAACAAGCCGTATCGGCTGAAGTGCCGCGCACCGGGCTTCATTCATCTGGCCGCGCTGGAAGAAATGGTCAAAGGCCACATGCTGGCCGACGTGGTGGCGGTGATCGGCACCCAGGACATCGTATTCGGAGAGGTTGACCGGTGAGTACCGAGCACGCACCCGCAACTGGTTTGTCTGCCGCGCTCAAGGCAGAGATCGATCACTGGCTGACCAAATTCCCGCCGGATCGCAAGCGCTCTGCCGTACTGGCGGCCCTGCGTTTTGCACAGCATGAGAATCACGGCTATCTGAGCACACCGCAGATGGATGCGATTGCTGTCTATCTCGAGCTGCCACCGATTCAGGTGTACGAAGTGGCCAGCTTCTATTCGATGTTCGAAACGCACAAGTGCGGCGAACATCACGTCTCGGTATGCACCAACATCTCCTGCTTCCTGTGCGGCGGCGAACAGATTCTCGAACACGTCGAAAGACGTCTGGGCATCAAGGTGGGCGAGAGCACCCCGGATGGCAAGTTCTTCCTCAAGAAGGAAGAAGAATGTCTGGCGGCCTGCACTGGTGCGCCGATGATGATGGTGGATCACATCTTCTACGAGAACCTCACGCCGCAGAAAGTGGATGAGATCCTCGACCAAGTCAGCAAGAGCACGCATTCATGACACCGAGTGCAGAGAAACGGCTCGAACAGAAAAACCTGGTGGTCTTCGAACCACTGCAGTACGAGCGCCCCTGGGAAATGGCTACGTATCGCAAGGTCGGCGGCTATGAAACGTGGGAAAAAATCCTGCGCGGTGAATACACGCGTGATCAGATTATTGAAGAAGTCAAAGCCTCAGGCCTGCGAGGTCGCGGTGGCGCGGGCTTCCCCACCGGTGTGAAGTGGAGCTTCATGCCACGGCAGTCGCCCGTCCAGAAGTATGTGGTGTGCAACTCCGATGAAAGCGAACCAGGCACCTGTCATGATCGCGACATCCTGCGTTTCAATCCGCATTCGCTGATCGAAGGCATGGCCATTGGCGGTTTCGCCATGAATGCCACCGTGGGTTACAACTATGTGCGTGGCGAGTTTCTCGGCGAGCCCATTCCGCGTTTTGAAGAAGCGCTGAAAGAAGCCTATGCCGCGGGCTTGCTGGGCAAGAACATCAAGGGTTCGGGCATCGATTTCGATCTGTACATGGCGGCTGGTGCGGGCGCGTACATCTGCGGTGAAGAAACTGCGCTGCTGGAATCGCTGGAAGGCAAGCAGGGTCGTCCGCGTTTCAAGCCACCGTTTCCGGCCAACTTTGGCTTGTATGGCAAACCCACCACGATCAACAACACGCAAAGCTATGCCTCGGTGCCGACCATCCTGCGCAAGGGCGCCAAGTGGTTTGCCGATCTGGGCGTGGCTAACGCCGGCGGCACCATGGTGTTCTCGGTGTCGGGTCATGTGAACAAGCCGCTGAACATCGAGCTGCCGCTGGGCATTCCCTTTGTGGATCTGCTGGAAATTGCCGGCGGTGTATGGAAGGGTCGCAAGCTGAAGGCCGTGATTCCCGGCGGCATTTCCACGCCGGTGGTGCCGGCTGAGATCATGAACACCGTGACCATGGACTACGACGGTCTGCGCAAGGTGGGTTCGGCGCTGGGCACCGGTTCCATGATCGTGATGGACGACACAACCTGCATGGTCAAGACGCTGGAGCGCATTTCGCGCTTCTTCTACGCCGAGTCCTGCGGTCAGTGCACGCCCTGTCGTGAAGGTACGGGCTGGGTGAACCGCGTGCTCAAGCGCATCGTGGCCGGGCAGGGCACAAAAAAAGATCTGGATCTGCTGCTGGAGGTCGTTGGCAAGATCGAAGGCCACACCATCTGCGCCTTTGGTGATGCCGCGGCATGGCCGGTGCAGAGTTTCCTCAAGCACTATCGTCACGAGTTCGAGTACTACGTCGAACACGGACACAGCATGGTTGACAAAGACAAGCGGTCGGCTGCCGCCTGATCTTCACTAGAGCATTAGCAAACGCATGAGCGACGACATCGTCAATATCGAAGTCAACGGCCAGAAGGTCGAGGCACGCAAGGGTCAGATGCTGATCCAGGCGACCGATGCCAGTGGCCATTACGTGCCGCGCTTCTGTTATCACGACAAGCTGCCCATCGCCGCCAATTGCCGCATGTGCCTGGTGGAAGTTGAGAAGGCACCCAAACCCTTGCCGGCCTGCGCGACACCGGTGGCGGAAGGCATGAAGGTATTTACCAAGTCACCCAAGGCCATTGCCGCACAAAAAGCCGTGATGGAATTCCTGTTGATCAACCATCCGCTCGACTGCCCGATCTGCGATCAGGGAGGCGAATGCGAACTGCAGGATCTGGCCATGGGTTTCGGTCGCGACGTATCGCGTTACGCTGAACGCAAGCGGGTGGTGAAGGACAAGGACTTGGGTCCGCTGGTGTCCACCGACATGACGCGCTGCATTCACTGCACCCGCTGCGTGCGTTTCACCTCGGAAATCCAGGGTTTTCAGGAGCTGGGTACCTGCGGTCGCGGCGAGCATGTCGAGATTGGCACCTTCATCGAGAAAAGCGTTGAGCACGAACTGTCGGGCAACATCATCGATCTGTGCCCGGTGGGCGCGCTGAACAACAAGCCGTACCGCTACAGCGCACGTGCCTGGGAAATGACGCAGGCGCCGCTGATTTCGCCGCATGACAGCATGGGCACCAACCTGTTTGCGCACGTGCTGCGCGGCAAGGTGATGCGCGTGGTGCCACGTGCCAATGAAGAGGTGAATGAAACCTGGATTGCCGATCGCGACCGCTACAGCTACGAAGGCATGTACAGCGATGATCGCCTGGGCAAACCGCTGGTGCGTGAAGGTGATGCCTGGAAGGAAGTGGATTGGGAAACAGCGCTCAATCTTGCTGCAGAAAAACTCGGCGCGATTGCCAAACAGAATGCCAATCAATTCGGCGCCTTGATTGCACCCACTGGCACGTTGGAAGAAGCGTATCTGACGCAGCGTCTTGCTCGCGGTCTCGGCAGCAACAATGTTGATCACCGACTGCAGCGTGCCGATTTCACCGATCAGCAGTTTGATCCGGTGTTCCCGTGGCTGGGCTGTTCCATTGCCGAACTGGAAACTGCCAGCAGCGTGCTGGTGGTGGGCTCAAACCTGCGACGTGAGACGCCCTTGCTGGCGCATCGCGTGCGCAAAGCCGCTGTGAAACGCGGCGCAAAGGTCGCGTTCATTAACGTGCGTACTTACAAATACATGTTCCCGGTCTCTGCTTATCTGGCGAGTAATGGTCTGGGCATGAGCGAACATCTGGCGGCGGTAGTGGCTGCTGCGGCACAGGCCAGGGGTGCCAGTGTGCCGGGTACGGTCAGTGCGCTGGTGACGCAGGCACAGAGCAGCGTCAACGACACGCATCGTGCACTGGCAGCGCAATTGTCGGAGGGCGAACGGCGTTTGATTCTGCTGGGCGCACTGGCACAACGTGATGGCGCGTTCGCGCAGTTGCGTGCACTGGCCGCGACCTTAGCGCAAATCACCGGCGCACAGCTGGGTTACATCGCCGATGGTGGCAACACTGTAGCTGCGCATCTGGCCGGTGCCGTGCCGCATCGCGGTGTGGGCGGACAGGTTTTGAATGCTGCAGGCCTGAGCGTCGCAGACATGCTGGCAGCGAAGCTCAAAGGTTATCTGCTGGTGGGTTCGATTGAAGCGCAGGATTTGCCAGCCAATGCCGCAGCCAATCTGCGTGCTGCTGATTGCGTGGTGGCGTTGTCGTCCTATGCCAGCGCCAAGGACTATGCCGACATCATTCTGCCGATCGGCGTGTTTGCCGAAACCTCGGGCACCTATGTAAATCTGGAAGGCCGCTGGCAAAGTGTGCCGGGTGCTGCCAGGCCCGTGGGCGAAGCGCGTCCGGCGTGGAAAGTGCTGCGCGTGCTGGGCAACCTGCTCAATTTGCCTGACTTCGAATACATCAGCTCTGAACAGGTCCGCGATGAGCTGCAGACGCTGGTTGCCAGCGTCAAGCCGGATAACAGGTATACCAACACGGTTGCCTTGTCACGCAATTCTGCGTTGGCAGCACAAGAGGTCACGTTGTACGGCAGCGATGCCATTGTGCGTCGCGCCACGGCTTTGCAGCTGACGCGTGAAGCGCAGGATGCGAAGGGGGCGCAGGCATGAACGCCATTCCTGAGCTGGTTAAACCGCTGTTTGATTACTTCGGCATGCCCGACTGGTTGCAGTTCGTGGCGTGGACGGTGGTTACTGCCGTGATCATGTTCCTGTCCATCATTATCTTCATGGCGCTGCTGACCTTTGCTGAACGCCGTGTCATCGGCAGTATGCAGGCGCGTATCGGTCCGAATCGCATCAAGGCCTTCGGGCTGGGCCTGACCACCGGCTGGGTGCAACCGTTCGCGGACGTGCTCAAGCTGATGTTCAAGGAAATCATCATTCCGGCGCGCGCCAACAAGTTCCTGTTCCTGCTGGCGCCGTTGCTGGCGGCCGTTCCCGCGCTGGCCACCTGGGCGGTCATGCCGTTCTGGCCGGGCTTTACCGTGGCCAATGTGAATGCCGGTTTGCTGTACATCCTGGCGCTCACCTCCACAGGTGTGTATGGCGTGATCCTTGCCGGGTGGGCGGCGAACTCCAAGTACGCCTTTCTGGGGGCCATGCGTGCCGCTGCGCAAGTCGTGGCGTATGAAATCGCCATGGGCTTTGCGCTGGTCGGTGTGGTGATGGCCGCAGGTTCGTTGAACCTGGGCGACATCATCAAGATGCAGGAGGGCGGGCTCAGTAACTGGTTCCTCATTCCGCTGTTCCCGCTGTTCATTATCTATTTCATCTCCGGCATTGCCGAAACCAATCGTGCACCGTTCGATGTGGTGGAAGGTGAATCGGAAATCGTGGCCGGTTTCCACGTGGACTATTCGGGCATGGCGTTCGCGCTGTTCTTCGTCGCCGAATACATCAACATGATCCTGATCTCGGCTCTGACCTCGGTGTTCTTCCTGGGTGGCTGGTTGTCGCCACTGGATGGTTTCAATCTGTCCGGTCCTGCATGGCTGGTGCATGGCAGCCTGCTGTGGCTGTGGCTGAAGATAGGTTTCTTCCTGTTCTGCTACCTGTGGTTCCGCGCTACCTTCCCGCGTTATCGCTATGACCAGATCATGCGTCTGGGCTGGAAAGTATTCATTCCGCTGACGCTGGTGTGGATCACGGTGGAAGCGGGCATGGCCATTGCCAAGGTCGGTCCCTGGGCCCGGTTGATGGTGAATTGAAGATGAAAAGCCTGTTCAAAACCTTGTTTCTGACCGAGCTGTGCCAGGGGCTGGCCGTAACCGCGCGCCAGTACTTCGCGCGTCCGCACGTCGTGGTGCAGTACCCGGAAGAAAAAACGCCGCAGTCACCGCGTTTCCGTGGCCTGCATGCGCAGCGTCGTTATGCCAATGGTCAGGAACGTTGCATCGCCTGCAAGCTGTGCGAGGCCGTGTGTCCGGCGCTGGCCATCACCATCGAGTCCGGCGTCAGCGACGACGGTACGCGCCGTACCACGCGTTACGACATCGATCTGTTCAAATGCATTTTCTGCGGTTTCTGCGAAGAAGCCTGTCCGGTGGACGCGATCGTGGAGACACGCATCCACGAATACCACATGGAAAATCGTGGCGAAAACATCATGACCAAGGACAAGCTGCTGGCGGTGGGCGACAAGTTCGAAGCCATGATCGCCGCAGACAAAGCCGCTGACGCACGGTACCGCTAATGAGCTTTCCAGAAATACTGTTCTACGTGTTCTCGGCCGTGCTGGTGATGTCCGCCATCGGCGTGATCACCGCACGCAATCCGGTGCACTCGGCATTGTTCCTGGTGTTCGCTTTTTTCAACAGCGCCGTGATCTGGATGCTGCTGGAGGCCGAGTTCCTGGCCATCATTCTGGTACTGGTGTACGTGGGCGCCGTGATGGTGCTGTTCCTGTTCGTGGTGATGATGCTGGATATCAAGGTTGAAGAAGTACGTGCCGGCTTTACCCGTTATGCGTGGCTGGGGTTGCCGATTGCTCTGATTGTGGTGGCTGAAATTGGCAGCGTGGTGTGGGTGAAGTCAGCCGATACCCTGCCGCTGGGCGCCAGCAGTGTGTCGTCGCCGGCGGTATATGCCGCGGATTACAGCAACACAGCTGCACTAGGCGAATTGCTTTACACCCAGTATCTGTATCCCTTGCAGCTCGCCGCGGCCATTCTCCTGATCGCCATTGTTGCGGCCATTGTCCTGACCATGCGTAAACGTACGGGGCAGAAGCTGCAGGACATCGGTGCACAGGTTGCAGTGAATGCCAAAGATCGCGTGCGCATCGTCAAGGTGACCGCCGTCAAACCGGAAGTCGCCGCGACCAGCACGGAGGTTCAGCCATGATTGCTACTTCCAATGTTTTGCTGCTTTCCGGTGTGTTGTTCAGCCTGTCGGTGGCCGGCATTTTCCTGAACCGCAAGAATGTCATCCTGCTGCTGATGTGCATCGAACTGATGCTGCTGGCGGTCAATTTCAATTTCGTGGCGTTTTCACGCCAGCTCGGCGATCTGCATGGCCAGATCTTCGTGTTTTTCATCCTGACCGTGGCGGCCGCCGAGTCGGCCATTGGTCTGGCGATCCTGGTGGTGCTGTTCCGTCAACGCAAGAGCATCAACGTTGAACAGCTCGATACGATGAAGGGTTAAGACGTGGAGAATACTCTCTTAACAATCGTGCTCGCGCCGCTGCTGGCGGCCATTCTCGCCGGCGTGTCTGGTCGCTTCATCGGTCGTGCCGGCGCGCATACCGTGACCATTCTCGGTGTAGCGATTGCCTGCGGCCTGTCGATTTTGACGCTCAAGCAGCTGGTTACCGGCGAAGCGCAGAATTACTACGGCAATGTGTATACGTGGCTGGTCAGTGACGGCGTGCAGATGAATGTCGGCTTCATGGTGGACCGTCTCACCGCCATGATGATGGTGGTGGTGACCTTTGTGTCGCTGTGCGTGCACGTGTACACCATCGGTTACATGGCCGATGACCCCGGCTATCAGCGTTTCTTCTCCTACATCTCGCTGTTCACTTTCTCCATGCTGATGCTGGTGATGTCGAACAACTTCATGCAGCTGTTCTTCGGTTGGGAAGCGGTGGGTGTAGTGTCCTATCTGTTGATCGGTTTCTGGTACACGCGCCCGACAGCGATCTTCGCCAACCTCAAGGCTTTCCTGGTCAACCGCGTCGGTGACTTCGGCTTTGTGCTGGGTATCGCCGCAGTGCTGTATTACACCGGCTCGCTGGACTACAAAGAAGTATTTGCGACCGCGAGCAATGCGTTTGCGGGCAAGACCATGGAAATCATTCCGGGGTATGCCTGGGATGCCATCACCGTGACCTGTCTGTGCCTGTTCATCGGTGCCATGGGTAAGTCGGCGCAGATGCCGCTGCATGTGTGGCTGCCAGATTCGATGGAAGGTCCGACGCCCATCTCGGCGCTGATCCATGCCGCAACCATGGTGACCGCAGGTATTTTCATGGTGGCGCGTATGTCGCCGCTGTTTGAGATGTCGGATGTGGCATTGAACACGGTGTTGATAATCGGCGCATCGACCGCATTCTTCATGGGCCTGCTCGGTCTCGTGAATAACGACATCAAGCGTGTGGTGGCGTATTCGACGCTTTCACAGCTGGGCTACATGACCGTGGCGCTGGGTGTCTCTGCCTATGCCGGTGCGGTGTTCCACTTGATGACCCATGCCTTCTTCAAGGCATTGCTGTTCCTGGCTGCGGGTTCGGTGATCATCGGCATGCATCACGAGCAGGACATGCGCAAGATGGGTGGCCTGAAAAAGTACATGCCCATCACGTATTGGACTTCGCTGATCGGTTCGCTTGCCTTGATTGGTTTTCCGGGCACTGCGGGTTTTTTCTCCAAGGACGCATTGATCGAAGCGGTGCATGAGTCGCATCTGCCGGCAGCGGGCTATGCCTATTTCTGTGTCTTCGCCGGTGTGTTCATCACTGCGTTCTACAGCTTCCGTCTGGTGTTCATGACCTTCCATGGTCAGGAACGCTTTGCCACTGAGATACACAGTGATGACCTTCATGAAGCCGCCGTAGCCAACAAGGTTCACGCACATAACAGTCATGCGGTTGAGGCAAAGCACGATAGCCACGATGAGCACGGCCATGATTCACATGCTCATGATAGTCGTGACGACCATGGTAACCACGGCGGCCCGCCGCACGAAAGCCCCTGGGTGGTTACAGTGCCGCTGGTACTGCTCGCCATTCCATCATTGTTCATTGGCTGGTTTACCATTGGCCCAATGTTGTTCGGTGATTACTTCGGCTCGGCGATTGTGGTTCACGAAGCGCACGATGTGCTCGGCGAGCTGGCGCATGAATTCCACGGTCCGGCGCAATTCGTATTGCATGGTGTGATGGCACCGCCGGTATGGCTGGCCTTGTCTGGTGTTTTCTTAGCCTGGCTGTTCTATATCAAGAAGCCTGAGATCCCGGGCAAGATCGCCTCGACATTTGCGCCGCTCTACAAACTGTTCGAGAACAAGTTTTGCTTCGACGAGATCTACTTTGCCGTGTTTGCCAAGGGCAGCCGCAATCTCGGTCAGGCGCTGTGGAAAGTGGGTGATGCCATTTTCATCGACGGCCTGCTGGTGAATGGCTCGGCTAAGGCTGTGGGCTGGTTTTCCGGCATCGTACGTGGACTGCAAACCGGACGCCTGTACAGCTATGCCTTCACCATGATTATCGGACTGGCGGCGATGTTGTATTTCTTCGTGATCAGGCACTAAGCAGCCGCCATGAATTCTGCAAGAACACTAACTAATTGAGCCCACTTTACATTGAGCAAGTTGCATGACTGATTGGCCTATTTTAAGCGTGCTCATCTGGCTGCCCATCGCCGTCGGCGTGGCGCTGCTGGCTCTGGGCGATCGCGCGGTGGTCGGACGGTGGCTGGCCCTGGTGGGTTCAGTCGCCACGTTTTTATTGTCGCTGCCGTTGTGGTCTCACTTCGATCTCACCACTGCTGCAATGCAGTTTCGTGAGCATCGCGAATGGATTAGTGTTTTCAATGCTACTTATCACCTGGGTGCGGACGGCTTTGCCATGCCATTGGTGGTGCTGACCACTTTCATTACGCCGTTTGTAGTACTGGCTGGCTGGACGGTCATCGAGAACAAGCCGAATCAATACTTCGCCGCTTTCCTGATTCTCGAAGGTCTGATGGTAGGTGTGTTCGCCGCGCTCGATGCCTTGTTGTTCTACGTGTTCTGGGAAGCCATGTTGATCCCGATGTTCATCATCATCGGTGTCTGGGGTGGACCGCGCCGCGTGTACGCCACCATAAAGTTCTTCCTGTACACCTTCCTGGGGTCGGTGTTCATGCTGGTGGCATTGATCTACATGCACCTGAAATCGGGCAGCTTTGAGATCAGCGCCTTCCAGATGATGCCGCTGACGCTGAATGAACAGATACTGATCTTCATCGCTTTCCTGCTGGCATTCGCGGTGAAGGTGCCGATGTGGCCGGTCCACACCTGGTTGCCGGATGCGCACGTCGAGGCGCCCACGGGTGGTTCAGTGATCCTGGCCGCCATCATGTTGAAGATGGGCGGTTACGGCTTCCTGCGTTTCTCGCTGCCCATCGCACCCGATGCCAGCCGCGAGCTGGACTGGCTGATGATTTCGCTGTCTTTGATCGCCGTGGTGTATATCGGCTTCGTGGCGCTGGTGCAGCAGGACATGAAGAAGCTGATTGCCTACTCGTCCATTGCCCACATGGGCTTCGTTACGCTGGGATCGTTCCTGGCGTGGGACATCCTGCGTGCTACAGGTGCAACGCAGGGCGCAGCCATGGGGTTGGATGGCGCCATGGTGCAGATGATTTCGCACGGTCTGGTATCCGGTGCGATGTTCCTGGGCGTAGGTGTCATGTACGACCGTGTGCACAGTCGTGAGATCAGCGCCTATGGTGGCGTAGTCAACAAGATGCCGATCTTCGCGGCGTTCTTCGTGTTGTTTGCCATGGCCAATTCCGGTCTGCCGGCGACTTCGGGTTTCGTCGGTGAATTCTTGGTGATTCTGGCCGCGTTCCGCGCCGACTTCTGGTACGCCTTCCTCGCTGCCCTGACGTTGATTCTCGGCGCTGCGTATACGCTGTGGCTGGTCAAGCGCGTGATATTCGGTGCGGTGGCCAACGATCATGTGGCTCATGTTGAAGATGTGAATGGGCGCGAGTTCCTGATGATGGCGGTGCTGGCGATTGCCGTGCTGGCCCTGGGCCTGTGGCCGGCACCCTTGCTGGAAGTAATGAAGCCCACCATCGACAACCTGCTGCAGCACATCATGACGTCGAAACTGTAACGACCTCAGTAATTACTCAAAGATACATCATGTCAGCGAACCTCAACTTCGTCGCCGCCTCTCCGGAAATCTTCGTGCTGACGGCGGCATGCTTGATTCTGCTGGTGGATCTGTTCGTCAGCGACGAACGCCGCATGATCACCTACATGTTGTCCATGCTGTCGCTGGTGGGCGCTGCCTGGGTGACCTCACGTTATGGCCTGACCGAGCGCACGGTGACTTTCAATGGCAGCTATGTTGCCGATCCCATGGGTAATGTATTGAAGCAGTGGACCTATGGCGCGACGGCGTTGAGCTTTCTGTATTCACGTGAGTACCTGCAGCGTCGTGGCCTGTTCAAGGGTGAGTACTTCGTGCTGGCGCTGTTCGCCATGCTGGGCGTGATGGTGATGATCTCCGCCGCCAGCCTGCTGACCATTTATCTGGGTGTGGAGCTGCTGTCCCTGTCGCTGTACGGCATGGTGGCGTTTGATCGCGACAACGGCGTGGCTGCCGAATCGGCCATGAAGTATTTCGTGCTGGGTGCGATTGCCTCGGGCATGTTGCTGTATGGCATGTCGATGATTTATGGCGTCACCGGCTCGCTGGAACTGTCAGTGATTGCGGCCAGGGTGCCTGAGATTGGTGTCGGCAATATCGGCATGGCTTTTGGTCTGGCGTTCCTGGTGGTGGGCGTGGCCTTCAAGTTTGGCGCTGTGCCCTTCCACATGTGGGTGCCCGATGTGTATCACGGTGCGCCAACCGCAGTGACGTTGTTTGTGGGATCTGCACCCAAGATTGCCTCGTTCGCACTGGCCATGCGCCTGCTGGTGGACGGTCTGGGTGGCATGGTGGAGCAGTGGCGGCCGATGCTGATCGTGCTGGCTATTCTGTCCATGGCCATCGGCAACATCGTCGCCATCGCCCAGACCAATCTCAAACGCATGCTGGCGTATTCGACCATTTCTCATGTGGGTTTCATTCTGCTCGGGGTGCTGGCCGGCACCGCGCAGGGTTATCAGGCGGCGATGTTCTACACCGTTACTTACGTGCTCACTGCGGTGGGTTCCTTCGGTGTGATCCTGCTGTTGTCGCGCCGTGGTTTCGAGTCGGACGAACTGGATGACTTCACGGGTTTGGCCAAAAAGAGCCCGTGGTTTGCTGCGGTCATGGCCATGCTGATTTTCAGCACTGCAGGGGTGCCGCCGTTCGTGGGCTTCACCGCCAAGCTGGCCGTGATCCAGGCCGTCATCAACATCGGCGATACCTGGCTGGCGGGGGTGGCGGTGTTCTTCTCGGTGATCGGCGCTTATTACTACATCCGTGTCGTCAAGCTGATGTACTTCGATGCGCCCACCGACAGCGGCGCTATTCAGGCCAGTAGTGCATTGCGTACCGTACTCAGCGCGAATGGCTTGGCCGTACTTGCCTTGGGCCTGCTACCGGGCGCATTGCTGGAAATCTGCGCGAGAGTGATTGGCTGATGTAGCAAGCCACTCGTTAATTTATGGTTGCGGGTTTTATTATAAGAAAACACTATTCATGGGCATTGTTAAAAACATCAAGAGAACCCTGCGACAGTATTCTTTTTTGAACCGACACGCACCGGCTTCCAGCTCCGTTCAAGATACCGCAACGGCGGCTGCAGTTGTCTATCACTACCAGCCCGACCATACGGTTGTTGCTGATATCGCTGAATTTACCGGCCAATCTATTGAGCAGGTGGTGCAAGGTATTCGTGACTATCGGAGTCTGGTTCAAGGCGAGTGGGCCAATCTTGGGGCGATTTCCTATGAGGAAGCAGCCAAAAAGTTCTATAGCACTTCACAGGGTTACATTTATGACCCGCTTACCGCTAGCTACAGTAAACAGGTAATTATCGACAAACTGAATGGGTTTAGTCCCGTTCTGCTGAGTTCAATTCGACAACATTCTGGACAGCGCTTTCTTGAGTTCGGCGGCGGTTTGGGTGTTGTCTGCGAAATTGTCGCTGGCTTTGGCAAGCAAGTGACTTACTTGGATATCCCCGGTCGTATCAGCGAATTCGCTACGTGGCGATTTCGGAAGTATGATTTGCCAATTGAAACCAAGATTGTTGAGCCAGGACAGTTGGATGATCTGGGTGATTACGACATTATCTTCACAGATGCAGTGTTGGAACATATGCCCCCTGCGGAGCAGGATCGGGTAGTGCGGATATTGGGTCACCGATTGCGACCCGGGGGAGTTTTGATCTTGTTGGTTGATATTTCCGGTCCCACACCTCAGAACCCGACGCATGCATTCGTTGATATTCATGCGTTGCACGCCGCTCTGGACGAAGCCGGGCTACAGTGCCAGATTGGACGGGGAATATTCTGGTCAGTATGGTCGCGACCCGATTAGGGTGGTTTACTATCCGAGATTGCGGTCAGATCGACGAAGGATCGATGAATTCGAACTGTGTTTCTAGCTGTGTTTGATTTGAAATCTGCGCACAGGGGATTGGCTGATAGCCATCTGGCTAACATTTTCAAGCGACGGGTGGCTCTGAAAAAACTACGGCGATATTTGTCCGCTCGTCATTTTTCATTTCACAAATTCATTCAATTAGCGGGGGCGTTATGGCAGAGGTAAGCGGAACAGATGTCATCAGCATCGACAATGTCGAGAGCTGGTTGCAGGCAATGGGATGCAAATCCTCGCGGACCAGCACCCCGGAAACCAACTGGGTACTGGAAGTCCAGTATCCAATAAATTCCACGCATCGCATCAACGTCATCAACACCAAGCAGCAACCCCTGGCTATTGGTATCGTCACGGGTGTTGCACTGGATCAGGGATATACCGATGCTTTTGGCAAGATGAGCAACGACGCCAAAAAGGAATTTCGCTGGGAACTCATGAAGGTACTCAGCAACGACGAAGTCGAATTCAATCTCAAAGAGACGCCTGACGGTCGTCCACAGGGATTTGAAGTAATGGCCACACGCTACTGGGATGGCCTGTCGCTGGATGCATTTGCGCGCAGCGTATTTGCGGTCTACAAGACTGAAATCGTTGCCATAAATTGCGTGCAGCGCTTTCTGTAAGTGAACCCGGATATTAGAGGGCCAGTAATACCGGGAAGCAGATTCACATCGGCTTAACGGCCGATGCAGGGAAATGGTCGCCACCTAAGCCATGGTGACCATTTGTCCCTGCTGGATCAAACATAGGAGTTGACACGAGGCGCTCGCGCCGATACTTTCGCGCCACGCATTGGTTTTGATCCTCATCAGGTCAACAAGGAAGCAGCATGGAAGTTATGTGCGTGATGCCCATTCATTGGGCATGTCGGGCCACCAAAGGCTGTGGGTTAACCAAGCTGCCTCGGCAACTTTTCGGTATCGGGTTGGCTCTGTTCGGCTTGCTAGGCGGCGCGACGGCGCAAGCTGCGGATACCACCAAGCCCACAACTCCCTCTGCATTCACCGCCACTGCAGTCTCGGGCACCAACATCAATCTTGGTTGGACGGCTTCTACCGATAATGTCGGAGTAACGGGTTACAGCATTGAGCGGTGCACCGGTGCCAGCTGCACGACTTGGGCACAGATTGCGACGGTTACCAGTACTGCATACAGCGACACCGGTCTGACCACTGCCACCACCTACCGGTATCGTGTTCGTGCCAACGATGCCGCAGGCAATCTAAGCAGCTACTCAACCGCAGTCGTCGCTACCACACAAGCGTTCTCCGACACCGAACCACCGTCAATCCCGACTAACCTGACTGCTACATCCGCCTCATCCACTCAAATTGATCTTAGTTGGGGCACTTCCACGGATAACGTGGGCGTCACGGGGTATCAACTGGAGCGCTGTCAGGGAGCTGGTTGTTCATCCTTTACGCAGATCAGCAGCCTTACGGCTACCAGCTACAGCGACACAGCTCTGTCACCCGCGACCACATACAGCTACCGCGTCCGGGCCACGGATGCAGCCACCAATCGGAGTGGTTACTCCGTTGCTGCCAATACGGCTACGCAATACGCTGGTCCCATCACATTTACCTATACCTATGACGCATTGGGCCGCGTTAGTCATGCCGCGGGGTCCGATGGCTCCAGCATCGATTACCAGTACGATGTCAATGGAAATGTGACGCTAATCAATCGGCAGTAATAGAAATCAGAGATACGGAGTTAGGGACATGCGATCTCAGCTGACTAAGTATTCACACTTACGTTTCATTGTTGCTTTCGTTATTGTCATTGTTATGAGCGGCGTAGCGCACGCTACAACATACTACGAAAGCAATGTCATCTGGGCAAACCGGCCCGATGGTCAGCCGCCCGACGTTCTCGGCACAGATCCGGTAGAGACCTGTCGCGAAGCAATATCACGTAGCGGTTACGTGCCGCACTATGCTGACCCTGTAGTGGCTTATTACACAGCTCCGGTCGCAGGTGGATACACATCTCGTTACTATTTTTGCAGCGGACAATGGATCCGTAGCAGCGACGGCCAATTGCTAAGCAACGGCGTAACGTGGATGTATGCTACGTGTCCTCCCTATACTTCACCACTTGGTACAGGCGGCTATGGAATCTGTGACCATCAACCGCAAAAAAATATTGGCACCTGCAACGGTGTTGGTAACCCGATATTGTGTGGTTCTGGGGTCAAAGCTCAACGGGAAACAGATCTGCCCAAGACCAGCATTTCAGACTTGTCGTTCGAGCGACTATATTTTAGTGATCCGGCGATGGGAACGGGTCGCATGGGGAAATATTGGCGGGACCAATATGATCATTCAGTCGGTATTGCACAAATAACACCGGGCGGTCATTTCCTGCTTAACCGCGGAACTGAGCGTGCTTATGGATTCCAATGGGCCAATAACACGCTGACGGCTGACCCGGATACGATCGGTACGCTTTCGAGGTTAACCGATGGAAGTGGACAATTAACGGGTTGGTCCTATGCCACAGCCAGCAACGACACTGAGCTGTTTGACGCCAGTGGTCGGCTTCTATCCATCACTTCCAAAGCGGGCGTTGTACAAACGCTGTCATATGCTGGTTCACAGCTTATTTCCGTGACGGACTCATTCGGCCGCACTCTCAGTTTTACTTATAACGCTAACAATCGTATCGACACGATAACAGATCCTGCGGGTGGCGTTTTTCACTACAGCTATGACGCAAACAATAACCTTACTTCGGTCACTTATCCTGATAATCTAGTTCGTACCTACGTGTATGGTGAACTGGTCAACACCTCAAATTCCAATCTTCCCAATGCGTTGACCGGCATCGTTGATGAAAGTGGCGTCCGCTACGCAACGTATCAATACGATACAACTGGTCGGCCATATTCTACTGAACATGCTGGTGGCGTTGACAAAACAAGTATTGCCTACACGTCATGGACTGGTGGACCGCCCACTGTGACAGACCCATTAGGAACGGCACGGACGTATTACTTTGAGAAGGTCCAAGGTGCCATTAAGAGCGACGGCGTCACACAATTTTGCACCGGTGAGAATTGCGCCAAATCGATTACGTACGATGCCAATGGCAACGTCGCGAGTAGGGTGGATTTCAACAATATTCAATCTCAGTTCAATTTTGATCTTACTCGCAACCTGGAGCTGTCGCGGACGGAAGCGTTGGGAACGCCGACGGCCCGCACGATCACGACTCAGTGGCATCCAACCTATCGCTTGCCCACGCTGATCACCGAACCAGGACGCAGCACTGCGTATGGCTACGATGGCAGCGGCAACCTGCTGACCCGCACGGTCACTGACACGGCCACGAACGGGGTCCGTACCTGGACCTACACCTATAACAATTTTGGTCAGGTCTTAACCGTCGATGGCCCGCGCACGGACGTCAATGACGTCACCACTTACACTTACTACACCTGCAACACCGGTGGAGCCTGCGGCCAACTGCACACGGTGACGAATGCGCTGGGACAGACCACCACCTATGCAACGTACAACGCCACCGGCCAACCACTGACCATCGAGGATGCCAATGGCGTGACGACCACGTTGGCCTACGATGCCCGCCAGCGTCTGACCTCGCGCAGCGTCGCGGGGGAAGTCACTAGCTTTGAGTACTGGCCGACGGGACTGCTCAAGAAAGTCACCTTGCCCGATGCCAGCTCTGTCACCTATGCCTATGACAACGCCCATCGCCTGACCGGCATCACCGACAGCGAAGATAACTACATCGTCTATACGCTGGATGCCGCCGGCAATCGCACCCAGGAACAGGCGTTCGATGCCACCAACAACTTGGCTCGCACCCGCAGTCGTGTCTTCAATACCTTGAGCCGTCTCACTCAGGAACTGGGTGCGGCTAATCAGAGCACCACTTATAGCTACGACAATAACGGCAACCTCACCAGTGTGACTGATCCGGTGAATCACGCTACGCAATATCAGTACGACCCGCTCAACCGTCTGGCGCTGCTGATCGATCCGGCGTTGCAGAACACGGCCTATGGCTATGATGCGCAGGATAACCTGACCAGTGTGACCGATCCGAAAACCCTGACCACCAGCTACGCCTACAACGGTCTGGGTGATCTCACGCAACTCACCAGTCCCGATACCGGCGTCACGCAGTACGCCCATGATGCGGCGGGGAATCTCGACTTGGCCACCGATGCCCGTAACGAGGCTGGGGATTACAGTTATGACGCGCTGGGTCGAGTCACCCAGATCCAGTACAGCGATCAGACTCAGAGCTTCCAGTACGATCAGGGCGCCAATGGCAAGGGTCATCTGACCCAGGTCACCGATGCCAGCGGCAACACGACGTATAGCTACAACGCGCTGGGCAGAACCCAGAGCAAAACCCAAACCATCGGCAGTCAGAGCAAGACCGTTCAATACGCTTACACCAACGGCCAGCTCACCAGCATTACCACGCCCTCAGGCCAAACCATCGGCTACAGTTACACCCATGGCAAACCCACCGGCATCTCCGTGAACGGCCAATCTCTGCTGAGTAATGTCCTGTACAGCCCCTTTGGTCCCACCCGAGGCTGGACTTGGGGCAACAACACCCTGACCGTGCGCGAGTACGATCAGGATGGTCAGCTCACCACGCTCGACAGTGCGGGTCTTTCAACCTACACCTACCATCCCGATGGCACCATCGCCAGCATCAGTCACGACAGCTCGGCGAACCTCGGTTTACCCACCGGTACAACCAATCTCACTGTCAGCGCCACCAGCAATCGCATCGAAAGCACCACCGGCACCCTGACTCGCACCTATAGCTACGACAATGCCGGCAATACCACCAGCGATGGCAGCCGAACCTTTACTTACAACGCTGCGGGCCGGCTGGCCACGGCCACGAACATGGGCACAACGACTGGCTACCAGTACAACGCGCTGGGGCAACGAGTGTTCAAGAGCAACTCAAACGAAACCATTCACTTCGTGTATGACGAGTCTGGTCACTTGCTAGGCGAATATGATCAGAGCGGCGCGTTGATACAAGAGCTGGTGTATCTGGGTGACATACCTGTCGCAACGATACGCACGGATCAAGGCGGATCAGGCGTCGGCGTTTTCTATATCCACACCGATCATCTCAACGCCCCCACCAAAGTCACCCGATCGACCAACAACGAAGTGATCTGGCGGTGGGACCATGATCCGTTCGGCAACGGTACGCCTAATGAAGACCCGGATGGCAATGGGCTCACTCTCGCTATGAACCTGCGGTTCCCGGGCCAGTATGCGGATCAAGAGACTGGGCTGAACTACAACTACTTCAGAGACTACGATCCTGCTACTGGTAGGTACTTCCAAAGTGATCCGATTGGGCTTGAGGGCGGGATCAACACGTACGGCTATGTCGGGGGGAATCCAATTTCGAGACGTGATCCTTTCGGGTTGTTCTTTTCGCACGTGCATATGGAAGTTACTGCTGAGGCCTTGGTGGGTTCCGGACTTGAGGGGACTTGCATGAATCAAGCGCTCATGTCCGCTATCTTGTGGGACTTTGAGCCTGGGTCCCAGGATCCCCCAATGGCATACACTCACTCGATGTCCGTGCCGGGAGAGTCGGCCGCCGCAGCGGCGGCGAAGAGCAATCAAGACATCAGGGACCAGATCACAAAGTGCGACTGCGTCGCGTTAGGGCGTGCCTTGCATACCGCTCAAGATAGTGCCGCGGGAGGGCACCAGTACAAAGAGTACACTGGGCTCCTCAATTTCGGAATGATCTCGCATTACTTCGAGGACATGTACCCTAGCAATGATCGGGTTACTGAGGCGCTTGTAAAGTCGAAAAACGTATTGAATGAATTCAAGAGCCAATGCAAATCCTGCAGCAAATAGAGATACGTTATGAAGGTGACAGCCATCGTGCTGGTGATTGTTGTTGGCGCAGCCACCTGTTCGTGGTGGCTTGCAGTTGGTCTATGTAATCACCTGTTGATCGGATACAGAGCGTTCGACTTCGTTTGTGGGCATAACGCGCCTTTGCAGTTATTTCCTTCCTTTCTCTTGTTTCTAGTTGTGTTCTCCGGTGCTGCCAAGAGGGTCTCGCGTTCTTGGAGAACGAAAACGCGTAAGGCGCAATCGTGATTGCACCAACCTGCACCGCGCACGGCGTACTCCGTTGTAAGGTGGGCACTTCGTGTTCTCAGAAGTGTGCCGGCATGGGAATGTACTAGCTCGGTAGGTTGGGCTGCGGGAATAGCGTGAACGGCGCCGGGCCAAAGGTTAGAAGGTATTCAGGTGACGGATGCCAACGGCAGTTGAAACTGAAAGCCAGCCTCCGCGCCGATCCCCCTGATTTCCCGGCAAAACTTCCCAACCCCGAATACTTTTGCTGCACCACGCAAATGTCTTGTAAACGCCACAGCGCATCATTAGAATGCGCGGCCTCTGTTGCGGGGTGGAGCAGTCTGGCAGCTCGTCGGGCTCATAACCCGAAGGTCGTAGGTTCAAATCCTACCCCCGCTACCATATTATTTACGCCGGTTATCTTGCTCCATAACCGGTGAGAATCTAAGGAGATTTCGGCTATCAAGCCGTCATTCTCCGGCACCAGGCGTACATCGCCGAGTAGCTGCTTAAGGCTCGCCCGAGCCTTCGCGACTTGCCGCGGCGGCACGTTCTCCAGATCCTCTACCAGTTCCCTGTAGCTGTCCGTCAGGTGGGGCAGCAAGTCCGCTACCTTGGCCAGTGCTTGCTCATTCCTGGCACCTCTCAGTTGCTCGCGCTCGGCTTCTGCCGCCTGCAGCTTGGATTTGAGGGCAGGGGACAACAACCCGGCAGCGATGGCGTCCGTCATGTTGGCGATCTGCTGTTCCAGTTCTGCCAGGCGTTTGGTCCGTGCCAGCTGATTGGCCGAGGTTGTGTCTCGTTGTTTGGCCAGCTTCTCGCGAACAGTGCGCTTGAATTCTTCCAGATACTCCGGCTGCATCAACTCGGCCTTGATGCCGGCAAGTAACTTGGATTCCGCCAAAGTGCGGGAAACCAATAACGAATTGCCGCAGGCGCTCTTGCCCCCATTGGTGTAACTACCGCACCGGTAACTCGTGGCGTTCGCCATGACGAAGTTGCTGCCGCACGTACCACACTTGAGCAAACCGCTCAGAAGGAACTTGGGACCGGCGCCCGTGCGGGCATTGACGTGCAGGGCGTCGCGGATGGAAGTCGACGCTTTCTCGGTCGCCACCACGCGAGCACGTACCACCTGCCAGAGTTCATCGCTGACGATGCGCATGGATTCATCCTGGTACGTTACCCAGTCGGATACCGGCCGATCACGGCGCTTGCGTACTCCGGTGTCGGGGTCTTTGATCCATTCGCTTTTGTTCCAGACGACCTGGCCGGCGTAGACCTCGTTGCGCAATATGGCGCGGACGCCCGATCCCATCCAACCGCCCGCACGTCTCACGGTGCGATTCCATGACGACCCCGGGGAGGGCACGCGGCGCGAGTTCAAAACGTCCGCAATGGCGCGTTCGCTCATGCCATCGGCATAGAGAGCGAATATCTCACGCACGATCGCTGCTTGTGTCGCGTCCACCTCGACCCGGCCGGCTTTTGTGTTGACCGCTGGCGTGTAGCCATAGGCTTTGCCACCAGTTGGCCGCTGGCTCTTTGCCCGAGACTCCAATGCCGCATAGGTGCGCTGGCTGATCATCTCGCGGAAGGCTTCACCGATGATGCCGGATAAGCCTGCTTGTAGCTTGTGGCCTCTGCGTGCCGTGTCGTACCCATCTTGCACGCCGATAACTCGAATGCCTCTGGCAACAAGTCGATCAATCATCTTGCTGAGGTCGCCAGTGCTGCGCGAGAGGCGCGTCAGGTCATTGACCAGCAGTACATCGAATCGCTTGGCCAGCGAGGACTCCAGCATGGCCAGCACGCCGGGGCGATTGCCCAAGGCGGCACCTGATATGCCTTGATCTTCGAAGCACTCTATAACCTGCATCCGCTCACGGCTCGCGTATTCAGTGCAGACGCGGACCTGATCGGCAGTCGAGCTTTCAGTTTGCAGGTCGGTTGAGAATCGCGAATAGATGACGGCTTTCATGGCGTCCTCACTTTGGTTTGGCAGCAGCCTTGCGTTGACGTTCTCGGAAGCTCGTCACGCGCTCGCTTGTCGCATGCTCTGGTGAACAATAGAGCGGAACGGATCCGCGTTGGGGTGGAGGGCGTAGGAACCAAGCGCCGCAGTTGCGGTATTGGCACTTGCCAATCCGTGCGGGTGGCCAGCCTTCTGGTATGAGAAAGGGAATAAGTGAGCGAGCACAGGCCGCTGCGATAGAGTCATGGTGCTCATCGTCAAGGTTTCGAAGCTCAAGTCCGGCGGGGCCGACCTGCAGTTGCAGAGAGCTGTTGAAGTCGTACATCACCAGTGCTTTGTTTACCGCATCACGCACTCCTTTCTGCTTCGTGTGGCTGAAGGAATCGAAACGACTGACGAGCGGTAACATCTTCTGCATGAGGCTTTGACCTTGTTGCCAATCATCTGCACCGAAAGAACCCGATCCCAACTCAACCACCCAGGGTAGGTTAGTGGTCTTCGAGCGGCTGAGCCCGAATCGCATTTCAGGGCGTCCAGCTGCGACGCCGGAAAACAGCTCCCGCGCTTCCTGCTCAGATTGAATGTCGGTACTCGCCAAGGCGAGAGCGGCATTCACAATTGACTCGTCAAATAGAGTGAAAGCGACCCGCGCGCCCTGCTTCCGATCCTTATGTAACGTCTTTGATGCCATTTTAGGTTTCAATGACCGTAACGGTTGGTATGGAATTGAACGTTAACAGTAATGCATCATTGCTGCAACTTCTTTTAGACCTTATACCGTTACAGTGGAGGGCGTCGCATGAAGCTGAATCTCGTCGGGAGGTCTGGCCTAGCTCGAATACTCGATTGCTCCGAGGGCACAACCCGAAACTTGGAGTTTCGCGGTGCCATTGCCCCTGAATGTATTGTTGATGGGCGTCCTTTGTATTCGGTTGCAAAGGCCGAGGCGCTACGTGCAGCCCGAACTGCCGAACGGGATCAACGGAACATGAAATCAACAAGGGCTGCCGCGTGATGGAAGCTCGTCTGCGTCCGCTCATCGATATTCTGGCTGAGTCAGCCATCGAACGGTTGAGCCAACCCGAAACAGTAAGTAAGAGCAGTGGGCTATCACTCCCCCACTCCAGCAGACCGGAGGGCCGTGTTGGAGGTGACAGTCGCGGCGGTTCCGCTCGGGCTGGTTCGAATGTGACTTTGAGGCCCGCACCATGAGTGTCAGCGGCGCTCTCAATTATATCGCAATGGCTCAGCTACATCGGCCGAGTGACCTGGCTAGCTTGGCAGCTGAAGTTCGCCGCTTGGCTGACACCGGCTTGACCGATGTCGACGTAGCTACAGCGCTTCGCTTGCCACTCGAGCAAGTGCGTTCATGGCTGGCGGGCCATCATGAATAGCTGCGCGGCATGCGGCCAGCCCTTGATCGCGAGCGATACCCGCCATGGCGGTGTGTATGTCGACGTTCATGGCAAACCGCATGATCACTTGCTGTGTGCCCGTTGCTTTCAACTGGCTATGTCCAGCAAGAAAGAGCACGCGCGCATTGCCAACTTGATCGAACTGCGGTTCATCAAGCCAGAGGGGGCCGCGTGATGGACGCATGGACCATTGCGACCAATCTTGCCGTAGCTGGCATTCCAGTGTTCCCCTGTGGCGAGAACAAGCAGCCGTTGACGCCACATGGTTTCAAAGATGCATCAACAGACCTCGAACAAATTGATAGATGGTGCGAGCAATACCCTGATGCATTGATTGCGGTCCCGACCGGTAGAGCGTCACGCATCTTTGTAGTAGACATCGACCCGGATGGTGCCGATTGGTACACCGACAAATCAACAGACCTTGTCTGCGGTCGTATTCACAAGACACGCCGCGGTTGGCATCTCCTGTATCGATGGCCCGACCGCGCGGCTATTCGCAACAGCGCGAGCAAAATCGCCCAAGGCGTCGATGTGCGTGGCGAAGGCGGCTACATCATTTGGTGGCCCGCGCACGGCCTCGAGATTGTTGGTGATCTCGAAAATATAGGTCCGGCGCCAGCGTGGCTGGTCGACCTCCTGAGTAAACAGCCCCCGCAAGCTGCGCCAGGTATCACTGCCGGCCAGATTGTCGAAGGTGGTCGCAATGACTTTCTCAGCCGCGAAGCATTTCGCCTGCGTAAGCGCGGTGCAAACTCCAAACAGATTCTGGCTGATATCACCGAATTGAATCGCACCAAATGCAGGCCACCACTAGATGCCACTGAGCTGGAAGGGATTGCGGCCGGAAAAATGATCGTCGAGCCGGAAGTCACCAGCACCTTGTCGCTGGATAACTTCTATGCCTACATGCCGATGCACCAGTACATTTTTGTACCTAGTCGGGAGATGTGGCCAAGTTCAAGCGTGAACGCACGCCTGCAGCCACCGGTTGGCGCTGCCGAGAAAACCGCCTCGGCGTGGCTAGATGCTCATCAACCGGTTGATCAAATGACATGGGCGCCCGGCGAACCACTGCTGATTCGTGACCGACTCATCTCAAACGGCGGATGGAGTCAAAACGCCGGAAGCAGCTGCTTCAACCTGTACCAGCCGCCACAAATTGAACTCGGTGACGCTACCAAAGCTGGGCCTTGGCTCGATCATGTGGAGCGGGTTTATCCAGAAAATTGCGGCCACATCATTGCCTGGATGGCTCAGCGGGTGCAGCGGCCTGATCAGAAGATCAATCATGCACTTGTGCTGGGGGGAGCGCCGGGAGTTGGTAAAGATACCTTGGTTGAACCGCTCAAGGCTGCCGTGGGGCCGTGGAATTTTGCTGAAGTATCGCCCGTCACGATGCTGGGGCGCTTCAATGGCTTTGTCAAAAGCGTGGTGCTTCGAATCTCTGAAGCCCGAGACCTAGGCGACGTCGATCGCTACGCGTTCTATGATCACATGAAGGTGTACACCGCTGCGCCGCCGGATGTGCTTCGCTGTGATGAAAAGCATATTCGCGAACACGCTGTGCTGAATTGCTGCGGCGTCATCATCACCACCAATCACAAGACTGACGGCATATATCTGCCGGCCGATGATCGTCGGAACTACGTGGCGTGGAGCGACCTGACCAAGGAGGATTTCACCGAAACTTACTGGGACGATCTTTGGCAATGGTATGCAGATGGGGGGCTTGGGCATGTGGCCGCGTACCTGGCGACTCTGGACATATCAGGATTCAACCCAAAGGCACCGCCGCCAAAGACTGCCGCCTTCTATGACATCGTGGATGCCAACCGGGCCCCTGAGGATGCGGAACTGGCTGACATTCTGGACGCTGCCCACAACCCTCCAGCCATCACGCTTACCAGGCTGATCGACTACGCCCGACTCGCTGGGCGCAACACGTTTGCCGAATGGCTCGAAGACCGCAAGAACCGTCGCAATATTCCACACCGCCTGGAAGAGGCGGGCTATCTGCCAGTCAGGAACGACACCGCACAGGATGGACTGTGGCGAGTTGGGGGACGCCGCCAAGCTGCCTACGCGATCAAAACGCTATCGCTGAACGAGCGGTTGCAGGCTGTCGGGAGGCTTGAGAGATGAATCCCGTCAGTCATGTCAGTGAAGTCAGTGATTTTCTATTTATTACTTACCGTCTTTCTCTCTGTTCTCCTTCACATCAACAAGTGAGTAAGGAGGAAAGGGAAGGGATAGACATAGTAGCAAAACCACTGACATCACTGATGTCACTGACACGGGATAGGCAACTGATCTTAGACACTCGTGCCACCCGTGTAGGGCTGGCCCTGCAATCAAGGCCGTATGCGTCAAGTTTCCAATCTTTGGCCCGGCGAACAGTGACTGCAGACGTGATTGTAAATAAATCGCCGCAAGTTGCTGATTCATTGCGGATTGCATCAATGCTGAAAAAGCAGGGACTCGCTTTGTGCTGTTCGCGTGCGTGGGAAATATCTGTTGTTCGAACTATGAGAGGTATGCAGTAGTGGCACGCGGCAAGAGCGACAAACTACTTACGCAGTTGCCTGCTGACTATTCAGCCGACTGGCTGGAACGCTTCGACAAGCGCACGAAGATCTGGCGTGCCGTCATGCCGCGCATTGAAGCGCTCCAGGCTGACGCTGGCGGCGTACAAAACTTAACCCATGCCAGACAGTCGCTGATCCGTCGTGCCGTGTTCCTGGAGCTGCTGGCAGAGACGCAGGAGATGCGATTTGCATCCGGTGTGGCACTTGATACCGGTGCGTACACGCAGGCGCTGAATTCGCTGCTGGGCGTCTACAGAGTCTTGGGTGTTGAACGCCGGTCCAAACCGGTCAAATCATTGCGTCAGCATCTGGGGGCGCCATGATGCTGTCGCTGAACCTTCATCGCCGCCACCTGAGCGAATCGCAGCGGGCCATGGTGGCAGGGAAGATTGCGAATCTTCAGGACGGGCAGAGGGCTGATCAAGCTGCATCAATTGATGCACCTGCCATTACTCAGTCTGTCGCCGCTGAGATGTTGAATGTAGGCCGCGCATCAGTTCAGCGCGCCAGAGAAGTCATCGAAAGCGGTTCGCCATTGCTCGAACGCGCCGTCGAACAGAAGCTGGCCGATCAGGAGGATTTTGTTAATTGGTGGCGGGAGAGTGTTCGCGGCAAGGGAAAAAAGGCAAATAGCCAAGATCGGCGCTATTTCGTTGACAGCGCCGAAGAACTTACCGGCATCACCAAGCAGCAGGTATCGAAGTGGGCGAAGAGGCTGCAGGATCGCGAGAAGTATCGCGCGCAGCTGTTTGGTGTGGGCGGTGTCGCATGAGCCCCGTCACCATCGGCATCGACCCCGGCTTGAGTGGTGCGCTTGCCGTGCTGTCTGGCGGTAGTTTTGAAGCCGTCCACGATCTGCCCGTGATCCGCGACCATTCCCTTGCGTGGATCGATGGCAGCGAACTGCAAAGCATCCTGCTGGACGCACTGAGAGGCCGCACAGCGCACGCAGTGGTGGAGCGCGTCTCTGCCATGCCCGGACAAGGCGTCGCGTCGTCATTCTCGTTTGGCGTCGGTTTCGGTTCGGTCCTGTCGGTGCTGCAGGCCATGCAAATCAGCATCGAGCTGGTGACGCCTGCCACCTGGAAGCGTTCACTCGGTTTGAGCAAGGACAAGCACGCCAGCCTGCACAAAGCCCGCCTGCTGTTCCCTGCTGCCGATCTGCGCCTTGCCAAGCATGACGGCCGTGCAGAAGCACTGCTGATTGCCCACTACGCAGCCACACGTGCCGCGAAGGTGGCCGCATGAAGTCCCTGCACGACGCCATGCTTGACCCCGAGCTGTTCGGCCGCACCTTCGCGGGTGAGACCTTCGCCGCCTGGCGCACGGTTGCCAAGATCATTGACGGGCTGCCGCTGGATGACGGAGAGCTTGAGTTGTTTCGCGCGCTCACGGGCCGCGAAACTTACACCGCCAAGCCCTATGACGAGGCGTATCTGGTCAAGCCCCGGCGCGCAGGTGGCACGCTGTTCGGTGCAGCTTGTGGTGTGCACGCTTCCCTTACCGACTACCGCGACAGGCTTGGCCCTGGGGAAGTGGCAACCGTTGCCCTGATCGCCTCCGATCGTAAGCAGGCCCGTCAGCTGATGAACTATGCCCGGGGCCTCATTGAGGACTCGCCCATCATCGCCGCCGAGGTGGTGAACATCACCACAGAGTCAGTCAGCTTTGCCCATCGCGTGCAGCTTGAGGTTCATGTGGGCAGCTTCCGAAGTACCCGCGGCTACAGCTATGCCTGCGTGCTGCTGGATGAGCTCGCCTTCTATCGCAGTGACCTCTCAGCCAACCCCGACACTGAGCTTGTGCGCGCTGTGCGCCCGGGCTTGGCCAATCTCGGTGGCCGACTGCTTGGCTTCAGTTCGCCTCACTCACGCCGCGGGCATCTATGGGACATGTACCGCGCTCACTACGGACACCCGTCGGACATCCTGGTGATCCAAGCGCCGGGCAAGGTGCTGAATCCGACCATCAACGACAGCGTCATCGAACGCGCACGCCAAGAAGATCCGTTGGCGGCACGTAGTGAGTGGGATGCCGAGTTCCGCGAAGACATCAGCCAGTTTCTTGAGGACCAGCTTATCGATGTGGCCATGGCGCCTGGGCGCCGAGAGCTGCCATTCGCGGCAAAGCAGTCCTACGTGTGTTTCGTTGATCCATCAGGCGGCCGGCATGACGCAATGACCCTTGGCATCGCTCACCGTGACGACAAAGACAAGCTGATATTGGATCGTCTGCTGATCGAGCAACCGCCCTTCGATCCGGAAACTGTGGTGCAACGCTTCGGTGAGGTCGCCCGCTCATTCGGTATCCGCACTGTCTCCGGTGACAGATACGCCGGCGAATGGGTCTCTGCGATGTTCCGCAAGTACCAGCTCACCTATGAGCCGTGCGAGCTCGACAAATCCGCCATCTACGTCGAAGCCCTTCCTCTATTCACGCAGCAGCGCATCGAACTGCTCGACGTTCCGCAGCTGGCCACGCAGCTACGCATGCTTGAACGCCGGCCGCGTGCCGGTGGCAAAGGTGATGTGGTTGATCACCCACCCCGCGCACATGACGACATCGCCAACGCAGGCATTGGTGCCATCTGGCTGGCGAGTAAGAAGCATGTTCGCAAACCGACATGGGGCGTCGCCCGCCCTGAATACGCGCTGCTTTGAGGTAGGCAATGAGAAACGAACAGAAATCACGACGACGCGAACCGCCTGGTTACCAACTTGATCCCGAACTTGCCCGAACGCTTGAGCAGGTTGGACCGCAGAACTATGCCATGGCGACGGCTCGCGAGTTTGCGCCAGGTGGCAGATTCAATCGGACGAATACCCGTCCGCGATACGCAAAGACTTAACCACATGAGGATACCGAATGAGCAAACAACTCACGGTCAATGATCTACAGGCGCTGGTCGTGGCCGCGGAATCCGCCGTGTCCGAATCGCGGGCCGATTGGCAGACAGCGAAGGACAAACTGGATACTGGCTTCCCGGCGCTGTCGAGTGCCGGCGATGAAGTCAGCATCGCGAAGCTGCGCAAGGGAATCAAAGACGCGCTGCAGCGATTTGAAGATGCGCGTGATGACTGCGCCCGACTCAAGCAGCAGCTACACAGGGCGCAACAAGCGGAAGCCGCAGCAGAAACGGCCCGGCGCATTGACGACGCGAAGCAAAAGGCCCACGTCTGGCAGAGCGAAGTCGAAACGTTGCAGGTGTTGCTGGGGAAGGTATCGACGCAGTACGACAAATGCTGCGAAGCCGGCCTGGCGTTCCGCTCCGCGCTGCCCAATCAAATTGGCGAGTCCGAACTCACGATGCTCTGGTCGCCGGCAACATTGGCGCAGAACGCGCAGATCTACCTATACGGCATCAGCGGCGGGAAATTCCCTGCACGCTGCATGGCCTCGCCTTGGCAAGTGGTGCAAGGGCCTGGCTTGCGCGAACGCGCGCGAGAGAACGTACAGCGCGCACTGAACAAGCAACCAACTTCGCAACTTGAGCCGACACCCCCCGCGGCTGCTTAAACACTGGAGACCGACATGACCGAAGCAATTACACCCGCACCCGAGACACGCAAAGCGCGCTTGGCTGTACTGGAGTTCGCGAGAAACCGCACGGCGGAGCAAGCAGAGATCGAGCTGCAGGAAATTGAAGGCGACCCGGAAAAGCTTGCTCAGCTGGATGCTGGGGTGCAATTGTTGCGCGCCCGTTTTAAGGAACAGGTCGAGAACGAAGCACAGGAGGCCAAGAATCGTGCACGGGATGAACGTATCGCCAAGCGTGCCAAGTACCTGGAGCCCGTTGTTGCAGTCGAGGGCGTGTTGGCCGAACTTGCGAGCGCATCAGCGGAACACATCCAAAGCGCCAGGCGACTGCTCGAAGTGGCGCAACGAGTGCAAGTGGCGGTGCCCCACGGCGACACACTGCAATCACTCTCACCGCGCGCGCTGGCGTTCCGGGTTGGCGAAGACTTGCTGCGCATCGTGGCCGGCGATCAGGTCCAGCTTCAGAACATCATCACCACCGAAGGCAATGCACTGGTTCAACGTTTGCAAAACGCGGCGCCGAATGTGGAGGTGTAGCCATGGAGCAAGCAACACAAATTGCACAGCCAATGTCGCCACAGCAGGAGCTTGAGCAACTGCGCACTGATCGGGCTGCCGGCAAGATCGATGACTGGTCCTGGCGCAATGGCCAGCAAGCCCGGTTCGAAGCGTTGGCGGAACAGTCCGTAGCAGGCACTGCAGCGCCGTCGCTATCGCAGCAGCAGGCGCAGACGCAGCTCGATACGCTACGCGCCCAGCGTGCTGCCGGCACGGTTTCCGATCAGGACTTTTGGACCCAGATGGAACAGCTCGGCCCGCTCGCGGCCGGTGAACAGCCAGGGGCACCACAGCCGCAGTTGACGATTGAGCAGCAGCTGGAGGCGCAGATCGATGAGCAGATGGCGGGCGCGCGTCCGCAGGACTATCAATTCGAGTCCTCTTCTGGGCACCAGATGACGGACGAAGATTTGGCGTTCGATTCGGAAGTGCGGGCCGCATTCAGTGACATGCAGATCCCGAAACACCTAGGCGGACCAATCTTTGAAGCGATCGACCAAGTTGGCCAGCAACTGCGGGACGCGACACCTGGTGAGAGAGGCGCAAAGATCGCGGAAGTCATCGGCGCACTGAAACAACAATGGGGCGATGACTTTTACGCGCGTCGCGACGCGATCGATGAGCGGCTTGCCAGCGCTGCTGCCAAACATCCGAAGGTCGATGAGCTGCTATACGGATGCCCATGGCTCCTGGCAGACATTCGTGTCTGGCAGTGGCTGGACCTTGTTGCACAGCACGCGGGTAAGAGTGCGCGGCGGTGATCAGGATTATCACTTGATTCTGTTTGTTCCTTGCGCGACGGTTGGATTATTTATTGAGGGCTGAAACATGGCATGGTTTGTTCCAGTGTTTACCGGTATAGCAACTCACGCAACCGCTGGTGCGGCTGCTTTGGGCGCCAGCAATGCTGTAGCAGCAGGCGTTGGCGCTGTTGCGGCAAATGCGGCGGCGGGTGCTGCGATAAAGTATGGCTACGACAAGTACACGGAGCCAAAAAGAGAAGCCAAAAAAATAATGGCTCAAGCTACTCTTTCGGCAGAAAAGGCCTCCGCACCACCAACCATCGCCAGCGCCGACATCTCCGCGCGTCAACTGACTGACCGACTTCGCAGCCGCAAGGGCGTGCTAGCCAACATCTACGGCGGCGCGTCATCTCCTCCACCGTCTGTCGGCACCAAAATATTGCTGGGAAGCTGACAGGCTGGATGAGAGCGCCACGGACCAAATTTGTTGATGTGCTACGGCAAGCTGTTGAGCTTCTTGACCGTCGCCTTTGAAGCCTCTGCCGCCTGGAACGACTCCTTGAGCCGCTCAAAGGCCTCGGCTGAAATGGGCGTGCCGTCTGCATATGCAAGGGATGGCTTAAACGGGCGCCCTTCTGGCACATCGAACGCTCGAACAGACACACCACCTTCTGGCGTTGGCAATGCTGC
The DNA here is from genome assembly GCA_963748005.1 of uncultured Pseudomonadota bacterium. GTDB lineage: Bacteria > Pseudomonadota > Gammaproteobacteria > Steroidobacterales > Steroidobacteraceae > CAILZL01. The sequence continues at coordinate 53,931 of CAVVHH010000003.1, forward strand.
CACCGGGATGCCATCAACTTCCCAGAAAACGGGGTCTTTTCCTAACACTGGCAATGCCATGAATGGTCCTCCTACGGGGGCATTGTAGCCGAAGGCGGGGCGGCACGGGGACGGGGCAACTGGTGCAGTAGCTTGACAGTCAGGGGTGACAAGGGTATATATCCTTGCACCCTTTGTATGGAATTACTCCAATGGCACCTGCAACCAACAAGCACAAGCAACTTATTCTCCTGCAGCCAACGCAAGCTGTACTACTGGACAAGCTTGCGGCGGAGACAAGGATTTCAAAGCAAAACTTGCTGCGTGAGGCGGTGGAAGACCTTCTGGGTAAGTACGGTATGGCTGAATCAAAATTCATTGACTCAATCAAGGAGGCGTTACAAGCGGGAAGGGCTCAAGCGGTTCAAAGCCACCGCGTTGCGATCAAACAAATTAATGGAACCGGGCTTGTTGCAAGGAACAACAGCGTCGCCGCACTGGAGCTGATAGACGCGGCCATCGAGAAATTCGGGTAAGTAAGTAAATAGCGGCGCCAAGGGCTGCTCTAACAGCCCAAAAGCGCCTGACCACAATCTTCAAACGAGGTGATGATCATGGCTACCGATAGCATAGCGAAAACCAATTCCCTTCCGAGCATCAATCCTGCAGCTGCAGAGCTGATCGCTGACAAGATTCAAAGTGCATTGAATAACGCCCGGGTCCTTGGCCTGGCCATCAAAGGGCAAAATACCGATGGCAGCGAAGAGCTGTGCCATGTGTTGTACCGGGGCGTTGAAGATGATCTGTACAACTTACTGCGCGACCTCACTGGCGACCATGAAGAGGGCGAGGGGCCGCGATGGATTGAGCTGCAAAGGGAAGAGGCGTAAAGGTCGCGATGGGCCCCGGCCGTGAGGTCGGGGCTTTTCCCCGGCTTCGGTGGCGGTGTACGCTCTCAGGGCAATACACAACCAGGATTCAAGGAGACGAACATGCGCAAGCCGCCAGAATTGGGACTCTATGTATCAATCACCGATCCCATCGAGGCCGGCCCAATTTGTGTAGTGCCATATTGTTTCAGGTAGGCCATCGATGGTCGCCATTTCGTTGCCTTCCTAGTTGAGTGGCAGTGTTTCCCCACAATCCTGCCTATGCGTATCTTTATGGGCAACCGGCAGCCGTAAAAGTAAGCCTCTGGAGGCAGATGAGGTACCCGCCGGGAAAGGTCAGATAACCCTTTACCGCAACGCACCACCCCGGCTAGAATGCGCGCCCTCTGTAGGGGGATGAAGAGCTACTTCAGGGCGATTCGGACGGTTTTGGCCGGCGAATAAGTCCTAAAGCCAGCCCCCGCTACCATTAACCTGACTTGGGTCAGGTCCTGACTCGGTCAGGTTTGGGCCCCTTCAAGGGGCTTTTTGGTTTCTGGCCGGAACGAATCCGGCCGGGATGGGCAGAGGGGTGAGTTGGCGTTTATGTTGGTGCCATTCGCAGGTAGATACCAGGAGCCGCCAGTGATGGTGGCAGGCAGGGGCTGAGCGCTTAACGAATGGGCCGATGGCCCTTTTTTGTTTTTAGGCCTCGGGATTTTTGGCGGCCGGTAGCTGGATTCTGTACAGGATCGCCACCGTCCGGGGTCGGCAGCGTTTATGAGCACGGGGAGGCAGCATGCGCGACAAATTGATCGAGCTGCTGGAGCCAGTGGTCCGCGCCCAGGGCTATGAGCTGTGGGAGCTGGAGTATGCGGTGCGCCGTGGCAACGGTTTTCTGCGCCTGTACATCGACGGCGAACAGGGCATTGACCTGGAAGCCTGCGAGAAGGTGAGCCGCGCAGTGAGCGCTGCATTGGACGAGGCCGATCCGATTCCGGTGGAATACACCCTGGAAGTCTCCTCGCCCGGCATGGATCGGGTCTTGCGCACCGCGGCGCAGTTTGCCCGGTTTGTGGGCGAGCGCGCCAGTGTCGAGATGGTGTTGCCGGTGGGCGGCCGACGGCGGTTTCTCGGCAGGATACTGGCGGTGAATGATGCCGAAGTAACGCTGGAGCAGGATGGGCAGCCGGTCAGATTGCATGTGGATGGCATCAACAAGGCGCGCCTGGCGCCGGATTTTGATACCTGAGCGTCAATGCTCGCGTTTAACGATTTTGAAGAAGTGTTTCTGGAACATAAGGGTTTGTTAACAGACCCTGCTCTCAGGTGGGAGTGTAGTGATGACGATGAACAAAGAGATCCTGATGGTTGTGGATGCTGTCTCCAACGAGAAAAGCGTCGACAAGGAAATCATATTCGAGGCTCTTGAAGCAGCCTTGGCCTCCGCCACGCGCAAGCGTTATGGCGAAGGCTATGACGTGCGCATTGCCATCAACCGCAAGACCGGACATTACGATACTTTCCGCCGCTGGAAAGTCTTCGCTGATGATTCCAATGAACTGGAATTTCCGGATCGCGAACTGCGCATGGATGACGCTGTGGATCTCGACAAGAATGCAGTGCCAGGTGGCTTTGTGGAAGAGCCGCTGGAATCCGTGGCATTCGGGCGCATTGCCGCGCAGACCGCCAAGCAGGTCATCGTGCAGAAAGTGCGCGAAGCCGAACGTGCGCATGTCATCGAGCAGTTCCAGGATCGCATGGGCACCATGGTGTCCGGCCTGGTCAAGCGCGTGGATCGCAGCGGCATTACCGTCGATCTGGGCGGCAACGCCGAGGGTTTCATTCCGCGCGAACACATGATTCCGCGCGAGCCGGTGCGTACCCAGGATCGCATCAAGGCTTACCTGAAGGAAGTGCGCACTGAACAGCGTGGTCCGCAGCTGATGCTCAGCCGCACCGCGCCGGAATTTCTGATTGAGCTGTTCAAGCTCGAAGTCCCGGAAGTCGGTCAGGGTCTGATCAACATCATCGGCGCAGCGCGTGACCCGGGCATCCGCGCCAAGATTGCAGTGAAGAGCAACGATCAGCGCATCGATCCGGTCGGTGCCTGCGTGGGCATGCGCGGCGCGCGCGTGCAGGCCGTGTCAAATGAAATCGGCGGCGAGCGCGTGGACATCATTCCCTTTGACGACAATGCCGCGCAGTTTGTCATCAATGCCATGGCGCCGGCTGAAGTGGTATCGATTGTGGTCGATGAAGACTCGCACTCGATGGATGTGGCGGTGTCGGAAGAAAAACTGTCGCAGGCAATCGGTCGCGGCGGTCAGAACATCCGTCTGGCCAGCGAGCTGACCGGCTGGAATCTCAACATCATGACCAGCGAAGCGGCGGAGAAGAAGAGCGAATCCGAATCGCGCGCTCTGGTTGAGATGTTCATGAAGCAGCTGGATGTGGATGAAGAAGTAGCCGCGATCCTGGTGCAGGAAGGCTTCTCTACAGTTGAAGAAGTGGCCTATGTGCCCGCTTCGGAACTGGCGGCGATCGAGGACTTCGACGAAGAGATCATCAAGGAATTGCGCAATCGCGCCCGCGATGTACTGCTGACGCAGGCCATCGCCACCGAAGAAGTGCAGGAAACGTCCGAAGATCTGTTCCTGGTCGAAGGGATGACGCAGGAACTTGCCGGACAACTGGGCAAACTCGGCATCCATACCCGTGATGATCTGGCCGAGCAGGCCATCGATGACCTGATGGTGATCGACGATATGGATGAGCAACGTGCAGGCGAGCTGATTATGGCAGCGCGCAAGCATTGGTTTGAATCTGCCGAGCAGAAAGGCTGATTGATGACCGACTTCTGGGTCATGCATGCAGAGAATCGGCGACTGGCGGCGCGGAGGATTTTATGGCTGATGTAACGGTGAGCCAATTTGCAGAGGTACTGAAAGTACCCGTCGATAGACTGTTGATGCAGCTGGACGAGGCTGGCATCAAGGTATCCGGCGCCGACGACATGATCAGCGATGAAGCCAAGATGGAACTCCTGACGTTCCTGCGTCGCTCGCATGGTCGCGACGACAATGCTGCAGCGCCCAGCAAGATCACCCTGAAGCGCAAGTCACAGGGCGAAATCAAGGTAGCCACTGCGCAGGGTCGCGCGCGCACGGTCAATGTTGAAGTTCGCAGCAAGAAAACCTATCTGAATCGCAGCGTGCTCGAAGAAAAGGCACGCGCACATCAGGATGAAGTAGAGCACAGGCGCGAGCATGAAGCGCCGCTACATGAGCATGCGCCGGCCGAAGCTGGCGTACCTCATATGGAAACAGAGCAGGATGCACACGCGCGGCTGGAAGCCGAACGTGTGGAGCGTGAGCGCCAGGAAGCCGAGGCGCATCGGCGCATACTTGATGAAGTGCGACTGCAGGCCGAAGCCGAAAACCGGCGCATGGCTGAAGAGCGCGATCAGGTGGAAACCGCACGCAAGCAGCAGGAACAGCAGGCTCGTGAAGCGCGTGATGCACGCGCGGCGCGTGAACGCGAACAGCAGCAGCGTGCTGCTGGACGCGGTGAAGCCCCTGCACGTGGTGAAGGGACCGGTCGGTCGGAGTTGCATATCTCCACCGACGCCAGCGCTCGTTTCAAGAAAAAGAAACAGCAGCAGGCCGCACAGCAGAGCCGGTCACGCAACAAGCCTGCGCAGGTCAGTGTTGGCAGTCAGCATGGTTTCGAGAAGCCGGTTGCGCCAGTCAAGCACGAAGTGCAGGTACCGGAAACCATTACGGTGTCCGAGCTGGCGCAGCGCATGGCCGTGAAGGCCACTGAAGTCATCAAGGTGATGATGAACATGGGCGTGATGGCCACCATCAATCAGCCCATTGATCAGGACACCGCAGCGCTGGTGGTTGAAGAACTGGGTCATACGGCCATATTGCAGAAGGAAAGCGCACTCGATGACGAGCTGCACAGCAGCGAAGGCCAGCATGAATTGCTGCCGCGTCCACCGGTGGTTACCGTCATGGGTCACGTCGACCACGGCAAGACCTCATTGCTGGACTACATCCGCCGTACCAAAGTAGTGGCGGGTGAAGCGGGTGGTATTACCCAGCACATCGGTGCTTATCACGTTGAAACCGACAAGGGCGTGGTGACCTTCCTGGATACCCCGGGCCACGCGGCATTCAGCGCGATGCGCGCGCGCGGTGCGCAGGTAACCGACATTGTGATTCTGGTGGTGGCAGCCGATGACGGCGTGATGCCGCAGACCATTGAAGCCATCAATCACGCACGTGCGGCGGAAGTGCCCATTGTTGTCGCGATCACCAAGGTTGATAAACCGGAAGCCGATCCGGACCGTATCAAGAACGAACTGGTCAAGCACGGCGTCATCCCGGAAGAGTGGGGTGGTGACACCATGTTCGTGAATGTTTCGGCACGTGCCGGCACCGGTATCGAGCAACTGCTCGACACCATCCTGCTGCAGTCGGAAGTGCTGGAGTTGAAGTCGCCCGTCGATGGCATGGCTGCCGGTGTGGTCATCGAATCGTCCATTGAAAAGGGTCGCGGTGCCGTGGCTACCGTGCTGGTCAAGCGCGGTACTTTGAAGCCCGGCGATCCCATCATTGCCGGTCAGGAATTTGGCCGTGTACGTGCATTGTTCGACGAAACCGGTGCGCAGGTGCAGTCAGCAGGTCCCTCGCTGCCGGTGGTGGTGCTGGGTCTGTCCGGTGCACCCAATGCGGGTGACGATCTGCTGGTGCTGGAAAGCGAACGCAAGGTGCGCGAAGTTGCGCTGTACCGTCAGGGCAAGTATCGCGACACCAAGCTCGCCAAGGCAGCTGGCGCCAACAAGCTGGAAGACATCTTCTCGCAGGCGGGTGACGGCAAGTCCGCGACGGTGGCCATCATCATCAAGGCCGACGTACAGGGTTCTGCAGAAGCCCTGCGCGATGCATTGACGCAGTTGTCGACACCGGAAGTGGCAGTGAAGGTGCTGGCCAGTGGTGTCGGCGGCATCACCGAGTCCGACGTCACCATGGCGGCAGCATCAAATGCACGCATCATCGGCTTCAACGTGCGTGCCGATGGCGCCGCGCGCAGCGCCATCAAGGATGGCAACGTGGATGTGCGTTACTACAGCATCATTTACGAAGCTATCGATGACGTGAAGGTACTGGCGTCCGGTCTGCTGGCGCCCGAGGTCAAGGAAACCATCGTGGGTCTGGCCGAGGTGCGCGATGTATTCCGCTCCAGCAAGTTCGGCACCGTGGCGGGCTGCATCGTGACGGAGGGCTATGTGAAGCGTAACAACCCGATCCGCGTGCTGCGCGAAAACGTGGTGATCTTCGAAGGCGGCCTGGAGTCGCTGCGGCGTTTCAAGGATGACGTCAACGAGGTCAAGTCCGGTACCGAGTGCGGCATTGGCGTGAAGAACTACAACGATGTGCAGGTCGGCGATCAGATCGAATGCTATTCGCGCGTTGAAGTGGCGCGCACGATGTGATGCAAGCGGGCGGTTCGCGAACCGCCCCTGCACATCAATTGTAGGGGTGGCTCGCGAGCCACCCTTGCATGGAGGTTCACATGTCCACCAAAGCCTTTTCCCGCAGCCGGCGTGTCGCTGAACAGATTCAGCGGGTATTGAGCGAGCTCATTCGTCGTGAGCTGCGCGATCCACGCCTGGGCTCGGTCACCATCGTGGATGTACAGGTCAGTCAGGATCTGTCGCATGCCAAGGTGTTCTATTCCATTCTGGGTGGCAACAAAAATCCCGGGCTGACTCAGGAGATCATGAGCGAAGGCGCCAAGTTGCTGCGCGGCCCGCTGGGTCGTGCCCTGTCGCTGCGTCATGCGCCACAGATCACCTTTGTCGCCGACGAACTCATCGAATATGGCACCAAGCTCACCAGTGCCATCAACGAAGCGGTGAAGAGCGATCAGAGTCGTCACAAGGATGATGATGCGTAGGGGCAATTCGTGACCGAAGGGAATGGTTCACCCATGAACCGCCCTCTGGCGCTTAAAGAGGGTCGTTCGCGAACGACCTCTGCGTAGTTGTCGGCCCCTACTCATGGCCAGCAAGCGTTTCGACCGCGCTATCGACGGCATCCTGCTGCTGGACAAGCCGCAGGGCATGTCCAGTAATACGGCATTGCAACGTGCACGGGGCTTTTATCGTGCCATCAAGGCCGGTCATGCCGGCAGCCTCGATCCGCTCGCCACCGGCATGCTGCCCATCTGCTTCGGGCAGGCCACCAAGGTGTGCGGCTATCTCCTGAACTCACGCAAGACTTATCGTGTCGCCGCGTTGCTGGGCATCAGAACCGATTCCGCTGATGCAGATGGCTTGCCCATTGAGCGGCGTGATATCCCGGTGTTTGATGCGGCTCAGGCAACGGCGGTGCTCAACTCCTTTCTCGGTGTGCAGCAACAGGTGCCGCCGATGTACTCGGCACTCAAACATGAAGGTCGGCGTCTGTATGAACTGGCGCGCAGCGGCGAGACCATCGAGCGCGAGCCGCGCGAGATTTTTATTGAGCGCATCGAGCTGGTTGCGTTTTCCGCCAACACCATCGAGTTCGAGGTGCGTTGCTCCAAGGGCACCTATGTGCGCTCACTGGTGGAGGATGTGGCCGCGCGGCTGGGGACGGTGGCACATGTCACCCTGCTGCGACGGACCCAGGTGGATCCTTTTGACGCCGCCCGCATGGTCACTCTGGAACAGTTGGCCGAGCTGGCCTTGCCGGAGCGGGATGCGCTGCTGCAGCCGGCCGATACCGCGCTGCTTGAATTGCCCGCGCTGCAGCTGGATGCCGCAGAGACCATCGCCCTGTTTCATGGCAAGCCCTTGACGGGGTTGGCGGCTGCCGCCGGGTTATTTCGCGCCTATGGCCCCCTCGAAGGTGCCGCGCAGGCTGATTCAGGCCGGTTTCTGGGCATTGTCCGGGCTGATGGTCTGGGCGGGGTGCTGGCTGAGCGGCTGTTTACCCCGGTGACGGCCTAAGTGCCGGTCCTGGCGGCAGAATTTCCACAGAATTACGCTTGAGCTTGCCCGGTGTGCAGCATAGAATGCGCGCCCTGTTAAATAGGTCAGGGTAGGGGCGGCTCGTGAGCTGTCCGTTGAGAAGTTGTAAGAGGTTTGCAGATGTCATTGTCGAGTGAGCAGAAGAGCGGTGTGGTGAACGAGTTTCGTCGCAACCCCGCTGATACCGGTTCTCCTGAAGTCCAGATCGCGTTGCTGTCAGCCCGCATCAATGGCCTTTCCGAGCACTTCGGCGCCAACAAGCGCGATCATGCTTCGCGTCGTGGCCTGCTGAAGATGGTCAATCAGCGTCGCAAACTGCTGGACTACCTCAAGACCCGCACTCCTGAGCGTTACCAGGAAGTCATCACACGTCTCGGTCTGAGACGTTAACCGGACCAGGTTACTACGGGCTGCCTCTTCGACAAGTGGCAGCCCGTTTTTCATTTGCGCAAGTGCCCACCCGGTTCTGCGCAAACTCATTTGTCAGAAGTTAAAAGCGGCGGGAAATAATTGTGAGCGTATTCAAAAAGAGTTTTCAGTACGGCAGCCATCAGGTCACCCTTGAAACGGGTGAAATGGCACGTCAGGCCGATGGCGCGGTGTTGGTCACCATGGGCGAGACCGTGGTGCTGGTCACCGCGGTGGCGAAGAAGCAGGCAGATCCCAGCAAGGATTTCTTCCCGCTGACCATCAACTATGTTGAAAAGACCTATGCAGCCGGCCGAATTCCCGGCGGTTTCTTCAAGCGCGAAGGCCGTCCTTCGGAAAAGGAAACGCTGACCGCACGTCTGATCGATCGTCCGTTGCGCCCGCTGTTCCCCGAGCACTTCTTCAATGAAATCCAGGTGGTCGCCACCGTGGTGTCGCTCAACAAGGAAATCGATGCCGACATCGCTTCCATGCTGGGCGCTTCTGCCGCACTGGCGCTGTCCGGTGTGCCCTTCCAGGGCCCGATCGGCGCCGCCAAGGTTGGTTATGTGGATGGCCAGTACGTGCTCAACCCAACCGCTTCGCAGTTGAAGGAATCGAAACTGGATCTGGTGGTCGCCGGTACGGCGCAGGCGGTGCTGATGGTGGAATCCGAAGCCGATCGCCTGTCTGAAGAAGTGATGCTGGGCGCGGTGGTGTTCGGTCATCAGCAGATGCAGATTGCCATCAACGCGATCAACGAACTCAAGGCCGAAGCCGGCAAGCCGGCCTGGGACTGGCAGGCACCTGCGGCCAACACTGCACTGGAAGCCGCTGTTGCTGCACAAGCCAAAGCCGGTTTGTCCGATGCCTATCAGATCACTGAAAAGCAGTCGCGTTACACCCGCGTGGGCGAAATCAAGAAGGCCGCTGTGGAAGCGCTGGCTTCGGGTGACGCACCGCAGTTCACTGCGGGCGATGTGGGCAAGGAACTGGCCAATCTTGAATACAAGATCGTGCGTGATCGCATCCTGTCGGGCGCACCGCGCATCGACGGCCGCGACACCAAGACGGTTCGTCCGATCAATATCCGTACCGGCGTACTGCCACGTACGCACGGCTCGGCGCTGTTCACTCGTGGTGAAACCCAGGCGCTGGTTGTAACTACGCTGGGCACGGGCAAGGACGCACAGTTGATCGATGCCATCCAGGGCGAGCGTAAAGAGCCCTTCATGCTGCACTACAACTTCCCTCCGTTCTCCGTCGGCGAAACCGGCATGATCGGTTCGCCCAAGCGTCGCGAAATCGGCCACGGCAATCTGGCGCGTCGCGGCATCTACGCCGTGCTGCCGGACATGACCAAATTCCCGTACGTGATCCGCATTGTGTCGGAAATTCTTGAATCGAACGGTTCGTCGTCAATGGCGTCGGTGTGCGGCAGCAGCCTGGCGTTGATGGACGCCGGTGTGCCGCTGAAGGCGCCGGTGGCCGGTGTGGCCATGGGTCTCGTCAAGGAAGGCGATCGCTTCTCCGTGCTGACCGACATTCTGGGTGATGAAGATCACCTCGGCGACATGGATTTCAAGGTGGCCGGTACTTCCGATGGCGTCACTGCCTTGCAGATGGACATCAAGATCAACGGCATCACCAAAGAGATCATGGAAGTGGCGTTGAGTCAGGCCAAGGCTGGTCGTCTGCACATTCTCGGGGAAATGAACAAGGTGCTGTCGGCTTCGCGTCCTGCGATGTCGGAATGGGCGCCGAGCATCATCACCATCAAGATCGACCCCGAGAAGATCCGCGAAGTGATCGGCAAGGGCGGCGCAGTGATTCGTTCCATTACCGAAGAAACCGGCACCAGCATCGATATCGACAACGATGGCACCGTGAAGATTGCCTCGGTTGACGGCCTGGCCGGCAAGGAAGCGCAACGTCGCATCGAACTGATCACCGCTGAAGTCGAAGTGGGTCGCATCTATGAAGGCAAGGTCGTCCGCCTGATGGACTTCGGCGCCTTCGTCAGCATCCTGCCGGGCAAGGATGGTCTGGTGCACATCTCGCAGATCAGCAACGAACGCGTCGAAAAGGTGAGCGACAAGCTCAACGAAGGCGATGTGGTGCGTGTGAAGGTGCTGGAAGTTGACCGTCAGGGTCGCGTGCGTTTGAGCATGCGGGATGTTGATGGCTGATTGATGACATCCATGTAGGGGCGAGGCATGCCTCGTCCTGTTTGTGATCTTGAACGCCGCATGATGCAAGTCGTGCGGCGTTTTAATTTGTCCGCGTGTTTGGTGCACAGCGGGCAGAGTCTCGCTTCGGTAAGGCTTCCCAGGGCCGCCATGAATACATCCGTGTAGGCTTCGGCGCAAACATCCTGTTTGCGACGACCCTGGGAAGCCTTACCGAACCAAGCCTCTGCGGAAAGATGGATGTGTTGGTGTTCCAGCGTGCCCTGTTACGATATAAAAAATGCTTGATTTCGATGCGTACGACGTTACGCGTGGCATAAGTTTGGTGTACTGCGACACATGGATGCTGGGGGGTGTTACATGACGCTAATGATCGCTATTGCAATGCGTGAGAACGTAGTCCTCACCGCCGATAACCTTGCAACCCGGCAAGTTCTAGATCCAGAGGGCTTCATTCTCCAACAGGAACCGTTCGTTAGTGAGAAGATCTGGCTCCTTGATGGCAGGCTAGCCGTGTCGAGTTGTGGCTCAGCGTCTATCAACGTTCCTACCTTGATGGGGCAATTTGTACCCACGCAAGTGACCATAGAGGGCTGTACCTTCGAGCTGATAGACGCATTGCGGCACGGAGCGGTACCGAATCAGCCTTGGTTCTTGTATATCGCTGGAGTTGAGAGGCAAGTAGCTAGGCTCTACCGAGCGAATGTGCCGGATCGTATCGTTACTTTGTTGAATCGTCACAACGACCAGCCAGTATTCCGTGGATGGGCCGAGGGCTTACAACTGCCAGAGCTGCCGATGGACACTGATCAGTGGACAGTGGAACAAGCGTTACGCTTCTCCAACGAAGCTATTTGCGCAGCTGCTCTTGCGCATCCTGGCTACGTTGGTCCTCCGATAAAAAGTATAGTTGCGTCCCCAAGAGGACTTAGGTGGGCATCAGACATGGGCTGTGAAAAGCACGTAGGCTGGGATGAAATCCCAGTATCTTGAATAAACGTCCACCAATCATTTGCTGGGATTTCATCCCACCCTACAAGTCGAGACGTTAACCCTTCGGTGAGGGCTCGTTATCATCCAGCTCCGGCTCTGGACGAGTCGGCGTATTGCTAGGCTTGCTGCGCGTTGCCGAGCTGCCACCGGTCATCGATGCAAAAAACTGATCCTGCATGCTGCGCCAGAATTCCAGATTCTTTTGCGTGAGGTTGGCGAAGGCGGAGAAGGGATCGGGGATGTGCTGTTCCTGCAGACGTTCGCGCATCTGCGCCTGCTGGTTGGCGAACAGCTTGAGACTGTTTTCCAGATAGCTGCCGACGAAATTCTGCATGGCGCCGCCGTAGGAGCGGATGACCTGCGATAGGAAGTCCTGGCTCATCATGGGTTCGCCGTGTTCCTGCTCGGAGATCACCTGCAGCAGGATGCTGCGGGTGATGTCTTCGTTGGTTTTCTTGTCGATGACCACGAACTCGGCCTTTTCGCAGACCAGGTGCCGGATATCGCCCAGGGTGATGTAGCGGCTCTCAACCGTGTCATACAGACGCCGGTTGGGGTATTTCTTGATGACTCGTGGTCCTGACTTCGACTCGGACATGGATTACTCCGCCGGGCTTTGTTCGCTTTTGCCTGCGCCAGTCATCCTTGTCGCAGGCGATGGTTTCGGGTCAGCGCATGGCTTGCTGCACTTTGCTGCGCAGCGTCAATGGTAGTCCAATCGGCGGCGATTGCCCAACAACTAATCCTGTGCGGCGACTTGGATCTTCAGCGTGTTGCGTAACTGTCCGGCATCCCAGTGGGTAATAGCCCAGCTCCAGACTACAGTCGGCGTCTCGGAGCGTAGTTCTGGCGGCGGTGCCTGACGCAGAAAGCTCAGTACCCGCCACAGGGTGTGTGCTGCATGATTGCTGTCGGCTGCAGGTGCAGCACTGGATTTGGATAGTTTATGGCCGGATAGATCGGTGGCTAACGGCAAATGCATGTATTGAGGCGTGGGCAAATCCAGCGCCCGCTGTACGGCGATCTGTCGCGGGGTGTTGAGCAGCAGGTCGGCGCCACGGACTACCTCGGTAATCCCCTGGGCCGCATCATCCACCACGACGGCCAATTGATAGGCAAACCAGCCATCGCGGCGTTTGATGACGAAATCGCCGGTAGTGGTATCGAGATTGATGCAATGCCTGCCTTGCAGCGCATCGTCAAAACAGATCGGATCCGCAGGCACACGCAGGCGACATGCATGGGGGCCATGACTGCGCAGGGGGCCGTTACGGCAGCGGCCGGGGTAGTACAGTTCATCACCGGGCTCGGTATTGGCATGGTTCAATGCCTGCAGTTCGCTGCGAGTACAGGAGCAGGCATAGGCCGAGCCCCGGTCAATCAAGGTTTGCAGTGCTTGCTGGTAAGCCTCGCTGCGAGGGCTTTGCCAGAGCACCGGACCGTCCCACTCGAAACCCAGTGCTTCCAGCGTGCGCAGACTCAGGTCGGCAGAACCCGGTACAGTTCGGGGTGGATCAAGATCTTCGATGCGCACCAGCCACTGTCCCTGTGCCTGCCTGGCTTGCAGGTAGCTGCCCACCGCGGCCACCAATGAGCCGAAGTGCAGAGGACCGGTCGGTGAAGGGGCGAAGCGGCCACGATACCCAAGAGACGACATAGTGGCGGGCTGCCAAGATGAAGAGGGCGGCTCACGAGCCGCCCCTACAAGTTTCTTATCGGTAGCGGTCGTCGCGGTCGCCGTACTGACGTTCACGACGTTCGCGGCGTTCCTGGGCTTCGACGCTCAGCGTGGCGACCGGGCGGGCTTCCAGTCGCTTGACGCCGATTTCCTCGCCGGTCTCGGTGCAGTAGCCGTAGCTGCCGTCTTCGATACGATTCAGCGCTTCCTCGATCTTGCGGATCAGCTTGCGTTCGCGGTCGCGGGTACGCAGTTCCAGGCTGAACTCCGACTCCTGCGTGGCGCGATCATTGGGATCGGGGAAATTGGCGGCTTCGTCCTTCATATGCAGCACGGTGCGATCAACCTCGTTCATGAGGTCCTTCTTCCAGCTTTGCAGGATGGTGCGGAAATGCTCCAGCTGCGCCGCATTCATGTACTCCTCGTCACGCTTGACCTGGTAAGGCTTTACGTTGCGAGGCCCGGCCAGCAGGCTAAGGCTGTCCAGTTCGGTATCTTCAGCGTCGATATTGGCGGAAGCGGCGGAATCTTTTTTCGGTTTGACTGCGGGCACGGATGACTTCACGGCTACGGCCGACCGGATGGGGGTCGGCGGGGTTAAAGGTTCTGCAGCCTTGGGGGCTGCAGCGGGTTTGCTGGCGGACTTTGCAGCCGGCGCGGGAGCGGCGACAGCAGGAGTCCTGGATTCGGGTTTAACGGGCTTGGCCGGCGCGGCTTTGGCTGCGACGGGTTTGACCGCTGGCTTGGCGGGCGCAGCAACTTTGCTGCTGGGAGCTTTCACCGCAGCGGGAGCGGTACCCTTGGCGGGTGCGGTTTTACTGGCGGCCACCGGCTTGGCAGGTTTAGCGCCAGGCTTGGCCTTGGGTTCGCTCTTGGCGGGCTTGTGAGCAGGCTTGGCAGCGGGTTTGGCAACCGGCTTGACAGCCTTGGCGGGTTTGGCTGCAGGTTTGGGCGACGCTTTGGCTTTGCTCACGACAACGGCTTTCTTCTTCACAAGCGCAGCCTTGCCGGCTGCAGGTTTGCTGCTCTGCTTCTGTTTTTTGGCAGGTTTTTTCGCGGGCATTTAAGTTGCCTCCATAGTGCGCGGTGACCCCCGATCAAGTGGCCGATTATACATAGGCAAGGTGCGTCGTACAGTCGCGATTGAGCCTAAATTGATACGGGTTGATGCGGGTTTTCTCGTGTGTCGCGGAGTGCTGACTTGACTGCCCGGTATACCGTGGCCGTGGCAATTTTTGTTACGCCGGCATGTCTTTCCCGTACACTACCGCGCCTTCGAATCCGGACAGCGTGAACGTAGTCTAATGCGCTTAAACAAGATCAAACTCGCGGGCTTCAAGTCCTTTGTCGACCCGACCACCGTCAACTTTCCCAGCAACCTGATTGGCGTGGTGGGCCCCAATGGCTGCGGCAAGTCGAACATCATCGATGCCGTACGCTGGGTGATGGGCGAAATTTCCGCCAAGCATTTGCGTGGCGAATCCATGGCGGATGTGGTGTTCAACGGCTCGGCATCGCGCAAGCCCGTGGGTACGGCTTCGGTGGAGCTGGTATTCGACAACAGCGACGGCACGCTCAGCGGTCAGTATGCCGGCTTCAACGAAGTGTCGTTGAAGCGCGTGGTGTCGCGTGATGGGCAGTCTGCTTATTTCCTCAACGGCGCGCGTTGCCGCCGCAAGGATATTACCCAGTTGTTCCTCGGTACCGGCCTGGGTTCGCGCAGTTACGCCATCATCGAACAGGGCATGATTTCGCGGGTCATCGAAGCGCGTCCGGAAGATCTGCGCGGCTTCATTGAAGAAGCTGCCGGCATTTCCAAGTACAAGGAGCGGCGCCGCGACACGGAGAATCGCATTTCACACACCAAGGAAAATCTGGAACGCCTGAACGATCTGCGTGAGGAAGTCGACAAACAGTTGAATCGTCTGCAGCGTCAAGCCGCCACGGCGCGGCGTTATCAGAACCTCAAGGGCGAGGAGCGTAGTCGCCATGCCGAATTGCTGGCCATGAAGCTACGGCAGGTGACGCAGGATCTGCAGGCGCGCGAACATACCTTGCTGGAGCGCGATACCGCGATGCAGGGCGTCATCGCCGAGCTGCGCCACCACGAAGCGGCCATCGAAACCTTCCGCGAACAATCACGCGAACAGGCCGAGACCCTGAATGAGGTGCAGGGTCGTCATTATGGTTTGAGCGCCGAGATCGGCCGGCTGGAGCAAGCCATCCAGCACGCGCGTGAATTGCGGCAGCGGCAACGTAACGAGCTGGAGCAGGCCGAACGCGGCGCCAGTGATCTTGCGGCGCACTTTGCGCGCGATCAGGAACAGATTGAATCGCTCAAGACCGAAATTGCGCAACTGGAACCGACACTGGAAACGGCAAAGGAACGCGAGCTGGCATCGGCCGAAGCGCTGGAGCGTGCCGACCTGGCCATGCAGGACTGGCAGGAAGACTGGAACGAATTCAATCGTCTGGCGCGCGATGCCAGCGAAAAAGCACAGGTGGAACGTGCACGTATCGAACAGTTTGAAAACCAGTTGCGCCGTGTCACTGCGCAGCGTGAACGCACGTTGGCGGAAATCGACAACCTGTCCGTGACTGAATTCGAGCAGCGCATCGAAGCCATGCAGCAGGAAGACCTGTCGGCCAGCGAGCAGCTGGAGCATCTCGAAGTCCGGGTGCAGGAAATCGGCAACACGCTGGAACAACTGCGGCAACGGCAGCGCGAGCTGGTGAGCGCCACCGATGCCAGCCGTCGTGAGCTACAAGACGCGCAGGGTCGTCTGGTATCGCTGGAAGCCTTGCAGAAAGCCGCGCTCGGTCAGGCGCAGGGCAAAGTATCTGATTGGCTAGCGGCCAATGCATTGAACACGCAGCCGCGCCTGGCGCAGAAACTTACCGTCAGTGGCGGTTGGGATCGCGCCGTGGAAACCGTGCTGGGTGAATACCTGCAGGCCGTGTGTGTGAACCAGCTGGAAGACGTAGCAGAGGTGCTGAGCACGCTGTCAGCAGGCACGGTGACTTTCCTGGCTGACTCCGGTGCTGCGGCATCGAGCGGTTCCGCGCAACAATTGTTGTCGCATGTGCGTGGTCCGGCCAGCCTGGGCTCGCTGCTCAACGGTGTCTATGCCGTAGAAGGTTTGAACGATGCGCTGGTCATGCGTACCCGTCTGGGCGCAGGCGAGTCGGTGATTACCCGAGATGGCATATGGATCGGTCGCGACTGGCTGCGCGTCAGCCGCGATCAGGATGTGCATGCCGGGGTGATTGCGCGCGAACAGGAAATGCGCGATCTGCGCGCGTCTTTGCAGGGAATCGAAGCGCGTCATGCCGAACTGGAAGCCGAAACGCAGGAAGTGCGTGCGCGTCTGGCAGATCTGGAAGCGCAACGCGACAACGCCATGGTGGAGCGTAATCACCTGCATCGCAGCCATAGTGAACTGAAGGCGCAACTCAGTGGCATGCAGATGCGCGTGGAGCAGTCGCGGGAACGCCTGCACAAGTTGCAGTCCGATGTTGAAGAGTTTGCGCTTGAGCTGGCCAATGCCGACGAAGAAGTGACCGTAGCCCGCGCCCGCCTGCAGGAAGCCCTCGACGAAATGGAGCAGCGCGAAACGGAACGCGTCGAGCTGGAGCAGCGTCGCGAAAATCTGCGCACTGAATTGTCGATGGCGCGCGGCCGTGCGCAGGATGATCGCGCCGATACCCAGCAGCACGCCATTGCCCTGGAGTCCAAACGCTCGGCACTAAATTCCATTGTCTCGGGTCTGGATCGTACCCAGTCGCAGTTGGGGCAATTGCGCGAGCGTCGTGAATCCCTGCAGCTGCAACTGCTGGAAGGCGAGTCGCCGCTGGCGATGTTCGACGAACAACTGGCCGAACGTCTGGAGCGTCGCATCACGCTCGATCAGGAACTGTCTGCAGCACGTGCCGCGGCGGATGAAGTTGAACATCGTATTCGCGAACTGGACGAAGCGCGCATGAGCACCGAACGCCGCGTTGAGGAGGCACGCCGCCTGCTCGATGAAGTCCGCATGAGCCTGCAGGAAAGCAAGGTGCGCCGTGAAACGCTGGATGAGCAATTCCTGGCGACGCAATTCGATCTGGAACAGGTCACCGCAGCACTCGCGCCCGAAGCGAACATTCCGCAATGGGAGGCCGAACTGGCCGAGATCGCCGGCAAGATCGAACGTCTGGGTCAGGTGAATCTGGCGGCCATCGACGAGTTCAAGGAACAGTCCGAGCGCAAGGAATATCTGGATCGCCAGTACACCGATCTCACTGAAGCGCTTGATACGCTGGAAAGCGCCATGCGCAAGATCGACAAGGAAACGCGTACGCGTTTCCAGGATACCTTCGATCGGGTCAATGCCGGTTTGAAAGAACGTTTCCCGCGCCTGTTCGGTGGCGGTCATGCCTATCTGGAACTGGCGGGCGAAGACCTGCTCAACGCGGGTGTCGCCATCATGGCGCGACCGCCCGGCAAGCGTAACAGCACCATCAACCAGTTGTCCGGCGGCGAGAAGGCACTGACTGCAGTGGCACTGGTGTTCTCGATTTTCGAACTCAACCCCGCGCCCTTCTGTCTGCTGGACGAAGTGGACGCGCCACTGGATGACAACAACAATGTCCGCTTCTGCGAAACGGTGCGCGAGATGGCCAGGAATGTGCAGTTCATCTTCATCACCCACAACAAGGTGACCATGGAACTGGCCGACCAGCTGCTGGGTGTGACCATGCATGAAGCAGGCGTGTCGCGTCTGGTCGCTGTGGACACAGAAGAAGCAGTACGTCTGGCCGCCATGTAATGGCGGAGACCGGGGTCAATTCCAAGCGAGGCAGAAGGCAACCATGAACCTGAGTACCCAGTTGCGAATCATTCTGTTGCTGGTTGGTGCTGCAATCTGGTTGGCAATCTATCTGTTCGGCAAGCGCAAGTCGGCGCAACACGACGCCGCTGCACCGGTGACGAATGATTGTACGCAAGCGAAGGAAGCGCCGCCGGGCTTCACGCCTGCCGAAGATGTGGAGGAGGATGAGTTCGAGACGCCTGCTTACCTGCGGCGTCAGGGTCAGCGTGAGCCGCGCCAGGATTACGAGCCGCGCATTGCCAGCGCTCACGACTATGTGGACATGGATGAAGTGCGCGACGACGAGCGGCAGTTCATGGATGACGACATTGACCGGCCGCAGGTGCATGCGGCACATGCAGTACAGGCGCCACCGCTCGCAACACCTGTGCAGAGTGCACACGAATTTGCTGATCCTGCAGAGGTGCAGCAGCACGAACCCGTATATGCAGAACCCCATTTCGACAAAGCCGTGTATATCCAGCCGGAAGCTATCGAAACCGCGGTGAATGAACCAGTCGTGTCGGTGGAGCCTTCTGGCCGGCGCGAGCCGACCATCGAGTTCGACAAATTTGTGGTTGTCGACGACGCCGTGGCTGGTAAACAGCAGCCTGCGCCGGTTGCGCATGATGGGCCGGTGAGGGCAGTCGCACCCGAACCGCCCACGCTGCCCAACATTCCGGTAGTTGATCACTCAGTGGAGACCGCTACAAACAGCCATACGCATCATGCCGAATCAGTGACAGGCTCAGGACCGAATACCGCGCCTACTCTGTCTGACGCTGTGCCGGCCCCTGCCGAACGTATGACTGTTCGGACTTCACAAGCCACGGCACAAAGCGCTTCCGTTTCGCCTCCAGCAGCAAGTGCCAGCAAGTCCTCCGGCAATGCAGCACGACGCAAGATCATTGCGCTGCGCGTTCCCATGCCACAGCGCGTGCCGGGCTCGCAGCTGTTGTCGCTGTTGCAGGGCGAATGCCTGCAGCATGGCAAGTTCAGCATTTTTCATCGCATGCAGAATGCCGGCACGGTGTTCAGCGTGGCCAGTATGGTGGAACCGGGAACGTTCGATCCGCAGGTTATGGGTGAACAGCAGTTTCCCGGCGTAACGCTGTTCATGCTGCTGCCGGGTCCAGTGGATGGTCTGGTCGCGTACGATCAGATGTTGTCCTGCGCGCAGCGCATTGCGCATGCTACCGGCGGTGTGTTGCAGGATGAACGCGGCAGCAAACTCACGCCGCAGACCATGGAAAAACTGCGCGATGAAGTGCTGGACTTCCAGCACCTGATCGGCGGCATGGCTGCGGCCACCTGACGCTCCGGCATGAGCATCCCGGCTGACATACAGGCGCGCGCACGGGCGCTGCGCGAGCAGCTCAATCATCATGCGTATCTGTATTATGTGCTCGATCAGCCGGCATTGCCGGATGCCGAGTACGACAAACTCTTCAGAGAGCTGGAAGCCATTGAGGCGCAGTATCCACAGCTGCGTACTGTTGATTCGCCAACCCAGCGAGTGATTGGCAGAACCCTTGAAGGCTTTGCGCCGGTTAAACACGCGGTGCCCATGTTGTCGATCCGCACCGAGACAGATACGGAAACCAGCGGCGCCGCAAGTTTCGATGCGCGGGTTCGGCGCGAACTGGAACTGGAAGATGATGCGCCAGCGATCGAGTATGGGTGCGAACTGAAGTTTGATGGCCTGGCCATCAATTTGCGCTATGAGCAGGGCCTGCTGGTACAGGCCGCTACTCGTGGCGATGGTGAGACTGGCGAAGACGTGACGCAGAACATTCGCACTATCCGGCAGATTCCATTGCGGTTGATTGATGTCACCGCACCGGTCGTTGAAATTCGCGGCGAGGTGTACATGCGCCGCGACGATTTTGAGCGGCTCAATGAACGCCAGCGCGAATTGATTGCGCAGGGACACAAGAACGAAAAGACCTTCGTGAATCCACGCAATGCCGCGGCCGGCGCCGTGCGTCAGCTTAATCCTGCGATTACCGGGAAGCGTCCCTTGAGTTTTTTTGCCTACGGTCTCGGCGAAGTGCAGGGCTGGGAAGTTCCCGCAACCCACAGCGGTATTCTCGACGCGTTTGTTGATATGGGCTTGCCCGTGTGTGCTGATCGGGCAGTGGTGCTGGGCGCTGCCGGTCTGATCGAATTCCATCAGCACATTGCCGCTAGACGCGATGCCCTGCCGTTCGATATCGATGGTGTGGTGTACAAGGTCAATTCACTGGCGCTGCAGAAGCGCCTGGGTTTTGTAACCCGCGAGCCACGCTGGGCAGTGGCGCACAAGTATCCGGCGCAGGAGCAGATGACGCGCGTACTGGACATTGATATACAAGTGGGTCGCACCGGCAAGCTCACACCGGTGGCCAAACTGGAGCCGGTATTTGTCGGCGGCACCACAGTAAGCAATGCCACGCTGCACAACGAAGACGAAACGCGCCGCAAGGATGTGCGTATCGGCGATACTGTCATCGTGCGCCGCGCCGGGGATGTGATTCCGGAAGTGGTGAGCGTGGTGCTGGAGAAGCGTCCGGCGACGGTTGGCCCCGCTTTCAATCTCCGCAAGAAGCTCAAGGACAAGTGCCCGGTCTGCGGCAGCGACATCGCGCGCGAAGAAGGTGAAGCTGACTGGCGCTGCACCGGCGGATTGTACTGCTCCGCGCAGCGCAAGCAGGCCATCCTGCATTTCGCCGGACGGCGCGCCATGGACATCGAAGGACTGGGCGACAAGCTGGTCGATCAGCTGGTGGATGGCGAACATGTCAGGACGCTGGCCGATCTTTACCAGCTGGATGTGTCGACGCTGATGCAGCTGGAACGCATGGGCGAGAAGAGTGCGCAGAATCTGGTCGATGGTCTCAACGCCAGCAAACACACTACGCTGGCGAGGTTTCTGTATGCACTGGGCATTCGCCAGGTTGGTGAAGCCACCGCCAAGGATCTGGCGAAACACTTCGGGTCGCTGGATCGTCTAATGAATGCCAGCGTTGATGAGTTGCTGCAGGTTAATGATGTGGGGCCCATCGTCGCACAAAGCATCCACGTGTTTTTTGCACAGCCAAATAATCGCGAGGTGCTGCAGGCATTGCGCGCTGCCGGTGTGAGCTGGGATGAGCATGAAGGCATCAGTGCCGATACCTCGCCGAAGCCGCTGACTGGCAAGGTGTTCGTGCTCACCGGAACGTTGCCGACCATGAGTCGCGATGAGGCCAAGGATCTGATTGAAGCTGCAGGTGGCAAAGTCAGTGGTTCGGTGTCGAAGAAAACCCACTATGTGGTAGCGGGTACGGAAGCCGGTTCGAAGCTGCAGAAAGCGCAGGAACTGGGCATTGAGATACTGGATGAGGCGCAATTGCGCGCGCTGTCAGGCGGGCTCCATTGACTGCCACACCTCGCGGCAATCATTTCGTGGAATTGGTCTGACAAGCGGTTTGTAGTCCAGGCATCAGGATGGATGAGGCATGAAGAAGAAAACCGCGCGGCGAAACAAATCCTTGAAGCCGCCATCATCTTTGAAAAAAACCGCAGTAACTTTCGACGTGGTGCGTGCTGTTGCCCATAAGCTACCCGGTGTTGAAGACAGCACTTCGTACGGCACTGCGGCGCTCAAGGTTCGCGGCAAGCTGATGGCGCGACTGCACCAGGAGGGTGATGCCTTTGTGCTGCGCATGGAATTTCTGGACCGGCACATTCTGATGCAGGCAAATCCGGAAGCTTTTTTTATCACCGATCACTATCGCGATTATCCGTGGATACTGGTGCGTTTCAGCGCGATTGATCGTGACGCTCTGCCGGAGTTGCTTGAGCGGGCCTGGCGTCTGGTGGCGTCAAGGCAGTTGCTCATGCAACATGAGCAGAATCCGGGCAGATAGTCCCGGAGTTCATCACGCTGAAGTAAGGAGTTGCGCATCATGGGCTGCAGTGCATTCAAACCTGCGAATGCACTGTGCCGCTGAGTCATGGCCGGTATTTCAGCTCAGACTTTCCTGCGCCTGCTGCCCCGCATGAAACTCGCTGTAGATCACTACCGGAATTCCCAGGTCGCCGAGTTGTTCTTCAATCACCGGCAACACTTCATTCCATGGCAGTGCACCGACGCCCGTCGCCAGACGCGGCAAGGCAATCGATGTGAATTTTTCCTGCCTAGCCATCCTGGCAAGGGCACGCAGGCTGTCGCGTACCTGCTTGATGGAGGCGCGGCCGGGATGCGCGGCATGACCGTTGCTGCCTTCCTGAGTCAGCAGATTGACGATGCGCACGCCGTCGGTACTGCCCCACATCCAGGCTTCGCCGGGTTGCGGGTGTTGTTGATTACACCAGTGATGAAAATCCTTGTGCATGGCCGGAAATTTCTGATGCAGCGCCAGCGCCAGACCCTGGTTCATGGGGTCTTTTGGTGCCACGCCATGGGCAATCACCTGTGCCTTGCTGAGCAGGATGTCGCCGGAAACTTGCTGGATCATGAATGCCTCTTGAGAAGTGACTAAGCTGTGGTTTGTCGGTCACTGTAGCCCTGCAAGGGGCGCATTTGAACATTTGGCGGATGAGGACATGTGCGCATAGGTTTGCGGCACTCCGCTGTATTCGCCTGTGTGCGGGCAAAGATAAAGGCACTGGTCTTGCGACCAGTGCCTTTTATGAATCGACGCTTGAAGCGGAGCTGGCTTACTTCGCTGCTTCGCTGCTGACCGACGACGAACTGGCACTTGCGACCGCGGTGTTCACTTCGACCTTGGCGTTCTTGCGCAGCTCTTCGAGATACTTTTCAACCCGCTTGTTCTTCACCAGACTTTCAACCTGTGTCTTTACATCGGCGAGTGCAGGCGGAGTGGGCGAGCGGCTTTCTTCCAGCTTGATGATGTGGAAACCATACTGGGTCTGTACCGGCATTTCGGTCATCTGGCCGTTTTGCAGCTTAGACACGGCATCGCCGAACTCCTTGACCATGCTCGCCGGCGAGAACCATCCCAGGTCGCCACCATTGGCAGCGGAACCGGGATCCTGCGAATTCTTCTTGGCCAGTGCCGCAAAGTCGGCGCCGCCTTTCAGTTGCGTCAGCAGGGCGTCGGCTTCTTCCTTGGTTTTCACCAGAATGTGGCGCGCCTTGTACTCTTTCGGCATGCCGGCAACCTGCGTGTCGTATTCGGCCTGAATATCGGCGTCGGTGATGGGGTTCTTTTCGGTGTACTGCTTGACGATGGCATCGCTCAGGATGTTGTTGCGCCACAGGCTCAGCTGCACGGCGGTGTCGGGTTGCTTGTCCATGCCGGCCTTGACGGCCTCGCCGGCGGCGACATGGATGCCGATCAACCGATCGGTGAGTTGCTTGCGCTGCTCGGGGGTGAGCTTGTCGCTGGTGATGCTGCCGTTGCTGATGGCGGTGACGAAGGAGTCGAATTCCTTGATGGAAATCTTTTCGCCGTTAACGGTGGCAAACAGTTCTTCCGGCTTCACTTCCACGCCGCCCTTGGAGCAGGCGGTGACGGTGGCAGCGGCGATGGCAAGGGCAAGCACATAACGATATTTCATATTGAGCCTTTATTGTCAGGTATGAATAGGTGTTTTAGAGAACGAAATCGAATCGGCGTTGTAGTAATGACTTGAAACTGAAAATCCGGAAATCTAGTGTTGAGCTTCATCCGGCGTCTGCGCCGTGATGCTCAGGGCGTGAATGTCGGTCTGCATCAATTCCCCCAGGCTGCGGTACACCAGCTGGTGCCGGGCAATGGGCCGCAATCCGGCGAACCTGGTGGAGACGATGTGCACGCGATAGTGACCGCGGCCGCCTTCGGCGCCGGCATGGCCGGCATGCAGATGGCTTTCGTCTTCGAGTTCCAGCCGCAGTGGCGCAAGCTCGGCGCTCAAACGCGCGCGGATAGTCTCATATCGTGGGTTATGCATGCGTTAAGACACGTTAATTCTGCTGTTCACGCTGTTGCTCGACGGGTTCGGCAACCGGCTCGCCGTCCTTGGGCATCTTGCCGGCCAGCCAGAACCCCTGGATCACCACGAATACCAGCGTCAGGCCGGTGGTGCCGAACATCTTGAAATTCACCCAGGTGGCTTCGTCGTAGTGGTAGATCACATACACATTCAAGGCACCGGTGAACGCGAAAAAAATGATCCACATCCAGTTGAGGGTGCGCCAGTGTTGGTCGGGAAGATTGATCTGTGCGCCCATGAGACGTTGCACCAGGGTTTGCCCCCCGAAATAGGGCGCCAGAAAAAAACCCAGAGCGAACAGCCAGTCCAGTACGGTGAGTTTCCATTGAATGAATGCCTTGTCGTGCACCAGCAGGGTCACGCCGCCGAAGATCAGCACCAGCAGCAGCGACAGCAACATCATCGGACTGACCTTGCGATGCCGCAGCCACTGCACGCTGACCTGCACCACCATGGCCACCATGATCGCGGCGGTGGCCACGTAAATCCCGCCCAGCTTGTAGGCAATGAAGAAGATCAGGATGGGCAGGAAGTCGAACAACAGTTGCATGAAAGGCTGCGCGGGCAAGGATAAAGGCCGCGTATCATACGTGAGTCGGTTACCGGCTGCGCTCCGTCAATGGGTTGATGCCGGATGGCGACGCACAAGAAGCACCACCCGCCTGTCAGATGCCCAGCACCTACCTCGAAATTCACCCGAAAAATCCGCAGCCGCGCCTGATCCGTCAGGCCGTGGACATCATCCGGGAGGGGGGTGTGGTGGTGTATCCCACCGACTCCTGCTACGCCCTGGGCTGCCACATTGGTGACAAGGAGGCCATGGAGCGCATTGGTCGCATCCGGGATATCGACAAGCATCACCATTTCACCCTGGTGTGTCGCGATCTGTCGGAAATTGCCCTGTACGCCAGGGTCAGCAATCAGAACTACCGCCTGCTCAAGGCACATACCCCCGGCGCCTACACCTTTATCCTGCTGGCTACCCGTGAGACGCCCAAACGCCTGCAGCACGAGCGGCGGCGCACCATCGGCATCCGCATTCCCGACCATCCGGTGCCGTTGGCGCTGCTGGCGGAGCTCAAGGAACCACTGCTGAGCTCGACCCTGCTGCTGCCCGGCGACGACCTGCCCATGACAGACGCCCGGGAAATTCAGGACCGGCTGAAACACCAGGTTGATGCCGTACTGGATGGTGGCAATTGTGGTTTTGAACCCACTACCGTTATTGATCTGGAGGGCCCGGCGCCGGTGGTACTAAGGCAGGGAAGAGGCGACCCGAAGCCGTTCCTGTAGGATGCTGTGCGGCGTGCAGAGTCTCGCTTCGGTTAGGGCTTTCAGGGCCGCCGTCCCCCGTCGGGGACTTCGCGGCGTCGTTAATACATATCCATGTAGGCTTCGGCGCAAACTTGCGACGCTGCGCAGTCCTGCTGCGCTGCAAGCCGGTGTTTGCCGTCCATGGCAAACCCGCTCGACGCATGCGTCGAGCCCTGTTTGCGACGACCCTGAAAACACCTACCGAACCAAGCCTCTGCAGATACATCTTATGGGCTTGAAAATGAGTTTTGAGCCAGAACCCGCACAACTGTGAGCTCGGGAATCGGCATGCCTTTACAGGGTCGTCGCGCGGTCGGACCCGCGCGTCGAGCTTACATGGATGTACTCGAAGCGTGCCCTGTAAAGGCATGCCGATTCCCGGGCGACTCGAAGCTGCCGTTGCTCCGCCTTAAGCCCCCACATAGCCGTGTCGCCAACACTCTGAACCCCTATAATCGCCGCCCCCATCCCGGAACATTGAAAAGGATGCGGTCCGGTGGCTTCCAACCCCATCTGCCGCAAGGAACAAGCTTGAGTTCACCTAACGCGAATAATCGAATCCTGTCGGGCATGCGACCTTCGGGCGAGCTGCATCTGGGTAATTACCATGGGGCACTGAAAAACTGGGTCGAGTTGCAGTACCAGTATGAGTGTTACTTTTTCATTGCCGACATCCACGCCCTGACCACGGGATATGACGACACCACCCAGCTGGAAGCGCGTGTGTGGCGCATGGTGGTGGACTGGCTGGCTGCGGGTCTCAACCCGGCCGCCTGTACGATTTTCATCCAGTCGCGTGTGCCTGAACATTCCGAGCTGCACCTGCTGCTGTCCATGGTCACGCCGCTCAGCTGGCTGGAACGCGTGCCCTCCTACAAGGATCAGCAGGAGCAGCTGAAGGACAAGGATCTGGCCACCTATGGGTTCCTCGGCTACCCGTTGCTGCAAAGCGCCGACATCCTGCTGTACAAACCCGAATTCGTGCCAGTGGGTGAAGACCAGGTGGCGCATGTGGAAATCACCCGCGAAGTGGCCCGGCGCTTCAATTTCCTGTTCGGCCGCGAGCCGGATTTCGAAGCCCGCGTGGGCAAGGCACTGAAGAATCTCGGCAGTCGCGCCAGCCAGCAATACCGCGATTTCCGCAAGGCCTATCAGGAGCAGGGCGATGCCGAGTCACTGGCCAAGGCGCACGCACTGCTGGAGGCCAATAACCGCCTGACCGTGGCAGATCGCGAGCGCCTCGAGGGCTATCTGGAAGGCACGGGGCGCAGCATTCTCATCGAGCCGCAGGCACTGCTTACCGCCACCCCCAAGGTGCCGGGGCTGGATGGTCGCAAGATGTCCAAGTCTTATGGCAACACCATTGGCCTGCGTGAAGACCCGGACACCGTTGCGAAAAAACTGCGCACCATGCAGACCGACCCGGCGCGGGTACGCCGCAATGATCCCGGCAATCCCGAACAGTGCCCGGTGTGGGACCTGCACAAGATATATTCCGACGACGAGACCAGGCAGTGGGTGCAGACCGGTTGTCGTTCCGCGGGCATCGGCTGTCTGGATTGCAAGAAGCCCTTGATCGACAAGGTGGTGACGGAAATCAGCGCCATCAGGACACGTGCCCAGGAATACGAAGAAAATGGCGATCTGGTGCGCGGGATTATTGCTGAAGGCTGTGAGAAAGCCCGCGATGTGGCGCGGCAGACTCTCGACGAAGTGCGTCAGGCCATCGGCATGAATTACCGATAGACGCCGATACAAGAATCGAAATGAACTCCGAGCGAAAAACTGTGGCAGATGAACTGAGCAACGCCGAGACAGAGCACGCGGCTGAACAGCAGGCCCTGGCCGAGGCCGTTGCGACTGTGCCAGCTCCACAGCAAACCGAAATGCCGTTTGCCATGGTGGATGGCGAACCGTACACCGAGATGCCGCGCGATCTGTACATTCCGCCGGATGCCCTGCAGGTGTTCCTCGAGGCTTTTGAAGGTCCGCTGGATCTGTTGCTGTACCTTATCCGCAAGCAGAACCTCGATATCCTGGATATTCCCATCGCCGAAATTACCCGTCAGTACATGGGCTATATCGACATGATGGAAAATCTGCAGCTGGAGCTGGCCGGCGAATATCTGTTGATGGCGGCCATGCTGGCGGAGATCAAGTCGCGCATGCTGTTGCCGCGCGCCAGGAGTGAAGACGGTCAGGAAGAAGACGACCCGCGCGCCGAGCTGGTGCGGCGTCTGCAGGAGTACGAGCGCTTCAAGAAGGCCGCGGATGACATCGACAGGCTGCATCGCCTGGAACGCGATATTGCGCCGGCGATGATTGAACTGGTCGAACGCCGCGTGACGCAGTTGCAGCCTGAGGTGTCGCTCACCGAAATGCTCAAGGCGTTTCGCGAAGTCGTTATGCGTTCCGAGCATTTCAGTCACCACCAGGTGCAGCGTGAGCGTCTGTCGCAACGACAGCGCATGGCGGAAATTCTGGCCATGCTGGAACAGGCCGAATTTGTCGAATTCATTCGCCTGTTCAATCCGGAAGAAGGCCGCATGGGCGTAACCGTGACCTTCATTTCAATTCTTGAACTCATGAAGGAAGGCCTGCTCGACATCGTGCAGGCCGAACCCTATGCGCCGCTGCATGTGCGCAAAGCGACCAGCAACCGCAACGTACCGGTAGTCAGTACCGCCGATGCCGACAACGAAGCGGCGCTGGCCCAGCCGGAACTGCCCGATGAAAACCTCATTGATGATGAAGAGACGGCAGAAGTGACCGTGGTAACAACGTCGGCAGCGGCTGATGACACGCCTGCTGTTGAAGACAAACCGAATTGATCAGGCGCTCACGCGCCTGCATGTGGCAATCACCAAGTGGGAATGACTGCTGATGAATGAACTGGAAATGAAACATCTGTTCGAGGCGGCGCTGCTGGCGGCGGGGCGCCCGGTTACTACGCAACAGCTGGCTGAGCTGTTTGATGAACGCGAACGACCCAGCCTTGAACAAGTGCTGAATGCCCTGAACGACCTGAGTCAGGACTACGCCGGCCGCGGTATTGAGCTGCTCGAAGTATCCAGTGGCTGGCGCATCCAGGTGCGCAACAACTGCGTCGATTTCGTGTCGCGCCTGTGGCAGGAACGTCCGGCGCGCTACTCGCGCGCCTTGCTGGAAACGCTGGCGCTGATTGCCTACCGGCAACCGATCACGCGTGGCGAAATCGAGGAAATCCGCGGCGTGGCGGTCAGCTCCACCATCATGCGTACCCTGCATGACCGCAACTGGATTCGCGTGGTGGGTCATCGTGAAGTACCCGGTCGTCCCGAATTGCTGGCGACGACACGTGAGTTCCTCGACTACTTCGGCTTGAAGAATCTGGATCAGTTGCCAACGCTGGCCGAACTGAAAGATGTGGAAACCATTGGGGTGCAGCTGGAATTCAACACCAGCGAGGTATCGGCTGCGAACGATGACGAAACGCAACCGGCAAATGATTCGGCCGATGCACCGGCCGACATTGAATCAGTTGACGATGCAATCGTCGGTACAGAAACCGCTGAGATCGCCGAACCAGCCGCAACAAGCCCTGAAGACGAACGCGAAGCAGATGCCGAGTCCACAGTGCAGGCACATTGATGTCCGAACGTCTGCACAAGGTTCTGGCGCAACACGGCATTGGTTCGCGTCGCGAAGTTGAACGCTGGATCGCCGAGGGCCGCATTCAGATCAACGGTGTGATTGCCAAGGCCGGTGATCGTTATGAAACCGGCGATCGTGTGCAGCTGGATGGCCGGGAGGTCGGCAAACGTCTGGACTTCGTTGCCGCACCGCAGGTGCTGGCGTATCACAAGCCGCAAGGCCAGCCCATTGAGCGTACCTCGGCGCGGCAATCTGCGGGAGCTAGTGAACATCCGCCTGAAGTGGTCGAAGAATCAGCCGAAGAACGATTGCCGGTGCAGCGTGGTTCCCGCTGGTTGCCGATCAATCCCATGCATCCCGGCGATAGCGGACTGTTGCTGTTCACCAATGACGGCGCGCTGTCGTATGCGCTGACGCGACAGAAAAAGAAAATTCCCGCCACCTACATGGTGCGGGTACATGTGCGCGGTGGCGTGGCGGCGGCGCCGGTAATGCCGACCACGCTCAGGCTCGACAATGAAACCATCGTGTTCACCGAAGTTTCTGTCAGCAGCTCGCCCGAGGGTGAAAGCGAGTCCGGCAATATCTGGTACAGGGTGGTTATGCCGCGCGCCGACAAGCGTGCTGCCGTGCGTGCCCTGTTTGTCAGTCATGAACTGACAGTGAGTCGCATGATGCAGGTGGCATTCGGCGATATCACCCTGACCAAGGAAATGCCCAGAGCGCGTCATGTGACACTCAAGCCCGCGCAGGTCGAAGGCCTGTACGCACTGGCGCAACTGAAAATGCCGGCTGCGAACCATCCTGCTGTGAAACGCAGTGGCCGACAGGATGCACCCGGGTTGAAAGAGACGCACCCAGTGACAAGCCTTACTGCGCAGGAAGCGCGGGCTGCGACACGCACTCGGCGACCGGCTCGTGTAACTGCCAGTGCTGCGCCGGCGTCGTCGCGCCCGCGTGGCCCGCAACAACGTGCAGCACTGCGCCGTGCTCCCGGCGGCGGTTCCAATCGTCCGTCCCGACCCGGGGCGCGTGGACCGAAGAAGTAATCCTGTAGCCGACCCTGATTTTTTCTGCGGGTTTGCCACCGGTAATGAACAAGCCCGGACGCGCACTGTCTACTGGTGCTTGTCTTTCTTGATACCGGGATCCGCCATGAACATACGCCTGAGTTATTCAGCCCCGCTACTGTTGGCCGGCTTGGTGTCGGCAGCCATTCCTTGTGCGCGGGCACAGGCGCCCATTGCATCGGGTGCTGCATTGGTCTCCAGGCTGGGGTTGGAAGAAGCCGACAAGCCCATGCGCGAAATGCCGGGCTGGCGCGTGCCGAAAAAAGTGATTGTCGCAGGTGATGTGCCGCTGGCTGAGCTGCGGGCGGCGGCGCCGGGTGTGGAATTTGTGGTGGTGCGCAATACGGCCAATTCCGAAGTCGATGTCAGCGACGCCGATGCCATGCTCGGTGGTTGCACTCAGGAACTGTTGACCAGAGCCAGACAGGTGCGCTGGATACAGGTGTTGACTGCAGGTGTTGAGCGATGCCTGGCCGTGCCTGCGGTGAAGGAACGACAACTGCTGGTGACCAACATGCAGCGTACCGAGGGTGACATCGTCAGCGAGCACGCCATCGCACTGACCCTGGCGCTGACGCGCAATCTGGACAACTACATGCTCAATCAGCACCAGGGCAGATGGGGTAGTGGCGCCGACCGCGGTTCGATGCGTTCGCTCAATGGCAAAACACTGCTGGTGGTTGGACTGGGCGGTATCGGCACCGATATTGCCCGGCGCGGGCATGCCATGGGCATGAAGGTGACTGCGACGCGCGCCAGCGGCCGCACCGGTCCGGCATTCGTCAGTTATGTCGGGCTATCCAGTGAATTGCTGGCGCTGGCAAAGGATGCCGATGTCGTCATCAATGCTGCGCCCTTGACACCCGAAACCACGGGTATCTTCGATGCGAAGTTCTTTGCCGCGCTCAAGCCCAGTGCTTACTTTGTCAATGTCGCACGCGGCGGCAGCGTCGTGGACAACGCATTGATGGCTGCGCTCAATGAAAAGCGTCTGGCGGGCGCCGCGCTGGATGTGACCGATCCCGAGCCATTGCCGGCAAATCATCCCCTGTGGCGTACGCCGAACCTGATCATCACGCCGCATGTCGCCAGCGCGTCGGATGTGGTGCACGACAATCAGCTGGCGGTTCTGCTCGAAAATCTGCGTCGCTACGTGGCTGGCGACAAGATGGTGTCAGTGGTGGATCTGGAACGGGGATATTGACCCTCACCCCAACCCCCTCCCTCAGGGAGAGGGGAGAAACATCTTTCGACTGAAGCTTGGTATCAAGCTTTACCATCCCAGAACTCTTCCATGCGTTTGCGCTCGGCAGCGGTAGGCAGACGACCGCGGCCTGCTCCCTGGTTGTCTTCGGTATGACTGATCTTGGTGGAGCCGGGAATTACGCTGATGACGGCTGGATGCGACGCCACATACTTGAGGAAGAACTGACCCCAGGTGGCGGCATTGAAGTCCGCCGCCCAGGCCGGCAATTTGCGATCGCCCACTTCATTGAACAGTGATCCGCGACGACCGCCCAGCGGCACGTTGAGCATTACCGCCACCTTGTGTTGCTGCGCCATGCTCAACACCTTCTCAGACGCCCGATTGCCCAACGAATAGTCAATCTGGATGAAATCCATCGGATGCTTGTTCAGCGCCGCGATCATGCGGTCATGTTCTTCGGTGCGGTAAGTAGTCACGCCGAGATAACGGATCTTGCCGGCCTTCTTGTATTCCTGCATGAGTGGCATCAGCTCATCCAGCCCGTCAATCCTGTGCACTTCAAGCAGATCGATCTTGCCCAGCAACTTCATCGAACGCTCGAATGCTTGTCGACCGCTGGGCTCGTTGGCTCCATAGCCGGCGCCAGCGGCGTTGAACTTGGTGGAAATGAACATCCTGTCGCGGATGCCGAGCTCGCCCAGCGCGCGACCGATGACCGCTTCGCTTTCGCCGCCCGCATAGGACGGGGCAGTGTCGATCAGCGTTCCACCCAGCTCATACATGCGCTTGATGACAGCCTTCACATCCGCATAGTTGGATTCGCGGAATTGATTGGTGCCGACGCCCATCACGGGAATTTTTTCGCCGGTGGCCGGGATCGCTTTGGTGATCAAGGGCATGGTGGTCATGTCTGCAGCCAGCAATGTCCTGCTCAATGCCAGGCCGGCGCCAGCCAATGCACCCGCTTGCAGCAGGCCGCGACGGGAAAACGTTGAACTGCCGTTATCAGACATGTGATCTCCAGGGATGTATTTGTTGTGCGGATCATGGCAATCCCTGCTCGGGTTGTTTTGCCGCTGAGCAGGACCGAATTGCGTGGACCGCCAAGGAAATTAAAGGTTCCGACCAAAACGGGATCAGTGATGGCGAGAATCGTATCGGGCGCTTTCCGGCAGCTATGTAAAGAAATGTGTTACCGGTCCGAGTACAGGTCTGCGCGAGTTGTTTGCGCCAGCACAAAAAAGCTGGCCACAAGAAAGTTCCACCTGATGCTCCCGTTCGTCCCAACAGGAATTGCGTCGGCCAGCGAACCGCGTTTTATTGCGCGCCGCAGAGAACCTGTGGCACTACTGAATCTATTCGCTCAGCGGAAGCCGAGATGAATCCCCAGCCTGATGCCAACTTCCATCTGGTCATCTACCGTACGGAATTGATTGACGTCCCATTGCAGGCGAAGGTTATCGCGTACCTGTACCCCTGTCTGCTGGTTCACCATGCGCTCGATCGAGATGCGATAGGCTTCATCTCCCAGCGGTCTGAATAGTTCATGCTCATAGGCGAATTTAATCTTGCCATCATCGTTCCATTTCACTGTGTCTGAATGGAAGGGGCTGCGCAAGGGCGCAAGACTTTTTACTGTCACATCCCGCAGCCAAATCAGTCCATTCTTAAACTGAGAGACAGAGAATGAAAACATTGGTTGCCACTCATGCTGATTGTTTGACATAGCCTGATTGCCGGGTGCAGAGAGCGCTTCTGCGGCGGGCGACATTCCGGACCACAACACACACAACAACGTTATCGATATGCGCCAAGAAACTGGCATCATGAAAATCGAGAGTGTGGTTGTTGCCGGATATACTTTCACAGTGACGCGCCAGCCCCTTCCGTTCAAGAATCAGTTTGGCAATGCACAGAGAATTTGCCTGGCAGGCAGCACACGCTTATCGGCAGTCGTTTGTTGAGTGTGCGGAAATTGTGATCAGCTGCGCGCTAATTCATGATAACAAGAAATCCTGTCGGTAGCGTTTGCTTATCCAGGTGGCGTGCAGTGCGGACTTTCTGTTGCTGACAACCGACAAAGTGGCAGTTAAACGACAAAGTTGTGTTGAGCCTGTCTCCCTCCAAGGCCATCGGTTACAAACTCAAGCGACTCTCAAAATACCTCGATTCACCCGTGACCGGATCTGCGAACGCAAGGCTGGCCGCCAGCAGCTTCAGCGGTTTCTCATAGTTGTCGTCTGTTTGCCGTGACAGGACCGGATAGAAGTCATCGTTGAGAATTCCAGCCCCGAGTGCCGCCATATGCACACGCAGCTGATGTTTCTTGCCGGTTACCGGCGAGAGCGCATAACGCCAGTTCATTGCGTCGCACTCCAGGACATCGATATGAGTTTCGGTGTTGGCGGTGCCGACGACTTCCTGCATACGAAAGAACGGCTCGCCGGGCACGAGTCGGCTGCGATACACCATCGGAAATGTCAGTTCCGGCAGGGCAGGCGCGACGGCCTGATAGTGCTTGGTGATGCGACGTTCGCTGAACAATGCGTGGTACAACGCGCGATTTGCCGGATTGGCGGAAAACATCACGAGTCCGGCTGTGCCACGATCAATACGATGCAACGGCGACAACTGCGGATTGTCGAGTCGTTCGATCAGACGCCGCAGCAGGGTTTCCTGCACATAGTTGCCCTTGGGCGTCACTGGCAGAAAGTGCGGCTTGTCGGCCACCACGATATTGGCGTCGGCGTAGATGATGGATTCAACGAATGGAATCGGTTTTTCGTCGGCGATTTCGCGGAAGTAACGCACCATCAAACCCACGCGATACGGATGCGCAGGTCCAAGCGGCTGGCCCTGGGCATTCAGCACCAGTCCACGCTCCATGCGGCTCAGCCACTGAGTTCGATCAATATGGTCGAAGTGCGCACACAGGCAGTCGAGCACCGTATGCCATGGACCGGGCGGCAACTGGAGCGTGCTGGGTGTGTGATGCCTCGGTGAAATCGACGGCGACATGAGAGCGTGAGGCAGTGCTCAATGCGCCATGGCATACAGCGCTGCATTGCTGCCGAGCCGGAATGCATCGGCACCCGGGCTGAGCGGTGCACCCGGGTCGTTGTACCACTCCCAGAAATTTGCCAGGTCGTTGTTGTGTCCGGCCGCAAGCGCCAGCCGGTCATGGTCGTCGTACAGACCGAGATACGTTATATAACCGCCCGGAACATAGTCCGACATGCCTTGCAGATCGTTCA
This sequence comes from uncultured Pseudomonadota bacterium, assembly GCA_963748005.1. Classification (GTDB taxonomy): domain Bacteria; phylum Pseudomonadota; class Gammaproteobacteria; order Steroidobacterales; family Steroidobacteraceae; genus CAILZL01. The sequence continues at coordinate 88,360 of CAVVHH010000003.1, forward strand.
AGTCGAAGTGCGTGTGGAACAGGCGATCTTCGATATGCAGAGGTGTCAATTGCCGATCCGGAAACGCGCGCCGCAGCTGTGACGCGAACTGCTCCAGCTGCCATGCGCCGTCGAAATCGTCCACCAGCACAAAACCGCCGCGGTCGATGAATTCGCGCAAATTCGTCACTTCCTGATCGGTAAGTTCCATTTCGCCCGGTTCCGACACGTAGGCAAACGGATAGTTGAATACTTCGTCGCTGCCCAGTTCGACAATGCGGAATGACATTTCATCAACATCGATGTTGGTAACGCGCTTCAGAAACTCGTTGAGATTCATGTCTGAATAGGGATAGTTGTGCGACCAGCCCATGTGGCCGATGTTGCCGTTGGTACCAAAATGCCAGCGGGCCACCACCAGCTCGGTATTCGGCGGCTGGTTCTGCGCGATCCGTCCACGCCGCGAGCCGAAGTTTTGCGCGTGCACCACGGCCGCCACAAGTACGGCAACTGCAAGCACGGTGAGGGTTTTGACGCCGGGAAGTTTCATTTGGCGGACGTAAGCAACACAGCAGTAGTGAGGGGATGTATTCTAGGTGAACTCTGACTCACCGTCGCGCGTGAATGCGCTTGATCGTCGCAGTGCAGTTTCCCTCGCAGGCGGTCGGGGTATCTGTCAGGCGGATATGGGCTACACTGACTTGCCCTTGGTGCAGCGCGCCCAAACCTGAAATTCCTTTTCGTGGAGGAGCAAATGCAAGACCAACCCAATCCCGGCAAGATTCTGCAGACCGGGCTGGCATTCTGGGCCTCCAAGACGTTGTTGAGTGCAGTGGAGCTGGGACTCTTTACCGAGCTGGCAAGCTCACCCGCATCGATTGCTGTGCTCCGGGAGCGGTTGGGCTTGCATCCGCGTTCGGCGCGCGATTTTCTCGATGCGCTGGTGGCGCTGGGTTTTTTGACGCGCAGCGGCGATGTGTATGCCAACACAGTCGAGACAGGATTATTCCTGGACCGGAACAAGCCGTCCTATGTGGGCGGCATTCTGGAGATGGCAAATCACCGCCTGTATCCGTTCTGGGGTCACCTCACCGAAGGGTTGCGTACGGGGCTGCCGCAGAACGAAGTCAGAACGGGTGAGGCCGGATTATTTGAAACGCTATATGCCGATCCGGCGCGGTTGAAGCAGTTCCTTGCCGCGATGAGCGGCGTCAGTCGTGGCGCCAACATGACAATCGCCAGAAAATTTCCGTGGCGGGACTACCGTACCTATGTCGATGTCGGTACGGCCCAGGGCGATCTCGCGGTGCAGATTGCGTTGGCGAATCCCCATCTGCAAGGCATCGGCTTTGACCTGCCTGCAGTGGAGCCAATTTTTACCGAGTACGCGGCGGCGCTGGGCGTGGCGGATCGGGTGCGCTTTGTGTCCGGCGATTTTTTCAAACAGGACCTGCCAGCAGCGGACGTGGTGCTGATGGGGCACATCCTGCACGACTGGGACCTGCCCACCAAGAAGATGCTGATCAGGAAGGCGTACGACGCCCTGCCAAAGGGCGGGGCGATGGTTGTTTACGAAGCGATCATCGACGATGACCGTTCGCAGAATGCATTTGGTTTGATGATGAGTCTGAACATGCTGATCGAAACGCCCGGTGGCTTCGACTATACCGGCGCCGATTGTGCTGCCTGGATGAAAGAGGCGGGGTTCACCTCCATGCGCACGGAACCGCTGACGGGACCGGATTCAATGGTGATCGGCATCAAGTAGAGCGTTTGCCAGGCATTCTGCTGGGCATGGCCTGTCCCGGCCTCAACCACTGTCTTTCATGCGTATCTGCAGTTCGGCGCGCTTGTAGTCGATGATCAGCGTATCGAGCTGGCCCAGCACATCCATGCCGATCAGCACGGCAGGTTCATCAGTCATGTTCCAGTGCTCGAAAATATGCATGTCGCCAAACGTCATGTGCTTGGAGCGGATCTGGATGTCGCCGAGCACGATTGCCGGCGGAGCGTAGCCTTCGCCCTGCTGCTCATCGCTGGTGGCGCCGACGATGGTATCGATGGTAGGTGGCTTCCTGGGTGGCTTGCGGTACAACGCATCTCGCGCTGCAAGGTTGGCGATGGTGACCTGCCCGCCGGTGTCGATGATGGCCTTGATTTTGATCGAGCCCATCCGGGCATCGACCACCAGCAACTTGCCGCGCGCGAAACTTACCGGGATGGTCATGAATCCGGGTGAGGCGCGTTCATTGCGTGAACGCTTGATGATGATCAGGTCGCTGCGAAAGTCGATGTAGATACGTTTGTCCGCAAGCCCTTCGGTTCCCAGTATGCCTTCCGCACCGCCCAGTGCATCGGTGAGTATGGGCAGGCGCTTGCTGTTCATCAGCAGATCGCCCACCACCATTGAATTGACCCGAACCGTGGGTACCACGGCGCTGCCGGTAACACCGCGCAAGGTAAGGTTTTCAGAGTTGTTGATCGGCAGTCCCAACGTGGTAGCCACCGTGGTGATAATGCCCGAGTGACTGGCGCCGGTATCGAGCACCAGACGGAAGGGACCCTTGTCGTTGATATACACCGGTGCCCAGATTCGACCAATGCGGTCGCGGCGCGTGGGTGCCACATAGCGCGGTTCCGGCGCAGAGACGATGACTTCCTGAAGCACATCGTTATCCGGCGTCAGTGGTAAAGCGGGAGTGGGCGTTGCCACTTGCATGGTTTCACTGGCCAATACCAAGGCCGGTAGCAAGGCTCCTGCCAGCATCGTTCTAATAATATTTCGTCCCCCGACCATAAACCTCTCGCTGTAATTGCGGCATCCACTTGCCATTCAGATCATCCTCGTGGCGCATGTTACTCCCTATATATCAGAGTAGCGTCACCCGGATACAGGGTTCCGATCACATCGCAACATGGCATGCAGGGGGCTGCCGTGAACGCGGCCTCAAGTGAGTGGCTACGGGTGGCATATTGGTTTCTGCAACGACAAATCTTTGCAATCTACAGCTCACATCGGTTACTGCCCTAAACGCGCCAGTGTCGTGCGATCTGGTTCGCCGGCAAAATATTTGTTCAACGCCGCCACAAACACGTGATTCCCAACACCAGCCTGCGCAAACAACGTCATCGACGAATGGAATTTCAAATTGTCGGGATAACCAAGAATATCGCCGATGGTTTGATGCTCAATCAGCAGCACCAGCTGCGTGCTGTCACGCAGCCGCGGTCCCAACAAAGGGTGTTGCAGGTAAGCCTGCGCTTCGTCCCGGGACGCAATGCCAAAATAATTTGCCATCGGGCTGTGTCCCAGCCCCTTGAACTGCGGAAACACAAACCACATCCAATGACTCTGTTTGCGTCCCGCACGCAATTCCTTGCACACCTGATCGAACACCGGCGCTTGCGCATCGATGAATCGCTGCAGGTTGTAGGGGTCGGTCACGGTGTTTCTCAGGAGTAATCGCGCGACTTGACTGGGTCAACGCTTTGCGTGCCAGTGTATCTGAGAATCTTATGCACTGGTTTATGCCAAGAGGCATGGTTAATCTTTATGCTCAGGTACCGTCACCAGCAGCCAACCGATTCGCCATGCAACGCAAGCTCACAACCTCCGTCCTGATTGTCGGCGCCGGGCCAGTTGGCGTGACCTTGGCGCTCGATCTCGCCTGGCGTGGTATTGACACAATTGTTGTCGAACAACGCGGCCCTGACGAGCGGCCCAAGCCGCGCGCCAATCACGTTTCCGCGCGCGCAATGGAAACGTACCGTCGGCTGGGCATCGTTGCAGATATACGCCAGACGGGTTTGCCGGATGATTATCCCACCGACGTGGTGTGGGCGACCAGCATGAGCGGCTACGAGCTGACGCGTGTTCGCTTGCCATGCCGCAAGGACCTTGGCGCGCCCGGATATGCGGATTCGGACTGGCCGACACCCGAGTCACAACACAAGATCAATCAGATGTACCTCGAGCCGCTGCTCTGGCGGCATGCCGCGCTCAATCCGGAGGTACGGCTGCTGCATCGGGTCAGACTCGAGGAATTTCGCCAGGAGCCGGGCCATGTCACCAGCAAGATAACCGACCTTGCAAGCGGCGAGACGTTCGAGATCGAGTCGGCTTATCTGGTTGGCTGCGATGGCGGTACGTCGAGTGTCCGCAAGGCGATCGGTGCGCGGTTCTCCGGCGACGCGGCACTTACACGCGTCGTGTCGCTGCACATATCGGCGCCGGACCTGTTGCAAAGGCTGCCGCACAAACCGGCGCATCGTTACTTCATCGTCAACGGTGAACAGATGGGCAGTACCGTTACGCTGAACGGACGCGATCTCTGGTCCATCCACGTGATGCTGTCAAGTCCCGACAGTGATCCTGCGCAACTGGACCGGGACCGTGCCATCCGTGCACTCACCGGGTTCGGTTCCGATTTCAGGTATGAGATTTTTTCCGAGGATGCCTGGACCGGCCGGCGCCTGCTCGCCGATTTCTTCCGTGATGAGCGTGTGTTCATCTGCGGTGATGCGGCACATATCTGGGTGCCCAATGGTGGTTACGGCATGAATGCCGGGATCGCGGATGCGGAAAATCTCGCATGGCGACTGGCTGCAGTGATGCAGGGGTGGGGCGGAGCTGGGTTGCTGGAGGGCTATCAACGCGAGCGACATCCCATCACGGATCAGGTGTCGCAGTTTGCCAAGGATCTGTCGATCCGGAACCGCGCCAGCGAATTCCGTTCACCACCTCCGGAACTGACAATGAGCGGCGCAGCCGGCGATGCCGTGCGCCGCCGTTTTGGCGAAGCGCTGTACGAGATCAATCTGCCGCAGTTCACGCCAAGCGGTTTGAACTTTGCTTACTTCTATGACGACTCGCCGAACATCGCGTACGACGGTGAGCAAGCGCCTGCTTACAGCGTTGGCGAATATACGCCATCGACGGTGCCCGGTTGCCGCACACCGCATTTCTTCCGGCACGATGGTTCATCTCTGTACGACCATCTGGGTGCAGGCTTCACGCTGTTGCGTCTGAATGCGACCATCGATGTTGGCCCGCTGCTCGCCGCCGCACAGCAATGCAACGTCCCAATCGATGTGCTGGACATCGATCGCGCTGAAGCTGGTGCCGTGTATCGACACGATCTGCTTCTGACGCGTCCCGACAGGCACGTCGCGTGGCGCGGTAATTTGTTGCCAACGGACCCGATTGCGCTCGTCAATCTCATTAGCGGCAACTGAGCGACCGAGCTGGCCAGCGCGCTGCTCCCATTCCGCAGCTGTTGCGGCGTGACGACGATGCCACGCTGGTAGTGCGGCTGTACCAACGCTGATCATGGACGATTGCGCCACCGCTCTTTCAGTTCGGCACGCACTTCCTCACGGATTTTTTTCCATTCGGTTTGCTGCTCAGGGGTCAGCAGCGGTTCGACATTCTTGATGAATTCCTCCTGCGCCTGCTTGGCTTCCTGCAAGGCAGCACGTTTGTCGCGACGCGAGGCAGAGCCGCTCACCTTCGAGCGCAATTCTTCCATTTTCGCCTTGCGCTTATCTGCATAGGGCGCAATCTGCGTCTGTTGTTCGGGTGTCAGGTTGAGCCGTGACCGCAACTCATCGATATTGATTGTGGCCGTTGCAGGTGTTGTGTCGGCGGCTGCGATCTGCGGCGGGCTGCCCAACAGGAATGCGGAAAGCAGCAGGGCAGGGTATGTCGGGCGGTACATGTCAACTCCGGTTGAAAAATCAGGCTCGTGTCATTCTGCCGGCACGCAATCCGGTCGCCATACGCAGATGTTGAGTCCGCGGGCAGCCGTTCACGCGGGCAGTGTCCGGGAATTCAACGCACCAGGCTGCTGTGCGTTGACGCACCGGCGTTGAAGGCTGATTGCCGCGATTGCTGCAATCAGGACCAGGGGCAGACCGTCAGGCAAGACAGGATCGCTCGAACCGCCCCCGCGTGCTTCGGGCGATGTCATAATGGCGCACCTTGCACGGTGACGGTGCAGGGTCTTTCCAGAATCAATACTCTGACAACTCTCAGGAGAACCATTCATGCGCGCGCTTCGTCCCTATCTATTCCTTCTGGCGATATCGGCAACGACGTGCGCGGTTGCGCAGGAGTTTGACGGCTCCGTACCGCTGTCGTGCAAGGTGCTGAGCGGCTATGACTGCCTGCCCGGTCAGGCAAGCTGCGGCAAGATCAAACCTGAAACGAATATCGATCCGGTCTACACCATCAATGCTGCCGCCAAGGAAGTGAAGTCCCCCTTTCGAACCGCCTTGCTGAAGATTTCCAGCACAACGACCAACAGGACGTCGCTGGTATTGCAGGGCACGGACACGGCCATCGCCTGGAGCGCGCAGATCAAGATGGCGACCGGAGAAATGTCGATTGCGCTGACCGACAGCAAGGGCGCCTATGTCGCGTTCGGTCAGTGCAAGCAAGTGACTCAGCCTGCTGCAAAATAACAAGGCTGACGGTTGGCCGTTGATCGTTGATGGATGGAGGGTCCTGCGCAGTCCGCAAGTGGCGACCGCAGGACGCTTCACAAGATTCGTTCGCAATTGCAATTGATCGGTTGGGCATGCAGTTGCCGCAAACGCCAAAGACAGCTGCAGAATGGCAGCAGGCGATGATCCTGGCAAAGGCTCAGTTCCGTACTACTGAACGGTGTCACGCAGCAGACTGGATCTCCCCATGCAAGAGACGGTAGACAGGTGCGGGCAATTGGCGCTTTTGCAGGCGACGAATGCCCTGGGACCACGCCGGTTCGTTGGCAGGTTTCGTTGGAAGGGCATGTGATGAACCGCTGGACACGCTGGCTGCCCGGACTACAGACCCTCAGTCGTTACGAAGCGGCGTGGCTGCCACACGACCTGATGGCCGGCCTGGTTCTGACCACCATGCTGGTGCCGGTCGGGATCGCATACGCAGTCGCCTCGGGAGTACCGGGAATTTATGGCCTGTACGCCACGATTGTTCCGCTACTCGCATACGCACTGTTTGGTCCCAGCCGCATTCTGGTGCTGGGACCGGATTCCTCACTCGCCGCCGTAATTCTCGCGGTCGTGCTGCCCCTGTCGGGTGGCGACCCGATGCGTGCTGTCGCGCTGGCGAGCATGATGGCGGTGGTGGCGGGGCTGGTGTGCATACTGATCGGCTTGATGCGCCTGGGCTTTGTCACCGAGCTGTTGTCCAAGCCGATCCGCTATGGCTACATGAACGGCATCGCGCTCACGGTGCTGATCAGCCAGTTACCCAAGCTGTTTGGTTTCTCGATTGACGGCATCGGTCCGGTGCGTGATCTGATGCAGATCACCGAAGGTGTGCTGAGCGGCAAGGTCAACTGGACCGCGTTCATGGTGGGTGCAGGCACGCTGGTGGTGATCCTGCTGCTCAAGCGCTTCAAGAAAGTTCCGGGTCTGCTGATTGCAGTGGTGATGGCCACCATCGTGGTCGGTGCGTTCGGTCTGGATCAGAGTGCTGCGGTGAAAGTGCTCGGTCCTCTGCCGCAGGGTTTGCCATCGTTCGCGCTGCCGTTGATCAGTCTCGCCGACCTCAGTCAGGTGGTGATAGGTGGCTGTGCGGTGGCCATGGTGGCGTTCGCTGATACCAGCGTCCTGTCACGCACCTATGCAGCCAGGACCCACTCCAAAGTGGATCCGAATCAGGAGATGATCGGCCTGGGTGTCGCCAACCTGGCCGGTGGACTGTTCCAGGGGTTTCCCATCAGCAGCAGTTCTTCGCGCACGCCGGTCGCCGAGGCCGCGGGGGCAAAGACCCAGCTGACTGGCGTGGTCGGGGCCGTGGCGGTCGCACTGCTGCTGGTGCTGGCGCCCAACCTGCTGCAACACCTGCCCAACAGCGCATTGGCAGCGGTCGTAATCGCTGCGGCAATCGGCCTGTTCGAATTCAAGGATCTGCGCCGTATCTTGCGCATCCAGCGCTGGGAGTTCTGGTTATCCATCGCCTGCTTTGTTGGCGTCGCGGTGCTGGGCGTGATTCCCGGCATCGGTCTGGCAATCATCATTGCCGTGGTCGAATTTCTCTGGGACGGCTGGCGACCGCACCATGCCGTGCTGGGTCGGGTCGATGGCATCCGCGGCTATCACGACCTCAAACGCTATCCGGATGCACGGCTCATTCCCGGCCTGGTGATCTTCCGCTGGGATGCACCGCTGTTCTTCGCCAACGCCGAGCTGTTCCACGAGAGTGTGCTCGACGCTGTTGCGCTATCGGCGACACCGGTGCGGCGGATTATCGTTTCTGCAGAACCAGTCACCAGCGTCGATGTGACGTCGGCAGACATGCTGGTCGAGCTGGTCCGGACGCTGAGCGAGTCGGGCGTCGAACTGAGGTTTGCCGAAATGAAGGATCCGGTGAAGGACAAGCTGAAGCGCTTCGAACTGTTCGAGCACCTCGGCGCTGAGTGCTTCTACCCTACGCTGGGTGCGGCTGTTGACGCGTATCTTGAAGAACATTCGGTGGACTGGAAGCCCTGACGACGCGGTGATCATCGGTGGATTCCTCACATTGCCTGACGTCGTCCGCGGACGCTAGGCTTCGTTTCTGAGTTGCACGGCGCGAGTCACGCAGCCCAAGCTGTGAGCGTCACGCATAACGGTGGGGTGCAGCACCCAAAGGCGACAGGCATGAAAGCATGAGTCAGGAAACCGGAACCGGAAAATACGAGGCGCTGCTGGAGAAGTGCAGCAGCCTGGAGGCCATTCCCACGGCAGTGGTGCATCCCTGCGAGGAAACCGCGCTGGTGGGTGCGATCGAAGCCTGCGTCAAAGGCCTGATCAAGCCCATTCTGGTCGGGCCGACCAGGAAGATTCAGGAAATTGCCCGGCAGCATGGCATCGCGCTCGGTGATATGCCGATCATCGATACCCCGCACAGTCATGCGGCCGCGGCCAAAGCCGTGGAGCTGGTACGCGATGGCACAGTCGAATTGCTGATGAAGGGCAGTCTGCATAGCGATGAGCTGCTGAGCGCCGTGGTGGCCCGCGACACGGGGCTGCGCACCGGGCGGCGCGTCAGTCACGTGTTCATCATGGATGTGCCCACCTATCACAAGGTGCTGGTCATCACCGATGCTGCGATCAACATCGCGCCGACGCTTGAAGAGAAGCGCGACATCTGCCAGAACGCCATCGACCTTGCGCGCACCCTGGGCGTCGAGCAGCCCAAGGTGGCGATCCTTGCTGCGGTGGAAACCGTAAACTCGAAGATGCAGGCCACCATTGATGCCGCGTGCCTGTGCAAGATGGCCGAACGTGGCCAGATCACCGGTGGCATGTTCGATGGCCCGCTGGCGTTCGACAATGCCATCAGCAAGGAGGCCGCGCGCATGAAGGGCATCAAGTCCGAAGTGGCGGGCGATCCGGACATTCTGCTGGTGCCGGATCTTGAAGCCGGCAATATCCTCGCCAAGCAGCTGACCTTCCTTGCCAACGCCGACAGTGCCGGGCTGGTGCTGGGCGCACGCGTGCCCATCATCCTGACCAGTCGCGCTGATAACGTACGTTCGCGCATCGCCAGCTGCGCAGTGGCCGTGCTGGCGGCGCACGCACGACGGCGTGAAATTCAGAAAGCGGATTGAAGTCGTGTCCCATTACGCACTGGTACTGAATGCCGGCTCGTCGAGTCTGAAGTTCACGGTCTACCGTGAGCTGGCGCCGCGCAGCTGGGGCGTGGCAGTTGCCGGCCAGATCGAAGGCATCGGTACCGCGCCACACTTCACGGCCAAGGACGATAAGGGTGTCGCGATTGATGCCCGGACGCTGGATATATCGATCAAGGATGGACGTGCTGCGATCGATTCACTGACTGAATGGCTGCGTTCGCGTTACGGGGGGTCGCGTGTGCTCGCCGTGGGCCACCGGGTCGTGCATGGTGGAGCTGCTTACACCCAGCCCACCATCGTTTCAGCTCAGGTGCTTGAGGATCTGCGCCAACTCATTCCGCTGGCGCCGCTGCATCAGCCGCACAACCTTGCCGCTATCGAAGCAGTGGCCGAGAGATTGCCGGATGTGCCGCAGGTGGCCTGTTTCGACACCAGCTTTCATCGTGGCCAGCCGGCGGTTGCGCAACTTGTGCCACTGCCACGCGAAATCCGCAATCACGGCGTGCAGCGCTATGGTTTCCATGGCCTGTCCTACGAATACATCGCCTCGGTACTGCCGGAAGCGGCCCCCGAAATTGCCAATGGGCGCGTGATCGTGGCGCATCTCGGCAGCGGCGCCAGCCTGTGTGCGCTGCGGGATCGCAACAGCATCGATTGCACAATGGGTTTCACGGCGCTTGAGGGGCTGTGCATGGGTACACGACCCGGATCGATTGATTCCGGGGTGATTCTTTACCTTTTCCAGGAACTGGGAATGTCCGTCAAGGATGTGGAAACACTGCTGTACAAGAAGTCCGGACTGCTGGGCATCTCCGGTCTCAGCAACGACATGCGCGACCTGCTGGCCAGCAACGAAGACGCCGCGAAACTCGCGGTGGATTACTTCGTATATCGCGCCGCCAAGGAGATCGGGGCGCTGGCGGCGTCACTCGGCGGCATCGATGGGCTGGTGTTTACTGCAGGCATCGGCGAGCGGTCTGCCGAGATCCGCAGGCGTATCTGCGAATCCTCGGCCTGGCTCGGCATCGAACTGGATCAGGATGCCAACATGCAGCAGCAGGTACGCATCTCAAGAACCGGCAGCCGGGTCTCAGCATGGATCATTCCCACCAACGAAGAACTGATGATCGCCCGCCACACTGGACGATTACTGGGATTGATGCAGATCTGACGCCCCGGGAAAGGTGGCGCAGCGTGAACTGTACCGCGCAGTATGATCCGGTGGTTTCAGACGCAGGGGACGTTTATCCTTCCTGCCCCGGGATACTGAACTGCTCCAGTTCGCTTGCAACTGGAACAAGCGCGGTCTGCAGCGTTGCCCGGCGATTGAAGGCATATACAGATATAAGAGAAGAGGGGCTCTGCCATGGTGTTCAAACCGTTATCGCTCGCAATCCTGTACGTTGGCCTGGTTTCGGCCGCGCTGCCGGCAGCGTCAGGCGCTGCGCAGGCCCCATACGCAAGCAGCGTCGATATGCGCCTTGTCAGTTACGATGCGCTCCAGGGTCGTTCCGCTTACCAGCCGATCGTGCATGCTTACGGCCAGCGGCGCATTCTGTTCGTTGGCCATCACGCCGGCGAAGCCTTGAATCCTGCCACGGGCAAGGTGGAGAAGAATGGGCTGTCAATTCTCGACGTCACCAATCCGGCGGCACCGCAGTATCTGGTCCATATGCCACCCACTGGCAATGAAGCGAGTGGCACACAGCATGTGCAGGTGTGCGACGGCAGTGCGCTGCCTGCGGCGGATCGGACCAAGGTGTATGCGATCCGTACCAATGGCAATTTTAGTTATGAGGTGCTGGATGTCACCAATCCCGCCGCGCCGAAGTTTTTGACAACAATCGCCGAGACCGGCACATCGTCACGACCCAAGTCGCAGCGCGGTAATCGCGAGACACACAAGTTTCAGTGGGACTGTGCCAGCGGCATTGCATACATGAATGGCACCATACAGGGCTGGCGCGTGACACGTTTGCTGCAGGTGTTCGATGTCGGCAACCCGGCCAAGCCGCGCCACATCCGCGATTTCGGACTGGTCGGTTACGAGCCCACCGCGCAGGGTGAGTTCCCGGCGCCGGAGGAAGCCGGACTGCATCAGCCCTTCGTCATCGGCAACCGTATATATCTGGGCTACAACAGCAGTGGCGACGGCGTGCTGCAGATCCTCGATCGCGACAAGTTCCTGCACGGTGATCCTGCTGCAGCCAAGCCGTTTGAGCCGACGCCGGCGAATCTGCGCTATCCCGAAATCGCACGCGTCGACCTACCCAGTTTCTGGGGCGTGCACACGGCCAAGCCGATCTACGGCTTCGAGATCGCCGACTACGCCGACAATCGTGAAGCGCATAAACGCGACTTGCTGCTGGTGTCGTCCGAAGCGGAAGCTTTTCGCTGCCAGGATTCCCGTGATGTGATGATGATCTTCGATATCACCGAGGAGCATCGTCCATTTCCGATTTCGACCTTCCAGGTTCCGGAAGAACCCGGCGACTTCTGCCATCGCGGTGGCCGCTTCGGCCCGCATTCCTTTGCCGATGCGTATCACCCGAAATTCGACAAGAAACTGGTCGTGCTGGCGTACTTCAATGCGGGCGTGCGCGTTGTCGACATCCGCAATCCGTTTCAGCCGCGCGAAGTTGCGCGGTTCATTCCGGAAGTTACCGCCAATACCACCGAGTCGTGCGTTCAGATCGACGGCGTAAGACATTGCGACAAGGTCATCCAGACCAACAACGTGAATCTGGATGACCGTGGCTACATTTATGCTGTCGATCGCGCCTCGACGGGGCTGCACATTCTTGAGTTGACGGGTGCGGCGCGACAGATTGCCGGGCTTTGATGTCCGCGCGGTGCGGCCATCCAGCATGAAGACTGTTCTGACGATCTGCTGGGCTTTACAGCCATGGCCATAGGAAAGTTGCCCGTGCCATAGAAAAACGGGCGTGCTCACCGCGAATGACTGGTTTGTGTTGAACAGGAGACTTACTCTCCACTCCTCGCAGCTGGGGTCGCGTCCAGGTGATCAGTTGCGTCGTCATGCGTACGTTGACGCTGTTGCGTCTCCGGCGACGATAGTCAACCTCGGGGGAGGACAATAATGACAATTGAAACGACAGGTGGCGGGGTCGAGGATTTCGTCGCCCGAAATCGCGATACTCTGTTGCTGCTGGCCCGTTTCGCGATGGGATACATCTTTATTGAGAGCGCCATCGGTCACATGGACTTCGCCCGCTTCGCAGCGACATACAAGAATTTCTTCCTGCCTGAATCCCTGGGAGTTCCTGCAGCAGTACTCGGCATGCTGGTTGAACTGCTGGGCGGAATTGCGCTGGTTGTGGGATATCGTGTTCGCGAGACTTCCGTCCTGCTGATCGTGTTTCTGATCGTGACGATCTGCATCGGACATCGGTTCTGGGAGCTCGAAGGCGCCGCCAGGCGCATGCAGGTCATCCAGATCAAGAAAAACGTGGCGATCATGGGTGGCTTCCTTGCCCTGCTCGTTACCGGCGGTGGACGTTACGCGATGTCTGGTCGCAATGTGCAGCGCTAAGCCACGACGAGTAGTCCCCGGGCGCGTCTTGCGAGCCGCTCCCGAATAAGCATCATGCGCACCTGCCTGCGCGATGAGTCAGTAGCCACCGCCCCCACTACCACCGTCACCAGCACTAGCAGCGGCGCCGATGGCAACCGCGCCCAGCACCAACAGGGTGGTACGCCCGGGCGAATTCTGTTTACGGCTGATTTGGTGAATGTTGCTGTACGCGACGTTTTGCCCGTCGCCACTTACGCCCTGTTCGTTCACATCTGCCACCGTGAACTCCAGCTGCTGGCCGCTGGTGGTCGTGACTTGCACATCATCGCCCCGTTTGAGCGTGCTGCGCAGTTGCGCAGGATCGACAGTCAGCGACTGCATCACCGTACACGCCAACAAAGCCATCGCGCTTCCCCCTAATCCCAAACATCTTGAATACTTGTTCATGGTGCACCTCGCGTTTCGATACGCAGTTGATAGATCGAGCAGCCGCTCGCTTGAAACTGAGTGCCTGCCGAGTTGGTAATGGTTCTCACAGGCGCCGTATTTCGTGCAGCTGCGGGCGCTGCAATACCCGCAAGCATCACACCGTTATCCCCTCTCCCCAAGGGAGAGGGCAGGGTGAGGGTATTTCCTGCTACCCATCTCGCTCTTCTCTGCGCAAACATCTGATGCCGCTGTGTACAAGGCAAATCCAAATGAAACGCCGCACTGCAATCGGACTGGGTATTGCCGCCGCACTCACGGCTGTGAGTAGCGGCGCGGTGGTACGCAATTACACACGTGCATTGGCGCAGGCGCGTGCCCGCGTTGCCACAGGCAGCCTGATCACAAATAGCCGATTCGGCCCGCTTGAATATGCCGTCGCGGGTACCGGTCGGCCGGTGCTGATGATTCATGGCACCGGCGGTGGCTTCGATCAGGGACTGGCGTTTGCGCGACGCTTGATCGATGCGGGCCACCAAGTCATTGCACCTTCGCGTTTTGGTTATCTGCGTTCGGCGTTTCCTGCCGAGCCATCTTCCGAAAATCAGGCCGATGCCTTTCTTGATCTGCTTGACGCGCTGGGCATTGAGCGCGTCGCAGCGATCGGTGGTTCGGCTGGTGCGTTGTCGGCCATGCAATTCGCGATTCGACATCCGCAACGTTGCAGCGCACTGCTGCCGCTGGTGCCGGCTGCCTATGCGCCGCAACGTCCGCCGCAAGCGCCACCGTCGCCGCTGGCAATCGCCATCATCGAACACGCGCTCAAGTCAGACTTTCTGTTCTGGACCGGTCTGGTCACGGCCGAGCAATCAATGATCGCCACACTGCTGGCCACCGATCCCGTACTGGTGAGGCAAGCCAGTGCCGAAGAGCGCGCACGAGCCCGCAGCATTCTGTGGGACATCCTGCCCGTCAGTGCCCGCGCCAGTGGCCTGCTCAACGACGCACGCCTGACGATGAATCCAGCACCGATGGCGCTGGAAGCCATTCGCACACCCACGCTGACCATCTCGCTTGAAGACGACCGCTTCGGCACCTTCGCTGCTGCACAGCACATCGCCGCCAGTGTTCCGGGTGCGCGCCTGGTTTCATACAAAACCGGTGGCCACGTGTGGATTGGTCACGATCGTGAATTGATGAGCGAGGTGGATGCGTTTCTGAGGGCGGTTTAACAGGGGGCGCCAACGGCCCTAATCGGCGAAGCGGATCATTTCCTGATGAAGTTCGATCAACCTGAAAGGTAGTATTGTGTCTAAACTGACTCTCCACTATTTCGCGAGAACGAGCGCGCCGTTCTCGACGGGGATGCGCTTTCCCGGGTCGTAGTCCATGTGGACAACCTGTTCCTTGCCATTGAGCCGATAGGCCACGTCGAAGCCGTTCTGCTGCTGACGGCTGTCGTGGACCGTCTCGCAGGTTCGCTGGGACTCCTGGTAGGTGTTCCGCTCCTGCATGCCTTCCTGGATCTTGTTGCCAGCGTAACCGCCACCAACCGCGCCGCCCACAGTGGCCAGCTTCTTGCCGTTGCCGCCGCCCACCTGGTTGCCCAGCACGCCGCCGATGACCGCGCCCGCTACGGTTCCCGTAATCTGGTTGGGATCCTTGGTGGGGCGAGTCAAGGTCACCACCTGATCTCGGCATTCCTGGCGGGGCACACTCACGGACTTCATTGCAGGCGCAACGGCCAGGACTTCGGCGTAGTTGCTCTTGTCCAGCATCCGGTAGCCGCCGACTGCAGCGACTGCAGTAACTGCCAGTGCTCCGGCGATGCTGCCTATCAAAAGTTGTTTGTTCATGGTTGCGTTACCTGTTGATTCGACTCCGGGCCCGAAGTCATCGACAACCTAACCTCTCAATGACTGCACCGTCTGTGCGGTGGCAAACAGTGGCGGGCGACGTTGATGACCAAGCCCACAACGAACATCACCAGCTACCACGGTGCCATATCAATTGATGTCCGCCCCCAACCTGCTGCAGCCAGCACTGCTGTTCCTTCCAGATAAACATGCGTCGAACTACCAGCTTGCAGGCAGTGTTTTATCGGCGCGCCATCAAGCATTCGGACACAATGGTGGCCCATGTCCGCACTACCTCCCGATCCTCAAGACTCCACGACAAAATGGCAGGCACGTTGGGCTCGTGCAGAAGCGCTGTCGAATCGCGTTCCATGGTTGATTCCTTCGCTAAGTTTTGCAGCGGGCTGGATCGGCTTCATCATGGTTCGACGTGGCGCGGGTGCGGCGCGCTGGATCGCCATGCTGGCGCTGCTGGGCTGGGTCTGGTTGTTGATCGAACCGCTGGTGCGACAACGCCTGGAGCGACACAAGGCGGGCGCGGGCAACTTCGTGGTTAATTTCGTCAGCCAGTCCCTGCAACAGGAGCTGTTGTTCTTCACCCTGCCGCTGATGATCGGTGCGACGCAGCAGGATGTGGGCCAGATGGTGTTCACGGCAATCGCGGCAACGGCGGCGGTGATCAGTACCATCGATCCGCTGTACGAACGCTACATCGCAACGCGTGCGGTACGCAGGCTGGCCTTCCACGGTTATTGCAGCTGGATCGCCGCACTGGTGGTGTTGCCAATGGTGTTGCGCCTGCCGCTGGAACGCGCGCTGCCGATGTCACTCGCGGCGATTGCGGGCTGGTGGGTGCTGACACTGCCGTTATCACTGGCATCGCTGCGCGGCCCGCGCCAGAAGGTGGCGTGGATCGCAAGCCTGTTGCTGTTGCCAATGTTGTTGTGGGTGTTGCGCGGCAACGTACCGGCAGCTGGTCTCGCCGTGACTGAAGCCCGCATCACCCAGTCCATTGAAGAGCTCACACCAAGCGCCGCCGTAAACACAGTGGCGAGCGCCGACTTGAGCCAGGGCGTGATCGCTTACGTTGCCATCCGTGCACCGACCGGACTGGCGCAGTCAGTGATATTCCAGTGGCGTCATGCTGGACAAAGCGAAGCCATCGTCGAAGAAATTCGTGGCGGCAACCAGAGTGGTTGGCGCACCTACTCGCGCAAACAGATTTTTCCCGCCGATGCGCGTGGCAAGTGGACGGTGGATATCCTCACACCGCAAGGGCAGTTGCTGAAGCGGTTGCGGTTTACAGTCAATTGATGGCACGGGTCTGGTCTGCCGAATCCCCATCGGAGGCATTTGCTCGACTGTGCTAGCAATGCTAGCATCGACCCATAGTTGAACGACCGGAACAGGACAATGGCCAATCTCATGGTACGAAACGTTGACGATGCAGTGGTGGAAGCCCTCAAGGCGCGCGCCGGCAAGCGTGGCACCAGCGCCGAGGCCGAGCATCGGCGCATTCTGGCGCAGGCATTGACCAAACCAAAGAAAAAGTCGTTCGCCCAGGTGCTGACCAGGATTCCACCGGTTGGTAAGGACTCGGATTTCGAGCGCGTCGAGGACTGATGCCATGTACCTGATCGACACGGACGTTATCAGCGAGCTGCGCAAGGGCGCAAAGGCCGACGAGAAAGTTCTGCGTTTCTTCTCGGGCGCAGACAAACACGATCAGGCGCTGTATTTGAGCGTCGTCACAATTGGCGAGCTGCGACGCGGCGTTGAGATCATTCGCCATCGCAAGGATCTGCAGCAGGCAAAACGTCTGGAAGCATGGTTGCAAACCATACTGGACGAGTACGAAGAACATATCCTCGAATTCGGTCCCGAAGAAGCCCAGGTATGGGGGCTACTGCGAGTGTCACATCCAGAGAACGCGCTGGACAAACAGATAGCCGCCACGGCGTTAACCCATGGGCTCAAACTGGTCACCCGCAATACTGTTCACTTTGCAAAACTGGGATTGACGGTAGTTGATCCATTTACATGAGCACAATGGAGCAGCAACAGACAACGTAGAGGCTGCGGCGCTCGAAGACGACCGCTTTGGCACCTTATGTAAGTCGGCCCGAGTTTGAAATTTTTGTAATGATTCCGGAAAGCGATTTCTGTATTTTAAAACGTGGCGGGGTATTTCTTTTTGAAAAGGCAAAAACTATGAAACCGTTGAATTATTCAATCTCACAGCGAATCCTGCATTGGGGCATGGCGTTGCTGATCCTGTTCAATCTGCTGTTCACAGATGGAATAGAAATCTGGCACCGGGCCGTGCGGCGGGGGCAGGAGATTACGCCCGACATGGTCTCGTCAGCCAATATCCACGCCTATGTCGGAATTGCGATTCTCGTTTTTGCAGCCCTGAGAATTGCCCTGCGTTTTATCCAGGGTGTGCCGGACCTCCCGTCCGAAGAGCCCAAGATATTGCAATGGATCGCCAAGGCGACCCACGGAACGCTTTATCTTTTGATGCTGGCCATGCCATTGACCGGCATTGGCGCCTATTACTTCGACATTGGATCAGCTGGAGACATTCACGCCGATGTTCTCAAGGTTATCCTCTGGGTGCTGATTGCACTTCATGTCGCAGGCGCGCTGGTGCAGAAATTCTACTTCAAGACTGACGTTCTCGACCGCATGACCAAAGGCGTCAAGGCCTGATCCCGGTGCGGGGCTCGGCAGATAATCCAGGTCTGCCCAGCCCTGATCTGACCGGTGCAAACTGGGCCGACTGGCCGATTGCCGGTATCGGCCCGGAGCAGCCCCATGCGTTGATGATCAAGTACTCCAGAAAGCTGCCATTCGATACCGAGGCGAGAAGCTCAGCAGCACCTTACTTAGCAGGCTGTTGAAAATTGGACTGTGATTGCCGGTAGTGTGATTTCGAGCTGCATTCTTCAGTGGATTTCGGGTTGCATCGGTGTCAGTTCTTGCGTGCCGATCGATTCAAGCCGCTGCTGCCTCTGCATCATGCGCTCGCTCCCATCAGATTCCGCATCCGCACCAGGTTCCAGCCCATACACGTGAACTGGTAAATCAGGTTCACCTTGTCGAGTCCTCTGACTTTCACCTGCCGGATCAAGCCAATGGTCTTGCCCCAGCCAAAGGTTTCTTCGATCCGCTTGCGCAGACGTTGGCTGACTTTATAGCTGTCATGGCGGGTGGTGCGCTCATCGAGTTGCGAGCCACCGGGTCGTTTGTCATTGCAGGCGACGTGCGGCGTGATGTTCAGGGCGCGACACTCGCGGATGAAGTCTTTGGTGTCGTACAGCTTGTCAGCACCGACGGTCTTGCGCCGCTGTCCCGGCAGGCTGGCCAGTAACGCCAGCGCCGTATCACGCTCAGCAGTGCCGTGCGCCGCACTGACCTGGGCGCGGACGATCAGGCCGTGGCGATTCTCCATCACGCTGTGGCCGAGAAAGGCCAGCTTGGCTTCGCCGCCACGGCTCTTTTTGGCAGTGCGGCTGTCGGGGTCGGTGCGGGATTGATGGGTGTCATTACTGCGTGATTGGCCGTGAAAATCCCGCTCGGCATTGCGACCGCCGCCCGCAGGGGGTTCATCACTGCCATCCTTGCGCACAAAGCTCTTCTGCGAGGCCCAGGCCTGGATCAAGGTACCATCCACGCTGAAGTGTTCGGTGGATAACAAGTCCCGCTGGCCCGCCAGCTTGACCACCTCGGCAAATAGTTCTGGAATCACCTCGTGCTCCAATAGCCGATCCCGGTTCTTGCTGAAGGTCGAGTGGTTCCACACCGCATCGTCAATGGCCAGCCCGACAAACCAGCGGAATAGCAGGTTGTAATTCAGTTGCTCCACCAACTGCCGCTCGCTGCGGATGCTGTACAGCACTTGCAGCAGCTGCGCCCGCAGCAGCTTCTCCGGGGCAATTGACTCCCGTCCAATATCTGCGTAGATCGACTCGAACAGCCCATTCAGTTTGCGCAGGGCGTCATCAAACAGCCTGCGCATCGCTCGCAACGGATGATCCGCAGGCACATACCGGTCCAGATGTACCGTGGTAAACAACGCCTCTTGCATCACATCCGAGCCGCGCATCAACTACCCCTTCACCAAAAACCATCGTCCCGTGAAGTCTATTTCAGGCTGAATTTGAAGGGGAGATTTTCAACGGCCTGTTAGGTTTTCCTATCCGCTGTTCACGACGGCCTTGCAGAAGTTTTTCTGCCGTAGTAGTGTCTACTATGTAGATAGTAGAACGTAAGGACATTTCATCTTGGCAGCTCCCAAGCTCACCAAACTCGAACTCGATATCATGGAAGCGGTGTGGGGCCGTGGACCCAGTTCGGTGCGCGAAATTCAAGAGTCCTTTCCAAAGGCACAGCGACCGGCCTACACCACGGTTCAGACGACCGTTTATCGCCTAGAGGCCAAGAAAGCGCTGCGGCGCGCGAAGAAAATTAGCAACGCACATATCTTCGAGGCCACGATCTCGCGCGCGGCAGCACGAGGCCGGCTGATCGACGAACTACTTAAACTATTTGGCGGCGGACCGAGTCTGCTCATGGCGCACATGATCGAGACAGGGAAGCTGACAAAGCAGGACATCGCGGACGCCGAAGAGGCGCTGGCGAAGGGTGTCAAAGGAGAGGAGAGAAAATGATCGGCACCGTCGTCACGCATCTCCTGGAATCGACCGTCTTCGCGCTGGGGATGGCGCTTCTAACTGTGGCCTTCAGCGCCAACGGCGCACATGTGCGCTTCTGGTTGTGGTTCGCAGCTTCAGTGAAGTTTCTCGTACCGTTTGCCGCAATCGTAGAGCTGGGAAAGCGCTTGCGGTGGGACTCCGCGCCGACGGTCGCACTGGATGCCGCGTTGCCGATGCGTCTTGGCGAATTCTTCCCGCAGGGCGATGCCTTTGCGTTCGGGCCTTTGACAACCACATCGCCGGTGTTCCCGGCGCCGCCTCAGATCAGCCTGGTGACCGTGCTTCTGCTTATCTGGGGCACAGGCGTCGCTTTCCTGCTGTGCCGATGGACACTGCAGTGGTTGAAGCTGCGCACGATCCTAAAAGCGTCGACGCCGGCGCTGATCGATGCACCTATTCCGGTGCGATTCAGTGAATCGCTCTACGAGCCAGGGCTTGTCGGCATGTTCCGTCCGACAATGCTGCTACCGAGCGGCATCGCCGCACAACTCACGCCGGCGCAGCTTGCCCCGGTGATCGAGCATGAGCTGGCTCACTGGCGCCGGCGCGACAATCTAACCGCGGCGATTCATATGCTCGTGGAACTGCTGTTTTGGTTCCATCCGCTCGTTTGGTGGGTCGGCCTGCGGCTGGTCGCGGAGCGCGAACAAGCCTGCGATGAAGCGGTGATAGAGAGAGGTACCGATCCGCGCCACTACGCGGACAGTATTCTTGAAGTCTGCCGTTTTTACGTTCGCTCACCCCTGGCCTGCGCCTCGGGCGTCTCAGGCGCGAGTCTCAAACACCGTGTGGAGAAGATCATGGAAAACGCAAAGCTCATCCGCTTAAGTGGCATAAAGCTGACCGTTTTGTCGACCTTTGCGGCGGGCACGTTGTTGGTGCCAGTGGCTGTGGGCCTTTTCACGTCACTGCCTTCCGTTGCTCAAGCACCGTCCATCGCTCCGACGGCTGTCGCCTCGCCTGCCCCAAGCGTGCGGACGAACGCGAGCCCGGGAACGGAGGCAATGCTTAGACGCCACATCGCGTCCCTGGAGAAGGGACAACAGAATTTCGAAGACATGGGGCCCAGACTCGAGAAGGCGGCACGCGAGCAACAAGCAGAAATCTTGCCGCGCTTTCAGAAATTGGGCGATTTCAAGACACTCACCTTCAAGGGCGTAGCCAGGAGAATGGATTTCTATGAAGCGGAATTCGCGAACGGTCGCGTTGATTTCTGGATCGCGCCGCTGCAGCCCGATGGAAAAGTGAATGGCCTCTTCTTCCACATCTTGCCGACACCGGAGGAAGAAGCCGCAATAAAACAGCGAATCGCGACCGGCAAGCCTGATCCGGAACGAGAGGCTCTTCTTCGTCAGGAAATTGATGGCCAACAGAAAGGCGAGATTCGACCGGAAATCAGAACGCCGGCCCTGACCGCCAGGGTCACGAAATACTGGCAGATGATCCAGGATGACAATGAGTGGCTCGGCAAATTCATCTCGCTGCAGTTTCTTCATGTGGATCAACGCGGATGGGACGTCTATGACGCGACCTATGCAAACGGCCACATGATTTACCGTGTCGGTCCTCTCACCGAACATAAATTGGCTGGTTTAATGAGAAGTGCTCCCAAAAAACTGAACAGCGAACCGCGCATGGATAAGTGAGGCGTTGCGATTTAGGCTGCCTGCGCGAGCGCTCACTTTCTGGACTATTGATGTCGGCTTTAGGATTCATCCCATGCCCGCTCAGAGTCGACAGCATCTCTCTCCTGCAAGATTGAGAGTGCCGACTAGCCGAAATGTTGCCCGGTCACGCCGAGGCTCATTGCACTCAGCAGATACAGATAAGGCTTCAGTACATTTTCCGGCTTGGCCAGCGCACCGCGATCTTCGGCAGGGAAGGCCTGCAGACGAATCTTGGTGGCGACCGGGCCGGGGTTGACGCTGTTGACGCGAATCCGGGTGTTGCTGAGTTCATCGGCCAGCATGCGCATCATGCCTTCGTTGGCCCATTTGGAAACCAGGTAGGGACCCCAGTGCGCTTTGGCTTCGGTAGCGATATCGCAGCTGCTGAACACGATGGAGGCATCCTGCGATTTCTTGAGCAGCGGCAGGCAGTAGCGCGTCAGGATGAACGGCGCATTGGTGTTCACATGCATGGCGCGCAACCACTTGGGTACATCGTGATGTTCGATGGGCGCGCGTTCGGCCAGCATCGCTGCGTTGTGCACCAGGCCATCCAGTCGGCCAAAGTTTTTTTCGATCGCATCCGTCATGGCCTCGTATTCCGCCGGCCCGGCCTTCTCAAAATCCAGCGGCAGCAATGCCATCGGCTTGGTGGTCGGGTCGGTCACCAGATCGGCCACCGCTTCGAGTTTTTTCTGGCTGCGACCATGCGCAATCACCTGCGCGCCGAGCTTGGCTGCCGCAATGGCCAGCGCTTTGCCAATGCCATCGGTCGCGCCGGTGATCAGGATCACGCGGTCTTTCAGAGCGTCAGGCGCGGGCTGGAACGTTTTCAGGTCTTGCATGGTGGTCAGGGCTGGCGGTTGAGGCCGCGCATGATAGGGGGTTACGAACGGAAGACCAAGCGGGGAAGGCACCCAGCCGCGTGCTACCGCGCGGTCGCGGCTTCACGCTTCAAGTCGTCGAAGAGATGTGAGTTGGGCGGTGGTGTGCCGATTGATTTACTGCACCACACATGGGTTTTGGTCGTGTCCGGCACTCCGCGTGCGAACGCAATGAAATGCGCGACATCGGAATTTGTTATCTGATAGCAGTTCTCGGATAGCCAGACGATGGAGTCACCTTCAGGTGTTTCGGTTATATCGCCAAACCGATGCTTTGGTTCGTCAAAAATCGTTTTCGGTTCGGGTGTGGGTTGCGGTTTCTGGATCGGTTTCCCGAAAAGACGAAAGGCTGGCGCTGCTGTCGCCGTTTTAGCGGCCAGGCGGATTGCCGCCTCTTTTGCTGCGCGCCATTCCTGTGGAGTTGAAGCTTTTTGCTCGTTGGTGCTGGAAGGTTGCATCGGTTCGGGATTGTCAGATTTGCTGACTTCTACAGGAGGCGTTGCAGGGCTTGGTGGTCCGATGCCTTTCACGCTGTCCTTACTGGGCTCAGGGGGAAGTGCCTTATCGGATAGCAACACAACGATCGACTCGAATACAGCTGGTTGTTGTTTGGGATGATTGACCCAGGGCAACTTAAACAACCCAAGATGCGCAATCACGACAACGCTCATGACGATGGAGCGTTGCAGCATACGTGCCGGTTCCTTTTCGATTCGAGTTAACAATCAGATTCCCATCTGAGAGCCCGCAGTGGTATTCCCTGAGCAAGTTCAGGATTGGAGATTTAGGCGATAAAAAGTTCCCGGTTGAAATGAAAAATCAAGTTGTTCGCGCAGCGCGCCAGGCAGTCCAGAGTTTCCTGATCGGGCTCAGCTCCACACGCTGTCGGGTGTGTGTGGCTGGATCGCGAGCAATGATCTGCAACACTTGTGCATGCAGGTCACCTAGTACCAGCAGCGGACGCAATGCCTGTTTTTCACTGCTCAGCAAACCTTCTCTGAGGGTTTGATAAGCGGCCAGCTGCTGCTGGCTGCGTGACTTGAGCAACTGCACGAAGGTATCCGGCCAGTCGTCGCTTTGCAGGGCTTCGTATTCGATGTTGAGTTCATCGAGTTTCGCCAGTGGCAGATACAGGCGACCGTGATGAAAGTCCGGACGCAAGTCGCGAAGAATTTCCACTTGACGAACGAATGAGCCCAGCTGGCTGGCGGCATCGAGCAGTTGTGTGGTGGGAGATTCGGCCAGGTGTTGCGCGGCCATTGTGAACAAGCTGCCCAGACCACCGCACAGATATTGCGTCAGCTCGATATCGGTTTCATAGGTTGCGTTCGCCAGTTCCTGTGCTGCGCTCAGGTGTGCTTCATGAAGCAGTTGGAAGTCCAGGACGCTTCGACGCTGCTCAGCGACCGGAATACTTGCTTCCGGTCGCTGAGCAGCGTCGAAGCGTCCCGTTCTTGTGTTGCTGGCTGCCTGCAATACCTGTGTGGCCGGATGTTGTGCCTTGCCGGCAATCAGGCGATCGATCTCTTCACGCCACCATTGCAAGCGGATATGTGCGACTTCATGCGGCGCACGGGCGCTGTCGTGTAATTCGGCTTCGATCAGGAATAACGCGGCCATGAGATCGCGGTGGGCTTCTGGCGTGTACAGCCATGCGTAGTAGCGCATCGAGCCGGCGGGCACGGCGCGATCAACCAATGCGGAATCGAGCTTCATTCTTTGTCGAGAGCGATTGGCGCGATCGGTGTGCGAGCCAGTGCTTCGATAGGATCAATGTTTTCCAGTTCCTTGTCCGGACGGATGCCGAGCTCAGTGAACTTGCGCGCGCCCGGCAAAACTTGTCGTTCCAGTGAACCCATGGCGGCGTTGAAGGCTTCGACGCTGCCATTGAGATTGCGCGACAGTTTGCCCAGGTGCGTGGTGAACACGTTGAGGCGCTTGTACAGATCCGCGCCCAGGTCGCGAATGACCTGTGCGTTTTCCGCCAGTGCAGTCTGCCGCCAGCCATAGGCCACGGCCTTGAGCAGGGCGACCAGTGACGATGGCGTGGCGATGATAACATCCTGACGGATGGCATCTTCCAGCAGGTTGGGGTTCACCGCCAGCGCCGCGCTCAGGAACTGATCGCCGGGAATGAACAGGATGACGAAGTCCGGGCTCTTCTCGAACTGCGCCCAGTAACTCTTGGCGGATAGTTCGCGCACACGTTGCCCCACCATGTTGGCGTGTCGTTGCAGCGCCAGATTGCGCAGCTCATCGGTGCCGGCTTCAACGGCTTCGAGATACGCATCCAGCGGCGTCTTCACATCGACGACCAGTGTGCGGCCATCGGGCATGTTGACGATCATGTCGGGACGCAACGCGCCTTCAGTGGTGTTGGTGTGCACCTGTTCGCTGAAATCGCAGTGTTCCACCATGCCTGCCAGTTCGGCGAGACGTTTCAGCGTCAGCTCGCCCCATTGGCCGCGTACTTCAGGGCGGCGCAGCGCTGTGACCAGGTTGCGCGTTTCCTTTTGTAATGCCTGCTGACCCAGCGTTACGGTTTCCAGTGAGGCGCGCAGCGCGCCAAAAGTTTCGGCGCGTTCTTTTTCGATGCGGCTGATCTGCAGTTCGGTCTTGGCCAGTGCTTCCTTGATGGGCGCCACCATGGTTTCGATGGCTTTCTCGCGCTCGGTGAGTGTCGCTACCGCTGCCTGCTGGTGTTGACCCAGATGTTCGCGTGCCAGTTGCAGGAATACTTCGCTGTTGGCGCGCAGCGTGTTGCCGGCAACGTTGTCGAATTCGGCCGCCAGACGTTCCATGCTGAGTTGCTGCGCGGTCTGACGTTCCTGATCGATCTGCTCCTGGGATTTGAGTTGTGACTGGGCCACCGCCAGTTCATTGCTCAGTGTTTGTTCGCGCTGTGCGGCCTTGTGGCGCGCCAGCAGCCAGCCCAGCAGCAGGCCGATGAGCAGTGCCGATATGGATGTAATGATAATTTCGATGTTCACTGTGTTTTATGGCTTGGTTGTTCTGTTTCTCTGATTTTTAAAGACGCTTCGACTCCGCTCAGCGACCGGAGTCCGGTCGCTGAGCGGAGTCGAAGCGTCTTGGCTTACAGGAACCGTTCATGCAAATAACCACTCATGCAACTGCTCAGGTTGCTCAATCATGCCATCGGCCTGCCATGCACGGGGCTGGTCGGTGTCGGCAATATAACCCCACAATGCCACCAGCGAAGCCATACCGGCGGCGCGTGCGGATTGAATATCGCGCTCGGCATCGCCCACGTACACACACTCTTCAGGTGGCAGGCCAATCAGTTGCGCGGCGTGCAGCAAGGGCAACGGATGCGGTTTGCGTTCGCTGGTCGTATCGCCGCTGACCACGCAGTCGGCTCGCACATCCAGCCCCAGCGCGGCCAGTAGCGGATCGGTCAGCCAGGCCGGTTTGTTGGTAACAATGCCCCAGCGCAGGCCTGCTTCACGCACCTGCTGCAGCAGTTCGGTAAAGCCCGCAAACGGCTGTGAGTGCACGGCCAGTGCCTCGCGATAGATTTCCAGGAAGCGGGTGATCAGTCGTTGTCGCTCCGCACCTTCCGATGCTGCAAAAGCCAGCCGTATCAGGCCGGCGCTGCCATGCGATACCACGGGACGAATCTGGGAGAATGGCATTGGCTCGTGTTGTTCTTCCACCAGCAGCACATTCAGTGCGGCGGCCATGTCGGGGGCGGTGTCGATCAGCGTGCCGTCGAGATCCAGCAACAGGGCCTGCTTGCGGGTGCTCATGGCGTCCATCAAAGCGGCTTGCCCACCAGCATCAGATAATTGACGTCCACATCCGGCCCCAGCGTGCATTGCTGCGTGAGGGGATGAAACTGCAGGCCGGTAATGTCCAGCAGCTCAAAGCCGGCACTGCGCGCCCAGCGTGCCAGTTCCGAGGGGCGAATGAACTGTGCATAGGTGTGCGTGCCCTTGGGCAGCATCTTCAGCAGGTATTCGGCGCCGAGAATGGCCATGGCATAGGACTTGGGGTTGCGGTTCAGAGTGGAAAATACGGCATGACCACCGGGTTTGAGCAATTGCCAATGGTGTCGATCATGGCAGCAGGATCGGGCACATGTTCCAGCATTTCCAGGCAGGTCACCATGTCGTAGCTGCCGGCGTTGTTCAGCGCATGCTGTTCAGCGGATTCGCGCAGGTAACGAATGTTGAGTTGCGAATCCAGTGCGTGCAGCGTGGCGACTTCGATGGTGGTTTCGCCTAGGTCGATGCCGGTGACCTGTGCGCCGAGATTGCTCATGGCTTCGCTCAGCAGACCGCCGCCGCAGCCGACATCCAGTACCCGCTTGCCGCTTAGTTTGACGTGACTGATCGATATATTCGAGCCGCACCGGATTCATGGTGTGCAGCGGTTTGAAATTCGCCGTGCTCGTCCCACCAGCGCTGTGCGAGCTGATCGAAACGGGCGATTTCAGCGGGATCGTGATTGGCCTGATGCGGGCGAATGTTGGAGTGTGGGGGGTGGCGGTCATGGGCAAGCCTGAATTTCAAGGCTGCGAAGTATAGCGGCATGTGTTGCCGGCAGTGCTTTTGTCGGGCGTCACGGGGGTTTTGCCAGCTGTGTTGCAGGGTGCCGGTCGGGGGCGATTTCGGGCTGGTTTTATCCCCATTTCAGAACGCATGTATGTGCTAGAATTTGAGGATAAATGCCGTCATCGGGACGGCTTTTGACAAGACTGGAAAACAGCGTCCAAAACCCGGCACCCAAATCTGTATTTTCTAGGCGGAAAAACCGGTTCAACCATGGCTGAATTCGCCAGCGAAATCCTGCACGTCAATATCGAAGATGAGATGCGCCAGTCTTATCTCGACTACGCCATGAGCGTCATTGTCGGCCGCGCCCTGCCCGATGTGCGCGATGGCCTGAAGCCGGTGCATCGCCGCGTGCTGTTCGCCATGCGCGAGCTGAGCAATGACTGGAACAAGCCTTACAAGAAATCGGCCCGTGTCGTCGGTGATGTGATCGGTAAGTATCACCCGCATGGCGACACGGCGGTATACGACACCATCGTGCGCATGGCGCAGCCGTTTTCGATGCGCTACATGCTGGTGGACGGTCAGGGTAACTTCGGTTCGGTGGATGGCGATTCGCCCGCCGCCATGCGTTACACCGAAGTGCGTATGTCGAAGCTGGCGCATGAGCTGCTGGCCGATCTGGACAAAGAGACCGTCGATTTCACCGCAACTATGATGAATCAGAACACGAACCTGCCGTACTGCCACGCGTGTGCCCAATCTGTTGATCAATGGTCAGACCGGTATTGCGGTGGGTATGGCCACCAATATTCCGCCGCACAATCTGAGCGAAGTCATCGATGCCTGCGTGGCCTTGCTCGATGACCCGGCCACTACCATTGCGCAGTTGATGCAGCATATGCCGGCACCGGATTTTCCTACTGCCGCCATCATCAACGGCACTCAGGAAATTTCGCAGGCTTATCACACCGGGCGTGGTCGCGTGTACATGCGCGCCCGCACCGAGATCGAAGAAGACGAGAAAGGCCGCCAGACCATCGTCGTCACTGAGTTGCCTTATCAGGTTAACAAGGCGCGCCTGATTGAGCGTATTGCCGAACTGGTGCGCGAAAAGGTCATTGAAGGTATTGCCTCGGACGGTTTGCGCGATGAGTCCGACAAGGATGGCATGCGTATCGTTATCGAGCTGAAGCGCGGTGAAGTGGCCGATGTAGTGCTGAACAATCTTTACAAGCACACCGCCATGGATTCGGTTTTCGGCATCAACATGGTGGCGCTGCTGGATGGTCAGCCAAAACTGCTCAATCTGAAGGAAGTGCTGGATGCCTTCCTGCGCCATCGTCGTGAAGTGGTTACCCGTCGTACCGTATTTGAACTGCGCAAGGCACGCGAACGCGCACATATTCTCGAAGGCCAGGCGATTGCGCTGGCCAATATTGATGAAGTGATCGCTCTCATCAAGGCCTCGCTGACGCCGGCAGAGGCCAAGGTGGGTTTGATGAGCCGTGACTGGTCCGGCGGTGCAGTGCCAGAAATGCTGGCGCGCGCCGGTTCCATTTCCACGCGTCCCGATGGCCTGACGGCCGAGTTTGGTTTGCACGGCGATCGCTATCGCATGTCCGAGGCGCAGGCTCAGGCCATTCTGGAAATGCGCCTGAATCGTCTTACCGGCCTGGAACAGGACAAGATCGTTGATGAGTACAAGGAGCTGCTGCTGAGAATTCAGGATCTCGGCGACATCCTGGCGCGCTCGGAACGTCTGGTGCAGGTGATCCGCGATGAGCTGCTGGAAATCAAGACCGAGTATGGCGATGCGCGTCGTACCGAAATCAACCACACCCATTCCGATCTGTCGCTGGAAGATCTGATCGAACCGCAGGATGTGGTGGTCACCATGTCGCATAGCGGTTATGCCAAGTCACAGCCGCTGGCCGATTATCAGGCGCAGAAACGTGGTGGGCGTGGCAAGGCCGCCACCTCGATGAAGGATGAAGACTTCATCGACAAACTGTTCGTGGCGCACACTCACGACACGCTGCTGTGTTTCTCGAGCACCGGCAAACTGTACTGGCTGAAGGTGTATCAACTGCCCATGGCCAGTCGTGGGTCGCGTGGCAAGCCGATCGTGAATCTGCTGCCGCTGGTGGAAGGCGAGCGCATCAACGCGGTATTGCCTATCCATGAATTCACTGATGATCGCTATGTATTCATGGTCACCAGTCAGGGCACAGTGAAAAAGACCTCACTGGAAGCGTTCTCGCGTCCGCGTCAGGCCGGTATCATCGCCGTGGATCTGGAAGTAGGTGATCGGCTGGTAGGCGTGGATATCACCGACGGCAGCAAGCACATCATGCTGTCCACTGCCTCGGGCAAGGCCATCCGCTTCAACGAAGACGACGTGCGTCCCATGGGCCGTCAGGCCACTGGCGTGCGCGGCATTCGCCTCGGCGAAGGCGACGAGGTGATCTCGCTGATTGTGGTGGATGAGAATGGCCTGATCCTCACTGCCTCGGCCAATGGCTACGGCAAGCTCACCGAAGTTGCCGAGTTCCCGGTACATGGCCGTGGTGGGCAGGGCGTGATTTCACTGCAGACCAGCGAACGCAATGGCGACGTGGTGGCTGCAGTGCAGGTGAAGCCAGACGATGAAATCATGCTCATCAGCTCCAACGGCACGCTGGTGCGTACGCCGGTGAAGGACATCTCGGTGCTGGGCCGCAACACGCAGGGCGTGCGCCTGATCCGCATCGATGACGACGCGCGTCTGGTCAGCGTCGAGCGAATCATGAATGAAGGTGGCGAAGCGGGCGAAAGCGATGAATCCTCGCCTGACGCGGGTGCGGACGGCGCAGCCGAGTAAGGCGCAAACTTCAAGGCCTGAACTGCAAACGCGACCATAACGGTCGCGTTTGCGTTTGTGCAGACAGGATCGGCACCAAGTGGTGGTGAGCACACCCAGCTGTTCGCGAATGCAGTCTGCTGTCGCGTGGCTGGGTATGGCTTCACAAGTGCGCAGCAACCAGGTGGGCGGTGTTTCACTGTGGTGCACGTGCGGATAGTTTCGGGCATCAGCCACGCTAACAGGACTGTAAAACTTGCGCCGATAGCGACAAATTGCGCTGAGCTATCGGTGGCTTCGCTTTTGCATGACATCCGCGCAGGGTGGTCATAGAACTCAAGTATTTGTGTGTTCTGACGTTATTTGCTGTGTGCAGTTTGGACAAACGCGTCAAACCACGGCTGGATTCACCTTTCATATTGACGTAGCTTTGAAGCTGGTTGGCAGGTCGGGAGACTAACGGTGGCTAAAGTTCCTGCAGGCGTAGGTCCGCGATATCCGCAAGTGGTGGTGCTGGTGGGCGCGACCGGCGATCTGGCGCGGCGCAAGCTGCTGCCGGGGTTGTTCCATCTGGCCAGTGCGGGCTTTATTCCCGGTTGCCGGATCATCGGTGTGTCGCTGGATGATCTTGATCCCGAGGGCTTTCGCAACTTCGCCCGCAAGGCACTCGAGGAATTTTCCACCCGCAAGATGTCCGATGCCGATTGGGCGGCGTTTTCCCAGAGTCTGGACTATGTGCCGCTGTCAGCAGGGACGGTTGGCGCACTCAAGACGGCGGTAGAGAACGCTGAAAAAAGCTTTCAGGGCGAGTGCCGTCGCTTGCACTACCTGAGTGTGCCGCCCAAAGCGGCTTTGTCTGTAGTGCGGCTGCTCGGTGAAGCCGGTCTGGTGGACAACTCGCACATCATCATGGAAAAACCGTTTGGCACCGATTTGAAAAGTGCCGTATCGCTGAATGCCAAGCTGCATGAGGTGTTTGCCGAGGAACAGATCTTCCGCATCGATCATTTTCTCGGCAAGGAGCCGGCCCAGAACATTCTGGCGTTCCGTTTTGCCAATGGTCTGTTTGAACCCATCTGGAATCGCAATTTCATCGATCATATTCAGATCGATGTGCCGGAAACGCTGGGCCTGGGCAATCGCTCCGGCTTTTACGAACATACCGGTGCGTTTCGCGACATGGTGGTAACCCATCTGTTCCAGATTCTTGGCTTCGTGGCCATGGAGCCGCCCACTGCGCTGGAGCCCAAGCCCATCAGCGAAGAAAAGAACAAGGTGTTTCGCAGCATGATGCCGATTGAGCCCGGCGACGTAGTGCGTGGCCAGTACACCGGCTATCGCGCCGAACAGGGCGTGGATCCGGAGTCGGACACTGAGACCTTCATTGCCCTGAAATGCATGATTGACAACTGGCGCTGGGCAGACGTGCCGTTTTATCTGCGTACCGGCAAACGGCTGGGCGCGGGGCAACGCATCATTTCCATTGCGTTTCGCGAGCCCCCCAAGAGCATGTTCCCTGCCGGTTCCGGCGTGGGTTCGCAGGGCCCCGATCATCTGACCTTCGACCTGGCGGACGTGTCGAAGATGTCCCTGTCGTTCTACGGCAAGCGTCCCGGCCCGGGCATGCGCCTAGACAAATTGAGTCTGCAATTCGCCATGCATGACACCGGGCTGGTGGGTGAAGTGCTGGAAGCCTATGAACGATTGATCCTGGATGCCATGCGCGGTGATCACACGTTGTTCACCACGGCCGAAGGCATTGAGCGCCTGTGGGAAGTGTCCACGCCCTTGCTGGAAACGCCGCCGCCGGTGCGTTTCTATGCACCGGGTTCATGGGGACCGAATGCCATCCATCAACTCATCGCGCCGCATGCGTGGCGACTGCCGTTCGAACGCGCCTGGCGCGATCCGAATCCGGTGGGTGCATGACCGGTGCGTTTGGCTTGGAGCGTCTGACAAAATGAATGCTGCAAACACATCACCTGCTGGTAACGAGCGGGGCGAGGTGTTTCCGGGACCGCCGTAAATCCAGCCATGGAGGCTGCGGCTCAGCTTCCTGCCTCGCACGCTCCCTCCAACTCCTCACTCCACTCGTCTTCAGCCGCCAAACAAGCCGCGCAGTTTATCCTTGAGCTTGTCCCTGGCTTTTTCTTCGAGCTTCTGCTTTTCCTGATCGATAACTTGTTTGGCTTTTTCCTTCGCCAGCCCTTCAAGGTCAGGGCGGATTTTTGGGTTGGTCAGTGTGCCGGTGATGCGTACTGGAATGGTCAGGCCGGACAGGTCCTGCGTTTCTTCTGCAAGTTTGTCTTCAGGAGGAATCTTCAGCACCAAGGCATTCAGTTTGTAGTCAATCGCATCGCTGGCCAGATTTGCTGAACCCTGTCCGGTGACTTTCAGATACTGCAGGGCGGCCACCAGATCCTTGTTGTTGACCAGACCTTTGTCGATCTGCGCCGTGCCGCTCAGCGCCGTGAATGCGGTTCGTTCCGGACCGGTTCGAGCGGGAATGGCCTGCTGCTTGAGCACGGCGCGTGTACGACGGATCTCGTACCACAGATCAAGACCTTCGATCGCGCCATCCTTCGCGTTGAAGTCCAGTGTACCGCTGAGAGATTGCTTCATGGCTGCGGTGTCGGCGCCTGCGGCATTCAGATTCATGTTGGTGCTGCCGCGGCCTGCAACCCGTTTGGTATCAAACAAGGCCGTGAACAACGGTGCGAAGTTGATGCCGTCCAGATGCTGCTCCAGCGCCAACTGCGGCAATTTGCCATTGGCATCGAGTGTGATATTGCCGCGGTACCTGCCTTCGTACACTGTGGCCAACACCGGATTGAGTTGCAGCTTGTTGTTATTGGCGTCCATGTTCACGCTCAGTTTGGTGAGCGGAATCTTGCTGATGGTCAGTGAGTTTACGGCCAGCTTGCCGCGCAGATTCAGATCGCGGATTGAATCCGCGGGAACCGGCGTGGGTTCGGTACTGGATTCTTGCTGTTTTTCCGACTTTTCTTCGGGCGGCAGATAACGATCCACATTGATCTGGTCCACCAGCAGATCAAAACGCATGGCATTGGCGTCGAGATCGGCAATGCCCGCGCTGCCGGAAATGGTGGTGTCATCCAGTTTCACCGTCAGCGGCTTGAACTCAAACGAGTTATCAGTGGCATTGAGTCCGGCATCCATGCTGAAGCGTTTCAAGGTATTCGCATCGCTGGTAGTGGGCAATTCAATGCCGAATTTCGGCGCCAGCTCGCGCACCGACAGCTGTGCAAGCTTCACCGTACCGGTGATCGCAGGCGCATCGGTAATTCTGGTTGCCTTGAGTTCGAGTGCAAGCTTTGCACCGGCGGCGTCAATGTTCATGGCCGACACATCGGCAGTCTGTGCGGCCAGATCCGCCAGGATGGTGCTGGCATTGATGCTGACCGGCAGTCCATCCTTGGGATAGCCCTCGCCCTTGAGCAGCAGGGTGATCTCGGGTTTGTTGAGCTGATAACGTTCGGCCTCCGTATCGGCGGTGACGTTGGTGACAAACTTCGTATCCAGATGCACGTCTGTACCGCGTTGCAGCGTGAAGCTGGTGTCCAGATCGAAGGGCTGTCCGGGCTCCAGTTTGCCGGTGCTGAGATTGAAGTTGCTCAGGCTGGTGGTCGTGGCGGCAGCGCGATCCTCATAGCTCAGCGAACCATTCTTGATGGACACACTGGCGACACTCGCCTCCAGCGTGCTGGAGGCCGGTCCTTCTGCAGGGACTTCGGTCGTAGTGTCCTCACCCAGATCCGACCAGTTGTTGCCGTCGGCGGTCTTGATCAACACAAAGCGCGGCGAGTTCAGTTCCACTGCGCCAATTTCAAAGCTGCCGTGCAGCAGCGGCCACAGCTTTACTCCGAGTTTTGCGCCTTCAATCGCCACCATTGGCGCATCACCAAATCCCGGCGCATTGCCTATTGCCGCCGGGCCGACCTGAACCGCCAGCCACGGGAATACCGAGAGTTTCAGATCGCCGCTGAGCGTGAAAGTACGGCCGGTTTTGTCCTTGACCAGTTGTTCGATGTCGCTCTTGTAGTCGTTGGGGTCGAAGAACAGCGCGATCAACGCCACGCCCACCACCAGCACCGCCACCAGACCGCCCACCAGCCAGCCGAGGATTTTCAGGACGCGCATGCACAACTCCGGAGTCCAGTCACCGTAAATGCCGTGGCCAATTCTACGTGATTGTCGGGTCGGCCGGGCTGAAACCCCGGCGCAAATCCCGTACACTCTCCGGCTTCAATTACAAACAGAGTAGGGTGTGCCAGAAATGAAGCGCGTGTTTAATTTCAGTGCCGGTCCGGCGGTTCTGCCTCTTGAAGTCCTGCAGCAGGCGGCTGCGGAAATGTGTGACTGGCACGGCACCGGCATGTCGGTCATGGAAATGAGCCATCGCGGCAAGGAGTTCATCTCCATTCATGCCCAGGCCGAAGCCGACCTGCGCGAACTCATGGCAATTCCTGCCAACTACAAGGTGCTGTTCCTGCAGGGCGGGGCGATCGGCGAAAACGCCATCGTTCCCATGAATCTGCTGCGCGGCAAGACCGGCGCGGACTACATCAACACTGGTGAATGGTCGAAGAAGTCGATCAAGGAAGCGAAGAAGTATTGCAGCGTGAATGTGGCCGCGACTTCTGAAGGTAACAATTTCACCAGCATTCCCAAACGCGACACCTGGAAGCTCGACCCGAATGCGGCCTACGTGCATATCTGCTCGAATGAGACCATCGGTGGCGTGGAATACAACTTCACGCCGGATACCGGTGGCGTGCCGCTGGTGGCGGACATGTCGTCGAATATCCTGTCGCGGCCCATTGATGTGTCGAAGTACGGCCTGATTTACGCCGGTGCGCAGAAGAACATCGGCCCGGCCGGTTTGACCATTGTCATTGTGCGCGACGACCTGATCGGTCAGGCATTGCCGATTACGCCCTCGGCCTTCGACTACAAGCAGCAGGCCGACAATGACTCCATGTTGAATACGCCGGCTACTTACGGTGTCTACATTGCTGGCCTGGTGTTCCAGTGGATCAAGAAGCAGGGTGGCCTTGTGGCAATGGAAACGCACAATCGCAAGAAAGCAGCGTTGCTGTACGACTATCTGGAAACCACCTCGTTCTATGTCAATCCGGTAGCACGCGAAGATCGTTCGTTGATGAATGTACCGTTCAAGCTCAAGAATGAAGCGCTGGATGGGGCCTTCCTGAAGGGCGCGGAAGCGCTGGGCATGCTGCAGCTGAAGGGACATCGTTCCGTCGGCGGCATGCGCGCCAGCATCTACAACGCCATGTCGATTGAAGGCGTGCAGGCACTGGTGGCGTATATGAAGGAGTTCGAGCAGAAGAACGGTTGATTAAACAACCGTAGGGGCGGTTCGTGAACCGCCCGTCCGTTGCTTGAGGTTTAAACAGCGGGCGGTTCACGAACCGCCCCTACAATCACAAAATAACCACATGTCATACAAGATTCTGACCCTGAACAACATCTCGGTACGCGGCCTGGAGCGTCTGCCGCGTGACAAGTACGAAGTGGCTTCCGAGATTGGCCATCCCGACGCCATCATGGTGCGCTCGGCCGACATGCACAGCATGGACATTCCATCGAGTGTACTGGCCATCGGTCGTGCCGGCGCTGGCACCAACAATATCCCGGTGCCGAAGTTGTCCAAGCGCGGTGTGCCGGTGTTCAACGCACCCGGCGCGAACGCCAACGCGGTCAAGGAGCTGGTGGTCGCCGGCATGTTCCTCGCGGCGCGCAATATCTGTCAGGCGTGGGGCTACACGCGCGGTTTGCAGGGCGACGACCATTCGCTTGAAGAAGCCGTGGAGCAGGGCAAGAAGAAGTACGTCGGTTATGAATTGCCCGGCCGTACACTGGGTGTGGTGGGCCTTGGCGCGATTGGCGTGGAAGTGGCCAACACCG
Organism: uncultured Pseudomonadota bacterium; assembly: GCA_963748005.1. Taxonomy (GTDB): domain Bacteria; phylum Pseudomonadota; class Gammaproteobacteria; order Steroidobacterales; family Steroidobacteraceae; genus CAILZL01. The sequence goes on from CAVVHH010000003.1 coordinate 124,353, forward strand.
CCCATGCGCTGGGCATGAAGGTGCTGGGCTTCGACCCAGCCATCACCGTGCAGCGCGCCTGGCAATTGTCATCCGGTGTGGAACAGGCCTTGTCGCTGGATGATCTGTTTGCGCGCTCGGATATGGTGACCGTGCATGTACCGCTGATTGATGCCACCAGAAACATGGTGAATGCCGCGCGCCTGAAGCTGATGCGCAAGGGCGGCGTGATCCTGAATTTTGCACGTGGTGGCATTGTTGATGAGGCTGCGATGATTGCTGCGCTGGACAGCGGGCATATCAGCGCCTACATCTGCGACTTCCCTACCAATGCAGTGAAGGATCATCCCAGGATTGTGGCGTTGCCGCACCTGGGGGCCTCTACCAATGAGGCAGAAGAGAACTGCGCCATCATGGTGGCTGATACGCTGCGCGAGTTTCTGGAGCACGGTAATGTGCGCAATGCGGTGAATTTCCCCGAAGCGGTGTTGCCACGCACGCAGAACTCGGTGCGTCTGGCGATTGCCAATGAAAATGTGCCAAACATGGTGGGGCAGATCACGGGTGCGCTGGCCGGCGCAAATCTGAACATTGCCGATTTGCTCAACAAGTCGCGTGGTGATCTGGCTTATACGCTGCTTGATGTGGATGGCGCAGCGATTCCGGCATCGGTAATAGAGCAGCTCAAGTCGATTCCTGGTGTGTTGTCAGTGCGGGCTTTGTAGGTCGGATATGTAATCTTCTTGTAGGTCGGGTTTTATACCCGACATTCATTCAAGAGTCGGGTATAAAACCCGACCTACAAGAAGATTTTTTTACAAGTTATTAGAGTTGAAGTAGTCGTGGCAAGTCGTAAGAAAAACACCGCAAAGAACTCGCAACCCGAAACGCGTAAACCGGCGAAAGTTGCCGTGCCGCCGTTGAGCGAGATTCGTACGCAGATCGATGCCATCGACGACCAGTTGCTCAACCTGCTCAGCGAACGCGCGCGGGTGGCGCAGACGGTGGGGATCTCGAAGCGTCAGCAGGGCAATGTAACGACTGCCGATCTGTATCGTCCGGAGCGCGAGGCGCAGGTGTTGCGACGTGTGCTCGACAGCAACGACGGCCCGCTGCGCGATGAAGAAGTGGCGCGCCTGTTTCGCGAAATCATGTCGGCCTGCCTGGCGCAGCAGGAGCCTTTGAAAATAGGTTTTCTCGGCCCGGAAGGCACCTTTACCCAGCAGGCGGTATACAAACACTTCGGCCATTCAGTACGTGGCATACCGTTGCCATCCATTCCTGAAGTCTTTCATGAAGTGCAGGCAGGTCATGCCGACTTCGGTGTGGTGCCCATCGAGAATTCAGCGGGCGGAGTGGTGGAATTTTCCATTGACATGTTTCTGACCACCTCGCTGAAGATCTGTGGTGAAATCGAACTGCGCATTCATCAGAATCTGATGGGACGCATGAGTGGGCTGGAACACATCAAGCGCGTGTGCTCGCATCCGCAATCGCTGGCGCAGTGCCGACAGTGGCTGCAGCGTCACCTGCCGGATGTGCCGCTGGAGCCGGTGAGCAGTAATGCCGAAGCGGCGCGCCGCGCGCGCGACGATGAGGGTACGGCGGCCATTGCCGGTCAGGTGGCAGCGGAAATCTACAACCTGCAGATCATCGTGCCGGAGATTGAAGATCAGCCCGACAACACCACACGCTTCCTGGTGATCGGACCCAAGCTGTTTGCGCCCAGTGGCAAGGATAAGACGACCTTGATGGTTTCGGCCGGAGACACACAATCACCCGGCGCCCTGTATCGCCTGCTGGAGCCGCTGGCGCGCAACCGCATCAGCATGACCCGCATCGAGTCGCGTCCCTCGCGGCGCAAGAAGTGGGACTATGTGTTTTTTATTGATGTCGAAGGCCACGCCGATGCGGAACCCTTGCGGTCGGCGCTGGAACAGCTGAAGAAGCATGCTTCGTTGTTCAAGGTGCTGGGTTCCTATCCGGTAGCGGTGTTGTAAGAGTTCAAGGACGCTTCGACTCCGCTCAGCGACCGGAGATATCAAATTCCGGCCGCTGAGCGGAGTCGAAGCGTCTTAATTCCTCATTCGAAATCTCCATGAAATTCAACGCTCTCGAACTCGCCGTCAACCCGGTCCACAAGCTGGCACCCTACGTACCGGGGAAGCCTCTGTCGGAACTGGAACGCGAATACGGCATCACCGACAGCATCAAGCTTGCTTCGAATGAAAATCCGCTTGGGCCGGGTGCAAAGGCGCGTGCGGCCATAACACAGGCCGTGCAGTCGCTGGGCCTCTATCCGGATGGCAATGGCTTTGAACTCAAACAGGCGCTGGCCAGGAAATATGGCCGCACGCCGGAGCAGGTAACGCTGGGCAATGGCTCGAATGACTTGCTGGTGATGTTGGCTGAAGCATTCTTGGACAACACGGTTGAAGCCGTGTATTCGCAGTACTGCTTCGCCATTTATCCCATCGTAGTGCAGGCCACCGGTGCGACTGCTCGCGTGGCGCCTGCCTATCCGCAGTCGCATGCCATGGCCCTGGGTCATGATCTTGATGCCATGCGTGAGCTCGTGACTGCACACACCCGACTGGCGTTTGTCGCCAATCCCAATAACCCGACCGGTACGTGGGTTGATGCGGGTGCACTGAAGCGCTTTATCGCTGATGTGCCAAGGAGCACGCTGGTGGTGGTGGACGAAGCCTACATCGAGTATGTGCAGGACGCAGATTTCGCCGATGCCAGTTTGTGGTTGAACGAATTTCCGAATCTGGTGGTTACGCGCACCTTCTCCAAGGCCTATGGGCTGGCAGGATTACGTGTGGGCTATGCGTTGTCGCATCCATCGGTGGCGGATGTCTTGAATCGAGTACGGCAACCGTTCAACGTCAATTCAGTGGCATTGTCAGCTGCGGCTGCGGCGCTGGATGATGTCGAACACCTGCGCGCATCTGTTGAGCTGAATACGCATGGCATGCGGCAGGTGGTGTCGGGTGCGCAAGCTCTGGGCTTGCGCGTTTATCCCTCCAGAGGCAATTTTGTACTCATTGATTGCGCTCGCCCGGGTGGCGCAGTCTATGAGGCGCTATTGCGCCAGGGCGTGATCGTCAGACCGGTAGGTGGCTATGGGTTACCTACGCAGCTGCGCATTACCATCGGTACCGAGTCGGAAAATCAGCGCATGCTGGCAGCGCTGAAAGTTGCGTTGCAGTGAGCTGGCTTGAAGTGAGTATCCATGGAATTTCTTGACCTCGCTCCCTTGAGTCGTGCGCGGGGCACCGTGCGTTTGCCCGGCTCGAAGAGTGTTTCCAATCGCACCTTGTTACTGGCGGCGTTGTCTGCCGGTACTACTGAAATTCGTGATCTCCTTGCCTCTGACGATACGGACCGCATGCTGGATGCCTTACGAACGCTGGGCGTTGCTGTCGAGAAAACCGGTGAGCGCGATTATCGTGTGACCGGCGTACCCAATGGGTTTCCCAGCAAACAGGCTGATCTGTTTCTCGGCAATGCAGGCACGGCATTTCGTCCGCTGACGGCTGCATTGGCGCTGGCTGGTGGTCATTACAAGCTGTCGGGTGTGGCGCGTATGCACGAACGTCCTATTGGGGATCTGGTGGATGCTTTGCGTCAAGTCGGCGCGGACATCTCCTATAAGGGCAACGAAGGTTTTCCACCACTGGATATCAAGCCGGCCACCATCAAGCCCGGCGGTGTGGTGCGCATCAAGGGCAATGTATCGAGTCAGTACCTGACGGCTTTGTTGATCGCCCTGCCCACTACTGGTGTTGCAACCACGGTTGAGGTCATTGGCGAACTGATTTCCAAACCATATATCGACATCACCCTGAAGCTCATGGCGCAGTTTGGTGTGCGAGTGCAACGCGAAGGCTGGCAGCGCTTCATGATTCCAGGCGGGCAGCGCTATGTGTCACCTGGCACCGTATATGTCGAGGGTGATGCCTCCTCGGCATCGTATTTTCTGGCGGCTGGTGCAATCGCCGGTGGTCCGGTGCGTGTCGAGGGTGTGGGCCGCAACAGTATTCAGGGCGATGTGGCCTTTGCGGCGGCACTGGAAAAAATCGGCGCACAAATCAGCATGGGCGATAACTGGATCGAAGCGCGTGCGCCTGCGAACGGCAAGCTCAAGGCGTTCGATATGGATTTCAACCACATTCCTGATGCAGCGATGACGCTGGCGGTGGCCGCGTTGTTCTGTGATGGTCCATCGCGTCTGACCAATATTGCCAGCTGGCGCGTGAAGGAAACTGATCGTATTGCGGCAATGGCCACCGAGCTACGCAAGACAGGTGCGATGGTTGAAGAGGGCACTGACTGGTTGCGTATTACGCCACCAGCACAACTCACGCCCAATGCCGTCATCGATACCTACGATGATCACCGTATGGCGATGTGCTTTTCGCTGGTCGCGCTGGGCGGCGTGCCGGTGCGCATCAACGATCCGAGGTGTGTGGCCAAGACCTTTCCGGAATACTTCGAGGTGTTCCTGTCGGTTGCTGCTTAGCGGAGATTTCTGCCGGGGTTCGAAAACGCTCACACCATCGCGTTGGCAATAAGCCGGAAATAATAGCGCTCCCGGATTACGCCAAGGTTGGCAAGCATGCGCCAGCACCGAAACGCCCAGCGCGGCAATAGTTCCGCAGCAAGGGCGCGATCAATCGGCGCTACCTGCGTAATCTTCACCTCGCGAAACTCGCGCGACAGCAGCGCGTGCAAGCTTTCCATCGTGAAAAAGTTCTTGTGATCAACATCCAGCATGTGGGTGAACGCAATCGGTGACTTGAATGTCTGTGTGCAATTTGGCACGGTGACAATAACGTTGTTGCGTGCCACCCGATGCAGTTCCGCCAGCAGGGTTTCCGGATGTAATACATGCTCCATGACTTCGATCATGAAAATCGTGTCGACGGAATTGTCCGGCAGTGGAATCCTGTGCCCGTCGTAATGCCTGGCATCAACGCCCAGCTGCCTGGCAACCGCAACATAATTTTCGTTGGTATCCAGGGCGACTACTTTCCTGCCACGGTCACCCATGAGCCTGGCATAGCCTCCCAGACCACAGCCGAGATCAAGGAGTTCCTGCCCGCTATTTTCAAGCACGTATTTAACCAGACTGTGGTCGACAACGGCCAATGGGTCGGCGTTGAGGTACCAGTTGTCGGTGTCACGCAGGCCATCAGGCATGATGCTCTGCCTGGTCTGGATTGGCTGTTTCAGTTCATTCATGTGCACGGCGGGTGGCCGACTCTGAATCAGATTGTCGGACACGCATTCCCAGTTGTGGAAGGTCTTTGAGGCCGGGCAAGACTCCGGGCAACAACCAGAGATCAGGCACTATGTTGCCTTACCGGAAGCCGATGCGCGCCATTTTTAAATCGGGCGTCACCAGGGGTAGTTGCATCATCGTCAGCGCTAATTTGCGCTCTCCAGCTCTCCTGCAACGGTGGCTTCGCCTTTAGGCGCCACATCGGTGTTGTAGATCATGCGATACAGCTTCCATTCACCATGCTGCTTGCGCCAGACATGCATGTACTTGCCCAGCTCGATGTTGGCGCCACGGCGGATGTTGCGTACCGTGAAATGACCCTGTTCGACAGCGATATCGCCGCGCACCAGCAGCATGTCCGTATCGGTATTGAATGAGACGACGGGTGTCATCGAGTTTTTCAGGAAGTCAGCAAGATTGTCGCGGCCCGTAACCGTCGCGCCATGTTGCGGAAGTATCTGCGCATCGTCGGCGAACAAGGCCAGACACGCTTCGAGATCGTGCCTGGTAAAGGCGATTTCGAATTGCTGGATCAGGCCTTCAGGCAGCTCGTTCCTGTGTTTCCAGAAGGTCGGCAGAAACAGCAGACCTGCAGCCACAACGGCCAGAACCGCCAACAGCAGCCAGTTTTTCTTCCTGGATGGGACCTGTCGAGCGGAACCGTATTCATACTCGGTTTCGTAAGCGATATTCATAACCCACCCCCTGATTACTGACGTTGAACATCAAGTCCCACAGCGCGGGTACGGTCCGAGCATATGCCTGTTGCAGGTGGGTTTCACTACGCATTTCCGGATGCAAATACGCACCATCAGCGAGTCGTCGCTCGGGACAGATCCTCGCGCCTTCCCTTACACTTGCCCACCTCCCCGATATTGCATTGGCAGCCTTCATGAGTTCTGTTCCGGTTCTGACGATCGATGGCCCCAGCGGTTCAGGCAAGGGCACACTGGCGCGGCGGGTGGCCGACCAGCTGGGCTGGAATTTACTGGACAGCGGGGCGCTGTACCGGTTGCTGGCGTTGGCCGGGTCCCGGTACGGGCTGGACCCGCACGATGAGGCCGGGCATGCGGCGTTGGCTGGAACCATGAAGATCCGCTTTTCCGGGGATGCTTCCGGTGAGGAACAGATCTGGCTGGGAAAATCCGAGGTCAGCCGGGAAATCCGCACGGAAACGGCCGGTGAGGGGGCTTCCCGGGTAGCAGCCATGCCGGCGGTGCGGGCCGCCCTGACCGAGCGGCAGCGGCAGTTTGCCCAGGAACCGGGACTGGTTGCGGATGGCCGGGATATGGGCACGGTGATCTTCCCGGATGCGCCTCTGAAGATCTTCCTGACCGCCAGCGCCGAGGAACGCGCCCGGCGGCGTCATAAGCAGTTGAAGGACAAGGGTTTCGATGTTAGCCTTGCCGCCCTTTCGCAGGAGCTGGCCGAGCGGGATCGTCGCGATGCAAATCGTGCCGTCGCGCCCTTGAAGCCCGCCGATGACGCCGAGTTGCTGGATAGCACCGGCTTGAGCATCGAGCAGGTGGAGCAGGCGGTGCTGGCCTTGGCGAAAGCTCGTCAACTGTTGCGCTGAACTTTACCGCCTCTCTCCACGTAGATGAGATCGAGTGCCAGAGCGCGTCCGCGCCGGTAAGCCCGCAGCAGTCCGATTGATAGGCGTCGCGCAGGATGCGTGATGAGTTGTAGTCACCCTGAGGTTCACCGGAAGCGAGCCTGAGGATAAGCGGGTTACCAAACCCAAGAAGTTCACATGTCAGAAGTATCGTTTGCCCAAATGTTGGAAGAGAGTTTTGCATCCAAGGCCATCAAGCCGGGTGCGATTCTCACGGGGGTGGTCGTATCGATCAGCCCGGAAGTCGTGATCGTCAACGCCGGAATGAAGAGCGAAGCCGTGATCGACGCCGCCCAGTTCAAGAATGAACTCGGCGAGATGGAAGTTCAGGTCGGCGACGAAGTGGAAGTCGCGCTGGACAGCGTTGAAGACGGCTCGGGTGAAACCCGCCTGTCGCGCGAAAAAGCCAAGCGTGCCCGTACCTGGACGCGTCTGGAACAGGCTTTCGAAAAGCAGGAAATCGTCAAAGGCATCATCAACGGTCGCGTCAAGGGCGGTTTCACCGTCGAGATCGATTTCGTGCGCGCCTTCCTGCCCGGTTCGCTGGTGGATGTGCGCCCGGTGCGCGATCCCTCGTACCTGGAAGGCAAGGTGCTGGAATTCAAGGTCATCAAGCTCGACCAGAAGCGCAACAATGTGGTCGTGTCCCGCCGCGCGGTGGTGGAACAGGAGTACAGCGCCGAACGTACCGAGTTGCTCGAGAAGCTGCAGGAAGGCGCCATCGTGCGCGGCACGATCAAGAACCTCACCGATTATGGTGCGTTCGTGGATCTGGGCGGCATCGACGGCCTGTTGCACATCACCGACATGGCGTGGAAGCGCGTCAAGCACCCCTCTGAAGTGGTGCAGGTCGGTCAGGAAATCGACGTACGCATTCTGAAGTTCGATCGCGAGCGTCAGCGCGTCAGCCTCGGCATCAAGCAGATGGGTTCGGATCCGTGGCAGAACATTGCCCGTCGTTACCCGGCCAGCACCCGCATCTTCGGCAAGGTCACCAACATCGCCGATTACGGCTGTTTCGTGGAAATCGAAGAAGGCGTGGAAGGTCTGGTGCACGTGTCGGAAATGGACTGGACCAACAAGAACGTCGCGCCCGCCAAGGTGGTGCATGTCGGCCAGGAAGTGGAAGTCATGGTGCTGGATATCGACGAAGAACGTCGTCGTATCTCGCTGGGCCTCAAGCAGTGCAAGGCCAATCCGTGGAAGGAATTTGGCGAGAGCTTCAACCGCGGCGATCATGTCAGCGGCCAGATCAAGTCGATCACCGACTTCGGTATCTTCATTGGCCTGAACGGCGGCATCGACGGTCTGATTCACCTGTCGGATATCTCGTGGGATATCCCTGGCGAAGAAGCCGTACGCAGCTACCAGAAGGGTCAGACGGTGGAAGCCATGGTGCTGGCCATCGATCCGGAACGTGAGCGCATTTCGCTGGGTATCAAGCAGCTGGCCAAGGACCCGTTCTCGGGCTGGATTGCTGAACACCCCAAGGGCACCATCGTCAAGGGCACCGTGCGTGAAGTGGACGCCAAGGGCGCGATCATTGATCTCGGCGGCGGCGTTGACGGCCAGTTGCGCGCTTCCGAGTTGTCGCGTGACCGCGTGGAAGATGCACGTCTGATCCTGAAGGTGGGTGAGGAAGTCGAAGCCAAGTTCACGGGTGTGGACCGCAAGTCGCGCGTCATTGCCCTGTCGATCAAGGCCAAGGACATGCATGAAGAAGCCGAGGCGATGCAGAACTATCGCACCGATTCTTCCACCGGCACCAGCCTGGGTGATCTGCTGAAGGAACACATCGCAGGTCAGGACAATTAACGTGGAAACCAATCCGTAAGGATTGACGAACTGGCTGCCGGTTAATCCGGCAGCCAGTGTCGATGGAATCAGAAGCGCCTTTGTCAGACGCTTCAAAGCGATGTGCTAGGGCGATGTGCCAGAGCAATGTGAATGGGCCCCAACATGACCAAGTCGGAACTCATCGAACTTCTCGCTGCCAAGCAGAAACACCTGCCTACCAAGGATGTGGAACTGGCGGTCAAACAGGTTCTGGAAATCATGGGCGATGCGTTGGCCGAGGGCAATCGTATCGAGATCCGTGGCTTCGGCAGTTTTTCCCTGCACTATCGTCCGGCGCGTCAGGGGCGTAATCCCAAGACCGGTGATGCAGTGGCCCTGTCGGGCAAGCATGTGCCGCACTTCAAGCCCGGCAAGGAATTGCGCGAACGGGTTGATGGCAGTACTCACCTGCCGATCAGGGATTGACATAGCAGACAGACCCGACGCTCGGTCGGGTACACGAATCATGCACGGCGGCTTCAAGATTCTTGAAGCCGCTTTTTCTTTGTGTGGCTTGATCGCATCGGCTACACAGCAATGGCATAGTTCGGTAGCAGCCTGTTTTATGGGTCATGGATAATCCAGCGAAGCCAAGCGCTTGACTCCTGGAGCGCACAAAAGTCACGCCTTTTGCGAAGCGACGCTGAATAGGGCGGGACAGCCATTGTTCAACAACCTGCTAGACTTCACACTCATGGGCCGCAAACGATTCCTGTTGCTGTTGTTGATCGTCGCTGTTGCAGCAATGCTTTTTGTTGCATTGAACGCCGGCGTGGTGACGGTTGAGCTGGCGGTAGTCAGTCTCAACGCGCCGCTCGGGCTGGCGCTGGTTATTGCCCTAGCGATTGGATTGGTAGTTGGCGTGTTGATGCGGGGCGCGTGGGTAGCGGAGTTGCTCAGCGAACGTGGCCGGCTGCGCCGCGCACTGAAAGCCGCTGAGGCCAAGGTGCGCGCTCAGGCGGGCGAGCACGAAACATCTGCGACCAATCAGTCCTGATCCATGTTCAGCGAGCTGCCCATTGATCTGTTTCTGGCGCTGGTGCTGGCGGCTGCCGCAGGCTGGTTTGGCAGTCAGGTGCTGCGCCGTGGCAAGAATGTGCAGCAAGCGCAGGGTCGCACCGAGCCGTTCAATTCGCAGTATTTCGCAGGACTCAATCATCTGCTCAATGAGCAGCCGGACAAGGCGCTGGAAGTATTGCGTGGTCTGGCTGAAGCCGATGCCGATTCGGTGGAAACGCAGCTGGCGCTGGGTCACATGTATCGCCGGCGCGGCGAAGTGGATCGCGCCATCCGTATTCATGAGAGTGTGATGCAGCGTGTCGATCTGCCGCAGTTGTTGCGCGATCAGGCGGCATTTGCCCTGGGTGAAGACTATCTCAAGGCCGGGCTGCTGGATCGGGCCGAAGACTGCTTCCAGCAGCTGATCGACCGGCCGGCGCATCGCAGCGTGGCGCTGCGGCATCTGCTCAATATCTACGAACAGCAGGGCGACTGGCATCAGGCCATTGCCACCATCCAGCTCCTTTCGGAGTTTACTTCGCCGGAACATCCTACAGCGCTGGCACACTATTACTGCGAGCTTGCCGAACAGGCACAACGCGAAGGGCAGCACACGGCAGCGGATGAGTGGTTGAGCAAGGCTTTTGCCGTGCAGCGCAATTTTCCGCGTGGCAGTCTGTTGAGCGCGGGATTTGCACTGGCGCATGCCGATCCGCGTGTGGCAGCGCTGCTGTGCAAACGGGTGATCGAATTGCACCCGCATTTATTGCCGATCGCCTTGCCCAGCTATATCCAGTCTTTGCGCTCTCTCGGCGTAACGATGGACAGCGCCGACGAAGACCTGAGCCTGCACACCAGCGAACGCGGACAGCGCGCGGCACTAGGATATGCGGCGATTGCTGCCAACCTGCTGGACGAACCGTATCTGCTGCAATGCCTGCCGGACTTTCTGCGACAGGATGCCAACCTGGGTGATCTGGTGGCCGCGCTGGCGGGTGAGCCGAGCACCCTTGATGCGGCCAGACTTGGCGCGACTGCCAGCGCGCTGGCCAAGATATTCCGGCGCACACAGCGTTATCGGTGCGTGAGTTGTGGCGTCAATACCGGTTCGCATTTCTGGCAATGCCCGGGCTGTCACAGCTGGGACACGCTGGCACCCGTCAGCCGATTGGAATTGGCGCCCGCCGGCCGACGCAACGCCTGAGAGCCTGTTCACGATCCCGCTGAAGGGCGTACCAGAAACTGCTCCTTTGCGTTTCTGGTATTCCCGCTTCCTGCTGGTCGCATTGCTGCGCTGGTTTGTTGTATCTCGGTGCCCGAAAAATACTCACGTGCTGCCTGCGCAATAGATAGGGCGCTGCGTTTTTCCGAGCCGTTTCGCCTTGCACGGCATCTGTTGATCGAGATCGTGAGCAGGCTCTATACAATTTCCCGGGCGCCATATCAGTCCATTTCTGGGTTTCACCCCCAGATATGCGTCCGCACATGCCTTCAGGATGGTGCAACACTTCATCCCGTCCCGACGCGAGGACCGCCAAGACCGGTCCCATATGTAAATCACTATGGAAACGTAAGGAGAAGAGCGATGAAGACGACATTTCGTGGCATCAAGTGTCTGGTTGCGGCCCTGCTGGCCGTGTCGCTGGCCATACCCGCCATGGCTGCGGTTGATATCAACAAAGCGGACGCAGCGACATTGGCCAAGGAACTGAAAGGAGTGGGCGACGCGAAAGCCAAGGCCATCGTTGACTATCGCGCCAAGAATGGTCCCTTCAGGAGTATTGATGAGTTGCGCAAGGTAAACGGCATCGGCGACAAGCTGCTGGAACAGAATCGCAGCAACATCATCATCGGTTCGGCCAACGAAGCTGGTAAGAGTCCTGCCAACGAAGCCGGCAAGAAGAGCAATTAGAACAGGGCAATCGTTCTGGCTCGGTGTGGTGCCCTCGATACTGGTTTGGTTTTTCGTGGTGATGGCAATCCGGATGCTGTCAGCCACCCTGCGAGCCGGATCACTCGCAGGTAAATGCAGGGAGGCAGTCTGCTCAACGCCAAAAATCACGATCAGGCTAGACAGGGCGGTCGCCGATCGAGGGCACCACACCGAGCCAGAACGAGGGCCAGGGATGGCCTGGCTCACATTTCTCGCAGAAATATGCAGCAGTGAGCGATATCCCCTACACAAAAAAATCATGGTTCGGCGCTATGATTGGCTGACTTCAACGGAGGTGTTCAGTGAGTCAGGCTTCGAAGATCCAGTTCGCCGTTTTTCCTGTCGCAGGCCGGGGTACCCGCTTTCTGCCTGCAACCAAGGCCAGTCCCAAGGAGATGCTGCCAATTGTCGATAAGCCGCTCATTCAATACGCGGCCGAGGAGGCGTTATCAGCAGGCGCCCGCAAGCTGGTCTTCATTACCGGCAGCACCAAGCGGGCTATTGCCGATCATTTCGATGCCGATCATGAACTGGAAGAAGAACTGGAGCGGCAGGGCAAGGACGACTTGCTGCAGGCAGTGCGCGGCATTGTGCCTTCCTGGGCGAGCTGCATTTTCATCCGGCAGGCATCTCCGCTGGGTCTCGGCCATGCCGTGTTATGCGCCAAACCGGTCGTAGAGAATCAACCCTTCTTCGTCCACCTGGCAGATGATCTTATCGAAGCACCGGTGGCCTGTCTGAAACAGATGGCTGACATTTATGAGCAGCGCCAGGCCAGCGTGCTCGGTGTCGAGACCGTGCCGATGGAAGAGACCAACAAGTACGGCATTGTCGCCACCGATGAGCAGGAAGGACGTGTGAGTCGTGTGCGCAAGATCGTGGAGAAGCCCAGGCCACAAAGCGCGCCATCCAATCTCGCGGTCGTGGGACGATACATTCTGACCGGCACGATTTTCGACAAGCTGGAGCGCACCGGGCGCGGCGCCGGCGGTGAAATCCAGTTGACCGATGCCATCGCCGATCTGCTGGCGGATGAACCGGTGTTTGCCTATGAATTCGAAGGCAGGCGTTACGACTGCGGCAGCAAGCTCGGCTATCTGCAGGCGACTGTTGAATATGCCTTGCGACATCCCAGCCTCGGGCCGCAGTTCAGCGCTTATCTGGCAAGCATCGCCCAGCAACTGGGCAAGAAGTAGATGTCGAAGCATCCACTTTGACAGTACGGGCTCAATCGAGCCCGTCTTCTTATCTGTTCCTGAGCGACGCTGGCTTGCAATATCTGGCAAGCAAGCGCAGACCCGCCAACAGCAGGAGCGTACTCCATGTACCGGCGCCGCCACCTCCATCCGAACTGGCGGGAGCTGCAACCACGCTGGCGGGGGCATTCGACGCTGATGAGCTGGAAGAACTGCTGCCCGAATTGCCACTCACGGCCAGCACTGCCCGATAGGCATTGACCATGCCGGCGCCACAGGTGCTGGTGGTGCAATTGCATTCGGTTTCATTCGTAGTGAGGGGAGTGCTGTCGGTGGGTACGACACAGACACTGGTCGCGGCCTGAGGGAATGCGGTGGCCGTGCTGCGCAGCGTGCTGCTGATCTGTGCAGGCGTCAGCGCGTTGTTGACGCCCAACATCAGCGCGACGGTGCCTGCCACAATGGGTGCGGAAAAGCTGCTGCCGAGATTGGCGTTGTATTGATCGGTGTAGTCATTGACACCGGGAACCGTGGTTCCAAGATTGGTGGTGGTGTCGAGCGAATACAGGCACGCGCCGCTGAGATTGACGCAATTGCCACCCGGCGCAGCAACGGTTGCAGCGGTGCCCAGGCTGCTGAAACCCACCTTGGTGCCGGCGTTACGCACCGCAACGACGGCAATAACATTGCTGCAGTTGGCCGGTGCGTTAACGATGGCGCTGTCGTTGCCGGCTGAGGCCACCACACTGACGCCGGCAGCGGTGAGGCCGGTGATGACATCGGCATAGGCCGGCGAACAATTGCCTGCGCTACCCAGGCTGAGATTGATCACCTTGGCCGGATTCGGGTTAGTGGGCACGCCAGCGACAGGCAGCCCCGCTGCCCAGCGCATGCCGGCAATAATGTCAGAGTCGTAGCCGCCACATTTGCCGAGCGCGCGTATCGGCAGAATGCGTGCATTCCAGCCGATACCGGCAATCCCCCGACCGTTGTTGGTGGCGGCACCGATAATTCCGCCGATACGTGTACCGTGCCAGGAGCTATTGCTGGTTTCGCATTTGTCGGCCGGAAAGATATCTGGATGATTCTGCTGATCAGCTGTGCTGACCCAGTCACCGGGATCGGTGGCGTCGGCGTCCCAGCCATCGCCATCGTTGGCAGTCAGGTAGGTATGCGTGCCACTACCTGAACAGCTGCTCTGGTCGCAATCGACGAAGTCATAGCCGGGTAGCAACTTGCCTGCCAGGTCCGGATGATCGAAACGCACACCGGTATCAATCACCGCAACAATCACCCCATTGCCGGCAACACCACCTTGCGAGTAATCCCACGCGTCGTAGGCGTTGATTGAGGCAGGCTGGGTATTCAGCAAATACCATTGTCCGGTACGACCACTGGTGGCGGTAACAAATGGATCACTCGGCAGCAGAGCAATGTGGCGCTGTTCATCCGGTACCGCGTACTCGACATCGGGCTGCGTGCGCAACGTCGCCAACGCGCGGGTCCATTCCTCTGTCGTCAGGTTGCGTTCTGTCTGCACCACGTCCAGCCTGTCGCTGAGTGTGTGTCGCGCCTGTAGCATCAAGCCGGTTGCCTGACGAAACTCCTGACGGGTCGCGGCGAGCTGGGTGGAGCGTACGCGATCACTGCCAGCTTTCCATTTGACAATGAAGCGCGCTGGATGTGTATCGGCGCTCCAGACAGCCGGGCTACAGGTCATCAGGAGCAGTCCGAGCAATGCACCGCGCCACTGCAGACAGGTGCGCAGTGCGGATCGTTGTTGAATACCAGACTCGGGGGTCATGTATGTTTGCTCGAACTCCGGCTCCCGGCAGCTTGAATGCCACAGGCCTTGGTCACAGACAAGGAACTGCGTATCACACGTATCTGTGCGGCGACACAGGTCCAAACGCTGGTTGTGTGGGCTGTGAAAGTTGTGGACATGTGACGCAAGAATCTCGCACATTTTAGGGCAAGGTTCATGAATCTCCCGGTCAATCCGGCGCCACGACATATAGCGGGTGGTTCGGTCGAAACTTTAACTCGGCAGGGAATGCTGTGGGGTCGAGCTGCAGTGGCTGTTCAGCTTTACGAATCCAGAAGTACTTGATGATACTTTCCTTTCTATTTGGGCTGTTCCATACGATCTCTACCTCGCTGTTCGCTGCCTGAAGAAATGCGGCTTTCACGCTGGAGCAGTAACGCCGGCGAGTCGAGCTGAGTTAAACTGCCGCCGTTCGTCCGTCCGGCGGCGCAGTTTGTCGCAGTGAGTTGTTCGAGCATGCATGGAATTGGAACATTTTTGTTCGCTGCGCTGTCCGACATGCAGCACTTTTAATATTGATCTGTGGTTCTGATCGCGCCGGTGGCGGCGCACAACGGTTGGGGATAATTACATGCGTTACAGCTTGATTCGTTTGTTGGCCGTGGTGCTGTCTTTTTGCAGTCTTTCGGCTTGGGCGGCCGAGGCACCTGTGGAGGGTCAGGATTACCAGTTGCTGAATCCGGCCCAGCCCACCAGCGATCCCGGCAAGATCGTGGTCAGCGAATTCTTCTCATATCAGTGCCCGCATTGCTACGCTTTTTATCCGGTGGTGACCGCCTGGGGCAACAAACTGCCCAAGGATGTGGTGTTTGAGCGCATACCGGTGTCGCTGGGTCGCAGCAGCTGGGTACCGGTTGCTCAGGCTTTTTACGCACTGCAGGCAATGGGCAAGCTGGAGCAGATGGATCGCCTGATTTTCGCCGGCATCAATGTGCAGGGCGCCAAGTTGCTGGATGAGGCCAGCGTTACCAGCTTTGTTGCCAAACAGGGCATCAATGCCGCCGAGTTTACTGCTGCCTACAATTCATTCGGCGTCAAATCGAGCACGGTGCGTGCCGATCAGATGATGAAAACGCACAAGGTGCAGGGCACACCGACCATGGTGGTCGATGGCAAGTATGTGGTCATGAGCGAAGGCACCAAGAACTACGATGATCTGCTGGCGCGCACCGACAAATTGATTGCCAAGGCACGTGCTGACAAGGCGCGCAAGTAAGTACGCTCTGTCTGCCGCCTCTTGTAGGTCGGAATTTATTCCGACTGTTTCCGGATGCCGCGCGTCGGGTATACAACCTACAACAGCCTTGTCCGGTCGGTCGCGGCCGCCGACGCTGCCGGGCTGACGCGCAGGAAGCTCAGCAATGCAAAAAACCACAACAGGGAAGCCCCCAGCAGCAATAACGCCCAGCGGCGCAAGCTGATATTGGCGACGGCTTCCGTAATGCCCACCACAAAGTACGGTAACACGCACAAGGTAGCCCAGGAATGGGTATACCGATTGCCTTTGATCAGTCCGGGCAGCGCAACCAGTAACGGCAGCGCGAACAATAGTGCCCACATTATCTGTGCGACATTAATGCCTTGTTGCAATTGACGCGCGCATACCAGACTGAACAGCGCGGTCCAGGTGAGCAGTACCCAGCGGCGCACCCGGGCCTGCAGTGGGCTAAGCGGGGGCATTACAAATTACGCTTCAGTTTTGCGGCCAGCGTGGCGACACGTTCGCCCAGCAACTGTGCGAGCAGTTTTTCATCGTCGCTGAGTGCGGCTGATTTCGTCGCGGATTCGACGTGACTGGCGCCATACGGCGAACCACCGCTTTGTGTACGCGACAGCGCTGCTTCGGTATAGGGAAGACCGACGAGATACATGCCGTGATGCAGCAGCGGCAACATCATGCTGAGCAGGGTGGTTTCCTGACCACCATGCATGGTTTGTGTCGAGGTGAACACTGCCGCCGGTTTGTTGGCCAGTCCGCCGCTCAGCCATAGCGCACTGGTGCCATCGATGAAGTATTTGAGTGGTGCTGCCATGTTGCCGAAGCGCGTCGGGCTGCCCAGGATCAGACCGGCACATTCAAGAAGATCGTGGATACCGGCGTAGGGTGGTCCGGCCGGTGGGATCTGGGGCTCGGGACTGCGGCTGGTGACTGTGCTGACCGGTGGCACCGTGCGCAGGCGCGCGCGCATGCCTGCAACGGTTTCAACACCGCGGCACACCTGGCGTGCGAGCTCGGCGGTTGCGCCGTTGCGCGAGTAATACAGCACCAGGATGTCTGTCACGCGCAGCTCGCTGTTGTGACCGTAAGATTGAGGGCAGCCATGAGTCCGGGAATTGTAGACAGCCGCAGCTCGCTGGCATAGCACGATTCTCTGTTCGCAGCAGCCTTGGTTGACTCCATCGGGGCACGTTGTTACGGTCTTGCCCCTCGAAGTCGTCAGGCTTGCACATGATCCATGCGACTACACAATTTTCGTGGCGCCGGACCGCATGGCGCCGGATGGGGCTATTGCTGGCCACAGGATGGATGGCAGTTCTTGCCGGCTGTGCTTCGGTTCCGGTTCAGGAGATGAGTGACGCGCGGCAGGCAATTGATGCCGCGGCACGTACCGGTGGCGATCAGAAAGCGGCAACGCAAATGCAGGAGGCGCGTGCCGCATTGGCCCGCGCCGAAGTTGCCTTGAAGAATGTGCAGTACAAAACCGCACGTCAGCTGGCACAGGAAGCGCGCGCCAAGGCTATTGACGCACAGCGCGCCAGCGAAGCAGTACCGGGCAGTCCATGAGCGTGCCGGTGATGACTGCGCATCACTCTGCCACGATCATCGCACAGCGATTTCTGGTCTCGGGTCGGGTACAGGGCGTGTTTTTTCGCGCCAGCACCCGTACTGAAGCCCTGCGCCTGGGATTAACGGGGCACGCGCGCAACCTCCCGGATGGTCGGGTGGAAGTGTTGGCGGTGGGGGAGGTGGCCGCAATCGAGGTGCTGACCAAATGGTTGTGGCGGGGCCCACCGGCAGCCGAGGTCAGAGCGGTGGAAGCGGTACCGATCGATTTACCCGCTGGCGATTCAAGGCCCACCGGTTTTATTTCGCTCTAGCAGGCCGTTGAAAATCTCCCCTTCAAATTCAGCCTGAAATAGACTTCACGGGACGATGGTTTTTGGTGAAGGGGTAGTTGATGCGCGGCTCGGATGTGATGCAAGAGGCGTTGTTTACCACGGTACATCTGGACCGGTATGTGCCTGCGGATCATCCGTTGCGAGCGATGCGCAGGCTGTTTGATGACGCCCTGCGCAAACTGAATGGGCTGTTCGAGTCGATCTACGCAGATATTGGACGGGAGTCAATTGCCCCGGAGAAGCTGCTGCGGGCGCAGCTGCTGCAAGTGCTGTACAGCATCCGCAGCGAGCGGCAGTTGGTGGAGCAACTGAATTACAACCTGCTATTCCGCTGGTTTGTCGGGCTGGCCATTGACGATGCGGTGTGGAACCACTCGACCTTCAGCAAGAACCGGGATCGGCTATTGGAGCACGAGGTGATTCCAGAACTATTTGCCGAGGTGGTCAAGCTGGCGGGCCAGCGGGACTTGTTATCCACCGAACACTTCAGCGTGGATGGTACCTTGATCCAGGCCTGGGCCTCGCAGAAGAGCTTTGTGCGCAAGGATGGCAGTGATGAACCCCCTGCGGGCGGCGGTCGCAATGCCGAGCGGGATTTTCACGGCCAATCACGCAGTAATGACACCCATCAATCCCGCACCGACCCCGACAGCCGCACTGCCAAAAAGAGCCGTGGCGGCGAAGCCAAGCTGGCCTTTCTCGGCCACAGCGTGATGGAGAATCGCCACGGCCTGATCGTCCGCGCCCAGGTCAGTGCGGCGCACGGCACTGCTGAGCGTGATACGGCGCTGGCGTTACTGGCCAGCCTGCCGGGACAGCGGCGCAAGACCGTCGGTGCTGACAAGCTGTACGACACCGAAGACTTCATCGCTGAGTGTCGTGCCCTGAACATCACGCCGCACGTCGCCTGCAATGACAAACGACCCGGTGGCTCGCAACTGGATGAGCGCACCACCCGCCATGCTGGCTATGGCGTCAGTCAACGAATCCGCAAGCGGATCGAAGAAACCTTTGGCTGGGGCAAGACCATTGGCTTGATCCGGCAGGTGAAAGTCAGAGGACTCGACAAGGTGAACCTGATTTACCAGTTCACGTGTATGGGGTGGAACCTGGTGCGGATGCGGAATCTGATGGGAGCGAGCGCATGATGCAGAGGCATCAGCGGCTTGAATCGATCGGCACGCAAGAACTGACACCGATGCAACCCGAAATCCACTGAAAAATGCAGCTCGAAATCACACTACCGGCAATCACAGCCCAATTTTCAACAGCCTGCTAGACAGGGCTACTTGTACTGCCAATTGTTGGCCAGCCGCACCAGCACCAGATCCGGGTAATTGCGACGACCCAGACTGCCGTTGTAACGCGCCAGCGCGCGGCTGTAGTCACCGCGTTCACGCTCCAGGTAGTACTTGAGAATCGTGCAGCCCATGCGGATGTTGTGCGGGATCTCCACCAGCTGACTGTTCTGCATACCCAGCTGATTGGGCCAGAACGGCATGACCTGCATCAGGCCGACTGCACCGGCAGAGGAGGTGGCCCATCGATCAAAACGGCTCTCCACATCAATGACCGCCATGACCAGGCCGGGCGGCAACTGCAGGCGTTTGGCTTCACATTGCACCTGCTCCAGGATCAAGTTGCGCTCGGTTTCATCCTTGACGATGCGCTTCAGGCGCGGCTCCATGGCGGCAAACCAGACCGCCCGATCGAATTTATCCTCGAAGCACTTGCCGTCGCGCAGCGCCTTTTCCAGCAGTGGTCCCAGGGCCGGATCACGCTGCTGATTGGCCTGTGCACTGAACGGCAGCGACAGCAGCAGCGTCGGCAGCAGGCGGGCTATGAATTGCAGGAGCGGCTTCATCGTGACCGGTGGGTTTGTTGGCGGTGCCAAGCTGGCATAGGCGGTGAATTGGTTCCGTGCGCGACTTCTCGTTGCTTGGCGCTGTAATGCTTGTAGATTCTAGGGCTTGGCGTCGAGCCAATCCACCGCCGTCATGGAATGGTTCGATGACGGACCCTGTTATCATGCGCCCTCGCCACGGCCCATCCGGACCCCTGGACCTCTGTTACCAATGAACGATGAATCCGATTCCGCCTCCCTCGACGACGACAACAAGCCCGGACGCGGTGTCTACCTGTTACCCAACCTGCTGACGACCGGAACGCTGTTTTCCGGCTTCTACGCCATTGTAGCCGCGATTGACGGCAATTTTTCGCGCGCTGGGATGGCGGTGTTCATTGCCATGTTGTTCGATGGTCTGGACGGGCGGGTGGCGCGCTGGACCAATACGCAAAGCGCCTTCGGCAAGGAATACGACAGCCTGTCGGACATGGTGGCGTTTGGGCTGGCGCCGTCGATCGTGGCGTATCAGTGGGGTATCGAGGCCATCAAGTTCTATGGACAGTTCTGGTACCGCTTTGGCTGGTTGGCGGCATTTTTTTATGCGGTGTGCGCGGCGCTGCGTCTGGCGCGGTTCAACGTCAAGTCCGCCAGCAGCGACAAACGCTACTTTGAGGGGTTGCCCAGTCCGTCCGCTGCAGCTTGTGTCGCGGGCTTCATCTGGGTGGTCAGTCAATATGAACTGGATAGCCTGGCCAAAGTGGTACTGGGATTTGTGATCACCGCCAGCATCGGCGCGCTGATGGTCAGTCGCTTCTCGTACTGGAGCGGCAAGGATCTCAATTTGCGCGGCAAGGTTCCCATGGCCTATCTGGTGCTGGTGCCTCTGATCTACGCGTTATACGCCGCAGGTCCGGCGGAGACTTTGTTGATTACCTTTGGTACCTACGCGGCATCGGCACCCCTGCTGTGGGTATGGCGGCGCTTGCGCAAGCGTAGTGCGGCGCATTCCTGAGGCAGGTCCTGGGCTGATGGACAGCAGACGAGTACAACTTCTCAAGGCAATGGATGTCGACGTGTGGGTGCGTCGCGACTTGCCGGCTGCAGAAGCATCGGCGCCTGCACCGGTCACACCTGATCTTGCGCCGGCAGTACCTGTGCCGGCATCGGCAACAACGCTTGCTGTGCCGGACAGTCGTGTTGCGCAGATGGGCTGGGACGAACTGGCCAACGTCGTGCGCGGCTGTACCCTCTGTCAGTTGCACGGCTCACGCATGCAGACGGTGTTTGGCGTCGGTAATCGCCTTGCCGAATGGATGGTGATTGGTGAGGCACCGGGTGCAGACGAAGACAGACAGGGCGAACCCTTTGTCGGCCGTGCGGGGCAATTGCTCAACTCCATGTTGCGCGCCATGGGTTTTCCCCGCGAACAGGTGTTCATCGCCAATGTGCTGAAGTGTCGCCCACCGGGCAATCGCGATCCCAAACCTGAAGAGGTGGCGTGCTGCATGCCTTATCTGGCACGACAGATCGAACTGGTCAATCCGCGGATTATTCTGTGTGTGGGCCGGATCGCCGCGCAGAACTTGCTAAGTACCGACACACCGATCGGCAAATTGCGCGGTCAGGTACATCGACTGGGTGCGCAACAGCGGCCGGTGGTGGTGACGTATCACCCGGCATACCTGCTGCGCAGTCCGGGCGAGAAACGCAAGGCATGGGATGATCTGCAACTGGCGCTGCGTACCTATTCGGCTGCTCCACCGAAACAGGTGGCTCCGGCATGAGCGCTGAGTTGAAAGACCAGCTAACCCGTGTAGTGCGGGTGCGTGCCATGACCATGGCCGATATTGCGCACGTGATCGAGATCGAGCATGAAGCCTATCCATTCCCCTGGAGCGAGGGGATCTTTCGCGATTGTGTGCGGGTCGGCTACCTGTGCCGGGTGATTGAATTCCGTGGCCAGGTATGTGGCTACGGCGTCATGTCGTTTGGCGCAGACGAAGCCCATCTGCTCAATATCTGCATTCATCCCGATCTGCGCGAACAGGGCGTAGGGCGCAAGTTGCTGATGTATCTGCTGGACTATGCGCGCAAGGCGGGCATGCTTGAAGCGTTCCTGGAAGTACGTCCCTCCAATCCGGTCGCCATCCATCTGTATGAATCCATGGGTTTTGTGCGTGTGGGGGTACGCAGGGGCTACTATCAGGGAACGCCCAGTCGCGAGGACGCCTGGGTTTATAAACTGGAGCTGGGGCCGACAGCGCCCCTGCCAGCGGATCAATCCGGACACTAAGCGCTGAGTTCAAGCCGGATCAACACCGCAATTGTTGCCGTTTGCTCCATTAATTGCGTCCCGGGTCTGCCGCTATAGTGATATGTATTTATGCAGAAATTTTCTGATACACCACGTCCAGTCAGCGGGGGGAGCGCCGGTATGTGCTCACCAATGATGCATCTGTATCGTCTCGGTCTTGTTTGCCTGCTGGTGCTGCCAGCAGCGCTGAGCGGCGCTCAGGAATCGGGCGTCAAGCGCAGCCTGCCGCAGCTCGCCGTGGACCTGAATTCGCTGACCTATCCAGGCTCGGCACAGCGTGCCGGTCTGCAGGGGCGGGTGCTCCTAGCCTTCAATATCAGCCGCAAAGGCCGGGTTGACAACGTCGAGGTTGTGAGTGGTGAGCCGCCGGAGCAATTCAATACGGAAGCGATCCGGGCGCTCAAACAAGTGCAGTTCAAGGTACCCGGTGACTGGAAAGATAGCGGCGGTGAGGTACACCGCTTTCAGCTTAGCATCTTGTTCAAGCTCAGCCCCTGTGTGGTACCCGGGTGCACGTCGCCCAAGCCGCACGATACTGCGGACGATTTTCTGGTGATTGGCGCCCAGGCGAAGTAGTCGACATTTGATGGGGCTGCCCGCAGGGTGCTGGCGATCCGCTACAATCGCGCCCCTTTTGTCCCAGTCACCCACCCATGTCAGCTTTGCAAGAAGCCCCCTTTATCAAAGAAGTTGCGCGGCGTCGCACCTTCGCCATCATTTCGCACCCCGACGCGGGCAAGACCACGCTGACGGAAAAACTGCTGTTGTTCGGCGGCGCGATCCAGCTGGCCGGCACGGTGAAAGGCCGCAAGGCGGCGCGTCACGCCACCTCCGACTGGATGGCGCTGGAACAGCAGCGCGGCATCTCGGTGACTTCATCGGTGATGCAGTTTCCTTATCACGGTCGCATGGTGAACCTGCTCGACACACCGGGTCACGAAGACTTTTCCGAAGATACTTATCGAACCCTGACCGCGGTGGACTCGGCGTTGATGGTGATCGACTGTGCCAAGGGTGTCGAAGACCGCACCATCAAGCTGATGGAAGTGTGCCGCCTGCGCGATACGCCCATCATGACCTTCATCAACAAGCTGGATCGCGAAGGGCGCGAACCCGTCGAACTGCTGGATGAAATCGAGACGGTGCTCAAGATCAGGTGCGCACCCATCACCTGGCCCATCGGCATGGGACGAGCACTACAGGGCGTGTATCACCTGCTCGAAGACCGCATCTATGTGTATCACGCTGCAGAGAAGGGGCGGGCGGGCACCACACAAACCATTGATGGCCTGAGCAGTGCAGAGGCGACTGAATTCCTGGCCGACCGCACCAAGACATTCCGCGATGAGGTGGAACTGGTACGCGGCGCAACTGCGGAATTCTCGTTATCGGAATACCTCGCGGGAAAACAGACACCAGTGTTCTTTGGGTCGGCCATCAACAACTTTGGTGTGACCGAGTTGCTCAACAGCTTCGTCGAGTACGCGCCAGGTCCGCTGCCGCGAGCCACCACGGGTCGTGAGGTGTTGTCCAGCGAAGAAAAACTCACCGGCTTCGTGTTCAAGATCCAGGCGAACATGGATCCCGGGCATCGTGACCGCATTGCCTTCATGCGCATCTGTTCCGGCAAGTACGCCAAGGGCATGCGCATGTTTCATGTGCGACTGAAGAAGGAAATGCGCATCAACGATGCACTGACGTTCCTGGCAGCCGACCGCCAGCACACCGAAGAAGCCTTCGCTGGCGACATTCTCGGGTTGCATAATCACGGCACCATCAACATCGGCGATACCTTTACCGAAGGCGAGTCGCTGATGTTCACCGGCATTCCGAACTTTGCGCCCGAGCTGTTCCGGCGCGTGGTGCTGCGCGACCCATTGCGCATGAAGGCGCTGCAGAAAGGTCTGGATCAGTTATGCGAAGAAGGTGCAACGCAGCTGTTCCGGCCGCTGCGCAACAACGACCTGATTCTGGGTGCGGTGGGGCCGCTGCAGTTCGACGTGGTGGCATTCCGCCTGCAGGACGAATACGGCGTGCAGTGCAGCTTTGACAACATCAATGTGTACACGGCACGCTGGGTCTATGGAGATGAGAAGAAACTTGAAGAGTTCCGCATCAAGGGCTACGACAACCTGTCGGTGGACCATTCCGGCGCGCTGGTGTATCTGGCGCCGACGCGAGTGAACCTGAGCCTGACGCTGGAGCGTTGGCCCGATTTGACCTTCCGCGAGACCCGCGAGCATCTGGCGCAGGCTGGTTAGCAAACAAGGCTGTTCCCAGCACAACCAAGGGTGAACACTCAGATGGTCTTGGATGCGATGCTTGACAAAGCGCTCTCCACACCTGAGGAGTTCACTGCCGAGATGGCAAAGTACCAGGTGCCGGATGACAGATTGTTGATCACATAGGTGCTCAGGCCAATGCTCACTGATATCGAGCTGGACAGGTTGCTGGTGGAAGTTCCGTAGTAGATCTTGTAGCCCGCCAGATCTGTCAATGCGCTGCCGTCGGTATTGCTGGTGGGCGCAACCCAGCTGAGTGTAGCGCTACCGGTTGTGGTCGGCGCGGCCACTACGTTGATGCTGAAGCTGGCCAGCGAGGTACTGACCTTGCCGTCGCTCACGGTGATGCTGATGCCTGCGTACGAACCCACGTTCGTGGAAGTTGGCGCTCCAGTCAATTTGCCATCAATAGTGCTGAACGTTGCCCACGCCGGCTTGTTGCTGATGCTGAAGCCGAGTGTATCGCCGTTGGCGTCGCTGGCTGTTGGAGTAAAGCTGTAGGTGCTGCCAACGGTAACGGATGTGCTCGGTGTGCCTGAGATCGTTGGTGCGCTATTGGTAGTTACTGAGGAAGATGAGCTGGAGCTCGAACTTGAAGAACTGGAACTGGAACTGGAACTGGAACTGGAACTGGAACTGGAGCTTGAGCTTGAGCTTGAGCTTGAGCTTGAGCTTGAAGATGTGCTGCTGCCCTTAACGGTGATTGTGAAAGCGGGCAGGGAGCTTTTTACCTTGCCATCGCTTACGCTGATGACAATATTGGAATAGGTGGCAGTTGATGTGGGATTGCCCGTCAGCAGGCCTGATGATGAGCTGAAGCTCGCCCAGCCGGGCTTGTTGCTGATCGAGAATCTCAGTGTATCCCCATCCGCATCATTGGCGGTCGGCTGGAATCGGTAGGTGATTCCAACGGTAGCTGCAGTCGGTGGTGAGCCGCTGATCGTAGGTGCGGAGTTGCTGCTCCAGCGCCAGGATCTGGCATCAGCTGTGCTTGGCAAGAATGATACAGCCAGCAGGACAAGTAAAACTGCGCTGAAGCGTCTGAGTATTTGCATGCAAGAGACTCACTCAATCAGAAGGCTGGCAGACGTCACTTGCGGATCACAAGTAGTGCTGCTTTGTACTTAATGTCGCTTCAGTTGAATGCGTTGCAAAGTTGTCTTGACCCCAAGACGTCAGGGAATGGCAACATCAGATTTAGCCTGAGTCAGGCATGATGTGTGTATTGACCAGGGCAATGATAGGCGTGCTGCCTAATGTGAATTGGTTGTGCTGGAGATCACACAAGTATTGCTTGCATGCTTGCTGTCGTATGATTAAGACATGGTTGTTTGGCGACATGTAACTGATGCTGTCGAGTTGTGGTGTGTCCTGTCGGTTTGATTGACAAGAGCGGTCTGGTGCTGAAACAGAATCATGAAGAACAAAGTTGCGGCTGTTCGAAGCAAATTTGGCCTCTTGTGGCGGCATCCGGTCTTGCACTGGGCTGTCTACGACTGGGCCAATTCCGCGTTTGCCACCACGGTGATGGCCGGTTTCTTTCCGATCTTTTTCAAGCAGTACTGGTCGGCAAATGCCGACGCCAGTGTGAGTACGTTCAGGCTGGGCGTAGCCAACAGTGTGGCCAGTTTCATTCTGGCGGTGCTGGCGCCATTGCTGGGCGCGATTGCCGATCGCGGTGGCGCGCGCTTGCGCTTTCTGTTGGGTTTTACGTTACTGGGTGTGGTTGCGACTGCCGGACTTTATTGGGTGGAGCAGGGCGCATGGCAATGGGCAGCAGCGGTATACGTGGCCGCATCCATGGGCTTCTGGGGCGGAATGATTTTTTATGACTCATTGCTGCTGGATGTGTCGCCGCGCCAACACTACGACCTCGTGTCCGGCTTTGGCTACGGCATGGGTTATCTCGGCGGCGGCTTGCTGTTTGCGGTCAATGTCTGGATGACGCTGCAACCGCAGTTCTTTGGTCTTGCCAATGCGGCGCAGGCGGTGCAGGTTTCATTTCTGTCGGTGGCGGTGTGGTGGCTACTGTTTGCCTTGCCGCTGTTGTTTGGTGTCAAGGAACGTTCGGCGGCAAGACCTTTGCCATTCAGGCAGGCATTGGTGGCGGGCTTCGCCGAGTTGTTCAGGACATTTCATGAGATACGGCGTTATCGTGCATTGCTGCTGTTTCTGCTCGCGTACTGGCTGTATATCGACGGCGTCAACACCGTGATCAAGATGGCGGTGGACTATGGGTTGGCGCTGGGTTTCCCGACCAACAGCCTGATCGTGGCTTTGCTGGTGGTGCAGTTTGTAGGCTTCCCCGCAGCGATTGTGTTCGGCTGGCTCGGCAATCGTTACGGCGCGCTGGCAGGCATCTTCATCGGCATCGCGGTGTACATCGGTGTGACCATCTGGGCGGTGTACATGGATGAAGTGCGCGAGTTCTACTTCATGGCCATTGCCATTGGTCTGGTGCAAGGTGCGGTGCAAAGTCTGAGCCGTTCCTACTTCGGCAGCCTGATTCCCGCGGAGC
The DNA here is from genome assembly GCA_963748005.1 of uncultured Pseudomonadota bacterium. Classification (GTDB taxonomy): domain Bacteria; phylum Pseudomonadota; class Gammaproteobacteria; order Steroidobacterales; family Steroidobacteraceae; genus CAILZL01. The sequence goes on from CAVVHH010000003.1 coordinate 151,106, forward strand.
GCGCCGGTGAGTTTTTCGGCTTCTACAACATGATGGGCAAGTTTGCTTCGGTACTGGGTCCGGCGCTGATGGGCACGACGGCATTGTTCATCGGCAGCCGATACTCTATTTTGTCCCTGGTGCTGTTGTTCGTTGCCGGTAGTTTCCTGCTTTGGGTTGCACGCAACGCCGCGCGTACTTCGACGCCGCCGTGACCATTGTCAAGAGAGTCGCAAGATGCCTGTTATCCAGTTGCAGAACGCCTCAGGTGAGGTGGCTGAAGTCCACGATTACGCTGCACACGTTACTTCCTGGCGTACTGCCGATGGTATTGAACGGCTGTTTTTGAGTCAGCGTGCCGAGTTTCGGCGGGGCGCGGCAATACGCGGCGGTGTGCCCATCATATTTCCACAGTTTGCAGGCTTGGGGCCGCTGCCCAAACATGGCTTTGCACGCACTGCACAGTGGCAACATGTCGTTGTACCGGACGAGGCAAAGGCTTCGGCGCTGTTTCGCTTGCATGACAGCTCCGAAACGCTCGCGATCTGGCCTTACAAGTTTGTCGCTGACTACGCCATCGCCCTGTTGCACAATGCATTGCAGTTGACGCTGTCGATTCGCAATGTCGATACACGGCCGTTCTCGTTTACTGCCGCTTTGCATACTTACCTGCGGGTTACGGACATTGAACAGGTACGGGTACATGGCTTACGGGGATTGAAATACATCAATAGTGCTGCAGGTGGCGTTCAATCAATCGAGTCCAGTCAGGAATTGCGTATCGCCGGCGAAATCGACCGCATTTATTTATCCGCGCAGCAGCCGATACAGGTGATCGAAAATGGACAGCGCCCGATGGTGTGCACTGCGCAGGGATTCACTGACGTCGTGGTGTGGAATCCCGGTGCGGAAAAGGCGGCACAGCTGTCCGACCTTGAGCCCGGCGGTTTCAGACACATGCTGTGTGTGGAGGCGGCGGTGGTGGGCGCACCGGTTGAGCTGCAACCACAGGCAAGCTGGTCAGGTACGCAACATCTGCAGCTGGGTTGAGAAAAAATGACAATGCTGGAACTCGCATGAGCCTTGATTTGATCTCCACCCCCGCCGCTGATGGCTTTTTCATGCCGGCCGAATACGCGCCGCATCGTAGCTGCTGGATGCTGTGGCCTGAGCGTGGCGATACCTGGCGACTGGGGGCCAAACCCGCGCAACAGGCATTCGTAGCGGTGGCTACCGCCATTGCCGGCAGCGAGCTGGTGAGTGTTGGTGTGTCGCAGGCGCAATATCCCAACGCACGAGCGATGTTGCCGCGTACGGTGCGAGTTGTTGAGCTCTCACATAACGACGCCTGGATGCGCGACATGGGTCCGACCTGCGTCATCAACACGGCCGGTGAAGTGCGCGGCGTGGACTGGATGTTCAATGCCTGGGGCGGGTTGCAGGGTGGGTTGTATTTTCCGTGGGATCAGGATGATCTGGTGGCGCAGAAGGTGCTGGAGATCGAGGGCCTGCCGCGCTATCGGGCGCCCTTTGTCATGGAGGGTGGCTCGATTCATGTCGATGGTCAGGGTACAGCGTTGGTTACTGAAGAATGTCTGCTGAATCCGAATCGGAATCCCGGCCTGGATATGGGACAGATTGAGTTGCTGTTGCACGAATATCTGGGTGTTTCGACGGTCATCTGGCTGAGTAAAGGTGTATGCAACGATGAAACCGACGGGCATGTCGATAATCTGTGCTGTTTCATCAAGCCCGGTGAGGTGGTGTTAACCTGGACCGACAACAAGCGCGATCCGCAGTTTGCGCGCTCATCGGATGCGCTGCGACGTTTGCAGCAAGCCCGCGATGCGCGCGGCAGAAAACTCAAGGTGCACCTGTTGCCGCAACCGGGTCCACTGTATCTGAACGAAACGGAAGCAGATGGATTGGATGTCTTCAATGCCGGCAAGCATCGTCATGCAGGTGACCGGTTGGCGGCCTCCTACGTGAATTTCTACATCGGTAACTCAGTCGTTGTTGTACCGCTGCTGGACCCACGACATGATCGAGCCGTGCTGGCCAGATTGCGGCGCTTGTTTCCCAGACGCAAAGTGGTGGGTATCGCGGCGCGGGAAATCGTGGTCGGCGGTGGTGGTATTCACTGCGTCACGCAGCAAATTCCCCGTTAGAACCCATGTGTCACGAACAGCTGCAACTGCACATCCGGCGCCGTATCAACAGCGATGTCTTCGCTTATCAGGAGTGTGCTGGTCCAGGCGCGGGAGTGATAGCGTGACCCAAAGCTGAGTTGCAGCGCGCTACCCAGCGCGCGCAGTTTGCTGTCGAATACACGCGTATGCCCATCCAGCTGTACCGCCACATTCCAGTGCGAAGCGAGCATCGCGTCCAGCCCCAGCGAACCGCTCCATACCCGGGTTTCCTGTTGCGAGACTGATCGTTTGCCCTGACCAAGCATGGACAGAGAGATTTGTTGCTGGCTGGCAAATCGTGTGCCGAGTTGTTGTGAAGTTGCCAGACTCAGTGCCACATCAGTAGAACCGCTGCCGGCGAGCTTGTCGGTATTGCCGGTCGGTAATTTCAGACTGAACCACAGGGTATTGGTGAAATCCGGATCTGCGCCCATGCGCGTGCCCAGACGCAAGGTCAGATCACCAATGCCGTGTTGCACCTCGCTCAGGCCATAATCCAGCTGGCCCTCGTACTTGTGCTGTATCCACAGACGGTCACGTGGCCAGAGATCGCGATTGCCATTGGGCAGCCCGAAGGTGTCATGGAAGGACTCGATGAAGCTGTCCAGCTGGCCACCGGACACGCTCAGGTAGGGCAGTTCGATACGTAACCCAAACGTATCGCCTAGCGGCTTGGTAAAGCTGAGCTGCCAGCGCTGCAGTTCGGCGTCCAGTTGCAGTGCTTCCTGCGCAGCAGATTGAGCGAGCGAAACATTGGCGATGGCGAACTCGGCGGACAATGTGGTGCTGGATGGGATTGTCGGCAGCGCGGCTGGCAGTTCATATCCCGACAGCAGTGGATTGAGATCGCGCACCGGCAGCGGTTCGGCACCAGCAGCTGAGCTGCAGCAGCACAGGGTGAAGCAGCAGCACCATTGCCGCAACACACGCATCAATAGTGATGTGAATACTGCAGCATGAACACATTGGCGCCATAGCTGAATAACGGCTGGTTGGCGGGTGCGGCTTTCACCTCGGCATCCTTGAAATCCTGATAGTCATACTGAATGCGTTCCACATACAGGCTGACAACACCATAGGCTTTCGGGCTGAACACCCAGCGCCAGCTGCCACCAAACCGCACCGACCAGTCACTGAAGGTGGCCAGGATCTTGTCCCGGGCAAGGAAATTCTGCGCATCAATGTACGGAAACAGATCGGAGTAGAAGTCGGCACTGGTCTGCGTGTAGTAACGTGCACTGCCTTCCAGCGTAAAGTTGGCCAAGCGCCCCTTGAGTGGTTGGATGTATTCCACATCGCCGGTGTGTGCGGCGATGCCCCAGCTGTCAGTGAAGTAGCGATAGCCGGCTTTGATGGACGCGCGATAGGGGAGGTAGTATCGGCCCGTTAGCGCAATGGCATTGGTGGTGCGGGTGCTGGGGTATTTTTCATCCTGATAGCCGATGGTCAGCGAATTGCTGGCGCCATAGCGAACGCTTCGATACGGGTTTTGCAGATAACCTTCCATGGCGCTGGATTCGTAGTTCAGCGTAGCGATGAAATTTCTGGTGAGAATCTGTGTCAGCCCCAGCCGATAGTTGCGCCGATCGACAATGCCGCGCGGTTCGATATGGGTCAGCTGGTTTTCGCTGACATCATCCCAGCCGCGGGTAAAGCCCAGAGATACCGTGGTCAGATCGCCAAACATGTCTTCGGTAATGCCGAAGGTGAGATTGTCGGAGACATAGTCGGTCTCCTTGCTGTTCATGAACGCGACGTTGTAGGTGGTCTTGCCACGCAGATAGGACATCCCGGCATCCCACTGCTTGCGATGCTCTTTCAGCTCGCTGGCACCGCTGGTGCGTACGTCGATAGACGCGCCGGTGACCGAATCGGTTTCATAACCGGCATTCGCCATGATGCTCTCGCCGAATTTCTTGCGCACCAGCAGGGCCGGGCCTTGTACGGTAAGTCCATCGCCTTGATACACGTGATACATCGCGTCGGCCTGGTCTTCCGGCAACACGCCTGCCTGTGCAATGGCACAGACCATTGCCAGCAGACCGATGGCCAGGCAGCGTCGAAACGCTTGTCGTAACGGCGAGCAGGTACTGATCATTTCGTGCATCAATTCGTTCAGGTATCAGGCGCTGCTACAGGCAACCGCAGCCACCACCCGCCGCGCCGGTGGCGCCACTGGCAGCCTCACGAACTTCGCGAATGTGATTGGTATAGGCGGTGACGGACGGATTACGATCGTTGGACATGACTTCATCCGCGAGTGCGGCGCGCTCGTAGGGTTTGACCCACGGTTCCAGCGAGCTGCACGCGCTGAGCGTGAGCGCCAATAACACCATGAAGATACGACGCATGGGTTATTCCTTGATCAGTGCGCGAATCTGCGCCAGATACTCGGCCTCATCGCCGGGTTTGTAGCCCCGATGCAGTGCGCGTACATTGCCCTTGCGATCGATGAACACTGTGCTGGGCATGGCGCTTACGGCATATAGCTGGCTGACTTTGTTGTCGCGGTCAAAGGCGATCGGAAAACTGACCGGTACTTGCGACAGGAACTTCTGTGCATCCGTGGAATCGGTATCAACGTTCACACCCAGCATGGTGAAGCCGGCAGCGCTGTACTTCTTGTAGATCTGGTCCATCAGCGGCATTTCAGTACGGCAGGGTCCGCACCATGATGCCCAGAAATTCAACATGACCACCTGGCCCTTCAGCTTGGCCAGATCAATGGTTTCTCCGGACTTGCCCGGCAGACTGAAAGTTGGTGCAGCGGCACTGCTGGTGGTGCCATTGGCGGGGGCAAGGCAGGCGAGACCAATAACCAGGGCCCAGGCGCCGGCCCTTAAAAACTGCTGTGTGCGTGATATGTTCATGGAGTTTCCTTCAGACGGTGGTGCCTACGGTCATGCTCGCTCAGAAGAAGTACGTGAGTCCAAGACTCGCTTCAAGGTTATTGACGACTTTTTTCTTGCCCAGCAAGTCGGTGTCATACAGGTAATCGCGTACGTCCAGGTGCATGGCCAGGGAGTCGGTCAACAGGAGACGGTAGCCAAAACCGCCATTGACTGTAAAGCGATCGTCGCCCGCGAAACTGGTAGAACCGACACCAGCGATGAAATACAGGGCAGTGTTGTAAGCGCGGTTCTCACCGACGAATACTTCGCCGGGCAGAGCATTCCAGCCAGCGGACAGCGCGTAGTACGAATACTTGCGCTGATCGGGGGTGAGCAGCTGAAAGAAGCCCAGCGATTCGGCACTGGATTCACCGGCTTCGCTCCTGCCCAGCGAGCCCTCGATGAAGAAACTTGTAGTGACGTGATAGGCAAGTCGTGCTCCGATTACCGGATGGCTGCCGAAGTCCTCAATGCTGAGGATGCCGCCATAGGCGCCGATCTCGAAGTTCTCGCTGTCTATGGCTGGAGTCTTGACGGTGCGGCGCTCCACGTTCGGATCAATGACGGGCTCGGTCACGGTCGCCGTGGTCGGGCCTGAAGCCGATTCAACTACAGCAGCTGAGCTGGGTTCGCTATCGGCCACGGTGTCACGGCCGAATAGCGCGCAGCCGCTGCTGGTCACGGCAAGCAGGGGCATCAGAAGAAAAAGGCGAAGCCTGCTTTCCATTCCGGAGTTTCCTCGTTTTCGTTACGACTGGTGTAGGTGTAGTTGTTGTGGAACTCGGCACGCGCCATGAAGCGCCGGCTGACATACACCCGCACGCCCACGCCCACAAAAGAGAGTTGATCGGTACTGTCGATTTCCTGCACCTGGGTGGTATGTGGTGCAGTGTGGATCATGCCCGTGCCCAGTGACAAATACGGGCTGACGCGCCATTCAGGGAACATGGTGTGGGTCACATCCACGGTGGCGAACTCGGCATTGCTGATATTGCCCAGCGCATTGGCCAGTGTCAGCCCCACTGACAGGTGATCAGTCAAGCCATAGCTGCCCGACAGCGCGATGAGGCTTGCGCCGCCGAAGTCGCCCAGCATCAGCGCGCCTTCGAAGCGCCGGGTGGCAAGGTTCGCCAGGGTCGGCACATCGAGCTTGATGGCCTCGCCGTCCAGTTCCAGCGTCGCCAGCAATTGCTGCTCGTTCACCCAGCCTTCACGACCCTGTCGTTCCCGCACCAGGTACCAGCCGGTGCGCTCCGTCAGTACCTCGATCTGCTCGGCGCGCGGTACTACGAAGAACACCGGATAGCCCGTGCCGGGACCGGTATGCATTTCCAGAAACGGATCCACCACCACCACCTGTCTGGGTGTGTCCTTGGCATATGCAATTGCGCTACATAGCAATAGCAGTGACAGATACCATCCGCGCATCAATTCTCCGGCGCCTTGAAGGGATCGTTATAGTACTGCGCGCCGATATCCACCCATTCGGAAATCAATCGCAATTCGCCCGGGGTCAGCCACGGCACTGCCGCAGTGGCATGCGTTCCGGTGCTGGTGAACTTGCTGAAAAAGCGTGAACCGCGCGCATTGCGGGCAATCAGAGACGGGCTGACTGTTCTGAACTGTGCGCAGGTCTGCACCATGGTAACCGGATCGGTAACCAGGAGGATGCATTCATCCTGCACCGCAGCGCCAACGAGTATCTGCCCATTGTCCTGGAACAGTAATTCCTGGTACGACGTGATGCGCAGATTGTTGTCGTCTGAAGCGTTAGTGCTCAGGTCCAGGTCTCCCGCTGGCACACGCACAGCATTGGCGGCATCCGTCTTGCTGTGGCAGCTGGTGCATTTGTGGTCGCCATCCAGGGTGCCGTCACCATTCGTGTCGTATGGACGTGAAGCGTCCCACAGGGGCTGGATGTGTTCCAGATAATTGATGGTGATGCGGCAGATGTTGGACCACACGGTCAGGCAGGTGCTGCTGGTGGGTACCTTGGTAGTAATACCGCCGGTACCGGCATAGCGCAGCGCAAAGTCGCCAGAGCGAGCGCTGGTGGGAACGACTTTCGGATCCGAACCCAGTGGCCACACGTCCGCGAAAGCGACGTTCACGCTGGGGGTAATGGCAGCACATTGCTCATTGCTGCAGCTCCAGGTTGCACGCGCCTGCGCCATGGTTTGTCCGGAAGCTGCAATGAAACTGCCATTGGCGTTGCTGAAGTTGGAACCCACTGCACCCGTATAGGCCGATGCAAATGTGCCGCTGCGGCCATGCGATCGGCCGCTCTGGCCGGGTGGTACATTGATGGAGTTGGCGTGACACCCGCTGCATTGTACGGTTTCACCCGGCCGCAGAGTCAGCCAGGCATTGTGGCGCGGAAATGCGGCGACGCGGCGGCCTTCGCTGTCGACCACCGAGATCTGGAACGCGACATTACCCGGGACTTTCACACGCACCGAACCATCCGGCTCCACGGGGATGTAACCCAGGATCTCGCGCATGAAGTTGGTGGCGCCGAAGGCGTTGTTGTCGATGTCGCGTACATCGTCATCCGGCATGGAAACGGCTTTCTCGATGCGCAGGAAACGCGCCGGACGATTGGTGTAGCAGCTGTTACCTGGAATGGAGTTGGTGGTGATGCTGCAGCCGGTCCCCGTTGCGGCCACCGTGCCGTCAAAGTCATAGACGCTGCGAATATCGAGGATGCCGACGCCTTCACCCCGCAGCGACTGGTTGAGTGACAGATTGCTGCTGAGGTTAACGGGCAGGAAGGCCGGCGCAGTGCGCGGCTGGGCCACAGCGACCTCGGTAACCATCACGCCTTCAGTGGGCGGCACGATGGGTTGTTGCGTGCCATCGGCCGGATTGAACATCCAGACGCTGTACACCGGCGGTGCGCTTACAAATGCCGGATCAGCCAGCCGCGCACTGGTGCAATTCACCACGGCGCTGGTAGCCGGATCGATGACACGACACTGCGTCCACGACACCAGCAGGCGGTCGGTGCCATCCCACAGCGGTGCGGCCGACACGAAGCGGCCGCCAATGGACGGCACGCTCAACATGCGTACGTTGCCTGGAGTGGCCTTGTTGGCCGCCGGTCCGGAGGCACTGTTGCCAGCAGCCGCGGCCTGGGTGTTCTCGACGTAGTTACGGGTATCGATCATGTACAGATCGCCACCGTACTCGGTGCCGCTGAACGGCCGGATCAAAGTGAGAATGCGGCCGTCGCGCATTTCCCGTGCCTTGGTGAATTGCACGGCCGGATAAGTGATCGTGCCGTTGGTGTCGGTATCGGCGATGGTGGTGTGGCTGGCCGAGCCATAGAGCAACTGTGTGTTGGTGCCGTCGGGGTTGGCAGTATAGAAGTGCACGCCGTTGCGACCGTTGGCGTGATCCCAGCGACTGAACAGGATGCGGCCATCTGATAGCACCGTGGCATCCATGTCGTGACTCTGATTGAAACTGATCTGCTGGATGTTGCCACCGTTGCTGTCCATCACATGCAGCACGAACGCCGACTCATCGCGGTTTTCATCCTGTGCTTCGAACTGCTGTTTGTTTTCGTCGAGCAATACGGCCTTGGACTGGTACTGACGTGTCGATGCGAACAGGATATGGCCATCGGGAAGATAGTGTGGCGAGACATCCTGACCTTCTTCAGCAATCACATTCGAACTGATCACGCGCCGCAGCGTGTCGGAGGCAATGGTGTATTCCCAGATATTCCAGGTGGGCGGATCCTCGTCTTGCTGATCATCGTCCAGCGGTCCGCGCATGGCAAAGATCACCTTGCCGCCATCGGCGGATACATCCACGTCCCTTACATCCCAGCGTTGATTGGCAGGATGAACCCGCGCCGTGATGTTGCGTTCGGCTGCGCTGGGCGAGGCCCGGTCACGCATGTACAGATCGGCATTGGTGCTGAAAATGCGCAGGCGCCGCACATCGTCGTCGGTGTCCGGATCGGTAAAGTCGGGTGTGACACGTTTGACGTAAAAGATCGGGAAATCGGCTGAACTGGTGGTAGCCGTATTACCGGTTTGTCCGGAACCGATCCGAATGGTGTCATCGCCACCGCCGCCGCTGCTGCAGGCGGTCAATGCGCCGAACCAAAAGGCGAGCAGTACATAACGCAATTGCAACAGGGGGAAAGCAGGGCGAGCAGATGCCATCACGCGCGTCATTGCGAAATCCTCGCAGCGAGATCCAGTGTATTGATGGGCCATTGTGTTGAAGACTTGGGCACGGCGTTTTGGCTACATAACTCGGTAAGTCAGCGCATCATCGGTGTGTCAAGTGACGCAGGCCGTTAACGATTTCACAGAAGCTGAGCATGTGTTTGGGGTTCTATCTCATTCGCCGCCAGCGGATGTGCATTGGAATGTCTCAGCAAGCGTGATGCGGGTCACAGAGTCGGAGTCGTTGAGTGGGCGAGCCATGCAAAAAGTCCTGGCAAGACTACTGATCGCATCTGTGCCGTCGCAGTTGTCTCTCGAGCGCGACGTAGTGCGCACGAGACAGTTAAACCCCAGATTAACGCTCCGTATATTGGCGGCAAGCGCAACAAATTTCATGAGCAACGCACCTGGCACGGCTCGCTTCTTACACAGCTTCAGGATTGGCTTACATGCAACGATCAATTTGCTCAACTCGCCCAACAGGGGCAAGGGCTCAAGAATGAATATCTCGGGAGTCACGCGTTCCATGACTACGCTCAACAATCCCTGTGGCCGCACTCCGGCTGCAGCCGGCAGGCGTTCCAGTGTCTTGTGGCTGGCGGTGGTTATTGGCCTGCTCGGCGCCAGCTGGCAGCAGCCGGTGCTGGCCGGCGCACGCGATCAGGCCAAGCGTATTCATGATCGTCTGACCGGCACCCCACCGTCGGATACGTTGCTGACGCAGATGACCGGCATGGTGCAGTCCGGCAATGCGTTGGGTGCCGCGCGTCTGGCCATCGACCCGACCAACGCCGAGTCCAAAGGTTTTTACAGCGTCACGCTGAAGAATTTTGCCACGCCATGGACCAATCGCGATCGTACGGTGTTTGCGCCCCTGAACGACTACACCGCAACAGTGATTGGCATGGTGCGGGACAACGTTCCATTCAATACCCTGCTGTCTGCCGATCTGATGTACACCGGCAATGCCCCGGGTGCCCCGGCATTTTCGGTGAGCAACAACAATCACTATCAGTACCTGGAAGACAATGACGTCGACTTGCGTACCGCGCTGGTGTCGCAGAACCAGTCTTCGCTGACCGGTATTCCCGCCGCTGCCACCGCGGGTGTCATTACCACGCGTGCCGCGGCACAGGCGTTTTTCATCGACGGCACCAATCGCGCCATGTTCCGCTACACCCTGCTCAATCATCTGTGTAACGACTTGGAGCAGGTGCACGACACCAGCCGGCCCCCGGATCGTATCCGTCAGGATGTCAGCCGCAGCCCGGGCGGCGACAGTCGTCTGTTCCTGAACGGTTGTATTGGCTGTCACAGCGGCATGGACCCGATGGCGCAGGCCTTTGCCTACTACGACTTTGATGAAACCCAGGGCCGTCTGGTCTACACCGGCGGCGCTGTGCAGCCGAAGTACGGCATCAATATCGACAACTTCAAACCCGGCTATGTCACGCCCGACGATCATTGGGACAACCGCTGGCGGCAGGGGCCGAACAAGGTCATGGGATTCAGCGGCTCGTTGCCAGGATCCGGCTCGGGCGCCAAAACTCTGGGGCAGGAGCTGGGTAACAGCGATGCCTTCGCCCAGTGTCAGGTTGAAAAGGCCTTCAAGGCGGTGTGCTTCCGGGATCCGGGCAACAGTGCCGATCGCAACAAGGTTGCGCAGATCACGTCGACCTTCAAATCCAGCAACTACAGCATGCGTGAAGTATTCGCCGAAGCGGCGGTTTACTGCATGGGTGACTAACAGATTCAACGTGCACCCATGAACATCAATACCCACGTCGATTCGATCCAGCATTCCGAGGATGGCCGCATGCGTAACGCATTCCCCACAATCAAACGTTGGGCCATATTCTGGAGCAGGCAGTTCGCGACCCGAACGGTCGGATTGGCCATGCTGGCGGGTCTGGCGGCCTGCAGTGGCGGCGCCAGCACTGAAAAGAACGCCGATACCACTTCAACTGCAGCTGCGCTGTCGGTCAACTACACCGGGCCGGCAGCGAGTTCTGCAGATGTGCAGGCATTCAAGAATGAGTTGTGGGTGAATATTGTTTCGTCGTCACGTTGTGGCGGCTGCCACAATGCCAATGGTCAGGCGCCCAGCTTCGCCCGCCTGGACGATGTGAATCAGGCCTATCAGGCCGCATTGCAGGTGGTGAATCTGGCACAGCCCGATCAATCGCGCATGGTCGCGAAGGTGGCGGGTGGCCACAACTGCTGGACCAGCAGCCCAAGCGCCTGCGCTGACATTCTGACGACCTGGATTCGCAACTGGGCCAGCGCCGCAGGTAATGCCGGTTCCGGTACACAGATTCAACTGGTTGCTCCAGTTGTCAAGGACGTGGGTGCTACCAAGACCTTTCCGACCAGCCCAGCCCTGTTTTCAACCACCGTCTATCCATTGCTGACGCAATATTGTGCGGGCTGCCATACCTCCAGTGCGACCACACCGCAGAAGCCGTATTTCGCCAGCAGCGATGTGAATGAGGCGTATTCGGAATCTCATGCCAAGATCAATCTGGACACGCCATCGCTGTCGCGCTTTGTCGTGCGTCTGCGCGACGAGTCGCACAACTGCTGGAGCAACTGCGCAGCCAATGCGACGACCATGCTCAATGCGATCACGGCGTTCACCAACGGCATTCCGGTAACGCAGGTGGATCCGACCCTGGTTTTATCGAAAGCACTGACCATGTACGACGGTACTGTAGCCTCAGGGGGGAATCGCTACGAATCACACATGATCGCCCGTTACTTCTTCAAGGAAGGGACTGGTTCTGTTGCCAACGACACCAGCGGTGTTGATCCTGCCGCCAGTCTGACCTTGTCGGGTGCAGTGGCGTGGTCGGGTGGCTGGGGCCTGAGTGTGGCGACAGGCGGTAAAGCCCAGGCGACGACAACGGCCAGCAAGAAGCTCTCGGATCGTATCAAGGCGTCCGGTGAATACACTATCGAGGCTTGGGTGGCGCCAGCCAATGTGGCGCAGGAAGACGCCAACATCGTCAGCTATTCCGGTGGCAATACCTCGCGCAATTTCACGCTGGGCCAGCATGGTTATCAGTACGAAGCTTATGCGCGCAGCAGCAAGAGCGACGTTAATGGCGAGCGCGTGCTGATTACCAGTGCCGCTGATCGCGATGCGCAGGCTTCGATGCAGCATGTGGTGTTGACCTATGATCCGGTCAATGGACGCAAGCTGTACGTAAATGGTCTGTACACGGGTGATAGCGATTCACTGGGCGGCGGTACACTCAGTAACTGGGATGACACCTTTGCGCTGGTGTTGGGTAACGAAACCTCCGGCACGCGTCAATGGACTGGTCTTATCAAATTTGTCGAGATTCATGATCGCGCGCTGACACTCGACCAGATTCAGCAGAATTTTGCTGCAGGCGTGGGCGAGCGTTACTACGTGTTGTTCAATGTCAGCACGCTGACCAATGTTGCACAGAGCTACATCATGTTTGAAGTGGCCCAGTACGACAGTTACTCCTACCTGTTCAACAAGCCGACTTTCATCAGCCTGGATCCGAATGCACAACCGGGCAGTGTGCAGATCAAGGGCATGCGTATCGGTATCAATGGTGCTGAAGCCAAGGTGGGTCAGGCCTACATCCCGCTGAACGTGACGGTGTCCAATGCCAACTACAAGGCTGGCACCGGCCAGTTGCTGTCGAGCATCGGGACCGTGATTGGTCTGGAGAAGGGGCCGGATGCCGATCTGTTCTTCCTGACCTTCGAGCAGATTGGCTCACAAAGTCGCGCCTACACGGACAATACCGTACTGAGTGCTGCCGCACCCGTGGACAAGGATCCGGTTTCCGATATGGGTTATCGCGCGTTCGAGGAAATCGACGCGACCATGTCGAAGATTACCGGCGTGCCGCGCACCAACACTGCCGTCAAGGCAACTTATCAGCTGGTGAAGCAGCAGTTGCCGACGGTTGAAAACATGGAGACCTTCCTCAGTGCACACCAGATCGGCATCGCACAGCTGGGCAGCTCGTACTGCAGTGCCCTGGTGGAAAACAGTACGCTGGCGGCCAGCTTCTTTCCGAACCTGAACTTGAACAGCAATAGTCTGTCGGGCACCACCGAACGCAATGCAGTCATCGATCCGCTGATTGCCGGGGCCGTGGGCAATGGTCTGACCACTCAGCCGGATAGTGCGGCGGTGCGCACCGAGCTGAACAATCTGATGGACCGGTTGTGTACCGGCGGTGTGTGTACGGCAGGCAGCGCGCGCGTCAGGGTGGTGGTCAAGGCCGCGTGTACGGCGGCTTTGGCCAGCGCAGTGACGACGGTTCAGTAACCATCATTTCCGGCAAGGCTAACGAGAAACTCACCATGATCATTGGCAAGAAAGTACCTAAAGCGCTGGGACTGAATGAACCGCTGCGTCACAACGATCACAAGCGTCCGGTGACGCGCCGTGACTTCATCGCACAGGGCTTTATGACCGGTTCGGCCACCGTGGTTGCGCCTGCCTTGCTGACGGCGGCATTGAGCCCGCAAAAAGCCATGGCGTTGTCATCCGATGTTTGGCGCAGCAACATCTGCGACATCCAGCAGGGTGCGGGCAAGATCCCCTTCATCTGTTTCGACCTGGCAGGCGGCGCGAACATCGCCGGCTCCAACGTGCTGGTGGGCGGACAAGGCGGACAGCTGGACGTACTGTCAACCGCCGGTTATTCAAAGCTGGGTTTGCCGGGTAACATGCTGCCCAACAGCTCGACCGGCACCTTCATCGATATACAGTTCGGCCTCGCCTTCCACACCGACAGCGCCTTCCTGCGCGGCATGTTGATGACCACCTCTGCCACTACGCGAGCCCTGGTCAGCGGTGCGGTGATTCCCGCGCGTTCGGAAAATGACACCGGCAACAATCCGCACAACCCCATGTATGGCATTGCCCGCGCCGGGGCGCGCGGCGAATTGCTCACCCTGATTGGTTCGCAGAGCTCCGATTCTGGTGGTAACTCGATGGCACCCTCCATGTTGATTGATCCGACCAACCGTCCCACCAAGGTGGATCGTCCATCGGACGCCACGGGTCTGGTGGATACCGGTGAACTGTCGAGCCTGTTCCCGAATGCAGCTGACACGGTGGCGGTGATGGAGTCCGTGGAGCGCATCAGCCGCAGCAAGCTGGCGGTGATCAATACCAAACTGTCGAACGATGCAGCCATGAAGCAGCAGGTGGACTGCAGCTATGTCAAAGCCGCGGATCTTGCGGAACGATTCAGCAGCCCCTCGGTGCTTGACCCTACCAAGGACACCAACATCACCAGCATTTTCTCCACGTTAGGCGGCATCAGCGCTGATGGCGAATTCGGCAAGACCGCTGCGGTGATGAAGCTGGTGGTTGATGGCATGGCCGGTGCCGGCACCATCACCATGGGTGGCTTTGACTATCACACCGGTGATCGCGCCACCGGCGAAGCTCGTGATTTTCGCGCTGGTGTGTGTATCGGCGCCTGCCTTGAATACGCCGCCAGAACCGGCAAACCGCTCATGCTGTACGTATTCAGCGATGGCTCGCTGAATTCCAACGGCATGATCGACAACTCCACCGGTGGCCGTGGCAAGGGGCAGTGGACCGGCGACAATCAGTCCACGGCGGCGGGGTTCTTCCTGGTGGTCAGTCCGGCCGGCAGGCCGCAGGTGTACAACGTGGGGTCGGTGCCGGCAGCGCGCCGTCAGCAGCTGGGTTACTTCCGTGCCTCTGGCGACGTGGAAACCTCCGGCAGCCCCGGAGCCAACTCGGTGATCTCGCTGGTGGACATGGTGTTGCTCAACTATATGGCGCTGCATGGGGAGCAAGCTCAGTTTGCCAGCCGCTTCCCGGCCAGTGTGCTCAATTCGCAGATCGACAACTGGATTGCCTTCAATCCCATTGTGAATGGCACCATCTGAATTGCGGACTGCGCCTTAGGGGCAGGCCGCATTGGTCTGCTCCAACAAATTCCACTGCTTCGTATACCATGCGCCACTATCCACTTCGGTGCGCGCATGTCCCGGCTGCTTCAAGAACAATACTCGCAATACAGCCTGCATAAGACCGCCTGGCGAACATTGAGTCGTTTGCTGCTGGCGTTGTGCGCACTGGCTTGTGCAATTTCGCCAACGCTTGCGCAGGACACCGAGGTGGTGCGACCGCGTGTCGGTCTGGTGCTCAGCGGCGGCGGTGCGCGCGGCATTGCACATGTCGGTGTGCTCAAGGTACTGGAACAACTACAAGTCCCCATTGATGCGGTAGCAGGCACCAGCATGGGTGCGCTGGTCGGTGGCCTGTATGCCTCGGGCATGACACCGGGCGAGATTGAGAACGTCGTCAAGTCGCTGGACTGGCAGGATGCGTTTCGCGATCGCCCACCGCGTACTGCACTTGGCTTTCGTCGCAAGCAGGACGACCGCAATTTTCTGGTGCGCTATTCGCTGGGCGTATCCCGTGATGGCGTTGAACTGCCCACCGGTCTGGTTCAGGGTCAGAAGCAAACGCAGATCCTGCGTGGCGCCACGCTGCCCGTTGCTGGCATCAACCATTTTGATTTGCTGCCCACACCCTTCCGGGCCGTGGCCACCGATCTGGAGTCGGGCCGGGAAGTAGTGCTGAGTTCCGGTGATCTGGTTACTGCCATGCGCGCGAGCATGTCGGCGCCCGGGGTCTTTACGCCGGTGGAACTGGATGGACGATTGCTGGTGGATGGTGGACTGGTCAATAACCTGCCCGCCGATATTGCACGCCAGATGAATGTTGATGTGCTGATCGTGGTCGATGTCAGCTTTCCCTTGTCCGGTCGTGATGCGTTGACGTCGCCACTGGCGATAACCAATCAATCCGCTGCCATCATGGTGCGCAACCGCACGCTGGAGCGGCGTGCCAGCTTGCAGGACAACGACATCATCATCGAGCCCCAGCTGGGTACGATGAGTTCGGCGGATTTTTCACGAGTGTCAGGCTCTCTGGCTGCCGGCGAAGCCGCGGCGCAGGCGGTCAGTGACAAACTGCAAGCATTGTCCGTGGATAAATCAGCGTATCAGCAATATCTGGCAGCACGTATGCCCGGCACGCCACAGGCACCCGTCATTGATTTCATTGATACCGAAGCCGGCTCAAGGCGCTATGCCGCAGCGGTAGAGGCGGTGGTAGGCGATCTGCAAGGCCAGCCACTGGACCGGGCGCGCATCAATGAGGATCTGGCCGCGCTGTATGCGCTCGATCTGTTCGAATCGATTGACTACAAGCTGGTTACTCGTGGCGAGCAGACCGGGCTGGAGTTTCGCCTCAGGCCCAAGAGCTGGGGACCCAACTATGTGCGCGTCGGCATCAATCTTGAAGACGATTTTGCCGGCAACAGTCGCTACAACCTGGCAGCGCGGCTGATCATGACTGATCTCAACGCACTGGGTGCCGAGTGGATGACCGATGCGCAGATTGGCGACCGTCCGCGCTTCGCAACCGAGTATTACCAGCCCCTGTCATGGCGCAGGCGTTATTTTGTTTCGCCGCATCTTGAGTACAGCGTGCACAACGTGCCGCTGGTGAGCGATGACGTAGCCATTGCCGAATACAGAGTACGCGATGCTCGGGCCAGCTTCGATGCAGGACGTGAGTTATCCAACTGGGGCGAGCTGCGTGTTGGTGTACAGACTGGTCAGGGGTCGTCACGCCTGCTGGTGGGCGATCCGACACTACCCACCGAACAATACGATACTGGCGGGTACCTCACGCGCTTCTCGTATGACACGCTGGATAGTGTGTTCTTTCCACGCCACGGTGCGCAGTTTACCTTGCAGTGGAATGCCGAACGTACTGAGCTGGGTGCCGATAGAAATTCTGACAAGGTGTCGACCGCATGGCTGATGGCCAAGACCTTTGGTCGCTACACTGTGATCCTGTCTGCGGATGCCGGTTCCAATCTCGACAATGGTGCAGCTACCCATGACTATTTCACGTTGGGGGGGTTCCTAAATCTGTCAGGGCTGACTACGGATTCCATTGCAGGTCCACACTACGGCATTGGCCGCGTGATCCTGTATAAACAGATTGGCCGGGGTGGTACCGGGGTTCTGCAGATGCCGGCCTATGCGGGCATCTCTTTTGAAGCTGGCAATACCTGGTACAGACGTAGCGACGCGGATTTCAGCAGTCTGCGCCATGATGGCAGTCTGTTCTTTGGCGCTGATACACCACTTGGTCCGTTATATCTGGCCGCTGGTATTGATGATCGCAGCAGGACAGCTTTTTATCTGTTTCTCGGGCGGTCGTTCTGATGAGTTATCAAGTTAAGGCCGTATGAGCACCAAACTCAGTGAAGAAAATCTTCAGGCATTGAAAGTCGCGTTCTGTTACATGCCCAAGGCTATTGAAGTCAACAAGTACGACTATGGCGATCGCGTCGAGAAAGTGTTGTCTGATATTCAGCTCGTCAGGGAAGCATTGCTCGCGCAGGGCGTCGATCCGGAAGAAGTGTATGGCGAGATCAATCCGGATGCAGGCGGCAGGTCGTATTATTGAGTAGCAGTGGCGGGTTTGAAACCCACCCGTACCGATCCATCTGCAAAGAACAATGCGGGCCGGATTAAAACCGGCCCCTGCTAGGTTTTATCCTTGTCGTTTTCAATCAGTGCATATGCCGAGTGATTGTGAATGGACTCGAAGTTCTCGGTTTCAACGGTATAGGCGCGAATGCGTGATTCGTTGTTCAGGCGCACTGCCAGATCGCGCACAATGTCTTCAACGAACTTGGGGTTGTCGTAGGCGCGTTCGGTGACATGCTTTTCATCTGCGCGTTTCAGGATGCCATACACCTCGCACGACGCTTCCTGTTCGGCGATGTCGATCAGGTCTTCCAGCCACATGTCTTCGCCGATGCGTGCGGTGATTGTGATGTGCGAACGCTGGTTGTGTGCGCCGTAATCCGAGATGGCTTTTGAGCAGGGGCAAAGGCTGGTTGCCGCCACAACAACCTTCAGCCAGCGCTGCGCCTTGCCATGACTGTATTCGCCAATCAATGAAGCCTGGTAGTTCATCAGGCTTTCCACGCCACTCATCGGCGCCTTTTTCATCACGAAGAACGGAAAGCTCATTTCGATGTGGCCGGCTTCGGCATTCAGATGTTTGGTCATTTCCTTGAGCATCGCTCCGAAAGATTCCACCGATATTTCACGCTCATGCTTGTGCAGAATCTCCACAAAGCGCGACATGTGCGTGCCCTTGAAGTTGTGCGGCAGCGCGACATACATGTTGAAATTGGCGATGGTGTGCTGTTCGTTGCCGGAACGATCCTTGATGCGCACCGGATGATAGACATCCTTGATGCCGACCTTGTTGATCGGAATCCGGCGGGTATCGGCACGGCTCTGAACGTCCTCTATTGTCGAGGTCTTGGGCTTCGTCGTCATGGGAAACTCGGCTGAGAATTCGGATCAGCCGCCCGCAGCACGGGCCGGGGCAGGCCACCAACAACTGATGGTGGTGGTGATGGAGTGGATATCAAGGCCAGCAGACTTCAAGCAGTCCTCGCGCGAGCCATGTTCAATGAAGCGATCCGGAATGCCGATATGCAACATTGGCATCGCCAGCCCATGTTCATTGAACAGCTCGGCGACCGCGCTGCCGGCACCGCCAGCCACGGTGTTTTCTTCCACGGTAATAACAGCCTTGTGTTTGCCTGCCAGCTTCAGCAGCAACTCTTCATCCAGCGGTTTGATGAAGCGCATGTTGACCAGCGTGGCGTCCAGTTGTTCGGCAGCGGCAGTGCTGAAGCCCACCATCGGACCCCAGGCCAGAATCGCCAGCCCGCTACGACCCTCGCGCAGCAATTGTGCCTTGCCGATGGGCAGCGCCGCCATCTCCGACACAATCGCTGCGCCAACGCCTTGCCCGCGCGGATAACGCACAGCGGCAGGCGCACCCGACTGCACGGCTGTGTACAGCATTTGCCGGCATTCATTTTCGTCGGCCGGTGCCATGACGATCACGTTGGGAATACAGCGCAGGAAGCTCAGATCAAAACTGCCCTGATGCGTCGCGCCATCGCCGCCGACCAGACCGGCACGATCCAGCGCAAACGTTACCGGTAGATCTTGCAATGCTACATCGTGAATCAATTGATCGTAGGCGCGTTGCAGGAAGGTGGAATAAATCGCCACCACCGGCCGCAGCCCCTCACAGGCCAGACCAGCAGCGAAGGTCACGGCATGTTGTTCGGCAATGGCTACATCGAAGTAGCGGTCCGGAAAGCGCCTTGAGTATTCCACCAGGCCCGAGCCTTCACGCATGGCGGGTGTAATGCCCACCACACGTGCGTCGGCTTGGGCCATATCACACAGCCAGTCGCCGAACACCTGCGAGTAGGTGGGGCCATTGCTTTTCTCTTTGAAGATCACGCCGCTCTTGGGATCGAAGGGACCGGGGCCATGCCACTTGATCGGATCGGCTTCCGCGGGTGCATAACCTTTGCCCTTGCGCGTTACCACGTGCAGGAATTGCGGGCCTTTCATGTCGCGCAGATTGCTCAGGGTCGCAACCAGCCCTTCCACGTCGTGACCATCGATCGGCCCGATGTAGTTGAAACCCATTTCCTCGAAGATGGTGCCGGGCAGGATCATGCCCTTCATATGTTCTTCGGAGCGGCGCGCCAGTTCCCACATGGGCGGCACGCGACGCAGGATTTTCTTGCCGCCTTCGCGCAGGTGCGCATACAGCTTGCCGGACAGCATGCGGGCGAAGTAATTGGAGAAGGCGCCGACGTTCTCGGAAATCGACATGTCGTTGTCGTTCAACACAACCAGCAGATCGGTGTCCAGTGCGCCCGCATGATTCAGTGCCTCAAAGGCCATGCCGGCGGTGATGGCACCATCGCCAATGACGGCTACCGCACGGCGTTCGCTACCGGTTTGTTTTGCCGCAACGGCCATGCCCAATGCAGCGCTGATCGAGGTGCTGGAGTGACCCACGCCGAACGTGTCGTACTCGCTTTCGCTGCGTGCCGGGAACGGCGCCAGACCGTCCTTGTGCTTGATGGTATGAAGTTGCTCGCGACGACCGGTCAGCACCTTGTGCGGGTAGGCCTGATGCCCCACATCCCAGACCAGGCGGTCTTCCGGGGTATTGAATACGTAGTGCAGGGCAATGGTGAGTTCCACCGTGCCGAGGCCAGCGGCGAAGTGTCCACCGCGCTGACTGACGGTGTCGATCAGAAACTGGCGCAATTCCGCTGCCAAGGGCTTGAGCTGCCCGACGGTTAGACGGCGCAGGTCTGCAGGCACGTTAATCGCAGACAGCAGGGGCAGGGCGGAAAGCTTGCTCATTGGGGATGGCAGTGTACTAGAACCGATTTGATACGGCAGGTTGGGCGTTGGGACGGCTTGACTACTGTGCACGGCAATAAAAGATATTCCTTGCAGGTCAGATAACGCTGAAAACAGCTAAACCTGACCTACGGCTGGCGCCATTAGTGCTGCCGCAACACCAGCCAGCCGGCCAGCTTGCGCAAGGAGTCAGCCTGTGCTCCGAAGTGCTTAATGGCATTCAGGGCATCGCCATGCAGTTCGTCCACCTTGCTGTGTGCGGCAGAAATTCCCGTTACCGCTGGATAAGTCAGTTTCTGATGGACCTGGTCGGCCCCGGTGGCTTTGCCCAGCAAGGCCGGGTCGCCTTCGATGTCCAGCAAATCGTCCTGGATCTGGAAAGCCAGGCCGATCGCCACCGCATAGCGATCCAGAGCGGCGTGGTCAGTACGACTCAAATTAGGCTGGCAGGCAGCCGCCAGCAGGACGCTGGCGCGAATCAGCGCGCCGGTTTTGCGGGCGTGAATGTCGGTAATGGTCGCCAGATTAAAGGTATGTTCGGTACGTTGACCTTCGGCGGCCAGATCCAGAGCCTGGCCACCGGCCATCCCCGCGGTGCCGCTGGCCTGGGCCAGGATGCGCACCAGTTCCAGGCGAATGGCCGGATCAGCAGGCAGCTGCCGATCGGTGGCCAGCAGCTCGAACGCCAGTACCTGCAGCGCGTCACCGGCCAGGATGGCGGTGGCTTCATCAAACGCCTTGTGGCAGGTTGGCCGGCCGCGTCGCAAATCATCGTCGTCCATGGCGGGCAGGTCGTCATGGATCAGGGAATAGGCATGGATCATTTCCACCGCGCAGGCGGCCGCGGTCACGCTGGCCTCGTCCAGATCCACAGCGTGTGCGGTGGCATACACCAGCGCCGGACGAACCCGCTTGCCGCCACCGAGTACGCTGTAGCGCATAGCTTCGTGCAATCGAGTCGGGCTGGAGTTGGGCGGCGGGAGAAATCCGGCGAGCGCGGTTTCTGTTTCTGCCTGCCAGCGGCGCAGGCACTCGGCAAAGGCGTGCGGCATCTCAGGCTTCTTCGCTATCCGGGGCAAATGGCACGGTTTCGGCCGCATCGGCAGCGCCACTCTTGCGCAGCAGCAGTTCCACTTTCTGCTCCGCGCCCTGCAGCGCGGACTGGCAACTACGGGCCAGCGCAATGCCGCGCTCGAATTGCTTCAACGACTCGTCCAGCGACAGCTCACCCTGTTCCATACGTTCAACAATCTGCTCCAGCTCGGCCAGCGATTTCTCGAAGTCGGGAGTATTGGTTGCTGCGGATTTTTTGCTCATGTGGCGGGCCGGAATCTGCCGGAATTTGAATGGGCGGCAAGTGTGCGCAGTGCCGTGGCCAGCGTCAAATTTCAGATAGTTGTGCCCCGGAACCCTATAGAGGCCTCCTATCGAGTTCAATAGAGGATCTTGCGTTGACTTCACTGGAGGGCACTCCTAGAGTCAGACGCTTCCAGATCGGTTTGGCGTGAATCAATACCAGATCCTCGGTCCGTGCTGCAGAACCTGCGCATTGCGATCGGGCATTCAACAACTCAGGAGGGTAGAACCATGGCAAGTTTGAAAGGCAGCAAGACCGAGAACAATCTCAAAGAGGCATTTGCCGGTGAGTCGCAGGCCAATCGTCGGTATCTGTACTTCGCAGCCAAGGCCGACGTCGAAGGCTTCAACGATGTGTCCGCCGTATTCCGTTCCACCGCCGAAGGCGAAACCGGCCATGCGCACGGCCACCTGGAATATCTGGAGGCTGTTGGCGATCCGGCCACCGGGTTACCCATTGGCGAAACTGCCTTGAACCTCAAGGCCGCGATTGCCGGCGAGACCCACGAATACACCGACATGTATCCGGGCATGGCCAAGCAGGCGCGCGAGGAAGGTTTTGCCGAAATCGCCGACTGGTTCGAGACCCTGGCCAAGGCGGAACGCTCGCACGCCAACCGCTTCCAGAAGGCGCTGGACAGCCTGTAGCCACGTAGGGGCGGTTCGTGAACCGCCCTGCTGGATTCCGTCATTGCAGAGGGCGGTTCACGAACCGCCCCTACGGGGGTCGCGTGTCCAACAACAATATTCCCAGCGGCAGTCGCGAAGGCAGTCTCGAAGCCCCTACCCGCCATCCGGTCGCATGGCAGGAACCGGATTTCTACAATCAGGACTCTCTGTTCAAGGAGCTCGAACGCGTCTTCGATATCTGCCACGGGTGCCGGCGCTGTTTCAGTCTGTGCAATTCGTTTCCCACTTTGTTCAATGCCATCGATGAGTCCAGTAGTGGTGAGCTGCACACCGTCGAGCGCAAGGTGTACTGGGATGTGGTGGATCACTGCTACCTGTGCGACATGTGCTACATGACCAAGTGCCCGTATGTGCCGCCGCATCCCTGGAATCTCGACTTTCCGCATCTGATGCTGCGGGCGAAGGCAGTCAAGTTCCAGCAAGGCAATGTGCGAGCGCGCGACAAAGTGCTCAGCGCCACGGATGCGGTCGGCAATATCGCCGGCATTCCCGTGATTGCTGAGGTAGTGAATGCGGTGAATCGCAGCAGCCTGGGGCGCACGCTGCTGGACAAGACGCTGGGCGTGCACCCGCAGGCGCCGGTTCCTGAATATCACAGCAATACCTATCGCAGGCGGCATGCCCGAACGGCCACACCGACGCTTGAGGTCAAGGCCACACCTGAGACCACTGGCAAGGTAGCCCTGTTCGTTACCTGTTATGGCAATCGCAACGAACCCGAACTGGGCATGGATCTGCGCGTAGTGTTCGAACACAACGGCATTCCGGTGGTGCTGCCGCAGCAGGAGGCCTGCTGCGGCATGCCCAAGCTGGAGCTGGGCGATCTGCAGTCCATCGAGCAACTCAAGAACACCAACATCCCCGCGCTGCTGAAACTGGTGGAGCAGGGCTATGACATCGTCACACCCATTCCCTCCTGCACCCTGATGTTCAAACAGGAATTGCCGTTGTTGTTTCCCGACGATGCGCAGGTACAGCGCATCAGGGCGGCCATGTTCGATCCCTTCGAATACCTGTGGTTGCGCCACAAACAGGGTCTGCTGCGCACTGATTTCACCGGCACACTGGGCAAGGTGAGTTATCACGTGCCCTGTCATCTGCGCGTGCAGAACATCGGCTTGAAGACCCGGGATGTGCTAAAGCTGGTGCCGGGCACCGAAGTTCTGGTGATCGAACGTTGTTCGGGCCACAACGGTACCTATGGCGTGAAGCGCGAGTTTCGTGATGCCTCCATGAAGATTGGCCGGCCGGTGATCAGCAAGGTGGAGAACAACAACGCCGATTACTACTCAAGCGATTGCCCGATGGCGGGACATCAGATTCGTTCTGGTTTACCCGGGTCAGCGCCTGAACCGGCGCATCCGCTCAAGCTGCTGAGGAAGGCCTACGGGATTTAGTTGCAATGGTGCTGGCCTAACGGGTCTATCGTAGGGGCGATTCATGAATCGCCCTTATTCTGGTATTCAGAGGGCGGCTCGCGAGCCGCCCCTACACAACTCTGGAAGTTGTCAATTCATCCGCGGTGATCCATGCACAAGAAACTGCAACCCTCCGACCTGTACACCCTTGAACAGTACGCGCGCATTCGCGGCAGCTTTCGCAATGAAGTGATGGCGCACAAGCAGCTGCGCACCGTGCATATCGGGCCCAACGCCACCTGGCTGTTTGAAGATCGCATGACCGTCCAGTACCAAGTGCAGGAAATGCTGCGGGTGGAGCGCATCTTTGAGCCAGAGGGCATCACGGATGAACTCAACGCCTACAACCCGCTGATCCCCGATGGCAGCAACTGGAAGGTTACCTTTCTGATCGAATTCACCGACATCGATGAACGTCGCGCCGCACTGGCGCGCATGAAGGGCATCGAAGATCGCTGCTGGGTACAGGTGGGCTCGCACGAACGGGTGTACGCCATCGCCGATGAAGACATGGAACGCGAGAACGATGACAAGACTTCATCGGTGCACTTCCTGCGTTTTGAATTGACCGCCGGGATGGTCAATGACGCCAGGCAAGCCGCACCGCTGCACATGGGTATCGATCATCCTGTTTACCAGCATGTACAAAGCCCGTTGGCCGAGCCGGTACGTGCGGCCCTGGTGAAAGATCTTGCCTGAGCGCAATGGCACTTGGCTAAGCTCCCTCTCCCTGAGGGAGAGGGCTGGGGTGAGGGTGCTGCATAAAAACGAGGCCCTTCTGTACCTGGGTGCACTTCGGCTGGCGTGCATAGCGGGTGTTGTTGCCACTGCATCCGGCGCCGCGTAATCTCTCGCGGCGCTGCATAGCCTGTTGCAATAACGACCAAGGGGGAAACCGTGATTGCTTTTCGCCTGAACGGTAGAGACGTTCGCGTCGACGTCCCGGACGACGCACCACTGCTGTCGGTTCTAACTCATGATCTGGAAGTCAACGGCGCGCGCTTCGGCTGCGGCCTTGCGCAATGCGGCGCCTGCACCGTGCTGCTGGACGGTAAGCCGGTCCGGTCGTGCGTGGTCTCCGTTTCCGGCGTCTCAGGCAAGTTGGTGACGACCCTGGCGGGTTTGCGCGAAAAAGATGGCAAGCCGAGCCGCCTGCAGCAGGCTTTTATCGACGAACAGGCGGCGCAATGCGGCTACTGCAGCTCGGGCATGATCATGCAGGCCCATGCACTGCTCGAACGCAACCCCAACCCGAGCGATGCGGACGTGCGCAGCGCCCTCGACGGCAATCTCTGTCGTTGCGGCAGTCACAACCGCATCGTGCGCGCCGTGCTGCGTGCCGCGAAGGAGGGCTGAGCCATGAACGCCGACTCACCCGTTACGCTGCATCGCCGCGACTTCCTCAAGGGCACCGGTTATCTCGCGCTGTCGTTCACCCTGCCTCTGGCGGCGCTGGCGCAGAACGCGCCCGCGGCCAGGCCGAAACTGCCGGGTGATCTGGACAGCAATCGCATGCTCAATGCCTGGATCAGGATCGACGCGGACAATACGGTGACCTTGCAGGTCGGCAAGGTTGAACTCGGACAAGGCATTCTTACCGCGCTGGCGCAGGTCTGTGCCGAGCAGCTCGACATCGACATCGCAAAGATCAGGATCGTGTCCGGCGATACCTTCATCGTACCCAATGAAGGTGTAACGTCAGGTTCGCTGTCCATGCCGAATGGCGCGGTTGCAGTCGAACACGCGGCAGCAGAAGTACGCGACATCCTGCTGGAACTCGCAGCGAAGAAGCTCGGCCAGCCAGTTGATAGCCTGAAGCTAACCAATGGCGTGATCACCGCGCCGAATGGCGCCAAGGCCAGCTATGGTGAACTGGTCACAGGTCAGGAACTGGCGCGCGAAGCCACCGGGCAGGCAAAGCTGAAGCGCGAAGCGCAGGGCCGCTATGTCGGCAAATCGACGCCGCGCCTCGACATCCCGGCCAAGATGACCGGCGAGGCAATCTTCGTGCAGGAACACCGGACCAAGGGCATGGTGCATGGCCGAGTGGTGCGACCACCGGCCTATGTCGCCAGGCTGGTTTCCGTTGATGTCGCAAAAGTGCAGTCGATGCCGGGCGTGCTCAAGGTGGTACGCAACGGCAGTTTTCTCGGTGTAATTGCGCAGCGCGAAGAGCAGGTAGCTGCGGCTGCGGCTGCATTGGCGCGCTCAGCCAAATGGGATGTGCAGAAATCGATGCCGGGCACGGAAGGCATTTACGACTGGCTGCTGGCGCAGAAGCCCAAGGACACCGAGATCAGGAATGATGTGCGCAAGGACACCACACCGGTGGTCAGGACGGTCGAATCGACTTACTACCGCCCGTTCCAGATGCATGCGTCAATCGGCACCTCGGCTGCGGTGGCCACACTGGGTTCCGATGGCGTCACGACCATCCAGACACACAGCCAGTCGGTGTTCGAAACCGTCGGTGCGATCGCCATGATGCTGGGCGTGGACACTTCCAAGGTCCGCTGCCAGCACCTGCAGGGTTCGGGATGCTACGGCCACAACATGGCCGACGATGCAGCGGCCGATGCGGCGTTGCTGGCGCAGGCTGTGCCCGGCAAACCGGTGCGGCTGCAATACACGCGCGATCAGGAGCACAGGTGGGAGCCCTACAGCTCGGCGATGGTGGTGAAGACCAGGGCCACCGTCGATGCCAAAGGGGATGTGCTCGACTGGAACTTTGAGTTGTGGTCGACCTCGCATGGCACGCGGCCCGCCAATCAGGCCGGCAACCTGTTGTCGGCGAAGTATCTGGAAAAGCCGTTTGCACAGCCAGTGCCGGTGAATGGCGGCCCGCCCAACTATGCGGCGGATCGCAACGCGATTGCGCTGTATGAATTTCCTGGCCAGCGCGTCATCACGCATTTCATCACCGACATGCCGGTGCGCGTCTCTTCTACCCGCAGTCTGGGCGCTTATGCCAACGTGATGGCGCTGGAGCAGTTCATCGACGAGCTGGCGGTCGCAGCCAAGGTCGACCCGGTCGAATACCGGCTGCGTTACCTCAAGGATCCGCGTGGCCGCGATGTGCTGATTCAGGCCGCTGAGAAATTCGGCTGGGCCAAGTGGCAGAAACGCGAAGGTCGCGGGCGCGGCATTGCCTTCGCCAAGTACAAGAACATCGCCGCCTATTGCGCCATCGCGATGGAGGTCGAAGTGATGCGCAGCACCGGACAGGTACGTGTGCTACGTGCGGTGTGTGTTGGTGACAGCGGCCACATGGTCAACCCGGACGGCTGTATCAACCAGCTGGAAGGCGGACTGATTCAGGCGCTGAGCTGGACGCTGAAGGAAGAAGTGAAGTTCGATGACACCAGGATCACCTCGGAAGATTGGGCCAGCTATCCCATCCTGACCTTCACCGAAGTACCGCCGGTCGAAGTGTCGATGATCAATCGACCCGGCGCGCCGTATCTCGGCACCGGTGAGGCTTCGCAGGGTCCCTCTGGCGCGGCGCTGGCGAATGCGATGGCTGATGCGACGGGTAAACGCTTCAAGCGTATTCCGTTTACGCCAGAGCGGGTGAGGAGTGTGCTTGGTTCATGATGTCTGTGCGGCTCATTTCTGCCCGGTCAAATGCCTGCGGATCGACGGACCCGTCCCAATTTCACTGCGCGCTTTCCCACGAGTGGCGCTGATGAAAGATCTGGCATAAGTTACCAGGCATGAGCAACGGGCGATGAGGTGCAGGGATGAAGCTTCCTCGGGATTCGGATATCGCAATAGAAAAACTGACACACTACCTCCTGAAACCGCAGGTCCGTGGGGATAAGTCGGCGTTTCTTGCCCTGGCGGGGTACACCTTGGAGCGAGCCGATTCTCTGCTTGAAGACTTGCGCAACCAGGTGCTCGCGCAGGAAGCAGTAGAGATTGAAAATACGCCTTACGGGAGGCTTTATCAGATTCACTCGAAACTGACTGGTCCGTCGGGACGTTCCTTGTGGGTACGGACCATTTGGATGACCGAACACTTGAGTGGCATGACGAAGTTTATTACCCTCATCCCGGCAAAGGAGCCGACGAATTCATGAAGTATCCGCTGTATACAGATGTTTCTTTGGCCTGTGACCTGCCTGCCCATGGCCTGCGTCGCGGCGACGTCGTGCGTTTGGTCGATCATCATGTCGGCGCCAATGGCGAAGGCTACTCGATAGAAGTGTTCAACGCCTTGGGCGATACCGTTGCGATTACCACCGTGGATGAAGCCGCGCTCGAGCCGTTGCAGAGCGACGAGGTGCTGAGCGTGCGCCGCATAAAAACTGTGGCTGCTTGAGCACCGTGCTGGAATGAACGGAACCGGGTTTCGGTGTTTCTTCAGCGAAGCGCCGCCGGTTGAAGTGTTGATGATCAATCGCCCGGGCGCGCCGTATCTCGGCACCGGCGAGGCCTCGCAGGGTCCCTCCGGTGCGGCGTTGGCGAATGCGATGGCTGATGCGACGGGTAAGCGATTCAAGCGTATTCCGTTTACACCGGAGCGGGTGAGGAGTGTGCTTGGCTCATGATGTCCGTACACCTCTTTTCTGCCCGGGCAAATACCTGCGGACCGACGGCCCGGTACCGTTCACCTTGGTACCGTTCACGCGCTGAGTGCGGGAGCTGCCAAAGCCTTTTGCCAAGGTGGCACTATAGGGTCGCTGTCGGTTCCGATTGGCTGTCAGGCTGACAGCGACCCTTAGCGCGTTATCGACGCTGACCTGAGCGGATTTCGCTCGCGATTCGCTCAACATTAGCTTTCGCCAAACGCCACTCTTTCTCGGCCGCCTCAGATTCATCCATGCTTTCGATGCTGGGTTGACCGTTTCCAAATGGCAAGAATTGACTAGTGACGGTGTTGTTGGCTTTCTGGAATCTCTCGAATGCGAGACGCTCTTGCTCGATCGCAGCATCTTCTTCATTAAGTTCGTCTTGTAATGTCATAGCGGTAACTCCAGTTTCAGGTCCCGACGCCAAGAACGCGCGCGCTTTCTCAATGACAGCATTCTGAACAGGGTGGTGCCGGAAGAACGGACCACGTGAACCGCCGCTCACCAGCTTTTCCAGTGTTGGTTTGGAGATACCAATCAAGCGCGCAACCTTTTGCCAACCTTGCTGGCGAATCAGTTTGTCTAGGCGGTCACTACTCTGTGTGTCTAGCGCTGCTCGGTACTTCAGAACTGGCAAAATCTCTTCGCGACAGACGTGTTCTGAAACGGAAGTCAGTTTGACAACAGCTTCGATTAACGCGTCAGCATCTTCACGAGTCAAAAGAAGTCCTTGGGCTTTGGCTTCGACGGCTACCCATTCCACATCTGCAAAGTTGAAGCCTTCTCCGACGGGCATAGGATCTTGCTGAAGGACGGCTTTGATGAGCTGTTCAAAGCGACGACGCTTTTCGGCTTGACTGTCATTCGGGATCGTCGAGATAAGGCCCGGTACCATTCCGCATAGGCGCTCGAAGTCGAATGCCGAATCGACCGGATATTTAAGCACCTGAAGTCTTTCGGTTAGTCTCTGAGCGTTAAGTGTGACCAACCGCCCGGCCTGATCTGCACATGCGCTACGCAAAGCCGCGTGAGTTCGGTACCCGAGCGCACAGGCCATGCTTTCCGTGAGGTGCGAAGATTTAACAGTAGGGAAGAGGGGACGCAGGGCATTTTTAAGCGCTGCGAGTGACGATTCAGTCAGGGGAATAGTGACCATGAGAGGTTCTCCAATCAGATTGGTCGAGTTTCCCGATTACACATCGACCGGATTGAAGTCCGCTCTTGCATGAACAAACGTGTCTGGTTTAACCCGGGAACAGGTTCGGTGCAGACGCCTTGGATGAGATCTTAACCTGATTTGCAGAGCCATGCCATATCCTAGCTCAGCGACAATGGTGCCGGGCCAAAGGTTAGAAGTTACTGGAGCGTGACCGGTGCGTCGATCCACAGGTGTTTTGCTGAGCGTCAGGGATAGTTGAAGTGGAGCTCGACCCTCTGACGGAGTGCTGTTTCGGTGCATTGAGTCGTGCTTGATCAGGCTTGCTCGATTCCACGCAACGTGCGCTGTTGACCAGCAGTTGGCCTCCGCCGAAAAGAGCGTGCATCCATCCGCGCTGCTTCGTAAAATTGCCCTATTACTACCATAAGGAATCACCCATGAGTCTCAAGCTGTACATGCACCCGGTTTCCACCGTCAGCCGGCCGGTGCTTCTGTTCATTGCCGAGAAACAGCTGCCGGTGACGCAGCAGGTGGTTGATTTATCGACCGGTGAACATCACCAGCCTGCCTATGCGGCCATCAATCCGAACAAGGCGGTGCCGGCCCTCGAGGATGGCGATTTTCGGATGACGGAGAGTTCGGCAATTCTGAAATATCTGGCCGCACGTTTCGACGCGCCGGAGTATCCGAAGGATTTGCGGGAGCGCGCCAAGGTCGATTCCGTGATGGACTGGTTCAACACCGGCTTCTACAAGGATTTCGGCTACGGATTGCTGTATCCGCAGATTTTTCCGCATCACAAGCGGCCGACGGACGATCAGCACAGCGGCACTATCGCGTGGGGTAAGAGCAAGTGTCAGAACTGGCTCACCGTGCTCGACACGAATATTCTTGGCACCAATGATTACGTCGCCAACAACCGCATTTCAATCGCCGACTACTTCGGCGTCTGCATGCTGACGGCAGGCGAACTGATCGGCTGCAAGTTCGAGGACTATCCGAATATCCAGCGCTGGGTTGGCAACATGAAAAAGCTGAACAGCTGGGCAAAGGTCAACGAAGTTTTGTACGGCTTCGCGGGATCGATGGCCGGCAAACAGTTCGAGACCGTGTGATGCGTATCGAAGGCCTGCACCACAACGCCTATCGTTGCCGGGACAGCGAGCAGACGCGCAAGTTCTACGAGGACTTCCTCGGCCTGCCGCTGGTGAACGCCTTCGAGATCACCGAGACCAAGACCGGGCGTGTAACGCACGTCCTGCATTCCTTCTACGCGATGGCGGACGGATCGTGCCTGGCGTTTTTCGAAGCGCCCGATCAGCCCTTCGAATTCAAAGTGCAGCATGACTTTGACCTGCACATTGCGCTCGAGGTGCCGCATGCGGACGTCGCGACCTGGAAAGCAAAGGGGCTGGCGGCCGGATTCGAAGTGCGCGGCATCGCCAATCACGGCATGATCGACTCGATTTATTTTCGCGATCCCAACGGCTATGTCATTGAGCTGACCGGCAAGCGGCCAGGTCATGATGACATGATGGACCCGCAGAAGAACGACGCACGCGGTCATCTCGATCGCTGGCAGCGGGACAAGCTGGCGCGCTAGACGAACTCACCTGAGGCGCGGGTTTTGTTCCGGTCCATCGTCCGAATAGGTTGCGTTCAGCGTCTGAGTGACCGGTGCATAGGCTCGCTGTGATTATCCGACGATTCTCGCGATGACTTCCTTGAGCGCTGCTTGATCGCGTTGCGAAAGCCGCCCGAGTATTTTGATGACGAGCGCCTGTTCGAGGGTGGCAACAACGGGCTTGATGGCGGAGGGCTTCAGCAATTTAGCCACCTGCCAGTCTTGCACAACGACCTCGCCGAAAGCATCGCTGCTGCGTATCTGGCTGGTGATAGCCATCAGTATCACATCACGCCGCTCGCGGTGATAAGTTGCGTTCGATATGATGACGCCGGGCCGCTGCTTGGCAGTCGACTGATCCGTAAATGGAAACGGTACGAGGACAACATCGCCGAACTGATAATCCATGTGGTGGCGCTCGTTAGCAATCGATCGTTATCCGGGCTCACAGGTGGTCGTATTCGGCGTCGTCGGGATTCTCCCAGACAGTTTTGAAGGCGGGTTCAGATACCTGGGTAGCAGCACGCGTAAGGCGCTGTTCGTCCTCACGGCTCTTCAAGAAATCCACAAAGTCTTCCACCTCGGCGCGCCGCTGCGGCGGCAAGGCTTTGAGTTTCTCGATCAACTCCTGGTCATCGCGTGCGTTCATGGCCTTACCTTGTTCAAGCCAACTTCACTTCCAGCGTGGTCATGCCCGATGTCGCCGGACCGGCTTGAGCTTATCACCCTGACCCTTGCGCTGACCATTGGGAGGCATCTCTGTCTATTTCTCCCCACAGTTCCTTGTCCACGGCCTAATCGGCTTTTCCGGGTGCTAGAATCCGCGCGCTTTTTTCTTCAGCGGATTCCCTACCTCTAATGGCCCAGTCCTACAACGCAGCTGATATTGAAGTCTTGAGTGGTCTGGACCCGGTGCGTCGTCGCCCGGGCATGTACACCGACACCAGCCGTCCCAACCATCTGGCGCACGAGGTGATCGACAACTCGGTGGACGAGGCGCTGGCCGGGCACGCCAGACACATCAAGGTCACGGTGTTCAAGGACGGCTCGCTGCAGGTGGAGGACGACGGTCGTGGCATGCCGGTGGATGTGCATCCCATCGAGAAGGTGAGCGGTGTGGAGCTGATCCTCACCCGCCTGCATGCGGGCGGCAAATTTTCGGACAAGAACTATGAGTTCTCCGGCGGCCTGCACGGCGTGGGCGTGTCGGTGGTGAACGCGCTGTCGAAACAGCTGGAATGCTGGGTGCGCCGCGGCGGCAAGGAATACAACATCAGTTTTGCCGCCGGCCACTTGAAGTCCAGGCTGCAGGTGGTGGGCGAGGTGGGCCAGAAGAACACCGGCACCACGCTGCGTTTCTGGCCCGACCCGAAGTATTTCGAAGCGCCAACCTTTGCCATCCCGAAGCTGCGCCATGTGCTGCGCGCCAAGGCGGTGATGTGTGCCGGCCTGCGCATCACTTTCATCAATGAGGCCACGGGCGAGAGCGAAGAGTGGCAGTACACCGGTGGTGTCAGTCAGTATCTGCTGGAAAGTCTGCATAACGGCGACTTTCTGCCGCCCGACATGTTCACCGGCAAGGTGGATGGCCAGCAGGAAGGCGCTGAGTGGGCATTGGCGTGGCGCGTCGATGACGGCGAGCGCATTGAAGAAAGTTACGTCAACCTGATTCCCACGCCGCAGGGCGGCACCCATGTGAATGGCCTGCGCCTGGGACTGACAGATGCAATCAGGGAATTCTGCGAGTTCCGCAACCTGCTGCCGCGCGGCATCAAGCTGGCGCCGGAGGATGTGTGGGACGGTGTGAGCTTTGTGCTCTCCACCAAGATGAAGGAGCCGCAGTTCGCCGGCCAGACCAAGGAACGCCTGTCATCGCGCGAAGCGGCGGCCTTTGTTGCCGGCGTGGTCAAGGATCAGCTGGCGCTGTGGCTGAACCAGCATCCGGACTCGGGTGAGAAGATTGCGCAGCTTGCCATCGAGTCGGCGCAGGCGCGTCTGAAGGCCAGCAAGATCGTGGCGCGCAAGCGCTCGGTCAGTGGCCCTGCGTTGCCCGGCAAGCTGTCTGACTGCACTGCGCAGGACCCCGAGCGTGGCGAACTGTTTCTGGTGGAAGGTGATTCTGCGGGCGGCTCAGCGAAGCAGGCACGAGATCGCGAGTTCCAGGCGGTGATGCCCCTGCGCGGCAAGATCCTCAACACCTGGGAAGTAGAGTCAGCACAGGTGTTGCAGTCGCAGGAAGTGCATGACATCGCCGTGGCGCTGGGTGTCGATCCGGGTTCGGACAAGATTGACGGTCTGCGGTATCACAAGATCTGCATCCTCGCTGACGCGGACTCGGATGGCCTGCACATCGCCACGTTGCTATGCGCATTGTTTTTACGCCACTTCCGCCCGCTGGTTTTAGCGGGTCATATACACGTCGCCATGCCGCCGCTGTTTCGTGTTGATGTCGGCAAGCAGGTGTACTACGCGCTGGATGAAGCCGAGAAGCAGGGTATTCTGGATCGCATTTCCGCCGAGAACCCGCGCGCCAAACCGACCGTGATGCGCTTCAAGGGTCTGGGTGAGATGAATCCGCTGCAACTGCGTGAAACCACCATGGCCCCGGAAACCCGCCGTCTGGTGCAGCTCACCATTGAAGCTATTGACGATACGGATCAGATGCTCGACATGTTGCTGGCCAAGAAGCGCGCGAGTGATCGCCGTGAGTGGCTGGAAGACAAGGGCAATCTGGCGCAGGTGTAACAATGTAGGGGCGACGCATGCGTCGCCCGACAATGTTGAATGAAGATCAGAAGGGCGAGACATGCCTCGCCCCTACATGTTGGATATCAAACGGACCATATGTCTCCCACACAACCCACTCTCGATTTCGAAGGCATTGAACGTCAGCCGCTGCGTACGTTCACCGAGAAGGCGTATCTCGATTATTCGATGTACGTGATTCTGGATCGCGCGCTGCCACATGTTGGCGATGGGCTGAAGCCGGTGCAGCGCCGCATCATTTATGCGATGAGCGAGCTGGGGCTGGCCTCTACTGCCAAGCCAAAAAAATCAGCGCGCACCATCGGCGATGTGATCGGCAAGTTTCATCCGCATGGCGATAGTGCCTGCTATGAAGCCATGGTGTTGATGGCGCAGCCGTTCTCATATCGCTATCCATTGGTCGATGGTCAGGGCAACTTCGGTTCGCCAGACGATCCCAAGTCGTTCGCGGCCATGCGCTACACCGAATCCAAACTCACCAAGTACGCGTCGCTTCTGCTGTCGGAACTGGGGCAGGGCACGGTGGACTGGACGCCCAACTTCGACGGCACCATGGATGAACCGTCATTACTGCCGGCGCGCGTGCCGAATCTGTTGCTCAATGGCACGACCGGTATTGCCGTGGGCATGGCTACGGATATTCCGCCACACAATCTGAAAGAAGTGGTTTCAGCCTGCATTCGCTTGCTGGATGAACCGGACACTTCAGTGCGTGAACTGTGCAGGCATGTCAAAGGCCCGGACCTGCCCAACGGCGCCGAGATCATCACTCCGGCCAGTGAACTGAAGGCCATGTATGAATCAGGCAATGGCACATTCAAGGCACGCGCCGTATACGAGATCGAAGATGGCGATATCGTTATCACACAGCTGCCGTACCTGGTGTCGGGTTCGAAGGTACAGGAACAGATCGCTGCGCAGATCAACAACAAGAAGCTGCCGATGGTTACGGACATTCGTGATGAATCGGATCATGAATTTCCGACGCGTATCGTGATTACGCCACGCTCCAATCGCGTCGAGATCGAACCATTGATGGCGCATCTGTTTGCTACCACCGATCTGGAGCGCAGCTATCGCGTGAACTTGAATGTGATCGGTCTGGACGGCCGGCCGCGGGTGATGGATTTGAAGAGTTTGCTCACCGAGTGGCTGAGTTTCCGCACCACCACGGTCAAGCGGCGTCTGAACTGGCGTCTGGAAAAAGTACAGGCGCGCCTGCATGTCCTTGACGGCTTGCTGATTGCTTACCTGAATCTCGACGAGGTGATTCGCATCATTCGTACCCAGGACGAACCCAAGCCGGCCCTGATGGCGCGTTTTGGTTTGAGCGAAATTCAGGCCGAGGCCATTCTCGAAACCAAGCTGCGGCATCTGGCCAAGCTCGAAGAAATGAAAATTCGCGGCGAGCAGGATGAACTGGCCCGCGAACGCGATGCATTGCATAAGTTGCTGGGCAGCGAAGCGAAGCTCAAGCAACTCATCAAGGATGAATTGCAGGCCGTGGCCGAAGAGTTCGGAGAAAAGCAGCGTCGTACCAGGATTGTAGAACGCGCCGCCGCGCAGGCCATTGATGAAACCGAACTGGTGGCCAGCGAACCGGTGACGGTGGTGTTGTCGGCGCGCGGCTGGGTGCGCTCTGCCAAGGGTCACGAAGTGGATGCACGATCGCTGGGCTACAAGACCGGTGACGAATTCAAGATGGCGGTGCGCGGGCGAAGCACGCAGCAGGCCGTGTTCCTGGACAGTACCGGCCGCACTTACAGCCTGCTGGCGCATACGCTGCCGGCGGCGCGAGGTCATGGTGAACCTCTGTCAGGCCGCATCGATCCACCCGATGGCGCGACCTTTGCCGGTGTGATGCTGGGTGAGCCCAGTGATCAATGGGTGCTGGCTACCGACGCGGGTTATGGTTTTGTGGTGAAGCTGGAAGAACTGTATGTGCGCAATCGTGCCGGCAAGTCCGTGCTGACCGTGCCGGAAGGCGCCAATGTGTTGTTGCCGGCGCCGGTCACCAGTGCCGATGCCTTGCTCTGTGCGGTCAACAACGATGGCAAGTTGCTGGTATTCCCGGTGAGCGAACTACCGGAACTGGCCAAGGGCAAGGGCAACAAGATTTTCGGCATCGACAGCAAGCGCTTCGACAAACGCGATGAATTCATGGTCAGCATTGCCGTGGTCGGCAAGGAACAAAGCCTGATCGTATGGTCAGGCGAGCGCAAGATGACTTTGAAGTTTCCCGAGCTTAAAGACTATCGCGGCGAACGCGCCCAACGCGGCGGCGTGCTGCCACGTGGCTGGCGCAAGGTGGAGAGGCTGGAAGCGGAGTAGAGACTGGAAGCGGAGTAGAGACGGTTAGGGAACCTCTGAATAACCTGCTGCACTCGACCCAGGTCACTGATGTGGGCGTCCGTACGGTGCTCGCCATGGTGGTTGAAACTGGCGCAGTTATTCTCGATAAAATCCGGCTCCTGCGCGCCGATCGAACGCAACCTGTCTTTGCTCGCCACGGTTCCTCAGAGGTTCCTTAGCGTAGCCGGTAACCGGAACGACTGTCTGAACGCAGGACTGTCAGATGGCAGGTGATGAAGATGGTGCTTCGCTGTCCCTGCGGGTCAAGCTGGAGAACGAACCCCTGGTGGTGCCATCGACGCGCGGGATGACGAGTACCGTGATCCTGTCACCGGGCTTGATCGACCGGTAGTTCCAGCCATCACGCGAAATCTTCGCGGTGGCGCCACCTTCCAGTTTCCACAGTGATGCAACGCCTTTATCGTCCACCACGGTCTGGTACAACAGCTGTGCGGATGGATTGGTGAACGTGAATTGCTTCACCAGCCCTGCAGTGTCACTTTCCTGCTGGAATCAGATAAAGCGGTGCGGCCTGATCAGGATTGTGGCGACGCAAGCCGTATCGAATTTCCACCGTGATAATTTTGAAAATATCTGTGAGATCCGGTGTGAGAGTGCGGTATCCCGCTGCTCACAGAAGCGTGCAACTGGGCTAACATTGCCGGGTTTTCGCCATTGATCATCCTGGGCGCTATGCCCGAGAAGCCGCATCCAGCATCATGACTGATCTACCTGATTCCTCCGCCAGCAGTGAGGCCGTGTCCATCAAGAGTCGCTCGGGACGCAAGATGACGTTGTGGCGCGGGCTCGGCTATCGCCTTGCCGTGGGTGTTACCTCGCTTCTGGCCGAGTTGTTGTGGCGCACCGGACGCCTGCGTTTCATTGGCGAGGAGCGTCTGCAGGCCCTTATTGATGAATATGGTGCGGTGGTGCCGGTGTGCTGGCACCAGCACCTGTTGCTGTGTGCACGGTACGTAGTGGCGCGTCGCATCAGGGGCTTGCGAGCCGGGTTTCTGATCAGTCCCTCCCTGGATGGCGAAGCACCGACCATGCTGGCGCGTCTTTATGGCGCCGACGTGATCCGCGGTTCCGGCACCTATACCGGTTCGCAGGCGGTTAGGGCGCTGTACAAACAGATCAAGGGCGACAAGCTGTCACCGTTGATCACTCCGGATGGTCCGCGCGGACCGCGGTTTGAGTTCAAGGGCGGCGCCATCGTCGTCGCGCAGCTGTGTGGTGTGCCGGTGGTGCCGCTGGCGTTTGCGGCAAGACCCGCCAAGATCTTCGGGACTTGGGACAAGTTTGTATTGCCGTTCCCGTTCTCGCGAGTGGTTATCGCTGTCGGTGAGCCATTTGTGCCGCCGCGCAAGGCCAGCCCGGACGAAGTGACAGCCATGCAGCAGGCGATGGCGGTGCGTCTTCACGATACCTACCGACAGGCGCAGGCCACCCTTGAGTAGCATCCGCAAGCATCGTCAGGCAAAACGCCTGCGACGCACTCCGCTATAATCACCGCGCTTTCTGGCTGCCAACTTCAGGAATCACGTTCCGTGAGCACTACTTCCGGTTTGTCTGCCGCATCCGTACCAGTGCAATTGTCGGTGGTCATCCCGGTGTGCAACGAAGACGAGAACGTGGCTCCCCTGGCGCGCGAGATTCATGCGGCGCTCAATGGCCGTGTCGAGTTTGAGGTCATCTTCGTCGATGATGGCAGCACCGACGCCACCGCGGCCGAAGTGCTGAAGGTGCGCAGCGAAGCGGTGCCGCAGATCCGTTTGTTGAAACATTCGCGGCGTAGTGGCCAGAGTGCCGGCGTGCGTACCGGCGTGCGCGCTGCTCGCGGCGCGTGGATTGCCACGCTTGATGGCGACGGCCAGAACGACCCGGCCGATATTCCCAAATTGCTTGATGCATTGCGGACGGGCAATACGGATGACCGGTTGAAGCTTGTCATGGGCAACCGTACCACCCGCCGCGACACCTGGTTGCGCCGCCTGTCATCGCGCATTGCCAACGGCGTGCGGGGTGGTCTGTTGAATGACGGCACACCGGATACCGGTTGTGGCATCAAGCTGTTCGAGCGTCAGTTGTTTCTGGAACTGCCGCATTTCAATCACATGCATCGCTTCCTGCCGGCACTGGTGCAGCGCGCCGGCATGCGGGTGATTTCGGTGCCCGTCGCGCATCGTCCGCGCATGCGCGGCACTTCCAAGTACGGATTGAACAACCGTCTGTGGGTGGGCATCGTCGATCTGTTCGGTGTGATGTGGTTGATCAGGCGGCGCATTGCCATCCAGAACGTCTCCGAAGAATAAGCGGCGTACAGCTTTAGCGAGTCATCAAGTGAATACTCTACTGTGCAATTGTTTCGGCGTGGTGGTCACGCCCTGGAAGCTGGTGGGCTACATCGGTGTGGCGCTGTTCGCCGGTCGCTGGTTTGTGCAGCTGATCGCTTCACGCCGGCATGGCCGGCCGATGATGCCCGCATTGTTCTGGTACATGAGCATTACCGGGAGTCTGTTGTTGTTGTCGTACTTCGTGTTCGGCAAGAACGACTCCGTGGGTATTCTTTCCAACCTGTTCCCCTTCGCAGTGGCGCTGTACAACCTGTACCTGCATCGTCGTACTGAACGCATTGCGGCCGACAGAACATGATTCAGGGAAAGAGTGTGAGCGACTGGCTGGAGCGCGCCTGTCTGCGTATCTGGCGTCCTGGTGAGAGTTCCAGTCACGACATCCGGCTCGACCTTTACTGGCTGCTGGGGCTGGGCCTGTTGCTGATGGGCGTGGGTATTGGCCTGCGCGATCCCTGGCCTGCTGACGAGCCGCGTTTTGCGCTGGTGGCGCGCGATATGGTGCTGGGCGGTCAATGGTTGATTCCCATGATTGGTGGCGATACGTACGCCGACAAGCCACCGTTGTTTTTCTGGATGATCGGCTGCTTCTACCTGCTCACCGGCTCGCTGCGCGTGGCGTTTCTGTTGCCGTCCCTGCTGGCCGCGCTGGCCAGTGTTGCGCTGACTTACGACCTCGGCCGGCGACTCTGGAATCGCGAAGTCGGGTTTGCGGCTGCCCTGCTGTTGCTGGGCACGGTGCAATTTGTCTGGCAGGGGCGGCAGGCACAGATCGATGCGACCGTGTGCTTCTGGATTGTGCTCGGCCTGTATGGCCTGGCCCGTCACTTGCTGCTCGGACCGGACTGGCGCTGGTACTACATCGCTGGCGCCGCAGCGGGTTTTGGCATCATTACCAAGGGTGTGGGCTTTCTGCCCTTGCTGATACTGATTCCCTACTTTGCACTGCGTGATGCGCGTTGGGCGCCACGTCCGGTGTTGCTTCAGTCCGGCCACAGCGCGTGGCGCTGGGCACTGGGTCCGGTTGCCATGCTGGCGGCGATCTGCGTGTGGTTCGCGCCGATGATCATTGCCTCGATGAGCAGTCCACAGCTTGCCGCCTATCGCGACGAGATCCTGTTTCAGCAGACCATCGATCGGTATGCCAATTCGTGGATTCACGTCAAACCGTTCTGGTACTTCCTGACCAATGTCATTCCGCCCCTGTGGCTGCCGGCGTCGGCGCTCATTCCCTGGGCAATACCGCGCTGGCGAGCGGCGTGGCGCGGCCGTGATCTGCGCATTGCCTTGCTGCTGTGCTGGGTGTTGCTGGTGGTGCTGTTTTTCAGCTTCAGTACCGGCAAGCGCGGGGTCTATATCCTGCCGGCGTTACCGGCGTTCTGTCTCACGCTGGCACCATCGCTGGCGCAGCTGTGGGCGCGGGTCGGCGTGCGCCGGGTGCTTCTGGGTTTGGCCATACTCATCAGCGCGGTGTGCTTGTTGCTGGCCACCTATGCGTTGCTGAAGCCGGAAATGCGCGCCCAGACTTTGGCACAGTATGGTATCGACCCGCCCGGACCGCTGTTCTGCATCGGTGTGCCGAGTGCCGTGCTGTGTGCGCTGGCGCGCGTCCGGCATGCGGCAGTGGCGTGGCTCGGGACACTGGCCGTGGTGTTGTGCGTGGTCGGACTGTGGATCAACCCAGAAATGAACGCCATCCGTTCCAGTGAGGCGTTTGTACACCGTGTTGAGTCGATGACCCGCTCGGTGGCCGAATTGGGTCTGGTGGCCTACAGCGAAGAAAACCTGTTGATGTCGCGCCGCACGACGGTGAACTTTGGTCATTCACGCTGGCGGCAATGGGAGCAGGAAGCCGACGATGCTGCTGCGTGGTTCGCCGCCAAATCGGGCAGGGTGCTGCTGATTAACGAGCCGGTCCGGCAACGCTGTTTTGCCCAGAGCACAGCGCAGTCCTTGCAGGATGGCAATGGTGAAACGTGGTATCTCATCAGTGCTGGAGTCGATGCTGCCTGCGTGCAGCGCGGTCACCTCGAGGCGGCGCTGACGTACGAACCGCCCCACTGGTAATTGCTCGTGCGGCCAGTATCCGGACATTCTGCGTTCATCTCTCATTGGATCAGTAGCTTGCGCCATGATTGTTATGCAACAATGCAGCACGACTCCGGTTCGATCATAAATTCAACAGCTAACTTGGGGATGGAGCACGTCGCGAGCGAGTGTGCGTTGATGACTGAACAGGGACGCTAGCTACCGGGTCGTCGTGCGCGCCGCTGGTGCGCAATGGTTCGGACGATAGAAGATGACAAGCAAACTCACTGGGACATTTACACCCGAGTCCGCTGTGCAGGAAATGCCTGCGACGGGCGGTCATGTGAATCTGTCCCGCTTGTTGTCGACGACCGCTGCGCCAATCATGCAAACCGGTCTTGATCCCATGTTGACCAAGCTGGCGGTCGAGCTGCAGGCGGCCGACCTGCACGGCAGCGATGCGGCGCTGCGCGCTGCGTTGCAGAGCATGCGTGAACTGGTGCATGCCGACACCGTGTTCGTCGCCCTGTTTGACGAGCGTCGCGAGCGCATCACCCGGGTACTTGCTGCCAGCAGTGTGTATGCCAGCTGCAATCCCGATGTGCTGAGCGGTGAAACCATCCCGTCATGCCAGGCGCTGTGCGAGCGCCTGGATGCGCAACGCTTGCTGGAGATACGCAATACCGAGCGCAATGCTCAGGGCGCCGCGTATGGTGAGCTGGTGAAACGTCTGGCCGCGCTGCAGGTCAGCTCGGCATTGCTTGGCGGCGTATTGATCCAGGGACGCACCGCCGGGTTTATTGGTGTCTGCGCCACGCACGCGCGCGCCAGCTGGGATGCGGAAGTACATCTGTTACTCAAGCTGTTGTCCGCCAGTTATGCCGCCGGTTTTGAGCGCTGGTGCATGCGCAATGAATTTGCCTACCTGCAATCGCGCAATGAACTGGCCATGCAAAGCGCACATGACGGGTTGTGGGATTTCGATTTTGAGCGCAACACGTTGTATCTGTCGCCGCGCTGGAAAGCCATGCTGGGCTACAGCGACGCAGAACTGATCGATGTGAAGGACTGGCGACAGTTCGTGCATCCCGATGACAACGAACCGGTGGAGCGCTTGCTGCGCGAGCATCTGGCCGGCCAGGCCGACTATTTCGAGAGCACCCACCGCGTCCGGCATCGTTCGGGCGAATGGCGCTGGGTGACGGCGCGCGCCAAGGCCCTGACCGATGCGGACGGCAAGCTGCAACGCCTGGTGGGCGTGGAGCTCGACATTACCGAGAACAAACTCTACGAAGAGGCCTTGTTCCGCGAGAAGGAGTCGGCGCAGATCACCCTGCAGTCGATTGGCGATGGCGTGATCACCACTGATGCGCATGGCCAGGTGGAATATCTGAATCCGGTGGCCGAGTCCCTGACCGGCTGGCGCATTGAAGACGCCATGGGACGTTCCATCGATGAAGTGTTCCGGGGCTTTCACGAAGAAACCTGTGAGCCGCTGGAAAATCCGCTGGCGGTGGCCATCCGTCGTACCCATTCCATCAAGTCGGTGCGACCGACGTTGCTGATTCGCCGCGACGGTAATGAACTGTATATCGAAAGCTGTGCCTCGCCGATCCGCGATGGTGCGGGATCGGTGTCCGGCGGCGTGCTCGTGTTCCACGATGTCAGCGAAAGCCGCGAACTCAATCGCAAGCTGTCCTATCACGCCAGCCACGACATGCTCACGGGTCTGGTCAACCGTCGCGAGTTCGAGCAACGCGTGGATCATGCACTGAAGAGCGCGCGCGCGCGAGAAGCCTCGTTCGCCATTTGCCATCTGGATCTCGATCAGTTCAAGATCATCAATGACAACTGTGGTCACAATGCCGGCGATGCCCTGCTGGGTCAGGTGGGTGCGCTGCTGAAATCCAAGGTGCGCTGGCGCGATACCGTGTCGCGGCTGGGTGGCGACGAGTTTGGCATTTTGCTCGAAGCCTGCAGCATGGACGAAGCCATGCGTATGGCCGAGTCGCTGCGCGAAGCCGTACGCAACTATCGTTTCACCTGGGAGGAGCGCACCTTCCGCATGGGCGCCAGTATCGGTGTCGTGCCGATTACCGCCGATAACAACGACGTGGCAGCGGTACTTTCCGCGGCAGATGCGGCCTGTGCCGCCGCCAAGGAAGCTGGCCGCAATCGCATCTACAGTTTCCAGGAAAACGATCTGGATCTGATGCGCCGCCGCCGCGAAATGCAGTGGGCGGCGCGCATCAACAATGCACTGGAAGAAGGCCGCTTTGAAATCTTTCGCCAGATGATTCTGCCGCTGCAGCGCAACGAGCCCGGCATGCACTACGAGCTGTTGCTGCGCATGCGTGATGAGCAGGGCAAGATCATCGCACCGGATCAGTTCATCGCCGCTGCAGAGCGTTACAACATCACGCCGGCGATTGAT
Source organism: uncultured Pseudomonadota bacterium (assembly GCA_963748005.1). GTDB lineage: Bacteria > Pseudomonadota > Gammaproteobacteria > Steroidobacterales > Steroidobacteraceae > CAILZL01. Next base: position 194,420 of record CAVVHH010000003.1, read on the forward strand.
CGCTGGGTGATTGAAAACGCCCTGCGCTGGCTGGTGTCAGAGGCCGACGAGCGTGAAAAGCTGGCCATGTGTTCCATCAATCTGTCCGGTCAGAGCCTGAGTGACGACAAGTTTCTGCCGTTCGTGATCGATCAGTTCCATCGCAGCGGCATTGATGGTTCAAAGATCTGTTTTGAAATCACCGAAACCGCGGCCGTCGCCAGCTTCTCGCAAGCCAATCGGTTCATCCAGGCATTGAAGGAGCTGGGTTGTCGCTTTGCGCTGGATGACTTTGGCACTGGTCTGTCGTCGTTCGGTTATCTGAAACACTTCCCGGTGGACTTCCTCAAGATCGACGGCAGCTTCGTGAAGGAATTACTGCACGATCCGATTGACCGCGAAATGGTGCGCTCGATCAATGAGATTGGACATCTCACTGGCAAGCAGACCATCGCCGAGTTCGCCGAGAATCAGGAAATTATCGACATGCTGCGCAGCCTCGGTGTGGACTACGCACAGGGTTATGGCGTCTCGATGCCGCAGCGCGTACTCAGAATACAGGGTGACGAGCGTCTGCCGTCCAAGGGCACCTGATATCTGCCTGCTGGTCTGAACCTGCCTGGGACTGTACGATTACACGGAACATCTGTAGGAATCATCCGATGTTACGTACCTCCATGCTGCTATTGATGTTGCACCTGCAATTATTCAGTGTTACGCACGCGCAGGATGCAGTCGCTAGTGACTCAGATAATCATTTCGATGAGGTTGTGATTACTGGTGAGCGCAGTGGGCCGCGTCTGTGGAGAGTATCCAGCGGCGAGCGAGAGTTGTGGATTCTAGGCGTTCTCGATCCTCTGCCGAAGAAGATGCAATGGCATTCGCAGCAGGTGGTGGCGCTGTTGGGCGAATCGCAGGAAGTGTTGATGGACAGACCCTCGATATCGGCTGATGCCGGGTTGTTTGCCAAGCTGGGTCTATACCTGCAGTGGCGGCGTCTGCAGAAGAATCCCGAAGGCCGATCTTTGAAAGAAGTATTGTCAGCAGATTTGTATGCGCGATTTGCTGTGATGGAAAAACGCTATGCCCCTGGCGACGGGCTGGACAGTCTCCGACCCATTGTGGCGGCGGCGCGCCTGTATCAGAAATCCATTGAGAGTATTGGCCTGGAGTCACGGCGCGCGGTGCCGAAACAGGTTGCGAAACTGGCGAGGCAACACGATCTCAAACCAACTGCCATCAGCCTCAAGGTGACTGAGCCACGCGATCTGCTCAATTCGCTGAGCAATATTCCACTGGATGCCGAGATACGCTGTCTGGATGCTACGCTGCACAGTCTCGAGTCGGACCTCGGCATGCTCACTGAGCGCGCGAATGCATGGGCGCTGGGCGACGTTGCGACTCTGCGTCGTTTGCTGGCGACGGAAGATCGTGCGGCCTGCTGGGATGTCATTCTCGGCATACCGCGGGTCAAGGAACTCAGTGCCGCGGCCGACCGGCAATGGCTGCAGAGTGCGGAGTCGGCACTGCAACACAACCGCACCACATTGGCGCTGCGTTCCATGCGGGATGTGCTATCGCCGGGCGGTGTGCTCGCGCAGTTGCGTGCCAAAGGCTATCAAGTTGCTGGTCCGTGATTCCGCCTGGTTATGTTGCGACAACAGCTTGCATGTTGCCTGCTTGTCACACGACTGTTATGGTCATCGGGTATGTAGTAGTGCGCACAATTTTAATTGTGCAGCGTCACAGTCCGAGTGTTGCTGAGCGCACAGGTTTCAATCGAGTCCGCGCAGGCTTTCTATCTGGAGAATCATTGAATGAGTTTTACCTTACCTGCTTTGCCGTTTGCCGTTAACGCACTGGCCGCCAAGGGCATGTGCCAGGAAACTCTGGAACTGCATCATGGCAAGCATCACAACACCTATGTGGTGAATCTGAATGGTCTTGTTGAAAAGAGCACAGCGTTGCAGGGCAAGTCGCTGGAAGAACTGGTGAAGCTGTCCTACGGCAAGGACGATCTGGTGGGTGTGTTCAACAACGCCGGCCAGGTATGGAACCACAATGTGTTCTGGGAATCGCTGTCGCCAACCGGTGGCGGTATTCCGGGCGTGCTGGAAAAGAAACTGGTCGAAGATTTCGGCAGCGTCGAAAAATTCAAGGAGACTTTCAAGACCAATGCGCTGGGGCAGTTTGGCTCGGGCTGGGCCTGGCTGGTGTTGGGTAATGACGGCAAACTGAAAGTCACCAAGACGCCCAACGCCGGCACGCCGCTGGCCACCGGCGAAGGCAAGGTGCTGCTGGTGCTGGACGTGTGGGAGCACGCCTACTACGTGGACTTCCGCAATCGTCGTCCGGACTTTACCGATAATTTTTTGAATAACCTGGCCAACTACGAAGCGGCTGCGGCCAAGTTGCAGAAGGCTTGATGTTTCTGTAGGGGCGAGGCATGCCTCGCCCGACTACAAAATAAGCGGGGTGGTTCACGAACCGCCCCTACGGCGATGCGCTGAATTCGAAGCGCATGGACAGATCGATGGCGCGCAGATGCTTGGTGAGGCTGCCGATACTGATGAAGTCCACGCCGGTGCGGGCGATGTCGCGAATGGTGTCCAGCGTCACATTGCCTGATGCTTCCAGCTGCACATGGTAACCCTTGCGGGCTATCTTGATTTTTACTGCTTCAACGAGCTGGTCATTGTTGAAGTTGTCCAGCAGTACGCGGTCGATGTCGGTGGCCAGTGCCTGTTCCAGTTCATCGAGATTTTCCACTTCGACTTCGATCATGCATTCGTCGGCGGTGGCACGTGCGTGCGCCACGGCGGCAGCGATTGAGCCGGCAGCAATGATGTGATTTTCCTTGACCAGAATGGCATCAAACAATCCCACTCGATGATTGGTGCCGCCGCCGCAAATGACCGCGTACTTCTGGGCGCGACGCAGGCCGGGAATGGTTTTGCGCGTGTCCAATACTTTACAACCGGTGCCGGCAATGGCATCCACGTAGCGACGTGTTTCAGTGGCGGTGCCGGACAGGGTCTGCAGGAAATTAAGCGCGGTGCGTTCGCCAGTCAGCAGGGCGCGCGCTGGACCCATCACGCGGCACAATGTGGCATTGGCCTGCACGCGCTCGCCGTCCATGTAGTTCCATTCAACTTCAATACCTGGATCCAGGCGGTGAAATACTTCGTCAAACCACGAGCGCCCACACAGGATCGCGGTTTCACGGGTAATGACGGTGGCGCTGGCGTGTGTCGACTCGGGCACCAGGGCGGCAGTCAGATCGCCGGAGCCGATGTCTTCAGCCAGGGCGCGCTCAACCGAACGCTGTATCTCGATAGATAAATTGAAATTGGACATGCTGGTTTGATGCGGGCCTTACAAAACAGAAACCCGGCGATCGCCGGGTTTCCATTAATTGTTTCATTGTACCTGAGTGTCAGGGCCTGTTAACACCACAGCGCTTGCTGTGGTGGTCACAGGACCTAAAACGCCAGGCCATGGCCTTGTCCAGCCATGCACAGCAACATGGGCAAAGACAGTGCAAAGTTGGTACGCGATGCAAGCAGGGCGACTTTGCGTGCCTTGGCCTTTTCATCGTCGGTAGCGGTTACCAGCCCGAGCACTTTTTTCTGGTTGGGCCAGATCAATACCCAGACATTGAACAGCATGATGGTACCCAGCCATGCGCCGATGCCGATGGTGCGAAAGCCCGGTTGCAGAGCGAAGGCCTTGTGGATAGTGGCTGCATCGCCATAGCCGATCATCAGGTAGTACGCGCCGGTCAGCCAGGTGGCGACAGCGGCCCAGCGAAACCACAGCAGTGCACGTGGGGCAATGTACTTGCTGATACCTGCTCCGCCCGGACCGCCTTTGTCGGCTGCCGCCGCGCCCAGGCCCGGCACCTGCACCACGTTGAAGTAGTACAGCAAGCCGATCCAGGTGATGCCGGAAACAATGTGCAGCCAGCGATCCAGATGCAGTTGTGAAATGGCCGGCCCTTGTCCGCTGATGATCAGTGCCAGGATGACGACCAGAACAACGCCAGTGACAATGGTGCCCAATACTGAGGTGAGTGGATTCATATGGAATAATCTCCCCGGAGCTATAGTCGCGATAGTTAATGATTTTTTTACGCGCTGAAAACTCAGATCACGGCCCGGTTTGCGCGGGTATTTCCGGGCAGAAGTTTGGCTGAGAGCCATTGAAGAATAGGCCTGTGGCCCCCATAATTCAACGGCTTGTTAATGAGCCTGAGCTACGAGGTAGGCCGCAGTGGACGTAATCGATCGCATCAAATCCCAGCTTTCCGGCAGTCCGGTGCTGTTGTACATGAAGGGCACACCTGATTTTCCGCAGTGCGGATTCTCGGCCACCGCCGTGCGCGCGCTGAATGAGGTGGGCGCCAAGTTTGATTCCGTGAATATCTTTGAAGAACCGGAACTGCGCGAAGCACTGAAGCAGTACTCCAACTGGCCCACCTATCCGCAGCTGTATGTGAACGGTGAGCTGATTGGCGGCTGCGACATCATTGTCGAGATGTACAAGAGCGGCGAACTGAAGAAAGTCGTCAGCGAAGCGAAGAATTAAAATTATGTAGGGGCGGGGCATGCCCCGCCCTTGTTGAAGATGTCTGCGAACGTGGGTGGCAAGGCGAGGCATGCCTCGCCCCTACAGCAACGTTCAATCCACCGGCAGTGACGCTTCGTACATGTCCTTGAAGCGGTTGCAGATCATGCAGAACAGGTCGGCGGTGCGTTCGGCGTCGTAGGCCGCCGAATGCGCCTCACTGGAATCCCACTCCATGCCGGCGGCCAGAGCTGCCTTGGCCAGTACGGTCTGACCCAGGGCCACGCCACCCAGTGTGGCTGTGTCGAAACATGAGAAGGGATGAAACGGGTTGCGTTTGATATCGCAACGCGCGATCACCGCATTCAGAAAATTCAGATCGAAATAGGCGTTATGTCCCACCAGCACGGCACGATTGCAGCCGTTATCCTTGACTGCACGACGGATATCACCGAGCAGACGCGTCATGGCGTCTTTTTCCGGTAACGCCGGACGCAGCGGATGAAACGGATCGATGCCGTTCACCGCCAGCGACGCAGCTTCCATGTTCGCGCCCGGAAACGGCTGTACGTGATAACGCCAGGTTTCACCGCGCTTGAGCGTACCGTCTTCCTGCATTTCCACCAGCACACCGGCGATCTCCAGCAGCGCATCCGTATTTGGATTGAATCCGCCGGTTTCAACATCAATCACTACCGGCAGAAAACCACGGAAGCGCTGCGCAATCGGTGACCTCACTTTCTTTTCATTACTCATGCAGGCTGCTCGTCGCAAAACCGCCAGCTCAGCGATTCGCCGGCCCGCATGGGCACCAATTGATCCTTGCCATAGGCATAACTTGCTGGTGGGGTCCATGCAACGCGTTCCAGCGTCACTCGTGAGTTGTTGCGTGGCAGTCCGTAGAAGTCCGCGCCGCGCTCGGAAGCAAACGCTTCAAGTCGATCCAGTTTGCCCGCCTGTTCAAACGCTTCTGCATAAAGTTCCAGTGCGGCATGTGCCGAGAACATGCCGGCGCAACCGCAATCGTTTTCCTTGGTGTGCCTTGTGTGGGGTGCGCTGTCGGTGCCCAGAAAGAAGCGCGCATCATCGCTTGTGGCGGCTGCGAGCAACGCCTGACGATCGCCTTCGCGTTTGAGTATGGGCAGGCAGTAATAGTGCGGGCGAATGCCGCCCTGGAAGATGGCATTGCGATTGTGCAGCAGATGTTGCGGTGTGATGGTCGCGGCCACGCCGGGACGGGCCTGTTGTACAAATTTCACCGCTTGGCGCGTGGTGACATGTTCGAACACGATCTTCAATTTTGGAAAACGTTCGGTAACCGGCGCCAGCACCTTATCGATGAAGACGGCTTCGCGATCGAATACATCGACATCGCTGTGCGTCACTTCGCCGTGCACTTGCAACACCAGCTCCGTTTCCTGCATGGCTTCCAGTGCAGGATAGATATGTTCTATAGCAGTAACGCCGGCATCCGAATGCGTGGTGGCGCCAGCGGGATAGAGCTTGCAACCGATGATGAAACCACTGGTTCTCGCCTTACGAATTTCCTCGGGCGCGGTGCTATTGGTGAGATACAGCGTCATCAACGGTTCAAAACTCAATACTCTTGGCACGGCATCCAGAATGCGCTGCCGGTATTCACCTGCCAGCTGCACGGTCGTCACTGGGGGTTTCAGGTTGGGCATGATCACGGCGCGAGCGAATTGCCGCGCCGTGAACGATACCGCCGTACTCAGATAAGCGCCATCGCGCAGGTGAACATGCAAATCATCGGGGCGGCGCAGTGTGAGTTTTTGAACGGTGGTCATGTTGTGGCAGTTGAAAATGGCATCAGGTGAAAGCGTGGCGTGTGACAAACTCTACGGCCCAGCGTACGCCAAAGCCGGTGATTTCGGTCGGAATATGCGCCAGTCCGCCAGTCTTGCTGGCGGACGACAGGTCGATATGTACCCATGGCACGGTGTCGGGCACAAAGTGATTCAGGAAGCGTGCGGCTAGAATGTGATCGCCCTTGTTGTCCATCGTGCATTGCATGAGGTCGGCGATGGGGCTCTCCAGATCGCTGTCAAAATCCGCATCCATGGGGAAACTCCAGACACGTTCGCCACTGTTGCGGCCGGCCTGTTCGATGCCGCTACGGAAGCTATCGCGATTGCTGAACGCGCCACTCATGCGTTCAGTCAACGCAGCAACACACGCGCCGGTTAGTGTGGCGAAGTCGATCATCAATGCCGGTTTGTTTTTCGCTGCCAGGGTCAGTGTGTCGGCCAGCGCCATGCGTCCTTCGGCGTCGCTGTGTACGACTTGAATGGTGGTACCGTTGGCCGCAGCAATGACTTCCTGCGGCCGATAGGCATTGGGGCCGATTTCGTTTTCGGTCAGCGCCAGCCAGCAATCGATGTCGTACGGCACCTTGAGTTGCGACAGCGCCAGCAAGGTACCGACTGCAACCGCCGAACCCTGCATATCGGTGTGCATGTCGTACATGCCCTTGTGCGACTTCAGATTGATGCCGCCGGTATCGAAACAAATGCCCTTGCCGACCAGACACAGGGTACGACGCTGCTTTGATTTGCCGAATTTGGTGCGATAACTCAGGCGCAGGATGCCGGCGCCAGGACGTGCATTGGCGCGGGCTACGGCCAGGAACGCACCGGCCTTCAATTTCTTGAGTTTGCTTGTATCCAGAAATTCGCTTTGCCAGCCTTCACGTTTGGCCAGTTGCTGCAGGGTGTGTCGATAGCTTTCGCAGTTCAGTTCATTTGGCGGCAATGTGGTCAGCCAGCGCGCCAGATGATTTCCCGCATCTGTGGCCATGGTTTCAGCGTAGTGGCTGGCCGGTCCAGCATTCTGGACGGTAATTGTCTTTAAATACGATGTCGGCGGCTGACGCTTATAACTGGGTAGTGGTGCAGTGCCGGCCAGCACTGCGGCCAGCAACGCTCGCAGCACGGCATTTGATTCCGGTTCGTCAAAGCCCAAGGTGGCCAAAGCGGTGCCGGTGGCTTTGTGGCTGCCGGCTTCCTTCCATAATTTGGCTGCCGCTTGCAGTTGTTCGAATATCGACAGGCCGTTCTTGACAAAAGTTAACAAAATTGCGCCCGATGTTTCCGTAGCACTTAGACGCAGTTGGGAAGGAGGGGCGTGTTTATTGAGCTGGTCGTATTGTTGCAAAAGTTCCGGGCTGCGCGGATACTGCCGAAGCAGTCTTCTCGTGAACTTTGCATTGGCCAGCACCAGAATCAGCTCGTGGCTCGCTAAGGTTTGTACCGTCAGCGGTCCGTCTATGTAACTAATTTTTGGTGCGTTTTTTGGGGGCAACAGGGCGACCATCGTTTCTTGACCCCTCACAGGCAAATCACGATGATACCTGCCCACGTAAACCGTGCCTAACACCGTGATGAGTACAGCCTGATGACGGACAACGCAAAATTCAGTGACGTCGACCCCCAGGAGACCCAGGAATGGCTGGAGTCACTTGATGCGGTAATCAAGGTGCACGGTGCCGAGCGTGCTCATTTTCTGCTGGAGCAGTTAGTTGATCAGACACGCCGCTCCGGTGCCTATCTGCCGTTCAGACCGAATACGGCTTATGTGAACAGCATTTCTGTCGGTCAGGAAAAGGAATATCCCGGCGATCGCGCGCTGGAACGCCGTATCGAGGCATACATCCGCTGGAACGCATTGGCCACCGTAGTGAAAGCCAATCGCGAGAGTTCCGAATACGGTGGCCACATTGCGACCTACGCATCTGCTGCCACGCTGTATGAAGTGGGCTTCAATCATTTCTGGCGTGCTGCCTCTGACAAACATCCTGGCGATCTTGTTTTTGTCCAGGGTCATGCTTCACCGGGTATTTATTCACGTGCCTACATGGAAGGCCGTCTGACCGAAGAGAACCTCAAATACTTCCGCAAGGAAGTACAGAGCAAGAAAGGTCTGAGCTCTTATCCGCATCCCAAACTGATGCCGGACTTCTGGCAGTTCCCCACTGTGTCGATGGGTCTGGGGCCGATGATGGCCATCTATCAGGCACGTTTTCAGCGCTACATGGAGAATCGTGGACTGGTGCCGACCACCGATCGCAAGGTGTGGGCATTCCTTGGTGACGGTGAAATGGATGAGCCCGAATCGATGGGTGCACTGACGCTGCCGGTGCGCGAAGGTCTCGACAATCTCGTATTCGTCATCAACTGTAATCTGCAGCGTCTCGATGGTCCGGTGCGTGGCAACGGCAAGATCATTCAAGAGCTGGAAGCAGCCTTCCTCGGCGCCGGCTGGAATGTCATCAAGGTGGTATGGGGCTCGCGTTGGGATCCGCTGCTGGCGAAAGACACCAAGGGCCTGCTGCGCCGTGTCATGGAAGAGTGCGTCGACGGCGAATATCAGAACTTCAAGGCCAAGGGTGGCGCGTACACGCGCGAGAATTTCTTCGGCAAGTATCCCGAGCTGAAAGAAATGGTTGCCAACATGTCCGACGACGACATCTGGCATCTGAATCGCGGTGGTCACGATCCACAGAAAGTATTCAACGCCTACGCCGCAGCCATGGCACACAAGGGCCAGCCCACCGTCATTCTCGCCAAGACCGTCAAGGGCTTCATGATGGGTCGCTATGGCGAAAGCCAGAACATCACCCATCAGCAGAAGAAGCTCGATGATCAGGCCCTGAAGGAAGTGCGGGATCGCATGGGTGTGGATGTCACCGACGAGCAGATTCTCAATGCGCCGTTCCAGCGTCTGCCGGAAAACAGTCCGGAGATGAAGTACCTGCACGAACAGCGCAAGAAACTCGGCGGTTATCTGCCCAGGCGTGTGGATGCCGCGCCGCCGCTGAAAGTTCCGCCGCTGTCAGCGTTTGATGCGCTGCTGCAGAGCACCGGTGATCGCGACAACTCCACCACCATGGCCTTCGTGCGCATCCTGCAGGTGCTGCTCAAGGACAAGGAGATCGGCAAGTACATTGTGCCCATCGTGCCCGATGAAGCGCGCACCTTCGGTATGGAAGGTCTGTTCCGTCAGGTTGGTATTTATTCTTCCAAGGGCCAGCTGTACACGCCGCAGGATGCGGACCAGCTGATGTTCTACAAGGAAGACAAGAAGGGCCAGATTCTCGAAGAAGGCATCAACGAAGGCGGCGCCGTGTCGTCATGGATTGCCGCCGGTACTGCCTACGCCAATCACGGCGTGAACATGGTGCCGTTCTATATCTACTACTCGATGTTCGGTTTCCAGCGCGTGGGCGATTACCTGTGGGCTGCTGGCGATATGCAGGCACGTGGCTTCCTGCTCGGCGGTACCGCCGGACGTACGACACTGGCTGGCGAAGGCCTGCAGCATCAGGACGGTCACAGCCTGCTCGCGGCATCGACCATTCCCAACTGCGTGGCCTACGATCCGACCTATGCATACGAACTCGCGGTCATCATCCAGGACGGCATGCGCCGCATGTACCAGGAACGCGAGAACATTTTCTACTACATCACCTGCATGAACGAAAACTATGCGCATCCGGCCATGCCGCAGGGCGCGGAGCAGGGCATTCTCAAGGGCATGTACCTTTTCAAGTCGGGAGGCAAGTCCAAGTTGAAAGTCACCCTGATGGGCGCCGGCACCATTCTGCGCGAGGTGGAAGCAGCGGCTTTCATCCTTGAGGAAGAGTTCAAGGTCAGCTCCGACATCTACAGCTGCACCAGCTTCTCCGAACTGCGCCGCGAAGCGCTGGATGTGGAGCGCTGGAACATGTTGCATGCCGACCAGAAGCCGCGTGAAAGCTATGTTACGCAGACGCTGGCCAAGGCTACCGGTCCGTTCATTGCCTCTACGGACTACATGAAGGTGGTTGCCGATCAGATTCGTCAATGGGTGCCGGGTCGCTATGTGGCTTTGGGCACGGATGGTTATGGTCGGTCCGATGGCCGTGCTGCGCTGCGCCGTCACTTCGAAGTGGACAAACACTACGTGGTGGCTGCTGCGCTCAAGGCGCTGGCGGATGAAGGTCAGCTCGACAAGAAGGTCGCGCAAGCTTACATCGCCAAACACATTGATGCGGACAAGCCGAGCCCGCAGTCTCTGTAAATGTAAAGATGAACAGGCAGCGGTTACAACGACTGCCGCCTGTTCTGCTGAGCCGGTCGATTCATCCAGCAAGATTCCATAGTTGAACAGTCATGGCCCAAGATATACACGTTCCTGATATCGGCGACTTCAAAGATGTTGAGGTGATCGATGTGCTGGTCAAAGTCGGCGATCGCATCGACGTTGACACGCCGTTGATCACCATCGAAACTGAAAAAGCCACCATGGATGTGCCCAGCACAGCTGCGGGCGTCATTCAATCATTGACAGTTAAGAAGGGTGATCGTGTTTCAAAGGGCAGCGTGATTCTTGCGCTTGAAGGCGGTGCTGTCGCATCTGCGCCCGCCAAAGCTGAAGCAGCGCCCGCACCGGCACCCGCTGCGACTGCACCGGTTGTTGCTGCGATAAGCGAACAGGACATTACAGTTCCCGACATCGGTGACTTCAAGGATGTTGAAGTGATCGAAGTATTGGCGAAAGCCGGCGACAAGATCGAAGTCGATACCGCACTCGCCACGCTCGAAACTGAAAAGGCCACCATGGATGTGCCGAGCACGGCAGCCGGTGTGGTCAAGTCGGTGGCCATCAAGAAGGGCGATCGCGTTGGCAAGGGCGCATTGATTCTCAAGCTTGAAGTAGTTGGTGGTAACGTAGCTGCGCCCGCTGCGCCAGCTCCCAAAGCAGAAGCACCGAAAGTCGCTGCCGCTTCCGTTCCTCCTGCACCATTTGTTACCGCGCCAGCCAGCAACGGTACCCTGCCGGTCATCAATGAGGCTGGTTTCGCCAAGGCACATGCCAGTCCCTCGGTGCGTCGTTTTGCACGCGAACTGGGTGTGGATCTGTCGCGTGTGAAGGGTAGCGGCGTAAAAGGCCGCATCACTCCCGATGACGTGAAGAGCTGGGTGAAGCAGGTGCTCGCAGGTGGCGGTGGTGCAACAGGCGGCGCCTCGTTGCCCAAGGTACCCGAAGTTGATTTCGCCAAGTTCGGTGCAGTGGAAGTCAAACCACTGAGCCGCATCCAGAAAATTTCCGGTCCGCGTCTGCATGCCAGCTGGGTCAATGTGCCGCACGTGTGGCAGATGGATAAGGCTGACATCACCGATCTCGAAGATACGCGCAAGAAACTCAAGGACGAAGCCGAAGCCAAGAAGATCAAGCTCACGCCACTGGCGTTCATCATCAAGGCGGTGGTGAATACGTTGAAGGAATATCCGACGTTCAATACTTCTCTGGATGCCTCCGGCCAGAACCTGGTGCAGAAGAAATACGTGCATATCGGTTTTGCAGCGGATACGCCCAATGGTCTGGTTGTGCCCGTCATCAGGAATGCCGACCAGAAAGATGTGTACGACATCGCCCGCGATCTGGCCGAGCTGTCCGCCAAAGCGCGTGACGGCAAGTTGAGTGGTGCGGACATGCAGGGCGGCTGCTTCACCATCTCCAGCCTCGGTGGAATTGGCGGTACTTCGTTCACACCGATCATCAACGCACCGGAAGTGGCGATTCTTGGTGTGGCCAAGGCGTCGATGAAGCCGGTGTTCAATGCCAAGAGCGGAGGCTTCGATGCGCGTCTGATCCTGCCGTTCACCCTGGCATACGATCATCGCGTGGTTGACGGTGCACTGGGCGCGCGCTTTACCACCTATCTGGCCAAGCAGCTGGCCGATGTGAAGACGCTGCTGATGGCAGTGCCACGTTAGGCGGCGCGCTCAATGAACTGCCGTGAGTTGCAAGTCTCCGTAGTCCTACCCCCTCTCCCTGAGGGAGAGGGTTGGGGTGAGGGTCAGGCAGTACGTGTAAATTTTGCAGAACCCCTCATTCTGTCTCTCTTCCGCAAGGGGAGAGAGGGCGCTTTTTTCAGTATTGGCGGTTAAACGTCGATCAAGTTTCTGAAGCTGGATTTCTATGCCCAAGCAAGACGTTCTGGTTCCTGATATCGGCGACTTCAAAGACGTCGAAGTCATCGATGTACTTGTCAAAGCCGGCGACAGCGTTGAAGTGGATACGCCGCTGATCACCATTGAAACCGAAAAGGCCACCATGGATGTGCCCAGCACTGCTGCGGGTACTGTCGATGCATTGGCGGTGAAGAAGGGTGATCGTGTTTCAAAAGGTTCATTGATTCTGAGCTTGGCTGGCGCGGCTGCATCGACCAATGTGGCCCCGAAGGCTGAAGACAAGAAAGCTGCTGCCCCACCTCCAGCCACTGCGCCCGTTGTTGCGCCAACAGCCGCACCCGTCAGTGCTGCTGCGGCTTCAGGGAATTACGATTTCGAAGTCGTTGTGCTGGGCGCCGGTCCCGGTGGCTACACGGCTGCATTCCGCGCTGCTGATCTCGGTATGAAAGTCGCTTTGATCGAACGCTGGCCCACACTGGGTGGCGTATGCCTGAACGTGGGCTGCATTCCTTCCAAGGCGTTGTTGCATGCCGCGAAAGTTATCGAAGAAGCCCATGAAATGGCCGAGAACGGCATCGTGTTCGGCAAGCCGCAGATCGACATCGACAAACTGCGTGGCTTCAAGAACAAGGTCATTGGCAAGCTGACCAGCGGTCTTACCGGTCTTGCCAAGCAACGCAAGGTGGAAGTGATTACTGGTGTTGGTAAATTTGTGTCACCGCATGAGCTTGAAGTGACCGGCGACAAAGGCGTTCGCAATGTGTCCTTCAGGAACTGCATCATCGCTGCGGGTTCCGAGCCCGTGAAGCTGCCGGGTTATCCCGATGATCCACGCATCATCGATTCCACCGGCGCCTTGGAACTCAATCTTCCCAAGCGTTTGCTGGTGGTGGGCGGCGGCATCATCGGCCTGGAAATGGCCACGGTGTACGAAGCACTGGGTGTGAAAGTCAGCGTGGTCGAGTTGATGGACGGCCTGGTGCAAGGCTGCGATCGCGACCTGGTCAAACCGCTAGAAAAACGCATCAGCAAACGCTACGAAAAAATCATGGTAAAGACCAAGGTCACCAAGGTCGAGGCGTTGAAAGAAGGCATCAAGGTCACCTTTGAAGGTGAGCAAGCCATCGAGCCGCAAATCTATGGTCAGGTGTTGCTGGCAGTAGGTCGCGCACCCAATGGCAAGAAGATCAATGCCGAAGCTGCCGGCGTGGCAGTCACAGAGCGTGGCTTCATCAACGTCGACAAACAGCAGCGCACCAATGTGCCACATATCTTTGCCATTGGCGATATCGTGGGACAACCCATGCTCGCTCACAAAGCCACGCATGAAGGCAAGCTCGCTGCCGAAGTGGCCTTTGGTGAAAAGCGTTACTTCGATGCCCGCGTGATTCCGGCAGTGGCTTACACCGATCCGGAAATTGCTTGGGTGGGTTTGACGGAAACTGAAGCCAAGGCCAAAGGCATGGCGTTCGAGAAAGCCAGCTTCCCCTGGGCAGCCAGCGGTCGCTCACTGGCGTTGGGTCGCGACGATGGCATGACCAAGTTGCTGTTCGACAAAGAGACGCATCGCGTCGTGGGTGGCGGTGTGGTCGGCCCCAATGCCGGCGAACTCATTGCCGAAATTGCGCTGGCCATCGAAATGGGCTGTGATGCCGGCGACATCGGCGCCACCATTCATGCACATCCGACGCTGTCCGAAACCGTAGCGTTCTCGGCCGAAGCCTTCGAAGGCACGCTGACGGATTTGTATATTCCGAAGAAGAAGCATTGAGGCAGGCAGGTAGTACGCGCCAGCCTGTCTACGCCTTCATTCTCGCCACCAGCCACACGCCGCCAATGACCAGGGCGGCGCCGATCACCTGCGTCACACCGAGTGGTTCTCCCAATATCGCCACCGCCAATGCGATGGTCAGTACGGGGCCGAGAGTGGCGATCATGGACGCTTGAGTCGCACCGAGAATACGAATGGACTCGGCGACCAGCCACACTGGCAGCACGGTAGACAAGAGCGCCATGGACATACCCAGCGCGTGTACTTGCCAGGGCAACCACAACGCCGAGATCGGGCGCAACACGATGAACTGGACAAGACTCAAAACACAAGCAGTTCCCGTGGCATAGGCCGTGACGCGCGTTGCACCCAGACGGCTCACCACCTGACCGCTGAGCATCAGATAGATGGCATATGCCAATGAGCTGAAGAACACCAGCACGCAGCCCAGAGCAACGTTGTCACCACCGATGCGCGCGTCGTGGGTTACCGCCAGCATGATGCCGACATAACACATTGCCAATGGCACCAGCATGCGTTTGGTGATCGGCTTGTTCAGGAATATGGCTGACAGTACCAATACCAGCGTGGGATACAGAAACAGGATCAGGCGTTCCAGTGCAGCCGATATATAACGCAAGCCAAGGAAATCAAGATAACTTGCCGCGTAATAGCCGATGCCACCCAGCAGCAACAGAAACGCGATATCCCGTCGTGCCATCTGCATCGGCTGGCGGCGTTCGACCGAGATCCCCATTGCAACAAAGAACGGCAGCGAGTAGCCCATGCGCAATGCCAGCAATGTTTCAGCATCGACGCCGTAGGCATAGGCCGCCTTGATGAAAATAGCCTTGAACGAAAAGGCGAGTGCACCCAGACAGGCGCAAAACAGACCGAAGGAGCGGGCAGAACGTAACGGCATTGGCTAGGGCATGCGTACTGATGGAAAACAATGACAGCCTGCCACGGTCGCGAGATTTCGGTGCTGATGGTTGGTGATTCAGTCATCACCGTTGAGCAGGTCATGAAGATTCGTGCAATCTGCATGACCTGTTCAGTCCGTTCCCGCGAATTCAGCGTTTCCCATCCGTCGTGAAACCGTAAATGGTGGTTGATTTGAATGTCTCTCCGGGACGCAACACCACGGAAGGGAATTGCGGAAAATTCGGGCTGTCCGGCAGGTGTTCGGCTTCCAGAGCAATTGACGGCACACGCGTAAACGGTTTGCCCACGTCGCTCAACAAGCCATCGCGTACGGTTGCCGGTGTGAACACCTGTATGGACAATTCGTTACTGCGCATTTCCAGCACCCGACCGCTCTGTGGATCCACCAGACGTGCGGCCACCTTTTTCAAATCGCGCACATCCTCATTGAGTACCAGCGCTTCGTTGAAGCTGCGAAGCATGCCGGCCGGAACCGGCGGCGCAGTGGCTGCATTGCCGAAAGCCGGATCGAGCGACAACGCGAGACGATCGCCAATGCGTGTGGGCCTGGTGAAATCATCAGGTGTACCTGCGACCGCACGAATTTCACCCGTCGGTCCCTTGCCGGGTTCGGAGTACATGTAGCGATCCGCGGCCACCTGCAGTATGTGATCCCACACCGGAATCGTGCTGTTGCCGTTCAAGTTGAAATAAATGTGGTTGGTCAGGTTGATGACCGTCGGCTTGTCGGTTGTTGCAGTCAAATCCATGCGCAGGGCATTGTCATTGCCAAAGGAATAAACGGCCTTGACCTGCACGTGACCCGGAAAACCCTGATCGCCATCGGGACTGTCCAGCGTCAGCGTCACCGATGCGCCGTCTTTCTTGTTGATTGGCGCAACCGTCCACACGCGGGTGGTATACGCCGGCGGGCCGCCATGCATGGTGACTCCCTGCGCATTGGTGGGCAGGGCGTAATGCACGCCATCCAGCGTAAAACCGTTGGCGATGCGATTGGCGACGCGCCCGATGATGGCATTGGCGTGACCGAGTTTTTCCCACGCGCCAATGTCAGCAAACGCCATGACCACATTGCCGAGTTTGCCGTTGCGATCCGGAACATTGATTGCTGCTATCGTGCCGCCAAAATCGAGAATCGTTGCGCTGGCGCCCTTGTCGTTGATCAGCGTGTAAGCGTGAACGGGCACTCCGCTGCTCGTTGCACCATACGGCGCTACCTTGACCTCGGCCGCCGTTGCGCAGGACAACGCGCATGTTGAAAGAACGGCTAGTGCTTTGTTCATGAATATTACCTTGATTTAGCCCCACCACGTATCGTCTTTCGCCACATGCGATCGCAACCAGTCCTCATCTATATCGAGTCCCAGTCCCGGCCCTTCCGGCACCGGGAACAAGCCGTTGCGTACGGCTGGTTTCTGTGGCCCGGCGGCCATGTTTTCCTTGTTGCCGCGGAACGCCCCGAGATCGTTTTCGACGGAGAAGAAATTGGGAATCGCCGCGCCCAGGTGCATGGACGCATACCAGCGGATCAGCGAACACGGGCCACTGTGCATGCCCACTGGCACGCCGGTCAATGCCGCGTAGTCGGCAATTCTGCGACAGCCGGTAATGCCGCCGGAATACGCGGGATCAGGATGAATGATGTCGAGCGCACCGTTGTCGAGATAGGGACGGAAGCCTTCGACCATCTCCACTTTTTCGCCCGCCAGCAGAGGTACCCAGGTGGCGCCCTTCAGCACGCGCCAGGCATCCGTGTAACGCACCGTCAGCGGGTCTTCGATCCAGCGTGGCTTGATTGGCTCGATCGCCTTGCACAGACCGATGGCGCTGGGCAGATCGAATTGTCCGGTGCAATGCATGGCGATGTCGAAGTCATCACCCAGCGCTTCACGAATCAACGCATACGCCTTGCTTACCCGATTGAAGGCGCCGGCATCCAGTGGCAGGGGTATGAAACCGCCAAGACGTCCAGCATTGCCGCCTTCACCGATTGCACCACCGGTGTAGCCAAACTTGAATACCGTAAACTTCTCGGGTGCGGCCTTCACCTTGCTGGCCCAGGCGCGCACCGCTCCGTTGTCCAGCCAGTTCACGGCGTTGTCGCCATGCGAATAAACCGGGATGTCCTTGCGAATCGGTCCGCCCAGCAGTCGGTAAATCGGATAGCCGAGAATCTTGCCGGCCAGATCCCAAAGCGCGATGTCGATACCGCTGACCGTAGGGATGTTGGCGATGAACGAGTACTGGATGGTCGACAAATTGTAGAAGTGCCGCTCGATGGCCAAGGGATCCTGACCAATGAGCCGGGACTTGATCATCTCGACATGCGCGCGACACGCCGCGGCGGGCAGACCTGCCTCGCCATACCCCACGATACCGGCATCGGTCTCTATCCTGATAAGTGAGCCGTCGCCGACATTGTCGAGTCCCATCACCTTGATGGCAGTGATCTTGATCTGCTTTGCCTGAGCTGCTGCCAGTGCGCGATAGCTGCACAGCCATGTTGCCGCCGGAAGCGCCAACACTGCGGCAAGCAGATTTCTGCGACTGATATTCATCTCATTCTCCCGGTTGATGCGTCAAATACGACCGCACTTGTCAACGGCTCCGTTCTGTACGCGATGATATGGAAATACTCGTCTTAAGTTTTCTGACGCCAACAAACAAATACCTCTCCACAGGTGTTCAAACAGCAGCGGCAAATGATCAATGGTCATTTTCGCGAGAAATCGCGGAAGCATCTTGATCAGTGCTGCTGCGGATTCAAAACAGACGCTCGGGATTTGTATAATTTTGTAAATTTTCTGCTTGCATACAGTATCCAATCAACTTAGGCTTCAGACGCGTAATTGCATCGCGGTAGCCTTGCTGCAAAGCAACAAAGGCTGTCAGCAAACATATAGAGAAATTGCGGGGGAAATTCATGAGCGACAACACACGCGTGGCGCAAAAAGCCACTTTGATTCGGCAGCGCGTCAAGGCATCGATACGACCTGAACAAATGCATAAGCCGGTGAGCGCGGCGGCCATTGCATTGCAGGCGCTGGCGATCTGTAGCCCGGTGGCTTTCACCTCACTGGCTCACGCCCAGGCGGCCAGCGGCAGCAGCGAATTAGCCCTTGAGGAAGTGGTTGTTACCGGGTCACGCATCATCTCCAATGGCAACAACAGCCCGACGCCGGTGACCATGGTCACCACCGAGCAGCTGTTGACCACATCGCCCAGCACCATCATTCAGGCACTGACGCAGATGCCGCAGTTTGCCGGCGGTCGCAGTCCCACCACCAACCCGGGCAACAGCTCGCAGAACAACGCTGCCCGCAACCTGTCGCTGCGCAACCTGACCAGCATCCGCACGCTGGTGCTGGTCGATGGACGACGGGTACCCGGCACCACGCCGCGCGGTGAAGTCAATGCCGACTTCATCCCCTCGATGCTGCTGCAGCGCGTCGATGTGGTTACCGGTGGCGCCTCCGCAGTTTATGGCTCCGACGCCGTCGCCGGCGTCGTCAACTTCATCACCGACCGTAACTTCAACGGCCTGAAAGTCGATGCCCAATATGGCGTCTCACAACTCGGCGACGGGGAAGAGACCAAACTCGCCGTCGCCGGCGGTATGGATCTGTTCGGCGGTCGCGGTCATATCGAGGGCAGCTACGAATACTTCAACGCGCCCGGCATCTTTACCAAGCTGGATCGCGGCTGGGGCCGGAAAACGTGGACCGTGCAGGGTAATGGGAGATCGGTTCCTTACAAGCTGGTCCAGAACACCCGCCTGGTTGAAACCAGCTTCCTGGGGGTGATCCCGGGTAATGGCACTCGCAACACCGGCAATCCGCTCAGAGGCATGGTGTTCTCCTCGAATGGCGTGCTTACCCCATTCCGGCGCGGCGGCGCGACTGGCTCAGCGACTATCGATGATGGTGGCGACGGCGGCTACTTCTACAACGCATCGCTCGAGGGACTGTACCAATCCGACCTGGCGTTTGCCCGGTTCGACTTCGATCTCACGGACAATATGCACTTCTTTACGACGGCGTCGTACATGGAAGCGCACAACAAGAACAATCACGAGACCAACGAATTCCGCCTTATCAACATACAGCGCGACAACGCCTTCCTGTCACCCACGTATCAGGCGCAGTTGCAGGCCGCGAATATCAACTCCTTCCAGTTCTCGAAGATGATCACGCAGGCCATTCCCAAACAGCCGGAGTCCTTTGCCGACGGCACCTGGGTAACGGCGGGCCTCGAAGGAAGCTTGGGCAATTGGCGCTGGGACGCGTCCTACACCGTCACCAGGAATTCCGAACTCGTCCGCAATAACGCGAACCCGCAGAACGAGCGGTCGTTTGCAGCAATCGACGCCGTGACCGTAACAGCGGCCAATGTCGGCACCAGCGGTCTGCCGATCGGCTCGATACAGTGCCGTGTCTTGCTGACCAGCAGCGCCAGCCGGTTTCCCGGTTGCGTGCCGCTGAACCTGTTCGGGCCGACCTCAGAGAGCCAGGCAGCACTGAACTATGTGCTGGGTGTCAGCTCATTCGACACCAAGACCGGCATGGACATGGCCACCGCCAGCATTACCGGCCCGCTGTTCAACAACTGGGCCGGCGAAGTAAATGCCGCCCTCAGTGGCGAGTGGCGCAAGACGACCTACGAGCTTACCACCGATGTCGGCAACAACCTGGCGAACTGCACCGGGTTGGCGGGTGCGGGCTCTGGTATCCCGGGCGCGTCCAACTGCACCCAGGGCACGACCTTCCTGTGGCAGTCGAATGTGCTGTTGGCGAGCCCAGAGGTCAGCCAGTCGGTCAAGGAAGTCGCAGCCGAAATCGACTTTCCGCTGCTCAAGGACGTGACGATGTTTCAGTCGCTCAATTTGAACGCCGCGGTCCGCTTGACCGACTACGATACCGCCGAGGACAAGGCCACGACCTGGAAGGTGGGCCTGGACTGGAATATCAACGACCAGTTGAAAATCCGCGGCACGCGTTCGCATGATATCCGCGCGCCGAACCTTAACGATCTGTTTGCGCCGCGATTGACCAATCCTGCAGGTATCGTGGATTACTATCCCACTTTCCGCCCTGCCTCGCTCGGCGGACCGTTGCCGCAGGCGAATTACCAGGCGCCATTCAACACCGATCCGAACCCGAACCTGGACCCGGAAGCCGCCGAGAACTGGACGGCGGGCATCGTGTACCGACCGGACTGGCTGCCGAACTTCAGCGTGGCATTGGACGGTTACTGGATCAAGATCGACAACGCGATCACGACCATTCAGGGCCAGAACCAGCAGATCCAGAGTCTGTGCTACGCAAGTGGTGGCTCCTCGCCGTATTGCGCGCTGATCCAGCGCACCATACCGTTGGTTCCCGGGCAGACCCTGACCGCTGCAAATTTCGATGTCAATGTAAACCCGGTACTCAACTTCTACTCACAGCCGCAGAACGCGCAGAAGGTCGAGACCTACGGCATGGATCTGGAAGTGAACTACACCACACCGGCGTGGGGTGGTGACTTCGCGGTCCGCGGCCTAGTGGGTTACCAGCCGCACATTACTACCCAGCAGTTCGAGGGAGCTGCGATCCTTGATGATGCCGGCACCAACAGCGCAGCCAAGGTGCGGGCTAATATCTTCCTGAAGTACAAATACAATGACTTCACGGTCGACCTGCAGGAGCGCTGGTTGGGTAACCGGGAGTGGAACTCGGACCGAAGCCTGATATATGCGGAGCCGGATCTGCCGGATATTGCCTATACCAACATGACGCTCAGCTACCAGCTGTCGAAGGTGAATGTATTCCTCAACATCACCAACCTGTTCGACAAGCAACCGACGCCCTATGGCAATGTCGGCGGTGCTTCGAGCGTACCCGGCCTGTTCGGTGGTTTCATCCAGGGTGAAGACACTATCGGCCGGTTCTTCACGGTGGGAGTCAAGGTTAGACTCTAGTTCCTTGCAATGCTGTTGTCGGCGATCGCTTGATCGCCGGCAACACCGGATCAGAGCAAACTACAATTTTTTACCATGTCACGGCCCCATGCTGAGCTCATGGGGCCTTTATTTTTCCTGCTGACTCCCTGATCGACCTTGGTCTGATCGATGCCAGCGGCGGTTCATCCCACGCCCCCTGTGCGCGCAAAACACCGCGATTTCAACTTGTTTCGCGAGAAGCCGCTCGCGACTGAATTCCTGTCGATTGATCCAATGCCTCGTTAAACATCATCGCTCGCGTTACGCGATCAGTACGTATGCCGGTCAGCACAGTCTCGGGTAGTCGGTGGCGCGCGCCTCGCCAATCATGCGGGCGTTTCAACAAGTAACCTCCGAGGAACCGATATGGCGCGCATCGTACTGGGCATGGCTGTGCCTCACAGCGGCATGCTGGGCAAATCACCTGAAACCTGGCTGGAAGATGGCGAACGGGACCATCGCAATTCGGGACTGGTGTATCGCAACCGGGTGTGGAGCTATCCGGAATTGAAAGCGGCGCGAGCCAAAGAAGGATTTGTTGCACCGGTGAGTCTGAAGGACCGCATGGAACAGGGCAGGCGCTGTGCGCAGGCGATGGATACGTTGCGCAAGGTGTATGCGGAGAATAAACCCGATGTGGCCGTGATCATCGGCAAGGATCAAAAGGAAATTTTTCCTGAAGTGTCGCCATCATTGGCGATCTATACCGGTGAGAACATCGAAAGCGGCCCACCGCAAAAGCCGGCGTGGGGTCCGGATCGGCACCACACGCATGCCGCTCATCCTGAGCTGGCGATACACCTTATCCAGGCGTTCCAGGGCAACAATTTTGACATGACCGAGATCATCAAGTGGCCGAATAATGCCTGGTTGCAGAACAAGCCAATTGTGCCGCATGCATTCAGTTTCATTTATCACCAGATCATGAATGATGATCCGCCGCCGAATGTGCCGGTGTTCATGAACACGTTTTATGCCCCAAACCAGCCGACCATGGCGCGCACCTTGCAATTTAGCAAGGCTCTGTACGAGGCCATTCAGGCATGGGACAGCGACAAGACAGTGGCGATCATTGCCTCCGGCGGCATGTCGCACTTTGTCTGCGACGAGGAACTCGATCAACAGTGGTTGGGCTATTTCCGTAACTACGACTTTGAGGGATTGAACAACATCAGCGAGGCGTCATACCAGTCCGGGAATTCGGAAGTGAAACTGTATGCGCCAGTTCTGTGGGCTATGAAACAGCTGGGTGCGGAAACACAGGTGGTGGATTACGTACCGTGTTATCGCACCGAGGCGGGCACCGGCGAGGGCTGCGGTTTCATGTGCTGGGTGCCGCCGCGGGGGCGCTGAGATTTTTTGTTCACGCCGCGACTGGTGGCCGCAGGGGTGACGGAGACTAATCCCCGCCTTCGCGAGGGAAAGAATATCTCCAGTCAGGTGAATTAGTAGCACCTTGCACATAGGCTCCCAGCGCAATTCCTGCCAGTGCTATCAGCAACGGCCAGTTGCCTGCGCCCAGTCCGGCAATTGCCGGGCCGGGGCATACACCACACAGTCCCCAGCCAATGCCAAACAACGCAGAACCAATCGCAGTGTCCTGGTTGTAGACCGAGGGATGTGTGCCGAACGATTCCGTCATGACTGGACGTTGCATCACGCGCGGGGCGAAGTGATATGCCAGCACCGTGACACAGACCGCGCTGCCCATCACCAGCATCAGACCGAAGTCCTGGCCTTGCAGGAAGGACAGCACCACTTCGGGCGAGATCATGGTGGACAGTGCGAGACCAAAGCCAAACAGCGCGCCGCACAGCAGCACCACGACAAAACGCTTGAAGGTCATTGGCATGGCGTGTTGCTCACAGCCATTGTTTGACAAGGTAGGCTGTGCAGAACGCCGTCGCCATGAAGGTCAGTACGGCATACAGCGAGGGCAGCTGCAGCGAGCCAAGACCGCAGATGCCATGACCTGAGGTGCAGCCATTGGCGAGTCGTGAACCGTAGCCAACCAGCAGCCCGCCAACCAGCAAGCGCCAGGCGGGAATCGTGGTGTGCATTGAAGTGCCATGATTCAGTGTGAGCGTCCACAACGCAGCACCGACAATCAGTCCGAGTGCAAACACCAGACGCCAGGCGCGAGTCGTCATAAAGCGCGGTTGTCTGAAGAACGGATTGTTCGATACGTACGACCACGTCGATGAGAACACCGTGCTCATGCCGACGATCAGGCCGGTCAGGATGTAGAGCAGTGCAACACCAGAACCGATCAGCAATCCGCCGACTGCATAGTGCAGCCAGCCGTTGGGAAACCAGGGTGTCACGGCATCTCCCATTTTCAGTGATGTTGACTGTTTGACTATGAGGCAGCGATAAAAAAGGGCTGCGCAGCGCAGCCCCTACCGCCATCCAGAATGGCTTTCAGCCACCCATGAAATCCTTCTTGCCAATGTCCAGGCCATTGTGACGCAGGATGTTATAGGCAGTGGTGACGTGAAAGTACACGTTTGCGGTGGCATGGTTGAGCAGGTAGTCCAGGCCCTTGAACGTGAAGGCGTTCTGGCCGAATTTCAGCTCAATGTCTTTTTCTTCGCTGCCGATCAGTTGCTCCGGTTTGATGGTGGCCATGAAGTCGATGGTCTTGGCAATGCGCGCTTTCAGCTCGGCAAAGCTCGCTTCATTGTCTTCGTACTTCGGAATGTCCACGCCTGCCAGCCGCGCCGCGCAACCTTTGGCATTATCAGTGGCGATCTGCACCTGTTTGGTGAAGTGGAACATGTCGGGCGCCAGACGTGCGGTCAGCAGGGTTTTGTGGTCGATCTTCTTGGCATCGGCATAGACAACCGCCTTGTCGAGTATGGCATCAAGACTCTTCAGGCGACGGGTGAAGACAGGGATGGATGCGCGATACATGGAAATGCTGGACATGGGGTTCTCCTGGGTGAAGCTATTGTTTCAAGTTTGAGCGTTTACGGTTTGTGCGGCAAGGCCAGGTATTCCTTGGATTGCATTTCGGTCAGGCGGCTGAGGCACCTGCGGAATTCGAAACCCAGTTGCGTACCTTGATATATTTCCTCGGGCGAGGTGGCTGCGGCGACGAATAATTTCACGCCGCGATCGTAAAATTCATCTACCAGATTGACGAAGCGGCGCGCCTGATTCTCGTGCAGGGCGGTGAGCTGCGGCATGCCCGAAATGAATATCGAGTGATAGCAGCGCGCCAGTTCGATGTAATCCGCAGCTCCGCGCGGACCATCGCAAATGTCCTTGAAATCAAACCACACAACGTCGGCGGCGAGTCGCCTGACTTTGATCTTTCGATGATTGATTTCCAGTGTGCCATGTTCGGCACCATCGCCTTCGGCAAGATGCAGGAACAGCCGCTCCATCTCGTTGTGAACATCGTCCTGACGCTGGTCGAACCAGGTACGTGCGTGCTCCAGATGACGCAGTCGATAGTCGATGCCGCCATCTACATTGATCACCTGCGCGTTTTCCTTGAGCGACCTGATGGCTGACAGGAATCGCCCGCGTTGCAGGCCATCCTTGTACAGTTCATCCGGTGCGCAGTTGGAGGTGGCGACCAGCGTGACACCGCGATCGAACAGACCGCGAAACAGATTGGCCAACAACATGGCATCGGCGATGTCAGAGACATACAGTTCGTCGAAACACAGCACGCGGGTTTTGTGCGCAATCTGTTCGGCAACAATCTCCAGCGGGTCTGCGCGATTACGATGTTTCTTCAATTCTTCGTGTACCGATTGCATGAAGCGATGGAAGTGACTGCGCTGTTTCTGTTTGAACGGCAGGCTGTGATAGAACATGTCCATCAGCCAGGTCTTGCCGCGGCCAACCCCGCCCCATAAATACAGGCCTTTTTCCAGCGTTGCGGCGTCATCGCGTACTGACAGCAGGGACTTCCAGAAAGACCTGGGCTGCAGATTGCGGATCAGGCGCTGGCGCAAATCATCGAGCTGCATGACGGTGTGGCGCTGCCGGCTGTCGGGCTGATACCCCAATCGTTGCAACTCGCATTCGTAGTGAGTTAGCAGAGAATCCATCTGACGTGCCTGCAGCATGGTGTGTGTCTGCAGGTGTGGGGGCGTGTTGCCGGTCACGTACTATAAATCCTGGTAGTTTGGACCGGAGCCACCTTCCGGCGGCACCCACGTGATGATGCCGTAAGGGTCCTTGATATCGCAGGCCTTGCAATGCACGCAGTTGGCCGAATTGATGCGCAGCTGTTTGCCACCGGCATCATTGGACACCATTTCATAAACACCCGCCGGGCAGAAGCGTTCACAGGGATTGCCGTACTCAGTGACACATCGCGTAGCACAGATCGAGGTATCGGCCACCTTCAGATGAACCGGCTGGCTTTCTTCATGGGCATTGTTGGCGAAGAACACCGACGAGACGCGATCGCGCGGCGGCAGTTCGCGCGCCAGCCACTGCCGATCTGGACTGGTGTATTGATCGAGTCGCTGCAGTTGCGTGGCATCCAGATGGTTCTTCAATGTCCATGGCGTGTGCCCGCCGGTGAACGTTTCCAGCGCACCATTGACCAGTCCCCACCAGAAGCCGTGTTTGAAGCCCGGCTTGATGTTGCGCACCTTGTGCAGTTCCTGACCACCCGCTGAAACACGCCAGTGCGCATCGAAGCCTTCGGCCGTGCCTGTTTCGGCCAGATATTCGGCGGCACACATGCCTGAACGAATGGCCTGATGAATGCCCTTGATCTTGGCTACATTCAAGGTGCCGCCAGCATCGCCCAGCAACAATGCACCGGGCATGTCGAGTTTGGGCAGCGATTGCCAGCCACCGGCGGCGATGGTGCGGGCACCGGCCGCGAGAATTTCACCGCCTTCGAGCAGCGGTTTGATCGAGGGGTGATGTTTGAATTGCTGAAAGGCTTCAAACGGTGAGAAACGTGGATCTTGATAATCCAGACCCACCACGTAACCAATGTACACGCGATCCTGATCCAGGTGATACAGAAAGCTGCCGCCATAGGTTTGTGAATCCAGCGGCCAGCCGGCGCTGTGTTGAATCAGGCCGGGTTTGACGCGGCCGGCCGGCAGTTGCCACAGTTCCTTCAAGCCCAGGCCAAAGGTGGGTGGGGACTTGCCGGCATCAAGTGCAAAGCGCCTGATCAAGACCTTGCTTGTCGAGCCGCGTGCACCTTCGGCCAGCAGGGTCGTGCCAGCGAGAATTTCGATGCCGGGTGTGTAGTTCGGGCCTTCGCTGCCATCCTTGTTCAAGCCCATATCACCGACCTGTACGCCGCATACAGCACCCTGTTCGTCAAACAGCGGTGCAGCCGCAGCAAACCCCGGGAAGATTTCCACGCCGAGTGCCTCTGCCTGTTGTCCCAGCCATGCGGTGAGCTGGCCGAGTGAGACGATCAGATTGCCGTGATTGCGCATCGGCGGCGGCAACGGCAACGACCAGGCCTTGTGGCGCGTCAGGAATTTGAATTCATCATGTTGCGCGGGCACGGCCATGCCGGTGTATTTCGTGCGCCAGGCGGGCAACAGGCTGTCCAGCGGCCCCGGTTCCAGCACCGCGCCGGACAGGGAATGCGCGCCCAGCGTTGCGGCTTTTTCCAGCACACAGATACTGACATCTGGTTTGAGCTGCTTCAGACGGATGGCAAACGCCAGCCCAGCCGGGCCGGCGCCGACGACCAGATAGTCGTACTGCATCTGTTCGCGTTGTGTCATGGTAGATCGGAATGGCTAAAACACTGATTCTAACAGCCTGTCGGACTCAGGTGATCCCAACGGGCCGGGGTGAATCATCGAGTGCAGATTTTTGATCGCTTGTTGCAAACAGCCGGATCAATTTCAGCAACCTGTGCCTATGCGGCAAAGCTGACATGCGCCTCAACCGTATCGTCACGATTGCTCAGTGCAATCTGCCAGCCATAGCGATCACAGATACGGCGCGCCAGATACAGGCCCATGCCATGACCACCGGTGCGCGTCGTGTAGCCGCGCTTGAACAGCTGTTGCTGCTGTGCATCGCCGATGTGGCCATGATTGCTGACACTGAAACCGCTGGCATCCAGATGGCAGCGCACCGGGTGACCGCCACTGTGCTGCAAGGCATTGCGGATCAGATTGCCCAGCACCATGGCCACCATGCTGTCCGGTGCGACTACTCGCATCGGCTGGCTGGCATCCATTTCCAGGACGAGTTGCTGTTGTGGTGCGGTGGCCTGTTGATCCTCGACAATACGCGGCAGCAGCATATTCACATCGCACAGGTCTGCGCCATCGTCGCGGCGCTCTTCGCGCGATAACAGCAACAGCGCATCGGTGAATTCGGCCATCTCGCGCACAGCGCGCTGGATGCGCGCCAGCGCCTTCTGCGAATGCGTGCGGCCGGCATTCTGTTCCACCAATAGTTCGACTGCACCCTGGATCACTGCCAATGGTGTCCGCAGCTCATGACTGGCCGTGGCAGTGAAAGATTGTTCGCGTTCGACAAAACCATCCAGCCGTTCGAGAAAGGTATCGATTGAGCTGGCAATAGGCGCAAGTTCGTTACCGACAAATTCATTGGCGATGCGCAGGTGGCGTTCACCGGGATCTATATCACTGAGACGATTGGCCAGTTGTTTGACCGGGTCCACCAGTCGCCCCGACAGCTTGTACGCCAGCCAGGCAGTGAGCAGGATGGTGGTAACCAGGCCAGTGGCGAGAATGCCCGCAGCGATGCGCTGCTCAACCAGCTGCGTGGTGATGTCATAGGTAATGTACAGACGCCCGAATTCGGTATCGCGTACCAGCACGCGCAGATAACGTTTGTCGATGCGCACCGGTCCGTAGGTGCCGGGCGCATACCGCGCAATCTCGCGCGGCAGCTCTGCAATGTCACGCGAACGATAGATGCGCAGCTGAGCCGACTGCAGTGGTTCGGTGCCGGGGTCCTGATGCAGACGCTGCTGATAGTGCGTCAGTTCTTCGGAGAGCAGGTCGTAAGTAACATTCAACTCCAGCCGCCGGTTGGCCAGTAACGCCCATACGGCCAGCAACAGGCCCGCGGCAGTTACCATGGCCATCATCGTACCGGCAATACGCTGACGCAGATTCATCTGCGACAGCCGTACTCCGGCGAAGCTGAGCAACGACCAACGGAACTTCACGTGACGTCATCCGGATCGACGAACAGGCGATAACCCGTGCCGTGCAGCGTATGCAGCAGGCGCGGGCTGAAGCCCTTGTCGATGGCGCTGCGCAGTGCGTGCATGTGGGCGCGCAGCACGTCAGCTTCAGGTGCGGCATCGCCCCAGACGGCTTTTTCCAGCTCTTCGCGCGTCACCACGCGATGGGTGTTCTGCATCAGGATCGACAGCAGGCGACGTGTCGTGGGATTGAGCTTGATCGGCTGGCCGGCGCGTTCGGCTTCCAGTGTGTTGAGATCGAACTTCAGATCGCTGACCGCGATGCTGGTTGGTGGCGCCAGTGGCGCATGCCGGCGCGCCAGCGCCTTCAGGCGCATGCCCAGCTCTACCAGCGAAAACGGTTTGACCAGATAGTCATCAGCGCCGACGTCAAAACCGGTGACTTTGTCGGAAAGCAGATCTTTGGCGGTGAGCATCAGGATGGGTGTGTGCAGCGCCAGTTCGCCACGCAGGCGGCGACACAGTTCCAGACCATCCATGCCCGGCAGCATCAGGTCCAGCACAATCACGTCATAGGCATTGTTACGCGCCTGATTCAGCCCCTGCAATCCATCGCTGGCATGCGTGACCACATCGCCGCGACTGGCGAAATAGTCGCTGATGTTCTCGGCAATATCGTGATGGTCTTCGACAAGGAGGATACGCATTGACCTGGTCCGACAGGCGGTAAAGCAGCCATTGTATCGGGGTGGCCCCATCTGTCACATGGTTGTCACCAGCCTGTCATGCTGCTGTTGCCTGACCGGGTCAAAGTAGCCACCGTGAAGCAGACCAACTGCCCGAACAGGCCTTCCAGATGACTACTGCCGCGTCACGTTCCACACGGGCGCATCGCCTGATGTCCTGGTTTCATCGTGCC
The DNA here is from genome assembly GCA_963748005.1 of uncultured Pseudomonadota bacterium. Classification (GTDB taxonomy): domain Bacteria; phylum Pseudomonadota; class Gammaproteobacteria; order Steroidobacterales; family Steroidobacteraceae; genus CAILZL01. Next base: position 223,688 of record CAVVHH010000003.1, read on the forward strand.
GATGCCGCTGAATATCGACTGTGCCTGCGTATGAACCGCACTTGCAGGATACGCGGTGTGCGGCCCATGTTCGCCATCATCAGTCGTCTGGGCGATGGTGTGTTCTGGTACACCCTGATGCTGTTCCTGCCGGTAGCTTATGGCGAAGCCGGCTTGTATCCGGCGCTGCGCATGGCGCTAGTCGGCGTAGTGGGTTTGTTGCTGTACAAGTATCTGAAGCTCCACCTGACACGCGAACGGCCCTACATCACGCTGGCGGGCATCGTACCGGGCACGCCGGCACTGGATCGCTACAGTTTTCCATCCGGTCACACGCTGCATGCGGTGAGTTTCACCGTGCTGGCCTGCTACAGTTTCCCGGCACTGGCCTGGCTGTGCGTGCCATTTGCAGTGCTGGTAGCTACATCGCGCGTGGTGCTGGGGCTGCATTATCCCAGCGATGTACTGGCAGGGGCGGGCATCGGTGCCGGGCTGGCGGCAGGCAGCGTTCAGTTCCTGCCACTCTGAGCAGCAGGCCTGCATTACGCTGACGGAATTTCCACTGTGCCAGATTGGCCCTGATCCAGACTACAAGCGTGCTGGTTGCAGGCGTCTGCAGGTCACCTGAGCCGGGCGTAACGCCACTCAGGCTGGTCGATCAATCAATTCCACAGGTGTCGGGCCTTTCCGGTGGTCCACGCCCCAAACCCGTATAGATAAGTGACGTAGAGCAACTTAGGCTGCATAGGCAAGCGAGGATGACAACCTGCGCCTCAACAGGCTTGGGTTGCCCGGAATGTCGCGATAAATAGCGATTCTCCGGATTGCATGGGCGAGTGTCTCCTCCGAAACATCGTTCGTCAGTCTCTGAACGTACATCCGGCAGGGCGATGTTCAGCATCCCCTGAGCGAACCCGGAGAGTGAGAGGAAGATAGATGGCAGCCATTCCGAAGCATCTGCGAATCGTCGCGGTCACAGCGTACGTGCTGGGGGCCTTGGGTTGCGCCAGCACCGGTGCGCAGGACGTGCAATCCAAGGCCTCGTCGGCGACAGCGCCCGAACCAGCAGCCTCCGCGTCAAGTCCAACAGCCTCGCCCAGCGCCACGACAGGTACAGCTGCATCTGCCACGCCCACGCCGTCCCAGGTCATCAATGCGCAAGCGGCGGCAACCCAGGCGGCATCAACCACGGCACCAGCTGCGACGCCCGCCACGTCAAAACCCTTCAAAGAAGAAGAACTGGCGTCGCTGCTTGCGCCCATCGCCCTCTACCCTGATCAGGTTGTTGCGCAGATCCTCATGGCCTCGACCTATCCACTTGAAGTCGTTGAGGCCCATCGCTGGCTGCAGAAGAATTCGTCCTTGAAAGGCGAGGAGCTGGCGAAAGAGGCGCAGAAGCAGAGCTGGGATCCCAGCGTACAGGGGCTTGTAGCCCTGCCTGATGTCCTGAAGACCATGGATGAAAAGCTCGACTGGACGCAGAAGCTGGGCGACGCGTTTCTCGCACAACAGGCCGACGTCATGGCCATGGTGCAGACGCTGCGTGCGAAGGCCAAGGACCAGGGTAATCTCAAGAGTGACGAACACCAGACCGTCAAGGTCGAGCCGGCGACAGCGGCGACTACCACCACGGCGGCTACAACGACGACGATTATCATCGAGCCGGCAGATCCGCAGGTGATCTACGTTCCGACCTACAGTCCCGCGTATGTCTATGGACCATGGGGGTATCCGACCTATCCGCCGTATTACTTCCCCTATCCGCCTGCCTACCCTCCGGGGATAGGTATCTGGTGGGGCGTCAGCGTCGGCATCAGAGTTGGCTTCTGGTCGGGCGCCTGGAATAACCAGGTCGCGTGGCACAGCAGTACCGTGATCATCAACAACCCACGTCCGGGCGGTGGTGTTGGTGGCGTCGGCGGCGCCGGTGGCGTAGGTGGTCCGGGTGGTGTTGGCGGCCGTCCCGGCGGTGGTGGTCCGAGCGCCGGCACCTTGCCCGCTGGTGGTGGTGCAGGTGGCGGTCCCAGTGCTGGCACCTTGCCTGCGGGCGGCTCTGAGTGGAAGCACAATCCCGAGCATCGCAAGGGCGTCTCCTATCGTGACAATGCAACCAACCAGAAATACAACCGGCCAAGCACCGGTAATGTTTCAACCAACGATGCCTTTCGAGGCAGAACCGGAACCGGCGCCAGCGCGGGTGCACGTGACCTTGGTGGTGGAGCAAGTGCCGGAACGCGCGACCTTGGCGGTGGCGCCAGTGCAGGTACCCGCGATCTGGGCGGTGGTACCAGTGCAGGCACACGCGACCTCGGAGGCTCACGCAACACCTCGAGTGCCAGCAGGCCGTCCCAATCGAGTGGTTCCAGTGCATTTGGCAGCATGAACAGTGGTGCCCGTGCCGGCAGTTACGGCTCACGCGGTGGCATGAGTCGTGGTGGTGGGGGCGGGAGACGGTGATGAGACGTACAGGATTGGCTTCAATGGCTTCATTCAAGGGCGCTGTGGCGCTGGTAGTGGCTGGACTGTTTGCCATCAACACCTCAGTTGCAGCGCCGACCGGGCGGCAATACGCCACACCCGAGAAGGCTGTCGACGCCTTCATAGGCGCATTCCGCAAGTCTGATTCGAAGGCGCTTCTGTCAGTATTCGGCAAAGACGCTGCACCGGTCTTCAATACTGAGGACAAGGTAGTCCAGGAGAGTGAGCGCAAAAGGTTTCTGGAACTGTACGATTCGCAACATCAGCTGATAAACGCCGCGAACGGATCGATGATGCTGACGGTAGGGGCTGGTGCCGATGCCTGGCCGTTCCCGGTTCCGATCGTCAAGGTGAAACAGGCCTGGGCGTTCGATACGACAGTGGGTATCGACGAGATAGTAAATCGCCGCATCGGTCGTGACGAACTGCAGACCATCCAGACCTGTCTCGCAATTGTCGCTGCGCAATACGAGTATTACTCGCGAGATCGAGATGGCGACGGCATCCTCGAATATGCGCAGCTGATACGCAGCAGCCCCGGCCGGCATGATGGCCTGTTCTGGCCCGCCGAAACGGGAGAACCGCAAAGCCCGCTGGGTGAGCTGGCTGCTGCAGCGGCGGCCGAAGGTTATACATCGGCAAGTTCCGCCTATCACGGCTACAGGTACAAGGTGTTGTCGTCGCAGGGACCTGCGGCGCCGGGTGGTGCCTACGACTATCTTGCAGGCGCCAACCAGATCGGTGGCTTCGCCGTGCTTGCTTATCCGGCTGCCTATGGTGAATCCGGGGTCATGACTTTCATCGTCAATCACACCGGCGTCATCTACGAGCGTGATCTTGGTGCAAAGACCGAGGTTGAAGCAGGAAAGCTGACGAGTTTCGACCCCGTTGAAGGCTGGACTCGCGTAGCGGACAAGGATCTTGTGCCGATTCCCGAAGAATAGCGTCTGCGAGCATTGACGCAAGCAATACAACAATATTTCGCGTAACACTCAAGACAAACATTCCTGCGTACATGATTGACCGGCAATCTTCAGACCTGGCGGCTCGCACGCCAGTAATATCCACGATCTGGACGTGGCTTGCAGTAGTGATACTGCTCCATCATTGTGGACTGGCAGATGCTCAGGAGCTTGAGCCGCGTGCCTATGCCAATACGCCTGTCGGCATGAAGTTTCTGGTGGCGGGATACGGCTACAACCAGGGAGGTATGTTGTTTGACCCCGCCGTACGCATCGATGGTGCTGAAGCCTCCATGGATGTGGGCCTGGTCGCCTACGCACAGGGGTTTTCCGTCGGCGGTAACTCCGCAAAATTCGCTGTCGCCACCCCGTTCGCAGCCATGGATGCAAGTGGCTCTGTGTCCGGGACCTTTCAACAACGTCAGGTGACTGGGTTCGCGGATCCTACGATTGCCGTCTCCATCAATTTTTTCGGTGCGCCGGCACTGTCGTTGCCGGAATTCCGTGACTATCGCCAGGATACGATTGTCGGCGCGACACTGAAAGTAACGGTTCCAGTCGGTCAATACGACGACAACAGGGTGATCAACATCGGTACCAATCGCTGGTCGGTCAAGCCGGAGATTGGTGTGTCACACGCGCTGGGGCGCTGGATCGTGGAAGGCGCAGCTGCGGTGGCATGGTACGAAACCAACCACGACTTTTACGGCGGGAAGACGCTGCAGCAGGATCTCATATATTCCGCGCAAGGCCACCTGAGCTACAGCTTCAGGTCCGGCATGTGGGTTGCTGTGGACGGCACTTATTTCGCAGGCGGACAGTCGTCGACCAATGGTGTGCCAAGTGACAACGAACTCAACAACTGGCGCGTCGGTCTGACTATCGCCGCACCGGTTTCGGTGCATCATTCCATCAAGTTTGCTGCCAGCCGCGGCATCTCGACGCGCACCGGCACCAACTTTGATATGTACTTGCTCGCCTGGCAGGTTCGCTGGGGCGGCGGGCTGTGACGGCAAGCACCTGTTCGCGTCCGAAGGTCGCTACCGCTGAACAGGAGAACAGGAAATGCAAGCAACCACTGCCCGGGCGCACCGTGTGTTCCCCCGACGTGCGCTCAAAGTAATTGCCTATCTGAGCGGCATTTGCCTGACGGTACTTGCGACCATTGTCGTCGTCTATGCGCTGCAGGCACGCGCACGACTTCCGGAGTTGCACGCATGGCATCAGGTGCAGCTCGAACACGAGTTCCGGAAAGATCGTTCCGATGCGCCCAAGTCATTTGGCGAATACCGTGTGCTCGAGGAGCAGCTGTTCACCGAGTTGCGGCAGCGCATACTCGATAACCCTGCGACAGCCGACCAAGCACAGCTGAGCCGCTACAACCCGAACAGCGTGGTCGCTCATCTTGCACTCGACACCATGTACAACCACTCCTTTGAACTTGCGCCTCCGGGTGAGCCGCGTGGGTCGGTGTTGCTGGTACATGGACTCTCCGATTCTCCTTACAGCATGCGTGCGCTTGCCGAGACCTTTGTCGAGCAGGGCTATTACGTTGTGGCTTTGCGGATGCCGGGTCATGGCACCCTTCCATCCGGATTGCTGGATGTGTCCTGGGAAGACTGGTACGCGGCAGTAGTACTGGCTGCGAAACACGCGGCAGGGCGCGGCGGTGCGGGCAAGCCATTCATAGCGGGCGGCCACTCAACCGGCGCTGCGCTTGTAACTCTGTATTCGCTGCGTGCGCTTACCGATTCCTCGCTACCCAAGCCGCAACAACTGCATCTGGTGTCCGCTGCGATCGGCATAACGCCGTTCGCAGCATTGACCAATATCATATCCACACTTTCGTTTGTCCCGGGATTGGAAAAGTCGAAGTGGATGGACGTGTTTCCCGAATACGATCCCTACAAGTACAACTCCTTTCCGGTAAACGCCGCCAAGCAGATATACAAGCTTACGCACGTTGTGCAGGAGACAATGGACAGACTCACGCCGGCACAGCTGGCAGCCATGCCGCGCGTACACGTATATCAGTCCATCGTCGATGCCACGGTCACGGCGAACCAGGTTGTCCGCGGACTGCTGGCCCGACTACCCGCGCGCGGTCACGAACTCATCGTATTCGACATTAATCGACACGAAAAAATCGAGAGCCTGATTGCACCTGGTCCGCTCGAAGATATGGAACGCCTGCGCGCAGCGGTCAATCTGCCGTTCCGTGTCACGCTGGTGACCAACCGTGAGCGTGACAGGCGCGACGTCGCCGCCTTCACCCGCGCAGCAGGGGCACGCGAAGTGACCGTGAGAGACTTGCCTTATGAGTGGCCTGAAGGCGTATTTTCCGTGGGCCACGTTTCGCTGCCGTTTCCCATCGACGACCCTGTTTATGGCCTGACCTCACCCAGCACAGAGACGCCATCGGGTATGGGGTTCAATTTGGGTGCTATTGCAGCAAGGGGTGAGAGTGGTGCACTTGTCGTCGGACTGGGCACACTTGCTCGACTACGCAGCAACCCGTTTTTCGACGTGATCAGGTCGAATGTCGTCGCGACGCTGGAACCGTTGGCGGCTACGCCTTGATGTTTATGGAACCTCTGAAGAACCGTTGCGAGCGAAGACAGGTTGCGTTCGACCGGAGCGCAGGAACCGGAGCTTATCGAGAATAAATGAGGATTCCGAGCATCGTGCGGACGCAAGATGTCGAGCGCAGTAGGTTATTCAGAGGTTCCTTATCTGTAGCCGTCAGATCTCACCGGCCACTCAACCTTGGGGTGACTCAAACCTTGCGCAGGATCGAGTTCGGGGAATGATTGCCAGTAATTGCGCTGGGCTCAGGGTGGTGGTTCGCTGCCAGGCTTGTTGTCTTCCATGGGATAAGTTACCAGCCCACTGGGCTCGTTGTTTGCCGGTGTGCTGTTTGATGGCGTAGCGGTGGGCGCAGGCGCAGTGGCGGGCTTGTTGGCCGCGACGGCTGGTACGCCACCGAGCGCGGCAACGAACTGATTGGCCGAGGCGGGCGCAGGGGGTGCATTGGGAGAAGTGATTTCGCTGGCCAGTATGCCGGGCTTGCCGTAAAAGGACTCATTGGCAGTGTTGTCGATCGTGATGGCCGAACCATCGAGCGACACACCGAGAAACAGGCCCTTGCTGCGTGAATATGAATAGACCTGCGCGTTAAGGCCGATATCAGTTGCGGCCGCAGTTTGACGTCCCACCGGACCCGCTGCCACCGAGGCATCAGCCCCCAGGGTCATTTTGCCGCCAACCAGCCCTTCAACACTGGCTTTCGAGGTGAACACCAGCACCACGTCGGTAGACTGCACGCCCCATTGAAAGCCAAAGCTGCCGCCGGTCAGATTGATGAATACTGGATTGCTCCAGCTGCCGTCGGGTTTGCGCATGACCATGGCGCCCGAACCGCGTCGTCCCCCGAAAATCAACCCCACCTTGATGACTTCGGGCACGACAGCCACTGCATAGGCGCGTTCCAGCAACCAGCTGGGCACATTCTGGTCGGGCGCCTTGCGCAACTCGGTGAGTACTTGAGTGATGTTGAGAAGGGTAGCTTCCTGCCGGGGCGACGCCACCGCAAAACCGCAACCAAGGCCTAGCAGCGTCGCAGTAAGGGCGGCAATGAAACTGGAAAATCTTGTCGGTTCGTACATCGGGCGGATACCTGCAATCTCGATCACGAGACTGTAACAGACGTTGATCCCCAATCCGAAGTTCCAATAGGAAGCCGTCAAGTTTGACGCGAAGTGGCGACAGCCAGTTACAAGCCGGCGTTTGTCAGGCGGCTCTTCGCGATGGCGACAACGTCGGCAGGCGCGCCGCTATCTTTGGCAGACAACGTCTCGTAGGACTCTTTCAGTAATGCAGTGCTCTCAGTTCGGTTATGCAGCTGCAGCAATGCCGCGCCCAACAGGCTCTTGGAACGCGCAATTCTCCACGCCGGAGCGTCCGCCTGCTGCCAGCGTTCGATATTGGTACGCAGCAATGGCTCAGCTTCCTTGCTGCGCCTGGTCTCGATCAGAATCTCTGCAAGGATGTATTCGGCTGAGGCGAGGTATTGATGATTGGGGGAATCCGAGGCAAGCATGGTGTCGCGCGCTAACCTGGCTTGCTTCTCCGCCTCAGCGTACTTGCTGCGCTTCATCAGCAGATCGGCGAGGGAGGTGCGGTAATAAGTAGTATTGATATTGTTGTTGCCAAATACTTTCTCGGAAATCGATAGCGCTTCTCTGGAAGATATTTCGGCCCCATTCCAATTCTTCTGGCTTTGTTGAATCGAGCTTAGGGTGTCAAGTGTTCCGGCGAGAATAGCATTCGAGTCACCATAGAGTTTCTGCTGAGCGGCAAGCGCGTGTTGCACGAGAGTAGCGGCTTCATCGAATTCTCCATGGCGATAGAGCAGTTCTCCAAGACCATAGTCGGTCATTACACGATCGGGATGTGTTTCGAGCAGTGTCGCATGATAGATTGCCACGGCTTCACGAGCAGCCTTGATCGCATCCTGCATCTGGTTCTTCCAGCTCAGTGAATGAGCCAGATTGATGAGTATCGATGCGGTCTCCGGGTGCGCATTCCCATACAATTGGCGGGCAAGTGCCAAGCTTTGCCGGAACAATAGCTCCGCTTCATTGGGATTGCCTTGGTATACCTCCAGACGGGCGATGTCGGTTATGACCTGCAAGTACTCTGGGGAATGTGTGCGGGCGTTTTCTTGCAGAATTTCCCTTGCTTGGTTGAGCGATGTGCTTGCCGCCGGATAGTCGCCTCCTGCCCGTTGTGCAACGCCCAAATATCCTAAAGTTTTTGCCAGCGATATGGGGTCAGCGTTGCCGGCTTGCCTTTTTAGTCTGATTGAGTCTTCCAAATAACCGATTGCCAGTTTTGGCTCAAATTGACGCTGATAGGCCCGTCCGATGGCCTCCAGAAGTCGCGCTCTGACTTCTGGTTGCTGGGTGAGGTCTTCGGAAATTCGGCTACCCGCTTTTTCCAGCAATTCCTTGGCGGTGACTTCCTTGCCCTGGCTGCTGAACGGATCGGCAGCAGTAAATACTTCCAGCATGAAGTTGGAAACATTTTCAGCACGGTCACTTTCCTGTTTGGCAAGGTCGCGTTGTTCCGCAATGCGTTTTGCCTGCACGGACATGATGATCGAGAACGCAATCAGCGCGAGGGCGGCAGCTGCGGTCATGCCGACGCCAACAGCGTGGCGATGCACAAAACGGGTCGAGTAATACAGCCAGTTGCCCTGAGTTGCCAGCACCGGCTGCTGGTCGAGATGACGTTTGATATCGTCAACCAGCTGTTCCACAGAGCTGTAACGACGCTCGGGCTCCTTGCGCAGTGAACGCATGACGATGGCGTCCATATCACCCGTCAGTTCATGTTTCAGCTTGCGTGGGCTGAGGCCACGTGCCGTGGCAATAACTTTGACATCCAGCGGGTAGGCACTGGCTTGATCGCCGGAAAGCTTGTCGACCATCTGACTCGGACGCGCCGGGTCCATGATGCAGATCGAGCGTTCGAGCTCGAGCTGGCTGACGGCATTCACCTGGTAAGGACGCGTGCCAACAAGCAACTCATACAGGACGATGCCCAGGGCATAGACGTCGCTGGTGGTTGTGACGTTCTGGCCGAGGATTTGCTCCGGACTGGCGTACTCGGGGGTCAGTACGCGATCGTTTATTCGAGTCAGTGCCAGTTCCGCCGCCGCCTTGGCGCTGGCATCCATCAGTTTGGCAATGCCGAAATCCAGCAGCTTGGGTGTGCCGTCGGGAGTAACGAGAATGTTCCCCGGCTTGAGGTCGCGATGCACAACCAGATTCTGGTGGGCGTACTGCACCGCTGCACACACTTTAATGAACAACTGCAGGCGTTCCTTCAGAGTAAGCCCGCGACTGTCGCAGTACTTGTCGATGGGTTCGCCATGTACGTACTCCATGACCAGGAACGGTTGACCGGTGCGGGTTTCGCCGGCGTCCAGCAAACGTGCGATATGAGGATGATTCAGGTTGGCCAGAATCTGGCGTTCGGCTTGAAAACGCTTGGCAATTTCTTCATGTATCAGTGCGTTTTCAACGACTTTGACCGCTACTTGCGCTGAGTACTGCCGGTCTGCGCGTTCACCAAGGTAGACAGTACCGGCTCCGCCATGCCCCAGAACTGCTGTCAGCCGGTAGGCCCCCACCACCGTACCAATCAATTCCGAGCGGCGGTCACGGGTGGTCTTGTCTACCGCCATGCTGACTGCCTGGGTCAACAGGCTGGCGCGAATACCGCTTTGAATGTCGGACGGCGGGCCAGCATCGGCGGCCAGCAAGGCTTCCAGTTCGCGACGCATGGCGCTGTCGTCGCCACATTCTCTTGCAAGGAAGGCTGCCCGATCGGCGAGGGGCATGTCAGCCGCGCGATTGAACAGGTCCTGAATGCGGCCCCAGCGCGGATTGACAGTCTTCATGGCGCGGGACTGTCCGTGGTGGAACTCAATTCCTTGAGCATCCAGGCCTTCGCGAGACGCAGATCCCTGTGCACCGTGGCTTCGGAAATATTGAGCGTTGCGGCTATCTCGGGGCAGGTGAGTCCACCGAAATAGTGCAGCTCGACGGCGCGCGCCAGCCGTTCGTCCACTTTCGCCAGCTGCTCCAGAGTTTCATCGATATCCAGCACATCGAAGGGACCTGGGTTGATGGCTGCGGCGGCGCTGTTCAGATCCGATGTCTCCAGGCTCCGAACCAGTGCGGTACCACCTCGTTTGGCGCGATGCTTGCCTTTCGCATGATCGACCAGGATGCGTCGCATCAAGGTGGCAGCGACAGCGTAGAAGTGTGTCCGGTCCTGCCAGGCCACTTCCATATCGACCATTCGAACAAACGCTTCATGGACCACTGCGGTGGCTTGCAGCGTGTGGCTGTTTCGTTCACGGCGCATGTATCGGTGCGCCAGCAGTCGCAGCTCTTCATATACCAGGGGTGTCAGCTGCTGGAGCGCATTGCTGTCGCCTGCGCGCCACGCCGACAGCAGTCGCGTCACCGCTTGGCGGCTGGGGAGTGCGCTGCAGTCGGGGTTGATCCCGGAGAGGGGCAGGGAGGGTGCGTACATGCCGACTAATCAGGGACTTGTTGATCTGTGTTTCGAGTCATTCTTGTTTGCATTGTGGCATGGGCTGCTCATTCAGTCAGCTATGCACATCCTATGTTTGTAAACCGTGCTGCCAACCCCCTTTTCAGTATCTGCTTTTCAATCCCCGCTCTGATTTCCGACAGCGCCTGTAACGGGACTAAGTCCTCACCTGAATAAACAAAAATCCGTTCTGGATGTGACTGGGTTCTCAATTTCGTGTCGCTTATGACAGCGTATAGGACGTTCACATGACGTTCAACAATTTAATCAACCTGCTGGAGGATGTATGCGTAAGTCTCTGTTTGTGATGGCGTCTGTGTCTGCAATTTTGGCTTCCGGCATGGCGCGGGCAGATGGAGTTGAGTTCCCCAAGCTGCCGCGAATCAGTGCGGAGACGGCACTGGCAGATGGAGTTGAGTTCCCCAAGCTGCCGCGAATCAGTGCGGAGACGGCACTGGCAGATGGAGTTGAGTTCCCCAAGCTGCCGCGAATCAGTGCGGAGACGGCACTGGCAGATGGAGTTGAGTTCCCCAAGCTGCCGCGAATCAGTGCGGAGACGGCACTGGCAGATGGAGTTGAGTTCCCCAAGCTGCCGCGAATCAGTGCGGAGACGGCACTGGCAGATGGAGTTGAGTTCCCCAAGCTGCCGCGAATCAGTGCGGAGACGGCACTGGCAGACGGAGTTGAGTTCCCCAAGCTGCCGCGAATCAGTGCGGAGACGGCACTGGCAGACGGAGTTGAGTTCCCCAAGCTGCCACGCGTGGCTTCTGAAGCTCTTGCTTAACCACACTAGATCAGGAATTTCATCATGAAACGCCCATTAACTTTCATCGTCGGCATCTGCATATTTGTGGCGGCCAGCGCAATTGGCAAGTCCGACAAGCCCAATGCTGTCGACGCGACGGCAAGCGACTTCGGGCAGGTCTCGGTAGAAAACCTCACTACCGAGCAGCGCGCGGTGTTGCAGAAAAAGTTCCAGCATTGGAGCTCATCGACCTACGTTGCTCCCAAGGCACCCATCTGATAGAGGAAGCTTGGGGGAATCCACTAGCGAGCAGTGATGCAGCTAGGGACTACGACGATTGATCCTTGGAAGGCGATGACTTGGCGGTCATCGCCTTTCCTGTTTGTGACGCGCGGCAAGAATCCGACGGTGGCTCGGCTCCGTAACTTTCATGAGGGGACCACAACCCGGGCATGGTTGGCGATGCACTCCGCAAACCGCTCCATGCCCGCATGGAAGCACCTGATGCGATGCCGCAATTTGTGCATATGTTCACATCCTTGCCGGCAGACATAACTGCACACTGCAACGCATGGGCGAGTGCCGGGTTTTCACGACATTTTGCGAAACATCCGGAATATCGACAGGCTGCGCACCTCATACAGAGCCTGATTGCAATCTGGCGCAACAGGCTTGGGCGGCAGTGCGCTGACTTAATAGGTCTTAATTTTGTTCGAATCCATCACAAGTCGGAGTCTGGCTGGCTGCATCGCGGTACTGACAGGCGTGGCCTCGACCATGTCCATGACCTGCATGGCACGGGCTGCTGAAGCAAAGGCGGTGCTTACCGCTACGCCGGATTTTGCATTGCGCTCGCTGAGCGGCGAAAACCTGCGCCTTTCCGAGTACCGCGGCAGCGTGGTTCTGCTGGGTTTCTGGGCGCGCTGGTGTGGCGATTGTCGGCAGGTCATGCAGGCGCTGAACGAGGTTCACGCCAAGTATCAGAAGGCCGGACTGGTCACACTGGGTATCGATGTGGATGACAGTGAAGAGCAGGCCGCGACAATGGTGCGGACTCTGGGCATCGATTTTCCGGTATTGCTTGATGCGTCAAGGACGGCAAGCAGCCAATTCAATCTGAAATCAATGCCCTTGCTGGTGCTGATAGACCGGGAGGGGCGAATGCGTTACAGCCACGCCGGCTACGAGCGCGGTGAGGAAACTGTGATTACCGACAAGCTGCGCCAGCTTCTCAACGAATGAAGTTGACTGGCAGATTGCACTCAACCTGGTTGAACATTCATATGACGCTCGTGAAGACACTGTTGATCCTGATTTCAAGCCTGTTCATTTCGGTGAGCTGGTCGCAGGCAGCTCAAAAAGCTGCGCCGGGCGCCGGTGGTGCAACCGAATTCAAGATACTTGATCAGGATGTGCAGACGCTCAAGAAGGATGTCCTGGATCTGAACCGCGAGCTGTTTGTGCTCGAAGAGGAATTGCTGTATCCCGCGGACACACAGGTTGCAGTGTTTGTATCGATGGACGTCGGCACCTTTTTTGGACTGGATACAGTGACGTTGAAACTGGACAACAAGGACGTCGCCAATTACCTGTACACCCCGCGCGAAACCCAGGCCTTGCTGAAAGGCGGTGTGCAGCGTGTTTATGTTGGTAATCTCAAAGCGGGAGAACATGAGCTGGTTGCCTTTTTTACAGGCAAGGGGCCGAACAAGATTGATTACAAACGCGGCGCTACTCTCAAGTTCAACAAGGGCGTGGGCGCCAAGTATCTTGAGCTCAAGATCAGCGACAAACAGGTGAAGGAACAGCCTGAGTTCCTCGTCAAGGAATGGGAATAGTCGCGCCAGCCATGTCGATTCATAGCGTTCACATGACAAGCCTTCGTTCCAGTGTGTTGCTCGGCATCGGCACGATCGTCGGCATGTTGGCGGGCGTGACACCGACAATGGCGGCCAAACAGGTGTCTGCACCACTGATGAGTACGCCGCAAGCGGTGCGTGATCTCTATTACGGTGATGCGCTGTTCTACTTTTATCAGGAAGACTACTTTCGCTCCCTCGTGCATCTGGATGCGGCCACGTCGCTGGGGCGGGTGCCTAATCATCAGACCGAAGCCGAGCTGATCAAGGGCGCGCTATACCTGTCGCTTGGCCAGCACACGGAAGCTGGCCGGATATTTCAGGCCTTGCTCAATGACAATGTGGCACTGGATGTGCGCAATCGCGCCTGGTTCTATCTGGCCAAGCTGTGGTATCAGCGTGGCTACCTCGCCGACGCACAACGCGCACTGCAGTCAATACAGGGTGAACTTCCCCAGGGCCTGAATACCGAGCGTCATATGCTGTTTGCCCAGGTGATGTTGAACCAGGGACAGTACGACGAGGCGATATCCGAACTGCAGAAACTTGACGACAGCGCCGGCAAAGACGCCCGGCAAACCAGTGAAAGCTGGCTGGCCTACGCACGCTTCAATCTGGGCGTGGCGCTGGTGCGGCAAGGACGCAATGACGAAGCGACAGCATTGCTGGATCGTGTTGGACAGATGGAATCGGGTTCTGCTGAAATGCTGGCGCTACGCGACAAGGCGAATCTGGCGCTCGGTTTTAACTGGCTGCGTGCCGGCCGTGCTGCTGAAGCCGAACAAGTGCTGCAGCGCGTTCGCTTGAATGGACCCCAATCCAACAAGGCGCTGCTTGGATTGGGCTGGGCTCAATCCAGCTCCGGCAAATATCAGGAGGCACTCGCGCCCTGGCTGGAGTTGAAGGAACGTGATCTGCTGGACGCAGCCGTGCAGGAAGCCTATCTGGCAATTCCCTACGCCTATGCACAGTTGCAGGCCGATGCTCAGGCTGTGAATTACTACAACTTCGCGATTGACTCGTTTCGACAGGAGACTATTCGACTGGATGAATCGATTGCAGCCATTCGCAGCGGTTCACTTCTGAAGACGGTTCTGGACAATGACACTGCTGATCAGTCTGGCTGGTACTGGCAGTTGCGCAATCTGCCTGATGCACCGGAAACCCGTTACTTGTACGACTTGCTTGCTTCCAACACTTTCCAGGAAGCGCTCAAGAACTATCGTGATCTGAAGGTCATGCAACGCAACCTTGATACCTGGACGCAAAGCATGTCAGCGTTTCAGGATATGGTCGACACACGCAGGCTGGCTTTTGCACAACGCACCAGTGCCATGCAGAAAGCACTGGATGTTATCGACATGGAGGGTCTGGAGGCGCAGACAGTCGAACTGGAAGCCCGACTGAATGCGATTGAACAGAGCGAAGACGTCGTGGCACTGGCCACCAGCGCCGAACAAGCCAACTGGCGCCGTGTGCTGGCGGTTGAGAACGCCTTGAAAAATGCTGATGCCACTGACACGGCAGTGGGCGAAATGCAGGACAAGACCCGCATGTTGCGTGGCGTGCTGTACTGGGACATGAGCGCCAACTACAAGGCACGCCTGTGGCGCGAGAAAAAGGAAGTACGTGAGCTGACCGTTGCCACCAAGGAGGCACGTCGTCGCCACACGCTGGTAGACCGTGCCCGCAGCCAGGTGCCGCAGCGCAATGAACAATTTGCTGTTCGCGTAGCGGCGCTGACGCCACAGTTGCAGGCATTGGCCGCGCGTTGCGAAACAACCGGCGCCGCACAAAGCGAATATCTGGCGAGCCTGGCCGTTCAGGAGCTTGAGCAGCAGAAACAACGTCTGGCCCAGTACGCCTTGCAGGCACAGTTTGCGCTGGCATCGATCTATGACCGCTCTGCAGCGGATAGTGGTCGAACCGGGTCTGCAGCGACGCTTGCCGCGCCCACAGCGGTGGCTACACCATGAAAATCATTTGCACCGTGATTGTTGTCGGAGGGCTCGCTGCGGCGATGACAGGCGCGCATGCAGCCGATAAGAACAAGCCCACCGGCACACTCAAGGATCTGGCGGGCCGCAAGGTGGAAGTGGCACCACAAATGGCCAGTGGCGTCACACCGGAGCAGGCGGCAGCTGCTTATCGGCAGTTTCTTGAGTTGAAGAACGCCAGTCCACAATTGCGCGTCGAAGCCATGCGCCGTCTTGGCGACCTGAATATTCAGGCCAACGAGATCGCCTTGGCCAGCACTGCCAGCGGCACGCTCGACAGCAAGCAGTTGCAGGAGTCCATTGAGTTGTACGAAGGCCTGCTCAAGGCCTATCCGCAATACACCAGCAGCGATGCCGTGCTGTACCAGTTATCCCGGGCATACGAAGCGTCCGGCAAGACATCCCAGGCGCTGGCGGCGCTCGACAAACTGGTGACGCAGCATCCGCAGTCACGCTGGTCAGGTGAGGCGCAATTCCGTCGTGGTGAAATTCTGTTCAGTGCCAAGCGTTATGGTGACGCGGCCAAGGCTTATGCCGCAGTAGCAAGCCTCGGTGATACCACGGCGTTCTATGATCAGAGCTTGTACAAGCAGGGCTGGGCCCTGTTCAAACAGGGTCGCGCCGACGAGAGTGCCGCGAGTTTCCTGAAAGAACTGGATCGTTTGCTGGTACGACAGAGTGCTTTGCGGGATATCGCTTCGTTGTCACGTGCCGAACATGAACTGGCTGATGACACTCTGCGTGTACTGTCGGTCATGGCCTCCGATGAAGACGGCCCCGACACCCTGACCAGCATGATCAGCAAACATGATGATCCAGCCTATGCATACCTGATGTATGCGAGCCTTGGTGATCTGTATCTGGAGAAGGAACGTTATCAGGATGCAGCACTGGCGTTTACTGCCTTCGCCAAACGCAAGCCGGATGCGCGTCAGGCGCCGACGCTTGAAGCTCGTGCCATGGAGGCTTACCAGAAAGGCGGCTTCGCGGCGCGCGTGCTGGAGGCCAAACAGCAGTTTGTCGAGCGCTATGCGTTTGAAATGCCGTTCTGGAAAAATCGCCAGCGCAGTGATGCACCTGAGGTGGCCGCGCAGCTGCAAAGCAATCTTCAGGATCTGGCACAGTATTATCATGCACAGGCCGGCAAGACCAAGAAAGTCGATGACTACAATGCCGCAACACGCTGGTACCGCAGCCTGTTGACCGCATTTCCGGATGATGCAGCAGCGCCCAGCAATCGCTACCTGCTGGCCGAATTGTTGTTCGATGCCGGGCGCTACGCAGAAGCGACCCAGGAATACGAGCGCACTGCCTACGAGTATCCGCTGCACGCCAAGTCCGCGACCGCAGGCTATGCTGCGCTGGTGGCCTATCGGAAATACGAGCCGACACTCAGTGGCGCGTCACGGGTGACATGGCATCGCAAGTTCATCGACAGCGCTGTGATGTTTGCCAGCAGTTTTCCGCAGGATCCACAGGCGGCGCCGGTACTCAGCAAGGCAGCCGAAGATCTGTTTGCGCTGAACGAGTTTGATCGCACCATTGAGGTCGCCAAGCAGCTGCTTGCTCGACAGCCGCCTGCCGATCTCAAGCAACGTCGCACCGCGACGACCTTGATGGCGCATTCACTGTTTGATCGCGCCCGCTATCCGGAAGCGGAAGCGGCGTACTTGAGCGTGCGACAGATGCTGCCTGCCGGCGATCCTGATCTCGCTGCTGTCAATGATCGTATTGCGGCGTCGATATACAAACAGGCAGAAGCCAAGCAAGTGGCCGGTAACGGCACGGCAGCGGTGGATGACTTCCTGCGCGTGGCGGCGTTGGCACCCACTTCGAAAATCAGCGCCAATGCCGAATTCGATGCGGCCACAGCCCTGATCACCCAGAACAACTGGCCGAGAGCCATCGCTGTGCTGGAGCAGTTCCGGCGCACACACCCTGCTCATGAACTGGAACCGGAGGTCAGCAAGAAACTGGCAATTGGTTATCAGGAAACCGGCCGCATCATGGAAGCTGCCAGTGAATACGAACGCATTGCGGCGCGCCGCGAAGAAACCCCCGAGATTCGTCGCGCAGCACTGTCGCAGGCAGGAGAGTTGTATCTCCAGTCGGCCGGCAAAGGGCAGGCAGGTGCGGCCGGCAAGGCAGCGACGACTTACAGTGCTTATGTGACGCAATATCCGCAGCCCTTTGATACGGCCATGGAGGCGCGCCAGCATCTGGTGGAATTGGCCGCCACTGCGAACGACAGTGCGACGCAGTTACGCTGGTACAAGGACATCATCGCGGCTGATAAGAGCGCCGGGGCGGCGCGCACCGATCGCAGCAGGTATCTTGCCGCGCGCGCTACCTTGTATACCGTGCAACCGGCAGTCACCAGCTTCAGCGCTTTGAAGTTGACCACGCCTCTGGCCAAATCTCTGAAAGCGAAGCGCACGGCGATGGAAGAGGCGCTGGCGATCTACGGTCAGGCGCTTGACTACAAAGTGGCTGAAGTCACCACTGAGGCCACGTTTGGTATTGCCGAGCTTTATCGTCAGATGGGCGCTGACATGCTGGCGTCGGAACGACCCAGGAATCTCGACGCCGATGCGCTGGAGCAATACAACGTGTTGCTGGAAGAACAGGCCTTTCCTTTTGAGGAGAAAGCCATCGCTCTGCATCAGACCAATGTGCAGCGTGCCGGCGAGGGTATCTATGACGAGTGGGTCAAGAAGAGCTATGCCGCGCTGGCCAAATTGATGCCAGCACGCTACGCGAGAAATGAACTCAGCGAAGACTATGTAGGTAGCCTCTGAGATGAAAGGCACTTATACCCAACCACATTCATGGCTACTGACATTGAGCCTGGCATCCGCAGCGATGTTGTCCGCCTGCGCCTTATCAGGTGGTGGCACGCCTGCAGCCCTGAGCGAACCTGTTGCTGTGGCTGCATCAGCTGCCGAACAGGTTGCTGTGCAGCCTGCCCCTCTTCCAGCAGAAGCACAGCTGCAGTACGAACAGGCACTTGCCGCACTGAAAGCTGGACAGACTGAAGCTGCAAAGCAGCAGCTGCAGAGACTAGCCGCTGGTTATCCGAATTTTACTGGAGCAACCATTAATCTGGGTCTGCTCGAACTCAAGGCCAGTCACTACGATGCTGCGGCGGAGCTGTTCAGGCGCGCGCTGGCAAGTGATGCGAAATCGGCCGTCGCCAACAACTATCTGGGTGTGAGTTACCGCTATCTAGGGCGTTTCAAGGACGCCGAAGCGGCTTATCAATCGGCCATTGCGGCGGAGGATAGCTACGCCGCGGCGCATCTGAATCTTGGTGTGTTGTACGACCTGTATCTGCAACAGCCACAGTTGGCGTTACCTGAGTACGAACGCTACCAGCAACTTCTCGGTGCGCCAGATGCAAAGGTCGCAAGCTGGATCAAGGAATTGAACAGCCGCCTGAAGACCGACCGGAAGGCCATGGCCGCCAGCGGAGCGCAATAGTGAATCTGAGCCGACGATTTTCAGCGGGTTGTGTGACGGGGTTACTGCTGCTGGTTGAGGTGGCGGCGGTCGCGGCAGATAGACCGCCTGCACCGGCGGCAGCGGTGCCTGCAAAACAGCCTAAGGCCGCAACCAGTCAACCCGCCAACCCAGCTGCGCGTGGCAATGACCAGTTGATACTGGATTCAACACTGGTTACTGGCAACCGGGAACTGCCTAAAGTCATGTACATCGTACCCTGGAAGAAGGCTGAGTTGAGCGATTTGCCGGGGCAACCCTTCAACACGTTGATCGATGAGACGCTCGCACCCGTGGATCGTGAAGTATTCCGGCGTGAAGTCGACTACTACCGGGCCATCTCCGATAAAGACGGGGCCGACAAGGATCGGGCGGCACGGGTGCCCGGTACGCAAGCGACGCCGGCTGCCGACAGGAAATGACCGGGCAGAGCGGATGGGATGAGAGTTGCGTCGCGGATTGAAAATGAGTTTTGTCAGAACCTGCACCCGCTAATTGCGGCATACCTAGGGTGAGTACTGTGGAAGAGATTTACACATTCGTGGTTGGCTTCTTCAAGAACGGTGGATTTTTCATCTACCCGGTGATTACGGTGTTTTTCGTTGGCGTGGCCATTGCCATTGAGCGCTTCATATTCCTGACTGCGGAAACCCGGCGTAATCGCGGGCTGTGGGGGGAACTGGTGCCGCACCTGAGCGCCGGAAATTTCAAGCAGGTACTGGCGCTGACGCGCAATTCCAAGGCGTCCATTGCCACGGTGCTGAACTACGGCATCGCCAGGCTGGCGCATGCCCGTCGGCGCGATGACGTGGAAAAGGCGATGGATGAAAGCATGCTGGAAATCATTCCACGCGTGGAAAAACGCACTCACTATCTCGGCGCACTTGCCAACGTCGGCATGCTGATGGGCCTGTTGGGTACCGTGATCGGCCTGATCTCGGCATTCGCGTCCATCGCCAATGCCAATCCGGCGGAGAAAGCCAGTTTGCTGGCCGCCAGTATTTCGGTGGCGATGAACTGCACGGCCTCGGGTCTGATCTGCGCGATCACCTTGCTGCTCAGCCATATGTATCTCGACTCCAAAACCACAGGGTTGATCGACAGTCTGGAAATTGCTTCGGTGAAGTTTCTGAATTCTGTGGTGGAGCGCCGCAGCGACCTGGATACTTCAGCCGATTCCAGCCAGCACGTGGCTCGCGCTGCCGCAACCGCCCGCGGCTTGGCATGAACCCATGGCCAGTAAAGTTTCCAAGCGGGTGATGCGTCACCACCATCGTGGCCGCAGCAGCTACGATCTCAACGTCGTGCCGATGATCGACATGATGGTCATGCTGGTTTGCTTCCTGGTATTTTCTGCGGTTTTTACCCGCACTAGCATTCTTGAGTTGAACTTCCCGACTGCGAATGCCGCCATTCCCGATCTGCCGCAGGGCCTGCAACTCGAGGTAGTGGTGCGCAAGTCGGGTATTGAAGTTGGCGATCGAAATACAGGTCTGCTCAAGGCTCTGCCCAGTTCAGACAAGGGCTACGACATGAACGGCCTTGCGGAATACTTGTTGCTGGTCAAATCCAAGTACCAGGACAAACAGGACGCCAGCGTGTTGCTCGAGCCGGAAATTCCCTACGACACCCTGGTGCAGGTCATGGATGCCGTGCGGGTGTACGCGCCCAAGGGCAGGAACGTGATTCAGACTGAGCTGTTTCCGGAAGTCTCCGTAGGAGACGCGCCGACATGATTCCCTATCGCCTGCAACGTCATCGCAAGCGCCAGCATTCCAGCGACAGTCATATGGCGCTGGTGCCGTTCATCGACATGATGACCATTCTGGTGGTGTTTCTGCTGATTCACATGTCGGATGTGGATCTGCTGCCGAATACCAAGAACATTGCGATCCCGCAATCGGTGTCGCAGACCAAACCGCGTGCCACTGTGGTGGTGATGATTACGCGCACCGATGTGCTGGTGGATGGACGCGCCGTGATCAGCCTCGCG
Organism: uncultured Pseudomonadota bacterium; assembly: GCA_963748005.1. Lineage (GTDB taxonomy): Bacteria > Pseudomonadota > Gammaproteobacteria > Steroidobacterales > Steroidobacteraceae > CAILZL01. Next base: position 244,327 of record CAVVHH010000003.1, read on the forward strand.
GACGTTGAAGCAGCATCAGGCAACAGCATCGAGCCGCTGAAACTGGCACTGAATTCACAGGCTGATCGCGTGCTGGCCAGCGCTGCGCAGGACACGGTGGCGGAACGCGAAGTCACTATTATGGGCGACCGGAATCTGCCCTATAACGTACTCAAGAAGATCATGAACACCTGTACGCAGGCCAACTACGGCAAAGTGTCGCTGGCAGTGCTGGAACGTGAAATGTCTAACATGTCACTGGCGCCCTATTACCGAATTATGAACTGCCGTGGTCACCGACTGCGGAGGTTGAGCAGCGCTTCCGCAAGGTGGTACGCAACTGCCTGATCGTGGGTGCAGTGTTCAGTGTGCTCATGCAGCTGTTGCCGCTGCCGGAACAGACCCGGGAAAATGCCCCGGCATTGCCGGACCGGGTGGTCAAACTGGTGCTCGAGCAACGTAAACCGCCACCGCCGCCGCCCAAGGCGGTCGAGCCGGAAAAGGTAATTGAAGAACCCAAGCCGGCGAGAAAGTGCAAACCGGAGCCGAAGCCGAGCCGGACCGGACGGAACAGGCGCGCAAACAAGCCGCCAAAGCGCTGGCGGTATTCGATGAGCTTGCTGCATTGCGTGACAACACGACTGTCGAGCGTGCGCAGCAAACCCAGACACTGACCAACGCGGTGGCCGCAACCCGTTCCGAACGCAACATGATTACTTCAGCTGTCGGCAAGAACAGTGGTGGCATCAACAATGCCGCGCTCAGCCGCGGCTATGGCGGCAGCACCGGCGAACTGGCGGGTCATAGCACCACTCAGGTCACTACTTCCATCGGCGCCAGCGATCCGAAGACTGATGTGCAACGCTCGTCTGGCAGCAAGAAGGGCAAGCGCGACGGCAGCGAAGTGGCGCAGATTCTCGACGGCAACAAGGCCGCGATTTTTGCGTTGTATTCGCGGGCGCTGCGCGACAACCCGGACCTGCAGGGCAAAGTGGTGCTCAAGCTGGTGATTGCGCCTACCGGCGAAGTACTCAGTTGCGATGTGGTATCCAGCGAGCTGAACAATCCCGAACTCGAAGCCAAGCTCAAGGCGCGTATCAAGCTGATCCGCTTCCCGGCCCAGGATGTCGAAACCCTGACGGTTACGCATCCCATCGAGTTCTTCCCCGCCGGCTAGACCCAGTTGTTGCCCGACAACTAAGCATATAGCAGCATCTGCTAGACTCTCCGCCCCTGCATGGGGCGGAAGCGGGTAATGGCCCGCCGCTCCGTGCGATGAGCTTTTACCCCTCGACTTGAAGCGCACACCATGGGTCGCCAAGACATTTACTTCCCGTTGAAAGACGCGGCACTCCGCGACGACGTCCACAAGCTCGGCGGTCTGGTGGGCGAGGTGTTGCGCGAACAGGGTGGGGACGAACTGTTCAACATCGTGGAAGGGGATCGTCAGGCAGCACTGGGTCGACGCGAAGGAGACAGTGCGGCTGCCGCCGAGCTGCTGACACGCACCAAGGCGCGCGATGCCGCCGAAGCGCGGGATCTGGTGCGGGCGTTCTCCACCTGGTTCCAGATGGTCAACATGGCGGAGAAAGTGCATCGCATCCGCCGCCGTCACCAGTACCTGAACGACACCAGCACCGCGCAGCCCGGCGGCATTGATGAAGCCCTGCAGAAACTCAAAGCCAAGGGGCTGCAGCTTGAGGACGTGCGCAAACTGCTGCAGGAGATCTGGATTGAGCCGGTGATGACGGCCCATCCCACCGAATCCAAACGCCGCACCATCCTGCGTAAACAACAGGTGGTCGCCGAACTGTTGCTGAGTCGCCTGAACCTGGCGGCGGGCTCGTACGAAGCGCGTGCCAACTGGGAACGCGTGCGGGCCGAGGTGACGACTGGCTGGCAGACCGCCGACAACTCGCGTGACCGGCTGACCCTGGCCGATGAACGCGAACATGTACTGTTCTTTGTGGTCGAGGTGATCTACAAAATTATTCCGGTGTTTTACGAGGAAATCGAGGCGGCACTGGAACGGGTGTATGGCCCGGCAGCACGCGATATCGACGTGCCGGAGATCATCCGCTTTGGTTCCTGGGTGGGCGGCGACATGGACAACAGTCCCGAAGTCAATGCCAAGAGCATTCGCGAGACCATCGCCCGTCATCATCGTCTGATCATCAACAGCTACTTTCTGGAATGCCAGCAGCTATCGGAGTTACTGTCGCAAAGCGCCAGCCGCATTGGTATCTCGACCGAACTGCAGGCACGCATCGAAGCGTATTCGATCATGCTGGCATCGGCTCACACCATGACCTCGGTTCGTCAGGACTACATGCCGTATCGCGTATTTCTCGGCCAGGTAGCCGAGCGCCTGCGCGCCAGTTACGAAGCGCGCCAGAATCACTATGAAACCGCAGCCGAACTATTGCATGACATCCAGCTGATCGCAGCCAGCCTGAAACAGAACCGCGGCCAGCATGCGGGCTTGTTCCATGTGCGGCGTTTCATCCGCCGCATTCGTACCTTCGGCTTTCATCTGGCAACGCTGGATTTGCGTCAACACGCCGACGTGCATCGTGCAGTGATTGCCAATGGCTTCAGTGACCTCACCTGGCAGGAAATAACACCTGCCGAGCGCACACAACGTCTGTGCGATGCAATTGCACGGGACGAAGGTCCTACCAGCACGCTGGATCCCACCGGCAAGCGCAGTATCTGGGTGTTCGAGACCATCGCACATTGCCGTCACCGGCAAGGGCCGGATGCCATTGGTCCATTCGTTATCAGTGGTCCGAAGGGCGCCGACGATTTGTTGTCGGTGCTGTTACTGGCGCGTTGGGCCGACACTGCGGATCGGCGCACCGGTGACGTGGCAGTGGATATCGCGCCCCTGTTTGAAACCGAAGCTGAGCTGGAGAGTTGCGGTCAGGTCATGACCGACCTGCTCAGGACGCAGGTGTACCAGAGACATCTGATCGGCCGACGCAATCATCAATTTGTCATGCTGGGATATTCGGCCAGCAACAAGGAAATGGGCCCGGTCAGTTCCACATGGTTGTTGCGGCGCGCCCAGGAATCGCTGGTGCAGGTGGCGCAGGAATCCAAAGTTGAACTGACGATTTTTCATGGGCGTGGCAGCACCTCCAGCCGCAATGCAGGTATGGTCGAAACGCTGACGCGAACCATGCCGGATGCAGCGGTACGCAGCCGTGTGCGTCTGACCGAACAGGGTGAACTGATCCACGACAAATACAGTCTGCGGCCGATTGCGCTGCGGGTGTTCGAACAGGCTTTCAATGCCCTGAGCCTGTCTCAGGCAGGTGTGCGGCCGCCCGAGCAGGTTGCACCGCAGTGGCGGCAGGTCATGGATGTAATGTCGGTGCAGGGCGGCCGCAGTTATGACGCACTGGTGTACAAAGACCCGCAGTTCTTTGAGTTCTTCCGGCGCGCGACGCCGGTGGACGTGATCGAACGCATGCAGATCGGCTCACATGGCGCCTTGCTCAGCAATGCCAGTAGTGTGGCCAGCACGCGTTCCATTCCCTGGAGTTATGCATGGGCGCAGAGTCGCTACATGTTGCCCAGCTGGTATGGTGCGGGTACCGCACTGGCGGCAGCCAGCAAGGAATACGGCAATGCAGTGCTGTCCGAAATGTTCGGACGCTGGTACTTCTTCGAGCAATTGATCAATCAGATTGAAATGGGTTTGGCGCGCGCCGATCTCGGCATTGCTGCCTACTACGAACAACTGGCCGGGCCAGAGTACGCACGCGTCGCGCAGGTCATCCGCAGCGAGTACGAGCTGACCAGGGAGCATGTGCTGCAACTGAAAGGCTGTGCCTTCCTGCTGGATGCCGATCCCACCATGCAGCGCTCGGTGCGTCTGCGCAATCCATATCTTGATCCCATGCACCTGATGCAGGTGGACCTGTTATCACGCTGGCGCGCCAGCGGCAGTCAGGATCGGCAGTTGCTGCAAGCCCTGCTGGCTTCGATCAATGGCATCGGGCAGGGGCTGCAGGGATCAACCTGAGGAATGAGGCTGCAGGTCCGAAGTACGGAAATCGACTGGCAAGTTCTGCAGCGATTCTGGTCCTGACTTGCAGCCTGTAATTCAGAAACGAATTGCGAAGCCCAGAGTGATGACCGGATACCATGCAAAGTCCTTGGTCTCTTCTTCGAAATCGGCTATTTCTGCCGCAATATCGGCGTTGAGTTGAGCCTGCAATTGCGTGCATTGAGTCGTGGTCAAACCTGTGCCGCAAGTGGCGGTAAACGTGGCGGTCGGTGCGCCAGTGCGTATGGCGCCGATGTCCAGCAACAACGTGAACCGCCCCGCCTCGTCCACGGGATTTCCCCAGCCGATACCGATGTAAGGTGCAACTGAATCGCCCAGCTTTACAGTGCCGGTCAGAGAGCCAATCTGGGCCGCGGTATAAATGTGATCGCCGATTTCATAGGTCCCGCCAGTTGGCTTGCCGACCGCATCGACCGTAGGCCCTTTTTGTGCCGCGCCCGCAGACACATGGAAGCCGCCCTTGAATACATACCAGTCGAGAATCGCCGAGGCTGCGCCGATTTTCAGCGTGCCATCGTAGGTGACGTCGGTTTCTTCGAGCGTGTGGTCGTAGCTGAACGTGTTGTAACCCAGACGCAGATTGAGCGTTTCGGTCAGCCCGATATCAAAGTCTGCGCCGAAGCCGAAGGTGCCGGCCCGCACACCGACGGCAACGTCGGCCATCGCGGGGTTGGACAGCAGACCGCCGATCAGCGCGGCCCCCAGAAGCAGAGTTGGCGTTTTCATGAACATGGCTTCCCGATATTCCCAAGGTTGGATATTGTTCCGGGTGTACATCGGCAGGGGCGTACGATTATTGAATGGATTGTCATGAGTTACCGATATTCTGTTCATGGATCCGACAGCTGTATTTCAGCAGGCTGTCGTTGATTGCAGTACGTGATTCCGTTCACACTGGCACCCGTGCAGTGTTTCTCCGCATTCGAGTTTCATTAATGAAAAATCACCCGTCTTATGATGGTGCAGGCCGGCTCAGGTTGATGCGCACAACGCTGCTCATGCTGGGCGCTATCGCGTGTGCTTCCTGCAGCATGAACCTGCGTACACAACCGGAAAGCAGTGGCCAGAGCATTGCCGGGCAATGGCAGTTGCAGTCACCATCGCGTGAAGCGCTGGCCGGTAACTTGCGGGCGGTGATGGATCAGGCGTATGCCAGACAAGAAGAGCGCGAGCGGCGTCGTTATCCGCTCAGCATTCCGCCGGAAGAGGGTGCTGCCAATCCACAAGCGAGCCCGTCATCGCCGGATGCCGGAACCTCCCCGGCAGGTGCTGCTCTTCCGCTATCCCGTCGCCGTAACAACTGGGAGGCTCGCGAACAGCATGAAAAAGAGGAGGCATTGTTGAATGGGATTCTACCCGGCAACAAATTGCAGATCATTCAGGCTTCAAACCGGATAGAAATTCAGGCGGACAATGGTGGCCGGCGCCGCTTTGAAGCTGGGGTGACCAGTACCCTGGCAAGCACCTATGGGACCTTCCGGGTCGAATCCGGTTGGCAGAAAAATGTATTTGTCGTACATGCGAGCGATCGCGAACAGGGTATCGATATCGTCCAGCGCTATCAGCGCGTTGGCAGCAATGGCCTGCATCTGCAGGTGGAACTGAACTTTCCAAACGCCAAGGATCAGATCTTCGCGGGCGATTATGTGCTGGTGCAACCCTGATTTGTTCTGGTACTGCACCTCATTACACTGACTTCCGATATGGCCCACATTGTCGTTCAAGGTTTGTATGTCTATCCCATCAAGTCCTGCGCCGGGATTGCGCTTGAGCGTGCGCAGCTGACATCCACCGGTCTGGCGCAGGATCGTCGCTGGATGCTGGTCAATGCACAGGGCCGCTTAGTGACGCAACGCGAACAGGGCCGGCTGGCATTGATTGCGCCTGCGCTGCGCGGTGCAGGATTGCAGATCACGGCCCCCGGCATGCCGTTGCTGACGATTGCCGGTACCTCGCAGGCCACGCCGGTCACCGTGACAGTGTGGAACGATCAATGCCGCGCTTTTGATGAAGGTGACGCTGCAGCACAGTGGTTTGCCGCGTTTCTCGGCATATCGGTGCGACTGGTGCGTTTTGACGATTCGCAGCAACGTCTGAGCAATCGCGACTGGACCGGTGAGGCGACTGCCTTCAATCAGTTTTCCGACGGCTTTCCGCTGCTGCTGATCAGCGCGGCATCACTGGCCGATTTGAATACGCGTGTTTCAGAGCCGTTGCCCATGAATCGCTTCCGGCCGAATGTGGTGCTGGAAGGCCTGCCCGCTTATGGCGAGGATGAAATTCTTGAGCTGTGGACCGATGATTGGCGACTGCGGGCAGTAAAGCCCTGCACACGCTGCAAGATCACGACCACCGACCAGGCCACCGGCGTGTCACAGGGAACCGAACCCTTGAGCGTCCTGATGAAGTATCGGCGTAACCCGCAGCTGCGCGGCGTGACCTTTGGGCAGAATCTGATTGTAATTTCGGGTACCGGCGCCCACCTCAGCGTTGGTCAGTCGGTGCAAGTGGACTATCGGACCTGAAAATATCTTGACTTGGCCGCGCAGCAGATCCAGACCCGTCTGCCACTTCAGAAGAAACGATGTCGCAACCGGCGGAACCATGATTCGAAATCGCCGACATAGGTATACGCCGCCGGAATCACCAGCAGACTCAGGATCGTCGAAGTAAACAGGCCACCCAGTACGGCCATGCCCATCGGCGCGCGGAAGGCATTGGTGCCGGAAAAGTCGAACGCTGTTGGTGCCATACCCACACCCATGGCGATGGAAGTCATCACGATCGGACGGGCACGTTTGGCGCAGGCATCGACCAGCGCATCGGTACGACTCAAGCCACGTTCTTCCCCCAGTACCGTGTAATCCACCAGCAGGATGGAATTCTTCACGGCGATACCCATCAGCATCAGAATGCCGATGTAAGAGGGTACGGCCAGACCATAGCCGCCCAGCTTCAATGCCGCCACGGCACCACCGATGGACAGCGGCAGCGCCAGCAGAATGGTGATGGGTTGCAACAAGTCGTTGAACAACAGAGCGAGCAGGCCATACACGCAGAACACACCGGCCGCCATGGCAATCACAAAGCCACTGGCGAGCTGTTGCTGACGTTCCAGATCACCACTTTTTTGCTGGGTGATGCCGGGTGGCATGGTTTGCAGTGCGGGTAGCACCTGTACTTTGGCCAGCAAGGTGCTCAATGCCTGACCGTTCAACGGTACCGTCACACTGACATTGCGATGGCGATCGTAACGGGAGATCTGTGCGGCGCCACTGGACAGCTCGATCCTGGCAACGCTTTCCAGCGGCACACTGCCATTGCGGGCAGGAATACGCATCAAACGCAGCATGTCGACGGATTTGAGTGCGTCGGGATCCAGTTGCACACGGATCGGAATCTGCCGCGAGGGCAGACTGAGCTTGGGCAGGCGATTGTCGATGTCGCCGGTGGTGCCGATACGAATGGCATCGCTCAGTGCAGCACTGGTAACGCCCAGTTTCGCTGCGGTGGCGAAGTCCGGCGTGATGGATATTTCCGGTTTCACCAGTGCCGCACTGGAGTTGATGCCGGTCAGGCCGATGTCACGCATCTGTGCTTCCAGTCGTGCGGCGGTGTTGTTGAGCAGGATTTCATCGTCGCCCACCAGCACGATGGACATGTTCTGGCCAAAGCCGCGTCCACCGATACTGATACGCGCTCCCGGAATTCTGCTGAACTGCGGCGACACCGCCTGCTGGATTTCCTGCTGACTACGTTCGCGATCTTCGCGCGGTGTGAGTTCAGCGGTGACCGACGCGCTGTCGACGCTGATATTGCTGTACACCATCGTGACTTCCGGTTCCTTCAACAGCATGATCTGCAATTGCTCGGCGGCCCTGTGCGTGGCGGCCAGGCCGCTGCCCGGAGCGAGGGTAACGCGGAAGCTGATTTCAGCGTTGTCGTTGGCAGTGAGGAAACTGCCCGGCAGCGTGAACCATGCACCCATGGCGATCACGAAGATGCTCAGTGCGCCGAGCAGGGTCTTGCCGCGATTGGCCAGCGTCCAGCGCACCACCTGCAGATACTTCCCCCAGATGGGACCAAGATGCTCGGGCTCGGGTTTGGCCTTTAATTGATAGGCGGCCATCATGGGGGTGATCAGCCGCGCCACCAGCAGCGAGAAGATCACCGCCACCGTGCAGGTGATGGCGAACTGCTTGAAGAAGCGTCCGGCGATGCCCGGCATGTAGGCCACTGGTACAAAGATGGCAACCAGCGTCAGCGAGGTGCCGATCACCGCCAGACCGATTTCCTGAGCCGCATCCAGCGCGGCGCGTTTGGGCGTCTTGCCCTCGTTGAGATGGCGCACGATGTTTTCCACCTCGACGATTGCATCATCGACCAGCAGACCCACCACCAGCGACAGCGCCAGCAGCGACAGAGTGTTGAGTCCGATGCCCCACAGCCACATCACATAGAAAGTAGGGACGATCGACAATGGCAGGGCGATGGCCGAAATCCAGGTGGCACGCCAGTCGCGCAGAAACAGGAACACCACGATGATGGCCAGCAGCGCACCTTCGTACAGCATGTTCATCGACGAGCTGAAGTTTTCGCGGATGCGGCCGACGTTGGACGCCACCAGGGTGAACTTGAGCGTGGGATTTTGTGCGGCAAATGCCTGGATGGCCTTGTCAACCTCTTCGGCAATCTGCACTTCATTGGCCATGAGGAGGCGTTGCACCTGGATGCCGACCACGGGCCTGCCATTGAGCAGCACTTCCGAACGTACTTCCTTGTAGTCATCCAGCACGTCAGCCAGTTCGTCGAGCCGCACCGAGCGACCATCGGCCAGCGCAATGGGAAAAGCGCGCAATGCTTCCGGTGTGCTAACCGTCGACAGAATACGAATGTTCTGCTCGCCGCTGCCAAAGTAACTGCGACCACCGGGTTGCTCGGCATGGGTGCTGCGCAACTGGCTGGACACCTGACCGGCGGTAATTCCGAATGCCAGCAGACGGTCGGGCTTCACATTGACGCGGATCTCACGATCCACACCGCCCTGACGATTGACTGCACCCACGCCGGGAATGGCGCGCAATTGCTTGGCCAGACTGTCATCCACCAGCCAGCTGAGTTCGGGGGGCCCCAGGCTTGCTGATTCCAGCGCATACGTAGCCACTGCACCGCCCGCCAGCGTCTGGCGCGCTACCACCGGGTCATTGATCTCCTGTGGCAGCGATGCGCGTATCCGGGTGACAGCGTCACGTACATCGTCCATGGCGACCTGGATGTTGGCATCCAGATCGAATTCGAGATTGATGGTGGCGCTGCCCTGCGTGATGTTGGAAGTGATGTGTTCCAACCCGGCAATGCTGGCCACCGAGTCTTCGATCTTGCGGACAATCTCCACTTCCATCTGACTGGGCGTGGCACCGCTATAACTCACGGAGACGGTGATGAACGGCGTTTCGATGTCGGCAAAGTCGGTGATCGGCAAGCGCTGAAAGGCGTAGAAGCCCAGTGCGCTCATCAGCACAAAAGCGAGGATGGCCGGCAGCGGGCGATGGATCGACCAGGCGGAAAAATTCATCATGGCTTGGTCTGCGCGCTGGCACCCTGCCGGGCGCCATTCATGCTCACGGTGTCGCCATCGCGCAGGAATCCTGCGCCGCTGGCGACGATTCGGTCCTCGATGCTCAGGCCATCACTGACATCCACCGTATCGCTGTGCAGCCGACTGACAGTAATACGCCGTTGCGCGACCACATTCCTGTCCTGCAACACGAATACATATGAAAAGCCGTCACGCACGGTGACCGCCGATAGCGGCACGGTGAGTACTGGAGCCTGGGCCAGCTCGATGCTGCCGGTGACATACATGCCGGGACGTATCTGCGCTTCCAGCTTCAGGTCCACGTAGGCCACGCCACGCTGTGTGTTGGCATCGAGACCCGGTGAGACGGTGCGTACCTTGCCCTGCGCCAGGCTGCCATCGGCACGCTTGACGGTGGCATTGGCGCCACGATGAATTTTGCCGATATCCATGGCAGGAACTTCGGCGCGCCATTCGACACGGCTTTCACGGATCAGCGAAAACAGCGTTGTGCCGGCATTGGGTATCTGTCCGGGTGTCACGGCGCGCGCGGAAATGACGCCATCGTCGGGCGATTTGATGCTGGTGTATTCAAGACGCTGCCGGGCCGATTGCAACTGCGATTCCGCATTGGCCAGCTGCGCGGTGGCGGTGGCCGCCGCGGTGTTGAGCTGCTCGGCATCCTGTTTGCTGATGACACCGGGCGCCTGCAGGGCATTACCGCGTCGAGCGCTGGCCTGGGCCTGTTCCATGGTGGCCTTTGCCACCGCGACTGCGGCCTGCGCCTGATTGAAACTTTCGCGCAGCAGGGTGTCATCCAGCCTCGCCAGCACCTGCCCCTTGCGTACGGTATCACCGACATCCACCAGCACTTCGCTGACCCGGTAGCCAGACACTTCCGCGCCCACGGCCACTTCCTGCCAGGCGAACAGGCCGCCTGCCGTATCCAGCATCTGCACGGCGTTGTGTTGCTGCGGTTGCGTGATATCGACGGTGAGTGCCGACTGCTGCCGCGGCGGCCCGCCGGCGCCCATAGCAGCGCTGCCTGCCGCTGGCTGCGTGCCGCCATTCGATTGACTCGACTGCCCGCAGGCACACAGCGCAATGCTGCAGGCGAGCAGGGTGAAATTCTTGAGATGCATGTTGGACCTGGGGCAGGTCGATCCTGGCGGACTCTGCCGAATTAAGTTTCCGGGTTGCGTGGCGTTCTTGAATTATGTGTACTAACTAGTGAGTGTATCATGAGCATGCTTTTTTATGCCTACCAGTTGGTCATCAACGTCAGGAATGCAATAGTTGCCGACGCCACAAGATAACAAAAGCGCATGGCCTGACCTGAGAGACATACGTTTACTTGACAAAACTTCAACTACAATCGGCATTTCATGGCGCAGTGCTGACCTCTGGTCAGATTGTCGCTACACTTTTTGTTTGTTTTCGGGAGCCCGTACCAAATGACCGATGACAGCGTCGCCACGCAGCCGGATGAATTGCAGCGCCTGTTGCAGCAGAACCGTCAGTGGGCTGATTCCGTTACTCAGACGCAACCAGATTTTTTCACCGGACTGGAAGCGCAACAGCTGCCGCGTTTCCTGTGGATCGGCTGCTCCGACAGCCGGGTGCCTGCCAACCAGATTCTCGGCCTGCGCCCGGGTGAAATCTTCGTGCATCGCAATGTGGCAAATGTGGTGGTGCACAGCGATCTGAATTGTCTGTCGGTCATTCAATATGCCGTAGACGTGCTGAAAGTCGAACACGTCATTGTGACCGGTCATTACGGTTGTGGCGGCGTGACAGCAGCGTTACGTGGTCAGAAGCTGGGTTTGATCGATAACTGGCTGCGACATGTACAGGACGTATACAAACGCAACCAGGCTGGCATGGCCGGCCTGGTGGATGAGCAATCTCGTTTGAAGCGTCTGTGCGAACTCAATGCGCTTGAGCAGGCCATCAATGTGGCTGAGACCACGCTACTGCAGGATGCCTGGGCACGCGGTCAACGGATCGCCGTGCACGCGCTGGTTTATGATCTGCACGATGGCATTTTGAAGCGCCTGGGCAAAGGCATCGAGAATTCAGCCGATATCGAAGCACACCGGCTGCTGTTGGCGTAGCAGCAAGGCAGACCCTGTCTGTCAGCATTGTATGCCTGACAGAAACTAGAACAACTCTACAGAGCCCGAGTCCGACATTTCCTTGGCCAGTGGTTCTTCCTGTTCGCTGATGGTGAGCGACAGGCTGCCGGCGATGCTGTCGAAGATGGCGCGTTCTTCGGCAGTGCGATACAGGCGTCCCAGGGAGAGCAGAAGTTTTTCCCAGTGCTCCGGACGCTGCGAGTTGGAACGGTCGCAAATGAACAGGGCCATGGTGGACAGGCTGTAGCGCACATGTCCCAGCCGTTGCGAAAGTTTGTCGTAGAACTGAAAAGCCATGACTGCAGCAGCTGCCTGACCCGAGAGTTCGGTGCAGCGTTTCTGTACTTCAGCCAGAATCTGCGCGTGTGACGCGTCGCCAGGCTCTGTTTGCGAAACATTGCCCAGGTCACGCACGGCGGCCATGAACTCGGTAAACGTTTTGACCAGCACCTCGACCGCTGCATCCGAGTCCTGGGTGGCGGCGTCCATCTGGGCCTCGCACAACGCGAGCATGCGCGCCGTCTGCTGTTGCGGTGACCAGTTACTCACGGGTATGGCGGCGCCGTGGCGGCTGGTTGTTTCAGCGAATTGGGGTGCCATGATCGCGTCCACTTGATGGTGGTTCTGCATTGGCTGCAGGCCTGACTCAAGTGCTATAGCACGCGCTGAATGGTGGCCAGCAGCTGTTCGGGGTTGAACGGCTTGACGATCCAGCCGGTGGCGCCGGCCTGCTTGCCCTGCATCTTGGTCTCCTGACCAGCTTCGGTGGTCAACACCAGAATAGGCACGCCCTTGTAAGTCGGCAGTCCGCGCAGTTCACGTACCAGCGCCAGGCCATCCATGCGTGGCATGTTTACATCAGTCAGCACCAGATCGGCTTTACCGGTCTTGGCATAGTCGAGTGCTTCGACACCGTCGGAGGCCTGCACCACTTCATAGCCGGCGCTTTCCAGCGTAAAACGCACCATTTGTCGCATTGAGGCTGAGTCGTCTACGGCGAGAATAACGCTCGACATGGAAATTGCTCCGCATATAGCCGCTGTGGGCTGGGCCTAACATGCCGCTTCAAGGGCGTTGCAGGCTCGGCGATGCGCAAGCCCGACACTCTCCCAATAAAACGGGTTCATGCGCCACTCATCGGCACAGTCGCAGCAATATTTAGGGCTGATTCACGTGCTTACATGCGGTCGAGACCTGGCGCACATAATGACTGGACTGTGTGTTGCATCACGCTGCCGCCGGGCGCCGGCCGCGAGGGTCACGCTGCCTTATCGGTCGTTGGCCTGCCGTGCTTGAGGGGAATGTCGTAGGTGATGCTGGCGCCATAGGCTTCAGGCGCTTGTGGATCCTGACGCAATTTGTCGAAGACCATCAGGCGGGTGCCGAGCTTGAAACTCTCCTGCACGTCATGGGTGATCATGAAGATGGTCATGCGCCGGCTGGCCCACAGTTTGAGAATCAGCTCGTGCATGTCAGCCGTGATGCCGGGATCAAGTGCGCCAAACGGTTCGTCCAGCAGCAGTATCTTGGGTTCGCAGATGACGGACTGGGCGATGGACAGGCGCTGCTGCATGCCACCGGACAGCTGCGCGGGATACTTGCTGCGCGCCTGATACAGGCCGATGGCATTGAGCAGCTCATGCGCCTTGTCGATGGCCCGACGCCGTGCGCTGCCGAACAGGCGACCCAGCACCGGCGCACCCTGCAGTTCCAGTCCCAGCAACAGATTGTCGATCACTGTCAGATGCGGGAACAAGGAATAGCGTTGAAACACGATACCGCGATCCTGGTTGGGTTCGGGCGGAATGGGCTTGCCGTCGATCAGCAACTCGCCGCGGCTGGGTTGTTCTATCCCCAGCAACATTTTCAGGAAGGTAGTTTTGCCGCAGCCTGAGGCGCCGACAATGGTGACGAACTCATGATCGGCAACCGTGAAGTTGAGATTTTCCAGCACGACTTGTGCGCCGTATTCCTTCCACAGACGCTTGACGGTGACTTCAGCCATCAGGGTCTGTTAACCATTGCGCGCCTCTGCCCAGGGGAAGGCCTTGCGGCTCAGCAGTCGCAATGACCAATCCATCAGAAAAGCCAGCAGGGTGATCCACACCACATAGGGCAGGATGACATCCATCGCCAGATACCGGCGTACCAGGAAGATGCGATAACCCAAGCCCTCGGTGGAGGCGATGGCTTCTGCGGAAATCAGGAACAACCAGGCGGAGCACAGCGATAACCGCAAGGCATCCAGCAGACGTGGCAACAACTGAGGCAACACCACACGCAGCACCAATTGCCAGCTGTTGGCACCCAGGGTCTGCGCCTTGATCAACTGTTCGGTGGGCAGTTCCTGACAGCGTAGTGCCAGATCACGGATCATCACCGGCGTGATGCCGATGATGATGAGCGTAATCTTGGAAAGCTCGTCCAGGCCCATGACAATGAACAGGATGGGCAGGATGGCGAGCGGCGGAATCATCGAGATGACGGTGATGGCGGTACCGAACGTTGCGCGCAATACGGGAATGATGCCAATCCCCAGCCCGATAATCAGTGCACCGATAGCGCTGATTCCCAGAGCAATGCCGATGCGTTTGAGACTGGCCCAGGTGTCCAGCCACAACAGTACCGCACCGCTGCGCGCATCTTCTGCAAAGGCATATTGCTTGATGGTGTCGGCGATATTGCTCAGCGCCGGCAGCAGTTTGTCATCCGGATTTTCTGCCAGACGCAGTGAGGAGCCGAAGATATACGCCAGCACCAGCACGATAAAGGGCAGTGCGCTGAGAGCCAGCGCACTGCTGCGACGCGGGTGCAGATTGATCAGTCGGGGCATCTATTTACTTGTGCTGACCGTCAGAGCTTTCCATCCAGCGCCAGCTTGGTATAGCTGTTGTCGAAACGCATCTTGATGTTCTTGGCGTTGCCCAGCATTTTGCCGTTGGGAAATTCGATACCCACCGCATCAACGGTTTTCGCGCCTTCGCCCAGCAGGCCATGTGCGAATGAGAATTTGCGCACCAGATCCATGTTCTTCACGACCGTGTCGCTGTTGATGAAGGCATAGGCCTCGGCGGAGGTGGCGTACATTTTGGTGGTGGCCAGCTGGCTTTCAAAGTCGGCCAGATCAGTGCCCGATGCCTTGGCCATCGCGGTACGAGCGGCCTTGGTGCCGGCATCGCCCTTGAACATGACGGCCATGGTTTCATACCAGGCGCCGATCAGTGCCTTGCCCAGCTTGGGGTTGGCTTTGAGTGTGGCGGTGTTGACCACCATCAGGTCCATGATCTCGCCGGGGATCTTGCTGGAATCAAATACCAGTGAAGTGTTCGGCATCTTCAAAACTTCGCTGAGTTGAGGTTTCCAGGTCACGACCGCCGTGCTGCTCGCAGCGGCGAAGGCGCCGACGATGTCTGCGTCCGACGTGTTGACCACCTTGATGTCACGTTCGCTCAGACCCACACTCTCCAGCGCACGTGCCATCAGGTAGTGCGATACCGACAGCTCGACCAGATTGATCTTCTGTCCCTTGATGTCTGCCAGCTTCTTGCCCTTGCCTTTCAGCACAATGCCATCGTTGCCGTTGGAGAAGTCACCCATGATGAGCGCGGTGGAATCGACACCACCCGCAGCAGGGATGGTCAACATGTCCATGTTGGTCATCACACAGGCGTCAAAGCCGCCGGCGGTGTATTGATTGATGGATTCAACGTAGTCGTTGATCTGGGTCAGCTGGATCTTGATGCCGTACTTGTCGGCCCACTTCTTGAGGATGCCGCTCTGGTTGGCGTAATCCCAGGGCATCCAGCCCACGTAAATGCTCCAGGCGACCTTGAATGAGGTCTTTTCAGCTGCACGGGCTGGTTGCGTGATCAGCACGCTGCCCAGCAGCAGCACGGTCATGATTTTGCCCCACGACATGACCATGGCATGTAGTTGTCTGGCAAGGGATTCGAACAAGGAATTCATCGGCGCGCGCATCGGGGTCTCCTCATGAGTGCAATATGAGTCGGTTTCGCAATCCAAGATGCTGGCGTGTGTGCCGGTGCTCCATATCTGTTGCCAGTCCCACGGAGTCAGCAACACGCTCAGTGTTCTGTCTCCCGGGCTTTTGTCCCGCCGTGTATCCAGTGACTTCTGCCATCTCACGCAGTGTCTGCTGGACTGCCTCTCTCGGACCAGCGCTGGTGCAATGCAGCCAGCCGGAACCCTAGACGCACATTTCCCTGATTGTTTTGCAAGTCGCATGCCTGATATTCAGCAGAGACGCCGTGTTCGCCAAAACCCCGGCAATTACAATGGTTGCCGGTGCCTTGGCGGCCGGTGGAAGCTGCATGCAAGGGGAGAATCCGTTGATGTTATTTGCGCCAATTAAGTGCGCAGCGGCAAAATCGTCGCCAGATGATGGTGCGGTCTGGCGGCTTGATTGGTGGCTGTGGAGCGTTAACGGTGCATGCGCCATTACTTGGGGCGTGCTGGTACGAGACTTGCTAAGTGCTTCTGCAGATTCAATAGTTCCTCGCAAGGTTTTCCAGGCGCAGACTGCAGCGAAGCGCAGCAGCATCGCAGCATGAGGTGGGCATGTCAGGTACAACACCAGATTGGGTTTTATGGGAAGAATACCTGCGCCATGGTGCGCACTGGTCCGGGGTTGTGCGCCGCGGCACCACACTGCGCTTGCTGGCCATGGAACCGGGCGCCAATCTGAGCATGACGTTCTTCAACAGCGAGCAGCTACTGGAGCGTTACAACATGGCCGATACCCTCAAGGCGCAGCACACTGCGTTTCTGGGCAAGGGCAATGTGTGCTACTCGGATATGGGCCGCGTGATGTGCTCCGTGACCGAAGACACCTGTGGCTGGCACGACACGCTGTGCGGGGTATCCGATGCAGCGCTGGTGCGAGCCAGGTATGGCGCAAGCTCATTTCAGCAGCATCGCAATGCCCGCTACAACAATGGCTATGACGGACTGCTGACCGAAATCGGCAAGTACGGCCTTGGCGCACGTGATCTCGGTTCAACCGTCAATTTCTTCAGCAAGGTGACTGTGGCAGAGGATGGCGCATTGCGGTTTGTCGGCGGCAATGCCAGGGCCAACGACTTCGTTGACCTGCGCTTTGAAATGCATGCGCTGGTGGCGATTTCAACCTGCCAGCATCCGCTGGATCCGGATCTGGTCTACCAACCGCGCGAAGTGCATCTGATTGCCTGGCGTTCCGGTCCGGCACCACGTAACGACATGTGCCGTAATCTCTGCGAAGAGAACCAGCGCGGCTTCTACAACACCGAAGTGCTGTACCGCTGAGGGCGCCATGAGTATTGTCCAATGAGCATAGTCAAGAGCAGTTTTGATCCCGGCAAGGCCATGATGAACACCATCGTCCCGGCGGGCGAACCGTGGATTGGCACCGTCAAAGCCGGGCAAGTGTTCCGTATCGTAGACATGGAGGGTAACCAGGCGGTCGATACGTTGTTCTACAACGCAGCCGACAGCGAAGAGCGCTACAGCGCCAGTGACACCATTCGTGCGCAGGGCAATATTTATCTGAGCACCGGCAGCAAGCTGCTGTCGAACCGGGGCAATGCTCTGCTGACCATCGTAGCCGATACCTGTGGTCGCCATGATACGCTGGGTGGCGCCTGTTCTGCGGAGAGCAATACAGTGCGCTATGCGCTGGACAAGCGCGATATGCATAGTTGTCGCGATAGCTTCCTCATGGCAATTGCGCATGGGCATCATGGTCTGACCAAGCGCGACCTCTCCAGTAACATCAATTTCTTCATGAACGTGCCGGTGACCACCGAAGGCGAGTTGCGCTTTGCCGATGGCATCTCCGCAGCAGGGCGCTACGTGGAAATGCGCGCCGAGATGGATGTGCTGGTGCTGATCTCCAACTGTCCGCAGTTGAACAATCCCTGCAATGCCTATAACCCGACGCCGGTGCAGCTGCTCGTATGGGACTGACGAATTGACAATTGATAATGGATAACTGACAGGGAATAATGACGTGCGTTGGTCCGCGTTATCAATTGTCCATTGTCTATTCTCAATTGATGCGTCTGGCTGCGGGACGACCCGCAGATCCTCTTTATTCGCCGGGACGACCCGGCATCGATCGAGGATCGCGGTTCATGTCCGCCCCCACTTTGTTCAATAAAGTATTGATTGCCAATCGCGGCGCCATCGCCTGCCGCATCATTCGCACCCTGCGACGCATGGGCATCCGCTCCGTCGCGGTCTACTCCGAAGCTGACAAACATTCACTGCACGTGTTGCAGGCCGATGAGGCTATCTGCATCGGTGCGGCGCCGGCTGCCGAGAGTTATCTGCGTCAGGACGCTTTGTTGGCTGCAGCAAAGCAGTGTGGGGCGGAAGCCATTCATCCAGGTTATGGCTTCCTGAGTGAAAACGCAGGGTTTGCGGAAGCCTGTGCTGCGGCAGGCATTGTCTTCATCGGTCCCACACCGCAGCAGATGCGTGATTTCGGTTTGAAGCACACTGCGCGTGCTCTGGCGGAACAGGCGCGTGTGCCGTTGTTGCCCGGTAGCGGACTGGTAGACGATCTGGATCATGCAGTCGCTGCAGCGCAGCGCGTGGGGTATCCCCTGATGCTGAAGAGCACGGCGGGTGGCGGCGGCATCGGCATGCAGTTGTGTCGCAGTGAGGCGGAACTACGCGACGCATATCATTCTGTCGAGCGGCTGGCCAAGAACAACTTCAGCCAGGGCGGCATGTTCCTCGAAAAATACGTGGAGCGCGCCCGGCACATCGAAGTACAGATCTTCGGCGATGGCCGGGGTCAGGTGGTGGCGCTGGGCGAACGCGACTGTTCGCTGCAGCGTCGCAATCAGAAAGTGGTGGAAGAGACGCCTGCGCCGGGCTTAAGCGATGTGGTGCGCGCGCAGCTGATGGATAATGCGGTGCGGCTGGCCCAGTCGGTCAGCTACCAGTCGGCAGGCACGGTCGAGTTTGTTTATGACATCGACAGCCAGCAATTCTATTTTCTGGAAGTGAATACCAGACTGCAGGTTGAGCATGGCGTCACCGAGCAGGTGACAGGTGTGGATCTGGTGGAATGGATGGTACGTGTGGCTGCCGGCAATCCGCCTGCATTGAGCGAATATCGACACCAGCCACAAGGTCATTCCATTCAGGTACGTTTGTATGCCGAAGACCCGGCGCGCAACTTCCGTCCGTCGAGTGGACTGCTTACTGAAGTGTGCTTTCCAGTCAGCCCCCAACCCAACCCTCCCCCGCAAGCGGGGGAGGGAAAAATAGACGTGACTCCCCCGCAAGCGGGGGAGGGCAGGGAGGGGGCATCCCACAGCTTGCGTATCGATAGCTGGGTTCGCACCGGCACCGAGGTGTCTGCTTACTATGACCCGATGCTCGCCAAGCTGATCAGTCACGCGCCGACACGTGAACAAGCCTTGCGCGAATTACAGGCAGCGCTGGCGCAGACGCAGATTCACGGTATTGAAACCAATCTCGAATATCTGCGCGAAGTACTTGCCGATCCAGTGTTTGCGCGTGGCGAGCAATACACACGGTATCTGGGCAGCAAGGCGTTTCATTCAGCAACGGTTGAGGTACTGCAGGCGGGCACGCAGTCGTGTTTGCAGGATTACCCGGGACGCGTCGGCTACTGGGACATTGGTGTGCCGCCGTCCGGGCCGATGGATCACTATGCGTTTCGTCTGGCGAATCGCATGTTGGGCAATGCCGAGGATGCTGCAGCACTGGAGTTGACGGTTACCGGTCCGACGCTGAAGTTCAATGTAGATGTATTGGTTGCCTTGACCGGCGCCGCCATGCGTGTCGAACTGGATGGCAAGCCTGTTGCGTTCTGGCAACCGTTCTCCGTCAAACGCGGCAGCGTATTAAAGATGCGCGGCATTCAGGGCGGTGGCCAGCGCAGTTATCTGGCGGTGCAGGGTGGCTTGGATGTGCCGCTGTACATGGGCAGCCGCGCTACGTTCACGCTGGGACAATTTGGTGGTCACGGCGGACGAGCATTGCGAGTGGGTGATGTGTTGCGCATTCAGCGCACCACGTTGTCGGCTGACAAATGTGCTGCCGTGCCCGCAGCGTTGATTCCGCAGTATGGCTCACATTGGCGGATCGCCGTGATGTACGGGCCACACGGTGCACCGGATTTCTTCACGCAACAGGACATCGATACTTTCTTCAGCACGCGCTGGCAGGTGCACTACAACTCCAGCCGCACTGGCGTGCGGCTGATTGGCCCCAGGCCGCAATGGGCGCGCAGCGATGGAGGTGAGGCCGGCCTGCATCCCTCCAATATTCACGACAACGCCTACGCCATCGGTGCAGTGGATTTCACCGGCGATATGCCGGTGATTCTCGGGCCTGATGGCCCGAGCCTCGGTGGCTTCGTCTGTCCGGTGACCATCGTGCAGGCTGAGCTGTGGAAGATGGGGCAGCTGAAGCCGGGCGACACCATTGAGTTTTATTGGATTGATTATGAGCGGGCAGTACGCCTGCAGCAGTCGATGGAGCATGCCATCGCTGCCGTAGGGGCGGTTCGCGAACCGCCCAGCCTTGATTCTGATTCACCAGAGGGCGGTTCGCGAACCGCCCCTACGATAACGCCTGTCTTGTTGTCGCAACCTTCTGGCGATGACACATTGGCGGTGTGTTATCGCCAGGCGGGTGATGCGTATCTGCTGGTTGAATACGGCGAGCAGGTACTGGATCTGGAACTGCGTTTCCGCGTACATGTGTTGATGCAGGCTCTGCAGCAAAAAGCAGTTCCGGGCGTACTGGAGCTGACACCGGGCATACGATCCTTGCAGGTGCACTACAACTCGCAGATGATCTCGCAATCTGAATTGCTGGCGCTGCTCGTAAAACTCGAAACGCAATTGCCCGCCGTAGATGATGTCGAAGTGGACAGTCGCATCGTGCATCTGCCGCTGTCGTGGGACGATCCGGCAACGCAATTGGCCATTGAGAAATACATGCAATCGGTACGTGCCGATGCACCGTGGTGTCCCAGCAATATCGAGTTCATTCGTCGCATCAATGGCCTCGACTCCATCGACGATGTCTACCGCATCGTGTTTGCAGCCAGCTATCTGGTGATGGGTCTCGGTGACGTGTACCTGGGTGCGCCGGTGGCCACGCCGCTGGACCCGCGGCACCGATTGGTGACCACCAAGTACAACCCGGCGCGCACCTGGACACCGGAGAACGCGGTGGGCATTGGTGGCGCATATCTGTGCGTGTACGGCATGGAAGGGCCAGGCGGTTATCAGTTTGTCGGCCGCACGATCCAGATGTGGAATCGCTATCGTCAGACGCAGGACTTCACGGACGGCAGGCAGTGGCTGTTGCGCTTCTTTGATCAGATCCGTTTTTATCCGGTCAGCGCCACCGAGTTGTTGCAGATGCGCGAGGCCTTTATCGAAGGCCAGTTCAAGTTGCGCGTCGAACCCACGCGACTGCGGCTGCACGACTATCGCGAATTTCTGACGCGCAATCGCGATTCCATCAGTTCATTCAAGGCACAGCAGCAGGCCGCCTTCGAAGCCGAGCGCCAACGCTGGGTGCAGTCCGGTCAACTGAATGTCGATGTCGAAGCAAACGGCAGTTCAGTTGCAGCGGTGGCCAATGACATTCCCGGGGACTGCATCGGGATTGCTTCGCCGGTGACGGGCAGTGTCTGGCAACTTACCGCCGAAGTGGGAACCCGACTGTCGGTTGATGATGAGCTGCTGGTGGTGGAAGCCATGAAGATGGAGATTGCCGTGGCGGTAGATGAAGCGTGCGAGCTGGTGGAGTTGCGGGTTGCCAAGGGCAGGGCGGTGACGGCAGGTGAAATCGTGGCTGTGGTACGGCCTGTTTCTGCTTAATGAACAAGACGCTTCAACTTCGCTCAGCGGCCGGAAGGTACCCGGCGAAGTCGAAGTGCCCGATAACATGGTGCGTAAATGACAACTGACCTGATGTCCTCGCTGGTGATCAGCGAATTGCTCGCCGCCTATCGCGCGCAGCGTGTGACGCCTGAGAAGTTTTTCAGATCCTTGCTGGCGCGTATCGATGCGGCGCCCGATTACCATGTGTGGATCACCCGGCTCAGTGCCGAACAGGTGCTGGCGCATGTTGCCGCACTTGCAGACAAACCACCGTCTTTGCCGCTGTACGGCGTGCCATTCGTTATCAAGGACAATATCGATCTGGCCGGAACGCCCACCACTGCAGGGTGTCCCGCTTTCAGTTACGCGCCAGATATTTCGGCCACCGCAGTGCAGCGGCTGATCAATGCCGGGGCGATTCCACTGGGTAAGGCCAATATGGATCAATTTGCTACTGGCCTGGTGGGCGCGCGTTCGCCGCATGGCGCAGGTCGCAACAGTTTCAATCCGGAATACATTTCCGGTGGGTCGAGTTCGGGATCGGCGCTGGCAGTGGCTCTGGGCTACGCCAGTTTTTCATTGGGAACCGATACTGCCGGCTCCGGGCGCGTGCCAGCCGCATTCAACAACATTGTTGGACTCAAACCCAGCTGCGGACGAGTCAGTACTACCGGGCTGGTGCCTGCATGTCGCAGTATCGACTGCATTTCCATTTTTGCACTGACGGCTGCAGATGCATCGAGTGTACTGCAGGTGGCGCAGGCCTATGACGAGGCCGATCCCTGGTCGCGACCCGTGCAAACTTCGTCGCGCGCCGGTGCATTGCAGGCTGATCATTTTCGAGTGGGTGTGCCCAAGCCCGAGCAGTTGCAATTCTTCGGCGATGAAGAATACGCACGCCTGTTCGCCGCCGCCAAACTCAACGTTGAGTCGATCGGTGGGCAGCTGATTGAACTTGATTGTGCACCGTTATTCGAGGCGGCGCGTTTGTTGTACGAAGGCCCGTGGGTGGCGGAACGCTATGCCGCAATCCAGACGTTTATCGAACAAACGCCGGAAGCACTGCATCCGGTTACGCGTGAAATCATTATAGGTGCGCGTGGCCGCACGGCAGTTGAGACGTTTCGGGCGCAGTATCGCCTGCAGACACTGAGGCGTGCTGTAAGGGAAATACTCGCCCAGGCCGATGTGTTCCTGACGCCGACTGCGGGCAGGATCTATCGCATTGCCGAGGTCGAGGCGGATCCGGTACGTTTGAACTCCAATCTCGGTTACTACACCAACTTCATGAACCTGCTGGATCTGGCGGCCGTGGCTGTGCCGGCTGGTTTCCGGCAGGATGGCTTGCCGTTTGGTGTGACCCTGTTTGCCGAACGCGATACCGATGATGCCTTGCTGATCCTGGCGGATCGCATGCAACGCGCCAGTGTCAATACTCTGGGCGCCATGCCGTGGCCGTTGCCCACGCAATCCTTCCAGCATTTGCTGCCGGGGTTCATGCCTATCGCAGTGTGCGGCGCGCATATGCACGGCCTGCCATTGAACGCACAGCTCACCAGTCGTGGTGCCTATCTGCTGCAACGCACGCGCACGGCGGCGCAGTATCGCTTCTATGCCTTGTCCGGCGGACCACCGCAGCGACCGGGGCTGGTACGCGTCGGGTCCGGAGGCGTGCAGATCGAAGTGGAAGTCTGGGCCATGCCGCACACCCACTGGGGCACCTTCATCACGGGCATTCCTGCACCGCTATGTCTGGGACAGGTGCAACTGGAAGCAGGTGAGCAAGTGACTGGGTTCCTGTGCGAGACACACGCGGTTGCTGCGGCACGCGACATTTCCAGCTTCGGCAGCTGGCGCGCCTACCTGGCCAGTGCACACTAAGCGTGCGTGACAGGAGGGTGTGGAGCGCTGCTGGTGCATTCGCTGGCCGAACAGTGGGCGCGCCGGTCAGCGGCTGCAACAAAATGGTGGTACAAGGTGTGTGCACGGAACTTGCAATCAATATCCCAGCCAATGTCGGCTGGATAAACAGCAAGAGTCGCCAGTGACTGCGCAATCGCAACTCCACATTGAAGATGAACGTACCGCACTGGGCAAGGACGCATTGCAGCGCACGTTCCTGGACAACCTGTTCTACATCCAGGGCAAGTTTCCGGCGCTGGCTACCAAGACCGACTATTACATGGCGCTGGCGTTCACCATTCGCGATCGCCTGCTGCATCGCTGGATCAGCACGGCGGCGGCCTACACCAGTCAGGGCTCGCGCACCGTCTGTTACATGTCGGCCGAGTTCCTGATGGGGCCGCACCTCGGCAACAACCTGGTGAATCTGGGTATCTATGAACAAGTCAAGCAGGCGGTCAGCGAACTGGGGTTGAATTTCGATGAACTGCTGGCGCAGGAAGCCGAACCGGGCCTCGGCAATGGCGGCCTTGGGCGGCTGGCAGCGTGCTTCATCGATTCCCTGGCAACGCTGGAAGTACCGGCGATGGGTTATGGCATTCGCTACGAGTTCGGCATTTTCGAACAAAGTATTGTCGATGGCTGGCAGGCCGAGAAAACCGACAAGTGGTTGCAGTTCGGCAATCCCTGGGAAATTGTCCGGCCGGAATGGGCGCAGGAAGTGAAACTGGGTGGTCACACCGAAGCATACAAGGATGAATACGAGCGCATGCGGGTGCGCTGGGTGCCGGAAAAAACCGTCATCGGCATTCCCTACGACACGCCGATTCTGGGTTATCAGAACAACACCGCCAATACCTTGCGCCTGTGGAAATCCGAAGCGCCGGAGTCTTTCGATTTTGCGGTGTTCAATCGCGGCGACTACTACGGTGCGGTGAATCAGAAAGTCACTTCGGAAAATATCAGCAAGGTGCTGTACCCGAATGACGAGCAGACGCGCGGCAAGGAGTTGCGTCTGGAGCAGCAGTATTTCTTTGTGGCCTGTTCGCTGAAAGACATGCTGCGTATCCTGACGGTGCAGAAGATTCCGCTGAGCCGCTTCCACGAAAAGTTCGCGGTGCAGCTGAACGACACCCATCCGGCGATTGCCGTTGCGGAACTGATGCGTCTGCTGGTGGATGAATACGTACTGCCCTGGGACGATGCCTGGGAGATCACGCAACGCACCTTTGCCTATACCAATCACACCTTGCTACCCGAAGCGCTGGAGCAATGGCCGCTGGGCCTGTTCGGCAGGGTGCTGCCGCGCCATCTGCAGATCATCTATGAAATCAATGTGCGGTTTCTGGATGAAGTGCGCATCAAGTTTCTCGGCGATGAAGAGCGCTTGTCGCGCCTGTCGCTGATCAATGAGGGTGGCGAGCGCTATGTGCGCATGGCGCATCTGGCGTGTGTGGGCAGTCATGCCATCAATGGCGTGGCGGAACTGCATTCCGAGCTGCTCAAGCAGGATGTGCTGAAAGACTTTTATGAACTCTGGCCGGAAAAATTCGGCAACAAGACCAACGGCGTGACGCCACGTCGCTGGGTGGTGCTGGCCAACCCAAAGCTCACAACGCTGGTGTCCGGTGCCATCGGCACCGACTGGATTAAGAATCTTGATCTGTTGAAAAAGCTTGAGCCGCTGGCGGAAGACGCCGCATTCCGCAAATCCTGGTGGGACATCAAACGCGGCAACAAGGAGCAGTTTGCCAAACTGATTACTCGATCGTACCGGGTGTCATCATCGATCCCGATTCGATGTTCGATGTACAGGTCAAGCGCATTCACGAATACAAGCGCCAGCATCTCAATGTGCTGCATATCATCGCGCTGTATCGCAAACTGAAGGAGAACACGAATCTGGAGATTCCGCCGCGGACTTTCATATTCGGCGGCAAGGCGGCGCCGGGTTATCACCTGGCCAAACTGATGATCAAGCTCATTACGTCGGTGGGTGATGTGGTCAATCGCGACCCCGATATCCGCGATCAGTTGAAAGTAGTGTTCGTGCCGAACTTCAATGTCACCAACGGCCAGAAGATTTATCCGGCGGCCGATCTGTCGGAGCAGATTTCCACTGCCGGCAAGGAAGCGTCGGGGACGGGCAACATGAAGTTCTCCATGAATGGCGCCATGACCATCGGTACGCTGGACGGCGCCAACGTGGAAATCCGCGAAGAAGTCGGCCCGGAAAACTTCTTCATGTTTGGCTTGAGTACCGAAGAGGTCTACGCGCTCAAGGCCAGCGGCTACAGCCCTCAAGAGTATTATCACGCCAATCCGGAATTGAAAGATGTCATTGATCTGATTCGCGGCGGCTTTTTCTCGCGCGGCGATACCGAGCTGTTCCGGGGTCTGGTGGATGGCCTGATGTATCACGACCCTTACCTGTTGTTCGCCGACTTCGCCTCCTATGTTGATGCCCAGCAACAGGTTTCGGCGGCCTATCTCAACAAGGATCACTGGACGCGCATGTCCATCCTAAACGCCGCACGCACCGGCAAGTTCTCATCGGATCGTTCCATCCGCGAGTATTGCGCGGATATCTGGAAAGCCAAGTCCGTGCCGATCCAGTTGCTGTCACAGAATGATGTGAAGGCCGGGTTCATGCAGTAGCCAAGGATCGGGGACGCTTCGACTCCGCTCAGCGACGGGAGATAATTTTCCGGTCGCTGAGCGGAGTCGAAGCGTCTTGTTTTACTTCCGCTTGCTGATGGCTGAAATGGCTGGTGTTGCGGCAGACAGCCAAGTTTGGCAATTGATTGTGCTGTTTCCGAATCAATGCCAGTTTCTTGCGATGACTCCATCCCTGAATTTGCTTCTCTCGACGAAACACGTCTTCGATACGCTCGCATTCTTCGCAGAACACCAGCTCCACCGGCAAACGCTCCCTCGTGTAATTCGCGCCTTGTCCGTTCTGGTGCTCCCAAAGGCGCTTTTCCAGATTCCATGTACTGCCGGTATACAGCGAATGGTCGTTGCAACGAAGCATGTAAACGTACAGCATAGTCTTCCATGACACCTTTTCAAGAGTTCAGACACCTCGGCTCCGCTCGGTGACCGAATCAGATGCCGGTCACCGAGCGGAGCCGAGGTGTTTTTGAGTTTTTCTATTCCACGGTCACCGCAATCCCTGCAATCTTCGCCTTCCACTTGGCCGGGCCGGTGGTGTGCACCGACTCGCCCTTGGCGTCGACAGCCACGGTGACCGGCATGTCTTTCACTTCGAATTCATACACCGCTTCCATACCCAGTTCCGGGAAGGCCACCACGCGGCTGGACTTGATGGCTTTTGACACCAGATAGGCCGAACCGCCCACGGCCATCAGATATGCGGCCTTGTGCTGCCTGATGACTTCAATGGCGTCATCACCGCGCTCGGATTTACCGATCATGGCGATCAGGCCTGCCTTGCCCAGCATGGTCTCGGTGAACTTGTCCATGCGTGTAGCGGTAGTGGGGCCGGCAGGGCCGACTACTTCATTGCCCACCGGATCAACCGGGCCGACGTAGTAGATGACGCGGTTAGTGAAATCCAGACCTTCGGGCAAGGGCTTGCCGGCTTCCAGCAGGTCGCAGATGCGCTTATGCGCAGCATCGCGACCGGTGAGCATCTTGCCGTTGAGCAACAGACGTTCGCCGGGTTTCCACGTGCCCACTTGCTCCTTGGTCAAGGTATTCAGATCCACGCGTCGTGCATCGGGTGTGGCCTCATAAGTGAGTTTCGGCCAGACATTCATGTCGGGTGCTTCAAGATGCGCCGGACCCGAACCATCCAGTACGAAGTGGGCATGACGCGTAGCGGCGCAATTGGGAATGATGGCCACTGGCAGCGACGCTGCATGCGTCGGGTAATCGACGATCTTCACATCCAGCACCGTGGTCAGTCCGCCGAGACCCTGTGCGCCGACGCCCAGTGAATTGACACGATCCAGGATTTCCAGACGCAGCTTTTCAATATCGTCCTGCGGGCCGCGCGCGCGCACTTCGGCGATGTCGATGTGTTGCAGCAGCGACTCCTTGGCCATGACCATGGCCTTTTCCGCGGTACCACCGATGCCGATGCCCAGCACGCCGGGCGGACACCAGCCGGCGCCCATCTCCGGAATCATCTCGCAGACAAAATCCACGATGGAGTCGGAGGGGTTGAGCATGCCCAGCTTGGACTTGTTCTCCGAGCCGCCACCTTTGGCTGCCACGGAGATCTCCAGTGTGTCGCCTGCGACGAGTTCGGTATGAATCACGGCTGGCGTGTTGTCCCTGGTGTTCTTGCGCCCAAAGGCCGGTGACGACACGATCGACGCGCGCAGCTTGTTGTCCGGCCAGTTGTAGGCGCGCCGCACGCCTTCGTTGATCATCTCGTCCAGCGTCATGGTGGCATCCGCCCAGCGCACATTCATACCCACCTTGCAGAACACCGTGACGATGCCGGTGTCCTGACAGATCGGTCGATGCCCTTCGGCGCACATGCGCGAGTTCACCAGAATCTGCTTGATGGCATCCTTGGCCGCCGGGCTTTCTTCCTTGTCGTACGCCGCTGCCATCGCCTTGATGAAATCCGGCGAGTGGTAGTAGGAGATGTACTGCAGCGCGTCGGTCACGCTGTTTATGACATCTGCCTGCTTGATGGGGGAGGCGGGACCGGAAGCGCTGTGGGCCATGGCGAAATGTGGGCATTTGAGAGGGGGCGGCAATCTAGCATTCCGGATGCATCAGGGGAATGTGTGACGAGGAGGTTGCTTGTCTGGAACGGGAGCGTTTCATCGTGCGACGCGCTTTAATCCCCGCACCCGTTCCGGTAGACTGAGCGCCCGTCGTGCAGGGCGGTCGCGTCAGTCGTTTTTCGCTGCCCCTCGCTCACAAATCCAATTCCCACCTCACTCCGACGGTGTCGTTAATGACTCGATTTATCTGTGTGACGGGCGGTGTCGTTTCCTCATTGGGGAAGGGCATTGCCGCCGCGTCCTTGGGCGCCATTCTTGAGGCGCGCGGCCTGAAGGTGTCGATGATCAAGCTCGACCCTTATATCAACGTCGACCCCGGCACCATGAGTCCGTTCCAGCACGGCGAAGTGTTTGTCACCGACGACGGCACGGAGACCGACCTGGATCTGGGTCACTACGAGCGGTTCATTCGCACCACTACCGCACGCAACAGCAACTTCACCACCGGGCGCATCTATGAGCGCGTGATCGCCAAGGAGCGCCGCGGCGATTACCTGGGCGCCACGGTGCAGGTGATTCCGCACATCACCGACGAAATCAAGCATTGCATCCGTCTCGGCGCTGGCAATGCCGACGTGTGCATGGTGGAAATCGGCGGTACGGTGGGCGATATCGAGTCATTGCCGTTCCTGGAAGCCATCCGCCAGCTCGGCGTGGAGCTGGGGCGTGACAATGTGTTGTTCATGCACCTGACGCTGGTGCCGTACATTCCGACTTCCGGCGAGATCAAGACCAAGCCTACCCAGCACTCGGTGAAGGAGCTACGCTCCATCGGTATCCAGCCCGACATCCTGCTGTGCCGCTGCGCCAACACCATTCCCGACGAACAGCGCCGCAAGATCGCCCTGTTCACCAATGTGGAAGAGAAGGCCGTGATCTCGGCAGTGGATGCCGACGACATCTACAAGATCCCGATGCTGCTGCATGAACAGCACCTGGATGACATCGTGGTGCGCAAGCTGCATCTGGATGTGCCGCCGGCCGATCTGCACGAATGGAAGCAGGTGGTCAGCGCCAAGGCCAATCCGGATGCCACCGTCAACATCGCCATGGTGGGCAAGTACGTGAATTTGCGTGACGCCTATCTGTCGCTCAACGAAGCCCTGATGCATGCCGGGCTGCGCACGCGTACGCGGGTGAAGATCGATTTCATCGAAGCCACCGACATCGAAAAGCACGGCACGGCGGCGCTCGATGGCGTAGATGCCATCCTGGTGCCGGGCGGGTTTGGCGAGCGCGGTGTGGAAGGCAAGATCCAGGCGGTACGTTACGCACGCGAGCACAGGATTCCCTATCTCGGTATCTGTTTAGGTATGCAACTGGCGATCATTGAAAATGCTCGCAATGTTGCCGGTCTGGAAGGCGCGCATTCCACCGAGTTCAACAGTAAAACGCCGCACCCTGTGGTGGCGCTTATTTCCGAATGGCAGGATCAGAAAGGCACGGTGGAGCAGCGCACCGACGATTCCAACCTGGGCGGCACCATGCGTCTGGGCGCTCAGGAATGCCGGATTTCGCATGGTTCCCGGGCGCATGAGATTTATGGTGCGGATGTGGTGATGGAGCGGCATCGCCATCGCTATGAGTTCAATAACAAGTACTTGCAGAAGCTGATGAATTCCGGACTGCGCTTCTCGGGCTTTTCGCGCGATGGTCTGGTGGAAATGGTGGAGCTCGCGGATCATCCGTTCTTCGTCGCCTGTCAGTTCCATCCGGAATTCCGCTCCACGCCGCGCGATGGTCATCCGCTGTTCACCGGCTTCGTGAAAGCAGCACGCGCTTATCATGTGAGTCTCATGCCACGGGCTGCAAGCGCCTGATGCTTGTTCATCATAGAGTTATGGCATCCACGTAATGAAGTTACTCAATTATGAAGTCGGGCCGGACAAACCGTTTTTCCTGTTTGCCGGTCCCTGTGTGGTTGAGAGCGAGCAGCTGATCATCGATACCGCGGGCACGCTCAAGGAGCTGACGCAACGATTGCAGATTCCATTCGTGTTCAAGGCTTCCTACGACAAGGCCAATCGCTCCTCGGCGAAAAGCTTTCGTGGTCTGGGGATGGATGAAGGTCTGCGCATCCTGTCCGAAGTCAAGCGCCAGCTGGGTCTGCCGGTGATCACGGATGTGCACGAAGATTCACCGCTGAATGAAGTCGCTGCGGTGGTGGATGTGATTCAGACGCCGGCGTTCCTGTGCCGCCAGACCAACTTCATCATCAACTGCGCTTCACAGGGCAGGCCGGTGAACATCAAGAAGGGCCAGTTCCTGAGCCCCTGGGAAATGCAGAACGTAGTCGACAAGGCGCGTTCCACCGGCAACGAACAAATCATGGTGTGTGAACGCGGCTTCAGTTTCGGCTACAACAACCTGGTGTCGGACATGCGCTCGTTGTCAGTGATGCGCGAAACAGGCGCGCCGGTGGTATTCGATGCCACGCATTCCGTGCAGTTGCCGGGTGGCAAGGGAAATGCATCAGGTGGACAGCGTGAATTCGTACCGGTGCTGGCGCGTGCCGCAGTCGCAGCCGGCGTGTCCGGGCTGTTCATGGAAACCCATCCTGATCCCGCCAAGGCATTATCGGATGGACCCAACGCCTGGCCGCTGAAGCTGATGCCGGTATTGCTTGAACGCCTGAAAGAACTTGATGCTGTCGTGAAATCAAAACCTTACGAGGAAGACTTGTTATGACGAAGATTGTCGACATCCGTGGCCGCGAGATCATGGACTCACGCGGCAACCCAACGGTGGAAGCTGATGTGATCCTGGTTTCCGGCATCGTGGGGCGGGCGGCAGTGCCCTCGGGTGCTTCAACCGGTACGCGCGAAGCGGTAGAGCTGCGTGACGGTGACAAGAGCCGCTTCATGGGCAAAGGTGTTACCAAGGCCGTTGCCAATGTGAATGGTCCACTGAAAGCAGCGTTGCTGGGTCGTGACGCCACCGATCAGGCTGGCCTCGACAAGGTCATGCTCGATCTCGATGGCACCGACTTCAAGTCCAAGCTGGGCGCGAACGCGCTGCTGGCCATTTCGCTGGCAGCAGGTCATGCCGGTGCCAAATCCAGGGGGCAAAGCCTGTTCCGTTATCTCAGTCGCCCCGATATTGGTGCAGCGGCGCGCACGCTGCCGGTGCCGATGATGAATATCATCAATGGTGGTGCGCATGCGGACAACAGCGTCGACATCCAGGAATTCATGGTTCTGCCGGTGGGCGCGCCCTCTTTTTCCGAAGCGCTGCGTTATGGCGCAGAAATTTTCCACACCCTCAAGAAAGTATTGCACGACCGCAAGCTGGCAACGTCGGTGGGTGACGAAGGTGGTTTTGCGCCCAATCTGCCATCGAATGAAGCGGCACTGGAAGTTATTCTCGAAGCAATAGACAGGGCGGGTTACAAAGCTGGTCGACAGGTTTTCCTGGGGCTAGACGTTGCAAGCTCGGAGTTCTTTCACGATGGCCTTTACCATCTGGAATCCGAAGGTCGCAAGTTCACATCCACACAGTTTGCCGACTATCTGGAAGGCCTGGTGGGTCGCTATCCCATCATCAGCATCGAAGACGGCATGGCCGAAGGCGACTGGGATGGCTGGTCAGTGCTGACCCAGCGTGTGGGCAAGAAAGTGCAGCTGGTGGGTGACGATCTGTTCGTGACCAATACGAAAATTCTGAAAGAGGGCATCGACAGGAAGATCGCCAACTCCATTCTGATCAAACCGAACCAGATCGGTACCTTGACTGAAACGCTGGCTGCCATCGAAATGGCCGCCAATGCCGGTTACTCCTCAGTGGTGTCACATCGTTCCGGTGAAACCGAGGATTGCACCATTGCCGATATCGCCGTGGCGACGCGCGCCACGCAGATCAAGACCGGTTCCCTGTGTCGTTCGGATCGCATGGCCAAGTACAACCAGTTGCTGCGCATCGAAGCCGAGTTGGGCAGCGAGGCGCGGTATGCCGGCGTGGAAGCTTTCCCGGTGCCGGTGCATGGTGTGGGTTGCTAGAACCTGTCTCATGGCTACTGCGCTCGGTATCTTGTGTCGCGGCGGTGCTCGCCTGGTCAATTGGGGTGGCTCATGTATGTGCATATACACTCCGGTTCCTGCGCTCCGGCGCGACACAACCTGCCCTCGCTACGCCCTGAGACAGGTTCATAGAGAATTTATCGCATGAGAATCCTCGCGTTGTCATTGCTGGCCATTGTGCTGTTGCTGCAGTATCGGCTGTGGGTGAGCGACACTGGCATGCGTGAGGTGTGGCGGCTGCGGCGCGAAGTGGCAACGCAGCAGGACGCCAATCAGCAATTGAAGGATCGCAATCGCACGCTGGCAGCCGAAGTGCAGGATCTCAAGAAGGGCAAGTCGGCCATCGAGGAGCGCGCACGTACCGACCTTGGCATGGTGGGTTCCAATGAAACCTTTTTCCAGGTAGCGCCCGGCAGCGTAACGGCCAGCAAGACCAATAGCGTGCTGGCGGCCGCACAACCTGAGAAGCCAGAGGCGAAGACGGGTGGTGGGTACGGCGTAGCTTCCGACAAACCAGATGTAGCGCGACCGCTGACTGGCGCCAAGGCCAGCGCTCCCTGATCCATACCTGACCTGGAAACAGCAGTGAGCAGCACAACAGCCAGTACTCAGGCGGTCGGTTACTGGACGGTCATCCCGGCTGCAGGCTCTGGCCGGCGTATGGGTGGCGAGCTTCCCAAGCAATATCTGCAACTACATGGCCGTACTGTACTGCAATGGGCCTTGCAGCCTTTTCTGCTCGACCCACGTTGTCGCGCGCTTGTGTTGGCGATTGCCGCCGATGATGCGCACTGGTCAAGGCTGAACCTGCAGCACCGCAAATTGCGGCTCACCACTGGTGGCATCGAGCGCGCTCATACGGTGCTGGCCGGACTGGAATTCCTGTTGACCGATATGCGCGCTGATCCGAATGACTGGGTGCTGGTGCACGACGCCGCCCGTCCCTGTTTGCATGTTGACGATCTTGAAGCCCTGTTGAAGGTGACTGCAACTGATGAGTCTGTGGGCGCGCTGCTGGCGACGCCCTTGGTCGATACCTTGAAGCAGGCAAGCGACGATTTGCGGGTGGAGGTCACAGTGCCGCGTACTGGACTGTGGCGCGCCCAGACGCCGCAGATGTTCCGGTTGGGGTTGCTGCGCGACGCC
Source organism: uncultured Pseudomonadota bacterium (assembly GCA_963748005.1). Classification (GTDB taxonomy): domain Bacteria; phylum Pseudomonadota; class Gammaproteobacteria; order Steroidobacterales; family Steroidobacteraceae; genus CAILZL01. The sequence continues at coordinate 277,802 of CAVVHH010000003.1, forward strand.
TTGCAGCGCGCGCGGACTGCAGGTGTTCCAGTGACGGATGAATCGTCGGCTGTTGAGGCGCTGGGACTGCGTCCTCGACTGATTGCCGGTCGTGCTGACAACATCAAGATTACCCTGCCGGAAGATCTGCCGCTGGCGCACAGCGTCCTCGCTGCCCGTAACTGATTTCTCTACCACACCGTTTACCCGGGATCGCTATGCACACCACAACAAGAATTGGCCAAGGCTATGACGTGCACGCCTTTGGTCCCGGTGACCATGTCATGCTGGGTGGGGTACGGATTGCACACGTCAAGGGTGTACAAGCGCACTCCGACGGCGATGTAGTGCTGCATGCACTGTGCGATGCCTTGCTGGGGGCGCTGGCGCTGGGCGATATCGGCATGCATTTTCCGGATACCGATCCCAGGTGGCGCGGCGCTGACAGCCGGGTGTTCCTGCGGCATATCGCCGCTCTGTTGCGTGAACGTCAGTATGACGTGGTGAACGTCGATACCACAGTGCTGGCTGACGCGCCGCGTATGGGCAAACATCGCGACGCCATGCGCAGCAACATTGCTGAAGATCTCGGCATCGACATTGACCAGGTCAATATCAAGGCAACCACCAGCGAAGGTCTGGGTTTTATCGGCAAGCAGGAAGGGCTGGCGTGTCACGCCATTGCGTTGCTTGAACGCACGACGCCGTAATGAACAATCCCGTGACGCCTATTGCCGCACTTGGCGCACCGGTCATCAGTGCCCGTTTCAAAGTTGAACCCGAAGATTTCGTCGTCCGCGAATGGCTGGGCTTTGAACCGGATGGAGCGGGTGATTTCATGCTGCTGACGGTGCGCAAGCGCGGCGCCAACACGTTGTGGGTGGCGAAGCAGCTGGCGCGGTTTGCCAACGCCGATTCACGCGATGTGGGGTTTGCCGGACTCAAGGATCGCCACGCGGTTACCGAACAGGCCTACACCGTGCCGTCGCGGGGCATCGAGCCGGAAGCCTGGCTGGGATTTACCGGCGAAGGTTTTCAAGTCATTGCCGCCACGCGCCAGCGTCGCAAACTCAAACGTGGCGCGCACAGGGGCAATGACTTTGAAATTGTGCTGCGCGACGTGCAGGGCGACGAGTCGGCGCTACTGCAGCGCCTGCAGCGGATCAAGGATCTGGGTGTACCGAATTATTTCGGCGCGCAGCGTTTCGGCCATAGTGGACATAATCTGCGTATGGCGGAGGACTGGCTGGTGCAGGGCCAGGAGATTCGTGATCGCATCCAACGCGGATTTGCGCTGTCGGCAGCGCGCTCGCTGCTGTTCAATGCCGTGTTGCAGGCCCGGGTCGAACAGGGCAACTGGAATCAACTGTTGCAGGGAGATCTGGCTAACCTCAACGGCAGTAACAGCGTATTCGCCGTGAATGAGGTGGATGCCGCGCTGCGGCAGCGCTGTGCGGAGTTCGATATCCATCCCACCGGTCCACTGTGGGGCACCGGTGAACTGCGCGTAAGCGGTCAGGTTGCCGCGCTCGAGACTGAAGTTGTCGGCCACTACGCGGCGCTTGCACAGGGACTGGCGCACGCCGGACTGGAGCAGGAGCGGCGGGCGCTGCGCATGAAAGTGGGGAAATTCGTATGGACGCTGGCGGATTCGCGTCTCACACTCAAATTCAGACTGGGTCGCGGCGCATTTGCCACGGCGGTCATCGCGGAACTGCTGGGGACAGCCGCGAACGACTTTGGAGAAAACGAAGATGCTTGAAGAGCTCCAGCATGGTGAGGTGCGCGAAATCCGCCTCGCCCGTACACCGGCAAATGCCTTGAATCAGCCACTGGTGGTGCAGCTGACGAATCGCTTGCGTGCCGCGACGCTTGAGGGGGCGCGTGCCGTGGTGCTGTCCGGTCAGCCCGGAATGTTCTCTGGCGGGCTGGATGTGCCCATGCTCATTACCCTGGATTGGACCGAACTGCAGCGCTTCATGCGCTCGGTGCTGTCCTTACAGCACCAGCTGGCGGTGCAGCCTGTGCCGGTGGTGGCGGCGATTACCGGACATTGTGTCGCTGCTGCGGCCATCATGGCGCTGTTCTGCGATCACCGCATCATGAGTGAAGGCAGTTACAAGATTGGTTTGAATGAGGTTGCGGTGGGCCTGTGTCCCGGGCGTATTGCCTATCAGTCGTTTCGCCGATTGGTGGGCGCGCGGCATTCCGATCACCTGATTACCCGGGGTGAGTTCATCGATCCGGCTGAAGCTCTGCGTATTGGTCTGGTAGACCGCGTGACGACACAGGCACAGGTCATTCCTGAAGCCATCGCCTACGCGCAGTCGTTTCTCAGCCTGCCGCAACAGGCGTTGTACGAAACCCGTCGTATTGCCCGTCAGGATCTGGTGCAGTTGTGCGATGAAGCCATGCGCGATGACTCGGAGGAGCTGCACAAGCGCTGGTTTGGCAGCGAGGCGCAACAGGGGCTGCGTTCGCTGGCTGCCAAACTTGCCGGCAACTCGGTGAAGTGAACGCAGGAGCAGGTTGGGCTGAGGCTTCGAAGCCCAACAACAACTCAAATTGGACGTTGGGCTTCGAAGCCTCAGCCCAACCTACCCGCCATCAAGTTAACGTGCTGCGAGCGCGGGCGGCGTTCTTAACGCGTCCTCAACAACACATACACTGCGCCACTGCCACCATCGACGGGACGTGCCGAGCCGAAGGCGCTGACCGCATCGCATTTGCGCAACCACACGTTCACCACGTTCTTCAGCACCGGACCGCGCGGTCCGGAACGTCGTCCCTTGCCATGCACCACACGTACGCAACTGTGTCCCTGTAGCAAGGCATCCTTGATGAATTCAGCCAGCGCGCCCCGCGCCTGAATCGCGTTCATGCCATGCAGATCGGTTTCTGCCATCACCGCATACTGGCCGCGGCGCAGTTTCAGCAGCACGCGATGCGGGACATGATCGCGACGAAAGCTCAGTTCGTCACCGGTTTCCAGCAATGCGGGATCGTCCACGGCATCCAGCGATTCGCGCAATACATCCTGCTGATCGGCACGCGTGAAGCGTGCCTTGGGGCTGGGTTTGCGGGCGTTGGCGGGTGCGGGCACGCTGGCCGGCCGCGGTTGCACATCGCGCATGGCGCTGCGGAACAACTCAGCATCATCTTCGGGCGATCTGGTCACGACAAGAGACCTGTCGATGTGAGGATTCCGGACGATTGAAGTATAGTTGCCATGCCTTTGCAAGACGGCACGTACACAGTCAATCAATTGTTCAAAGACACGGCGATCACGGAATTCACTTGAAGATTCTCATCAGCAACGACGATGGCTATCGTGCCGAAGGATTACAGCAGCTGGTTGGCGCGCTCAGGGACGTGGCAAAGATCACCGTGGTGGCCCCGGAACGCAATCGCAGCGGCGCCAGTAACTCGCTGACTCTGGATGTGCCGCTGCGGGTCACGCGTTACGACGAAGATTGCTACTACATCAATGGTACACCGACCGATTGCGTGCACATGGCGATTTCCGGCCTGCTGGAGCAGGAGCACGACATGGTGGTGTCTGGCATCAACGATGGCGCCAATCTGGGTGACGACACCTTGTACTCCGGCACGGTGGCGGCCGCGGTGGAAGGGCGCTTTCTGGGCCTGCCGGCCATCGCGGTATCGCTGGTAACCAGTGGCAACAATCACTTTGCCACGGCAGCGCGGGTTGCGGCCGAACTGGTGATGCGTTTGCAGCGTTTGCCATTGGGCGCGGCGACCATCCTCAATGTAAACGTACCGGATCTGCCTTACGAGCAACTCAAGGGCATGCAGGTGACGCGTCTGGGGTTCCGGCATCGTTCCGAGCCGGTCATTCGCAGTCTGGACCCCAAAGGCAAGGAAGTGTTCTGGGTGGGGCCGGCGGGGGCCGAACAGGATGCCGGGCCGGGGACCGATTTTTTTGCCATTGCCAATGGCTATGTTTCCATCACGCCACTGCAGACGGATCTGACACGGCACTCGATGCTGGATGACCTGCGCGACTGGCTGGCAGGCCGCACATGAATCCAGCGCGTTCAACCGGCGGTATCGGCATGACGTCGGCGCGCACGCGCGAGCGTCTGGTGCAGTTGCTGCGCGATCAGGGCATTCGCAATGCGGCGGTGCTGGAGCAGATCCGCGCCGTGCCGCGGCATCTGTTTGTCGATGAAGCGCTCGCAACACGCGCGTACGAAAACACCGCGTTACCGATCGGTCTGGGGCAGACCATCTCGCAGCCGTTCATTGTGGCGCGCATGACGGAGGCATTGTTCGAAGGCGCCGAGCCGCGCAAGGTGCTGGAAATCGGTACTGGCTGTGGTTATCAAACTGCGGTGCTGGCGCCACTGGTGAAGTTTTTATACAGCGTTGAACGTATCAAGGCGTTGCAGGATCGTGCCAAGCAGACACTGGCGCAGCTGGGACTGCGTAATGTGTATTTCCGTCATGGCGACGGCTTTCAGGGTTGGGCCGGACATGCGCCCTATGACGCCATCATCTGTGCGGCGGCACCCATGGAGATTCCGCAGGCATTGCTCAAGCAGCTGGGACCCGGCGGGCGCCTGGTTATTCCGGTCGGGCCCGACCAGCGCCAGGAACTGATTCGCATCACGCGGCGCGTCGATGCACGAGGCGAAGAATTCGTGACCGAACGTCTCGGGCTGGTGGCTTTCGTACCGCTGGTCAAGGGTTTGCGTTGAGGAACCTCTGCAAAACCTGCTGCGCTCGACACCTTGCACGCGTACGGTGCTCGGAATCCTCATTTATTACACATAAACTCCGGTTCCTGCGCTCCGGTCGCGTGCAAGGTGTCTTCGCTCGCGACGGTTTTTCAAAGGTTCCTTGAGTGTGGCCGCAATTGCGTGCGGCGTGGTTGTGCAGCACTTGTTTCCTGCTGCTGGTCGCCTGCGGCACGCAGCCCGTCAGCACTGGCACCTATACCGTACGAACCGGTGACACGCTGTATTCCATCGCCACCCGTCATGGCGTGGCAGTGCGCGATCTGGCGCGACTTAATAACATTGGCAATGACTATCTTATCTATCCCGGCCAGGTGCTGCGTTTATCGACAGCTGTAACGCCGACGCGGCAACGGGCTCCCGCCACCTCGGCTGAAACACGTCCTGTAGTCACGGCGCCACGCAGCAATATCAGATGGAACTGGCCGGCAACGGGTTCGAGTTTTGCAGCAACTACCCGACCCAACGGCGGTGTGGGGCTGGTAATCAATGGCAGCAATGGCCAGGACATCATCACGGCGGCATCGGGCAGGGTGGTCTACACCGGTAGTGGCTTACTGGGTTATGGTCAGTTGATCATCGTCAAGCACGATGATGTCTATCTCAGTGCCTACGGACACCTCGGCTCAGTGCTGGTGCGTGAAGGTGAGCAACTGGCTGCAGGTCAGAAAATCGCCACAATGGGCAACGGGCCGGCAGGTGGCGCCATGTTGTACTTTGAAATACGTGTCAATGGGCAACCCACGGATCCGCTGGCCTTGTTGCCCATGGCGCCACAGGGGCAGAGGTAAATGTTAAGAATTTGTCATGAATGTGTTGCACGAACAAATAGGTTTGTGCAGTATGCGCCACCAGCTGCAACCAATAAGCAGCGACGGCCTCGCTGGATGCAGGGCTACCGAGAGAAGACGCGGGCATGGAGGGGGATTCGAGGCACAGTGCGAACAAGAACAAGAGCAGAAGAATAACAAGAATTGCCGCAGGCCAGGCGTAAGCATGTGGCGGCGGATGTTCGAACAACTTCATTCGTTCGCGTCTTCTCTCGGTGGTCTTGCATGGAGGCAGGTTTCAAACCTGTCTTTTTCATTTGAGCGGCAAGGCGGGTTTCAAACCTGTCGCTGCGCATCCAGCAGCAGCGCTGCGACCACGCGCCGGTCTTCGCTAAGCAGCACATTGAAGGTGCGGCAGGCAGCACCCAGGTCCATTGACTCAAAGCCTATTTCACGCGCCAGAAACGCAGCACGAATGGCTGCAGACGGAAACTGCTGGCGCATGCCCGTGCCCAGTATCACCACTTCCGGTTTGAGCGCGAAGATGCCCTGCAGATCCGTGATGGTCAGGGTCTCGACGGTGCTGGCTGTCCAGGGTGCGATGATTTGCTCAGGCGCGATCAGGCAGTTCGAGCGTAGTGCCTGGGTGGCAAGACGGATTTCGCCAGCCTCATAGGCACGGATGTAGTTCTGGCTGCGGGAGGCAAGCGTGAGTTTCATCGAAGATCAGTTCATGGGCGGCGGTGGGTTTCGTTACGATAGCGGGAACCGCCTGTCTACTCAATTTCGATCGCGATCCGCTGAATGAGCCGAATCAAACATCTGCAACTGGTTTTGCCGCAGACGCTGTCACAGCTGCGGGCGGATGCTACCGGCGCCCAGTCGAGTGCAGCGCTGCATGACTGGCTGGGCACCGGCGAACCTCAGCGCCTGTGGGGAGTGGATGATCTGCAGCACGCGCGCCTCAATCCCTGGCAGCATTCATTGCTGTACGCGCTGGCGCCGCCACTGCGTGAACATGGTCTGGCCAGTGCCATGCTGCATTGGCGTGGCGAGGGCAAGGCGTGGCGCAGTGGCACCTGCCTGCATGCCGAGCTGGTGCATCTGCAAGCGGGTTTGGATGATCTGCGCCTGATAGTACCGCCGCCACCGACAGCCGCTGAGGAAGCCCAGCTGCTGATGGCCCTGCAACCACTGTTATCGCTGTCGGGTTTCGAGCTGCAGGTGTCGCCTGCCGGTGAGCCGGGCTGCTGGTATCTGTTCACCGAACGCGAGCTGTCATTGGTGACCTATTCGCCGCATGCGGGGTTTGCGACGCGAATTCTTGATGTCATGCCGCAGGGCACGCATGGTGCCGACCTGCGGCGGCTGATGACCGAAACACAGATGTTGCTGCATGAACATCCGGTCAATGAGCATCGTGCCAGACAGGGCATTGCCACCTTGAATGCATTGTGGCCTTGGGGTTCGGCGCCAATGACGCTGGTTGAACAACCCACCATGCAGCGGGTGCTGGGCAATCATCCCTGGTTGCTCGGCCTGTGTGAGCATCTGCATGTGAGTTGCTGGCCTCTGCCGCCGGATGCGCAGGCATTGCTGAGCGTGGACGCCGATGAAGTGCTGCTGTTGTTGCCGGATGAGGCGCTGGCGCAACTGGACAACAAGTGGTTGCAGCCAGTGCAAGCTGCCCTGCGACGCGGCGATATCCGGCAGCTGGATATTCATCTCGATCACTGGCGCATTACCTTGCAGGGTGGACGCTGGCGCAAGTTGCGGCACTGGTTGAAGCCGGCGCGCACCGACCTGAATGAATTGTTGACCTGAGCCAAATTCATCTTGAGCAAACGCACTATTCGCCGTCGCCAGTTACCCAGCGACGCACCAGCCGACCTGCATGCATCGCCGCTATTGTCACGCCTGTATGCCCTGCGTGGCGTGCGTGGCACGTGTGAGCTGGATCATTCACTGGAACAGATGATTCCAGTGGGCGAGCTGGGCGGCGTGGGTGCGGCGGTGGCACTGCTTCTGGCTCACTACGGCAGGCAAAGCCGCATTGTCATCATCGGCGACTTCGATACCGATGGCGCCACCAGCACCGCTCTGGTCGTACGGCAATTACGACGTCTGGGTTTCAGGCAGGTCGATTTCCTAGTACCGAACCGTTTTCAGTTCGGCTATGGCTTGACGCCGGAAATTGTGGCGCTGGCTGCTGAAGGTTCGGCAGGGCAGGGCAAGCCAGACCTGATCATTACCGTGGACAACGGCATTTCCAGCGTAGCGGGGGTTGCCGCTGCGAATGCTCTGAACATTCCAGTGCTGGTGACCGATCACCATCTGGCAGGTGATGAATTACCCGCTGCGGCGGCGATCGTGAATCCCAATGCCCCGGGCAACTCATTTCCCAGCAAGGCGCTGGCCGGGGTGGGTGTGGCGTTTTACCTGATGGCGGCGTTGACGCGCGCGATGGTGCAACAGCAACTGGCCGATGCGCAGACCACCTCAGTAGCGCAATTGCTGGATCTGGTGGCCTTGGGCACCGTCGCCGATGTAGTGCCCCTGGATGCCAACAATCGCATATTGGTGGCGCAGGGCATGAAACGTATTCGTGCCGGTCGCTGCGTACCCGGCATTCGCGCCATGCTGGAAGCGGCCAACAAGCGTATTGAAACCTGTGTGGCCTCGGATCTCGGTTTTCAGGTCGGACCACGACTGAATGCAGCAGGGCGTCTGGATGACATGTCGCTGGGCATTCAATGTCTGCTCACCGACGACATGACCACCGCGCGAGCCATCGCTGCCCGGCTGACACAGATGAATCTGGATCGCCGCGACATTGAACAGCAGATGCAAGCCGAAGCACTGGCAGCACTCGAGCAAATGCAGCTGGACGCTGAAACCCTGCCGCTGGGCTTATGTCTGTACGAGGAGCATTGGCATCAGGGCGTGGTGGGGCTGGTAGCTTCGCGTGTCAAAGACCGCGTGCATCGCCCGGTGATTGCCATGGCGCGTGCAGATGAAGCGACGCTCAAGGGCTCGGCACGCTCCATTCCCGGCGTACACATCCGCGATGTGCTGGATGCGGTGGCCGCGCATCATCCGGGCCTGATCGACAAGTTTGGTGGCCATGCCATGGCGGCTGGACTGTCCATCGGCGCCGATAAACTCGATGCGTTTCGCGCGGCGTTTGATGAGGAAGTAAATCGCTGGATGACGCACGACGACGCGGTGGGCGTGGTGCTCAGTGATGGCGAACTTGAACCCGGTGAATTCAGGCTTGAAGTAGCCAGGCAACTGCGCGAGTCTGGTCCATGGGGGCAGAGTTTTCCCGAGCCCTTGTTCGACGGCCAGTTCCGCGTCGTTGATGCGCGCATCCTGGGCGAGCGGCATCTCAAACTGAAAGTTTCGGTCGGCACTGAGGCCGTAGAAGCCATTGCCTTCCGCCACTTCGATCATGACGATGCACCGCAGGTACGAATCGGTGATCAGGTGCAATTGGCGTATCGGCTGGACGTGAACGAGTTTCGGGGGGATGAGAAATTGCAGTTGATCGTGGAGTACTTGGAGCGAACTTAAGAACTCAGAAACTTCTTCGTCGGCATATGATGTGCGATGGGAAGGTCGTTAAACACGGAAATCAATTGAGGGATATCGCATGACGGAGCCGGCGAACAAGTGGGATGAAGTTGATACACCCAACAAAACGTTCAGGTGGGTGGTTGTTGTGGTTTTGATTGGGTCTGTTATCTGGTGGTGTTCAGGCCGTGGCCATATCCACTTCATAGAAGAGATCCAGCTCAGCAATGGTGAGGCTGTACAGGCGGAACGCAGCATTGAGGCGAGCTCACTCGGAGAAATCGGTGGTCCGGGTGGCTGGGAATCCAAGTATCAGAGTTTTGAGATCGTTCCTGCAGAGCAACCAAACCCACTGCCAAAATGGGAGTCAACAACTGGATTGATCCCCATATTGTTTGATCGCGATTCGGGCAACGACGAGTGGGTGTTGCTGGCGACGTTCTACACCTGCGAGGCATGGTATACGCTGGGCAGGCCAAAACATCCCTACACCGAATTCCGCATACGAAACGGACAATGGCAGAAGGTCGAATTATCAGATCAATGGTTCGGTCGTGCGGCGAATGTATTTTCAGACATTCGCTCTGGCGGTGAGCCAGAGCACTTAAGACTTGCTGACAAGAAGGCCCGCGCAGATGACCGAGTGGCGCCAGAGTACCGAACCATCGTCAATAACTGGTCAACCGCGTGCTGAGCGCAAGCCGGTGCGTAACAGACGTAGCAATTTTGCCGCGTACGGCGCCAACCCAGTTGGGACGCCTTCTGCTATCCTTGCGCGCCTCAAAATCCGCCCGAGTCTCGCCCGATGGAAGTCAACCTGATCCGCCGCAGCATCGAAGACCTGACCGAACGCAGCACTGCGTTACGGGGGTTTCTTTGAATACGATAACAAGGCCGAACGCCTGACCGAGGTCAGTCGCGAGCTGGAAGACCCCAAAATCTGGGATACCCCGGAACGGGCACAGGAACTCGGTCGCGAGCGCGCCAAGCTGGAACAGACTGTCGGCACGCTGGACAGCGTCAGGAAGCGGCTGGACGATGCGCGCGAGCTGCTGGATATGGCGGTGGAGGAAAACGACGAGGGCACCGCTGCCGAGGTCGAACGCGATGTCGCTGCTGTCGAGCGTGACGTCAAGAATCTCGAGTTCCGGCGCATGTTCCCCGGTCCGATGGATTCGCACAGCGCCTATCTGGATATCCAGGCCGGCGCTGGCGGCACCGAGGCGCAGGACTGGGCCAATATGCTGATGCGCATGTACCTGCGCTGGGGCGATCAGCATGGCTTCAAAACCGAAGTCGTTGACGCGAATGGCGGTGAAGTGGCGGGCATCAAGAGCTGCAGCCTGAGCTTCGAGGGTGACTATGCCTATGGCTGGTTGCGCACCGAAATTGGTGTGCATCGTCTGGTGCGCAAGTCGCCGTTCGATTCCAACGCGCGCCGACATACTTCGTTTGCATCAGTATTTGTCTCGCCGGAAATCGATGATGACATCGACATCACCATCAATCCGGCCGACCTGAGAACTGACGTATATCGCTCCAGCGGCGCCGGTGGTCAGCATGTCAACAAGACCGAATCGGCGGTGCGTATTACCCATGTGCCGTCCGGTATTGTGGTCGCCTGTCAGGCCGAGCGCAGTCAGCACAAGAATCGCGACAAGGCGATGAAAATGCTGAAAGCCAAGCTGTACGAACTGGAAGTCAACAAGCGCAATGCCGCCGCGCAGGTACTGGAAGACTCCAAATCCGATGTGAGCTGGGGCAACCAGATTCGTTCCTATGTGCTGGATCAATCGCGCATCAAGGATTTGCGTACCGGCGTGGAAGTGGGTAATACCACCGCCGTGCTGGACGGCGATCTGGATCAGTTTCTGGAAGCGAGTTTGAAGCAGGGGCTTTGAGATTGATTCCCTCTCCCTGAGGGAGAGGGTTGGGGTGAGGGTGCATGAAGCTCAGAACCCTCACCCGCGCTGCGCGCGGCCTCTCCCTTGAGGGAGAGGCGAAGACAAAGAGATGAGGCACCATGACCGATACACCGCAAGAACAACCAGCAGTAGATGAAAATCATCTGATCGCCGAACGTCGCGCCAAACTCGCCAAGTTGCGCGAAGCCGGGCAGGCGTTTCCCAATGATTTCCGTCGCGATGCATTGGCGGACGATCTGCTCACGGTGTACGGCGAACGCGAACCGGAGTGGTTTGATTCGCACACCATCAACGTGAAAGTCAGCGGCCGCATGCTCGCCAAGCGCGTCATGGGCAAGGCCAGCTTTGCCAAGATTCAGGATCACAGCGGTCAGATCCAGTTGTTCCTGCAACAGGTTGCGCTGGGCGAAACCTATGACGCTTTCAAGGCATGGGATGTGGGCGACATCCTCGGCGCAGAGGGTACGCTGTTCAAGACCAAGACCGGCGAGCTGTCGGTGAAGGTAGCCACACTGCGCCTGCTGGTCAAATCGCTGCGGCCGTTGCCGGACAAGTGGCATGGGCTGTCGGATCACGAAACGCGCTATCGACAGCGCTATGTGGATCTGATCATCAATGCCGACAGCCGCAAGGTATTTGCCACCCGCACCCGGGTGATCAAGTATCTGCGCAGCTTCCTCGACTCGATGGACTTCATGGAAGTGGAAACGCCGATGCTGCAGGTGATTCCCGGCGGCGCCTCGGCCAGGCCGTTTGTCACGCATCACAATGCACTGGACATGCAGATGTATCTGCGTATCGCACCGGAGCTGTATCTGAAGCGGCTGATTGTGGGTGGATTCGAACGCGTATACGAGATCAATCGCAGCTTTCGCAACGAAGGCCTGTCCACGCGCCACAATCCCGAGTTCACCATGGTGGAGCTATACCAGGCCTATGCGGATTTTCGCGATCTGATGGACATGGTGGAGCGGCTGTTCCACGGTCTGTGCGACACCATTCTGGGTACCCGCAAAATCGAATGGGAGGGGCAGCCACTGGATATGGCGCAGCCATTCCGGCGTGTTACCGTGGAAGACATCATCGTGCATTTCAATCCGGGCATTGAGCGCGACAAGCTGCGTGACGTGGCGTACCTGCGCGACTGGTGCAAGCAGCTGCACATTCCTTTCAAGGACGGTGATGGCGCCGGCAAGCTGCAGATCGAGATTTTTGAAAAGACGGGTGAACATCGCCTGTTGCAGCCCACCTTCGTGTACAGCTATCCGGCCGAGGTCTCGCCACTGGCACGGCGCAGTGATGCTGATCCGTTCATCACTGATCGCTTCGAGTTCTTTGTCTGTGGTCGCGAACTGGCCAATGGCTTTTCGGAATTGAATGATGCCGAAGATCAGGCCGAACGGTTCCACGAACAGGTTGAACGAAAAACCTCCGGAGATGATGAAGCCATGTTCTACGATGCGGATTACATTCGTGCGCTGGAATACGGCATGCCACCAACGGCGGGTCTGGGCATTGGCATCGATCGTCTGGTGATGCTGCTCACCAACTCCAGCTCGATTCGCGATGTGCTGCTATTCCCGCACATGCGGCCGGAGACCTGATTGGACTGACGGCGTCCGTGTCTGGCGTAGGGGCGGTTCGCGAACCGCCTGACGGATACCGAGAAGAGGGTCGTTCGCGAACGCCCCCTACCTGCGCTTCAATGCGCTCTGGGCTTCAGCAGATAATCACCGCGACTGGCCGAACGCAGCTGCACGCTCTGACTGCGTTTACCGCGTTTGATCATCAGCGTAATCATGCTGCCAGCCGTGCCCTGCGCCCACAGGGCCCGATAGAACTGCGGCAGGGATTGCACCGGATGCCTGCCGACATGCGTAATGATATCGCCAGTGCGCAGCTCGGCCTGTTGCGCCGGGCCGCTCTGGGTAACGCCGGCAATCACCAATTGCTCATCCTGCTCGGTGGTGTACAGACCCAGCCAGGGGCGCGCTGGTCGGGTCACCCTTCCCGTAAGCAGCAACTCATCGAGAATCGGCGTCAGCAGATCGGTGGGCACAAACAGGTTGGCATCGAACTGATCGCCGCTGACGCTCTCCTGAATCAGTAGCGAACCCACGCCCATCAGCTTGCCGGCCGCATCGATCAGTGCGGTCCCACCCCATTGGGGATGCGGTGGCGAGACCAGCAGCGCTTCCTCCAGCAGGTATTCCCAGTAACCAGCGAATTCGCGTTTGGCGATCAGTTTGCTGGCAACGGCATGATGTGCGCCGCCATGACCAATCACAGTGACGTCGCTGCCGACTGGTACATGCTTGCTGCCGCCCAGTTCCAGGGTAGGGACCCGCAAATCGCCCATGGGCAGGATGATGCCGAAGCCGGTGACCTGATCATAAGCCAGGGCATGCCCCGGCAGGTCACGGCCATCATGTGTCGTCAGCCAGATATTCTGCGCCTCGGTAATCAGATAACCGATGGTCAGTACCACGATGCGACCGTCGACACGGATGGCTACACCATTGCCGATGCGTTCGGTGCCCAGCGCCGCGGCGGTAAAGGCGTCTTCGGGGATTTCGCTGCGTACACGCAGTACACTGGCCAGTGCGGCTGGCAAGTCAAATTGCAGATGGGACGCCTGGGGCTGCAGGGCTGTGGGGAATGCCCAATCGCTGCTGTCCGACATGTTGCTCCATAACTTGAACGAGAGGTCTGCAGCGTACCAGAGCATGGCCAGTCAGCGAGAGTGCGGAATGTGATCCTGCCTCCCGTCGGGGCGGCGGTCGCCACATGCACACTCCAGTTTCCCATGGACTGGATTCATGACCGGTGTGCATCGTCTGTTTGCGTCTGGCTTGTAACCTTCGCGGCATTGCAGTGTTCTGTAACCACACGAAGATGATTCCGTGAGCAACTTGACCCCGGATCGCTATCAACAGTTCACCCAGTTCATGCAAGCCTATCAAGACATGGTGTTCTCTACGGCTGCCCGTTTGCTGGCCAACCGCGAGCAGGCTGAAGATATCGCCCAGGAAGTATTCCTGAAAGCCTACGAGCGTTTTGATCAGTTGCAGGGTAGCGCTACGCCGGGCGGCTGGTTGAAGACGGTGTCCACAAATCTTGCGCTCAATCATCTGTCGCGACATCGCCGGCGCTGGCGCCTGTTTTCCGAGTTGCACGCCGACCATGACGAGGAAATACAACTGGAGCCGGATTGGCCATTGCCCGATACCCTGCTGGACAGATTACAGGATCAGCAGCACCAGCAGCTGCTGGAGCAGGCCCTGCAACAGCTACCTGAGCAGCAGCGTGTGCCGCTGGTATTGTTTCATTTTGAAGAAATGTCCTATCTGCAGATTGCACGGCAACTGCGGATATCGCTGGCCAAGGTCAAGATCGACATCCTGCGCGGCAGGGTGAAGCTGGCGCAACAGCTTGCCGCACTGAATCCCGGCGATACACAGAACATTGCGGCCAAACAGGCCTGAGGCGAGAGGTTTTATGAGTAACAAGGTGTACCAACAGGATCCGGACAGAAGCAATGCCGCACAGGCGGCACGGCGTCTGGAACAAATCATCACCGCCGCCTGTCGCGTGCAGCCATTGCTGCCGGCGCCGGGGAATCTGCATGCCAGGGTCATGGCAGCCGTTGCACAGCGCGCCAGTCAGTGGTGGCGTGCGCCACTGCGTACCTGGCCCATCTGGGCGCAGACGGCGCTGGTGCTGCTGTGCCTGTGTTCGATCTGGCTGGTGACCGGCAGTACCTTGTTTGGCGGTCACGACGTTTCGGCGCAGCAGTGGTTGTTCATGCCCTGGATGCTGGCGGATATTTTTACCAGCCTGTTTTCAGTATTGCGTGAGTTGTTGTGGCTGGTGCTACGTATCAGTCCCGTTTTGTGGTTGTTTGCGATGATGATCAGTGGTGTAGCAGTGACCATGGGCTTGATGGGGCTGAGTCGCCTCGCCACCCGCCACGCATGAGTTGAGTAAGACGAATGAAGCAACAGATGACAACGTTCTCCGTGATGGCGTTGATGGTCACGATGATGTGTCTGCAGCCGCAGGCATGGGGTGCAGAGCCGCCGCCTGGTGATGTGCCGGTGGAGAGCGACGCGGCTTCCACCAGCAGTGTCTCGGCGACCGGCACCGACATCAGTGAAGAACGTGCGCGGCGTGACGAGAGGCGTGCGCGTCGCGATGCGAACAATGATCGCGTGGCGATTGGCAGCAATGCCGATTTGCCCGCAGGGGAATTCAGTGATTCGGTGGTCGCGATTGGCGGCGATGCCAATGTTGCCGGTGATGTCAAAGACGCAGTGGTGGCCATCATGGGCAATACCATGGTGGACGGCAATGTGGGTGAAAGTGTGGTGACAATATTCGGCAACAGCTACGTCAATAGCAGGGTGGGTGAGGACGTGGTCACCATACTGGGCAATGTTGAACTCGGGCCGCGGGCGGTGATTGAAGGCGAACTGGTGAACATTGGCGGCACGGTGAAGCGTGATCCTGCCGCCATCGTGAACCGAATGCAGAGCATCAAGCCGTTGCCCTTCAGCGTCGATTTCGACTGGTTCAAATCCTGGGTGAAAGAGTGCCTGTTCTACGGCCGGTTACTGGCCTTCCAACCGGGTCTGTTGTGGGCGTGGGGCGTGGCGCTGGTGTCATTGCTGCTGTATGTGCTGGGAGCGGCGCTGGTGCCACAAACGGTTGAGAAATGCGTCAATACGCTGGAAACCTGGCCCGGCCGCTCCTTGCTGGCGGCATTGTTATCGATTCCTCTGATTCCGGTGCTGATGTTGCTGCTGGTAATTACCGTTATCGGTCTGCTGGCCGTTCCTGTTGTTGGTATCGCGCTGCTGACGGCGTCGTGGTTCGGCAAACTCATCATGCTTGGCTGGATCGGCAAGCGGTTGATGCAAGCGTTCAAGATGGAGCAGATGCATTGGGCGCTGGCAGTGCTGCTCGGCGGCGTAGTCGCCACCTTGCTGTACACCATTCCGGTGATCGGATTGCTCAGCTACAAGCTGTTGCAGTTCATTGGTTTTGGCGCGGTGCTGTACACAATGCTGATGATGTTCCGGAAACCGGCTCTGCAGACTGGAACTGGTGATGCACTACCATCCGATGGTGCAGCCCTCGCTACGGCTGGTATCCGCGATGACGGCAACGAGGCATCGTTCAATACAACTCAGACGGGTGCAACGCCTGCTGCCGATGCTTCTGAACATGCACTATCAGCCGGGTTATGGCCTCGAATGGGAGCACTGGCCATTGACGTGATATCGGTTGGCATCATCGGAGGGGTGCTGGACGTGGTCGACGTTGGCGGGCGTGGGTTTTTGTTGTTGCTGGCCACATACGGTGCGCTGATGTGGAAACTCAAGGGCACCACCATCGGCGGCATTGTGTTTCACTTGCAGGTGGTGCGCAGCGATGGTCGCAACATGGACTGGTCCACCAGTATCGTGCGCGCACTGAGCTGTTTCCTGTCGCTGGCGGCGCTGGGAATGGGCTTCATCTGGATTGCCATCGATCCTGCCAGGCAAGCGTGGCACGACAAGATTGCGGGCACGATGGTGGTGCGTATGGCCAAGGGGAAATCGCTGGTTTGATTTCCCGCTCTCATCGAGCCGTCAATCGTTGAGTGGTTCATGCGAAGCAATGGCACCTCGCTTCCAGTAACCGGCGGCCTTGAGCCATTGCTTGTCGAACCCGCGTTCGCTCAGCAGATAGTTGCGCAGTGCCCGCGCCACGTTCGATTCGCATGCGATCCAGGTGTAACCCACGCCGGCTGGCACCGTCATATTGCGCAGCGCAGGTAACAACAGGTCGGAAGTGCCGGGCTCGCGGCCCTGGCGATGTACCCAGGTAACCGTCACGGAGGCCTGTGAATTGAAGCGTTGTTCTTCACTGCCGTCTGCGACTTCCGCAATCACGAATGCACGCGCTCCAGCGGGCAGTTCTTCAAGACGACGAGCCAGCGCCGGCAGACCAGCTTCGTCGGCAACCAGCACATACCAGTCGAACTCACCGCTGACGATGGAAGATCCGCGTGGACCACCCAAGCCCAAGGTATGACCGGGTTGAACCTGAGACGCCCAGCTGGTGGCGGGTCCGTCGTTGTGCAGTACGAATTCGATGTCGAGTTCATTGGCTGCAGCATCGTAACGGCGCGGTGTGTAGTCGCGCATGATGGGCGTGGGGCCTGCTGCGGCTTCGGGAGATCCCTGCGGGCCTGCGGGCAGAATGGGTTCGATGCTGCCCGGTGCCGGGAAAAACAGTTTGACGTGGTCGTCATAGGCCGGGCTGTTGAAACCCTCGAGATCACCAGTCAACGTGACGCGCACCATATGTGGCGTGATCCTGGTGACGCGCTTGACCGTGAGCAGTCGCCTGCGTCCTTCATGTCGGACGCGTTGTACTCCGCGTGCGGTGGCAGATGAAGTCATGGATTGTGTCCTCGGATTGTTTGATGGTTTGAGTTGTTCAATGGTCTGGGTAGTCTGGTTGAGCGTTGCGGCGATCGCCAGTGCGATCTCATTGCTCATGTCATCGCGCTGCAGGTGCATACGCAGCGCCTGTTTGAGCTTGTCCATGCTGAGCTCTATGGGCAGTGCAATGTCGCTGCGGCGTCGCTGCTGGATTTCAAACCGACGCGACATTTCTTCCAGAGTGGAACTGTGCTCGAAGAGATGGGTTTGGCCGGCGGCGGTGATGCTGTAGAGCTTGCGGCTGCCGCTACTGGCGTCCACGCTCACATAGCCGAACTCTTCCAGCAGGGTCAGCGTGGGATACACCACACCCGGGCTGGGACAATAGGCACCCTGGGTTTTTCCTTCGATGGCCTTGATGAGTTCGTAGCCATGAACGGGTTTGGCGGCAATCAGTTGCAGCAGGGCCAGACGCAGGCGGCCATGCTCGAAAGTACGGCCATGACCGCCACGATGTCCGCCGTGGCCGCGGTGGTCATTGAAGTTGTCCCGTTGCGGGGTATTCACGTCGCCGGTGAAGTGGGAGCGGTGTCGGTTTCGGGTCATCTGTGAGTAATTCAGATATATCGATTCGTAATTAGATATATCTGAATTGGGGGTGCTGGCGCAAGCCCTATTTCCTGAAACGATCCAATTTACCCTGTGGGGGCCAGCTGATAAGGCAGCGCCAGCAGTTCCAGCGTGGCTCCGGTGCTCTCCAGTGTGAGTTCGGCATCACGGTGCACAAGGTTGATGACCGCCAGCAGTTCGCAGCCAAAGGTAGTCGGCGCGGCCATGATCACTTCGCCGGCATGTTGATCATTCGCCAGTATCCGGCTGCTAGGATTCGGCGCCTCGCCCTGGGCCTGGAAGCGGAACATGCGGCGTTTGACGGTGCCGCGGAAATGGGCCCGGGCAATGATCTCCTGCCCGGTATAGCAGCCCTTGTTGAAGCTGATACCGCCCAACACATCGAGATTCAGCATCTGGGCGACGAAGCTCTCATGGGTTTCAGGCAATACCTGGGGTAATCCGGCGCGGATGTCCGCCAGTCGCCAGTCCTCGTCCGCGCCACGACTGGCCGCGGCGTTGGCGCCGGGCAGCAGGGCCAGGAAGCGCTCCTCCTGATTGTCGGGCCAGCGCAGCACGCTGATGTCGTCCTTGAAAGCGTGAGCACCGGGCGCGTCGGGAATGGGCCAGCCCTTGTTTTCCAGATCGATGCGTTCCATCCACAGTATTTGTAGCGACTCGCTGGCGTCTTCAATGGTGACTTTGGTGCGCAGGATGTACTTGCGCAGGCGGGCGAGGGTGGACTCGACCATGGAACGCGGCAGCAGCGCTACGATGCCGTCATCGCGCTGAATCAGACGCAATACAGCCTGCACGCGACCCTGTGCGGAATTGCAGCTGGCCAGCAGCGATTGTTCAGGGGTAAGCGCTGTCAGGTCATTGCTGAGTTGACCCTGCAGGAAGCTGCGCGCATCGGTGCCGGCAAATCGTATTGGTGCAAGGCTGTGTAGTGGGTACATGGGTTGAACGGATAGAGAGTGTTGCGCGGTTGAATGCAGGGTTGCGCTGAATGTTCAGAATTCAAGGCGAGCAGCTATTTCAGCATGATGATCAATACATTGCTGCAGCATAGTGGTTAACAGACCCCCACCTTTCTGGCACACTACGCGGCCATGCAGCAGACGCCAACAATATCGGGTAGCGGATCGACCGAGCCGCCTACCGGTAATCAAGATCATGGTCAGTCCGATGATCAATTCCAGAGCCAGATCCAGCAAGTCATATCGACCGTTGAGGCAAGCCAGCCGGTAGAGGTCGGTGGCCGGGATGGGCCCGAACCCACGCGGTTCGGGGATTGGGAGAAAGCAGGGCGCTGTATCGATTTCTGAAGTTTTATTTCTTTCGGGCCGGCAATGCCGCTGGCCTTCCTGTAGTCGTGCGCATCACGTTTGACCTGCCCGGTTGCCCAACGATGCCAAGTCTGGATTGAGGATTTTCATATGGCACAACAAGAACGGCCATTGTCACCGTTCATGCACTATCGCTGGCAGTACACCAATACGCTATCGATTCTGCATCGCGCCTCGGGTGTGTTCATGTCGGTGGGTATTACATTGCTGGTTTACTGGCTGGTTGCTGCAGCTTCCGGCAACGCCGCCTATGAAGCGGCTCTGAGATGCTTGTCGGCGCCGCTGACCAAGCTGGCCATGTTTGCCTGGCTGCTGGCCTTTTTCTATCACCTGCTCAACGGCCTGCGGCATCTGGGCTGGGATATGGGCTATGGCTTTGAGAAAGCCATAGCCCGCAAGACCGGCACTGTAGTGTTCGTCAGCGCAATTGTGCTGACGGTGCTGACCTGGATGTGCATCTCCGCGCGCATCACCGCCAGCGTGACTGGAGGTCTGGTATGAGCCTGCGCAGCCCGATGAGCAAGGTGCTGGGGCTTGGTGCTGCCAGGGAAGGTGCAGGCCACTGGTGGTCGCAGCGCGTAACCGCGGTGGGCCTGGTATTGCTGGCGCCATGGTTTGTGCTGTCGCTGATTGCAATTGGCGACCTGAGTCATGCCAACGTGGTGCACTGGATTGCTGCGCCCATGAATGCCGTACTGATGAGTTTGCTGGTGTTCACCGCGGCCTATCACGCACAGCTGGGGCTGCAGGTGGTGGTTGAAGACTATGTGCCGAACAAAGGCGTGCGTTTGTTGACCATGCTGGTAATTAATTTCATGTTGCTGGTATTGGGCGTGCTCGGTGTGTTCTCCGTGCTGCGCATTGCATTCGCGGGGAATGTGTAAATGAGCGCTTATCAGTTTGTTGATCACAGCTACGACGTGGTCGTGGTGGGTGCCGGTGGCGCCGGTTTGCGCGCGACCTTCGGTCTGGCCAATTCAGGCCTGTCGGTGGCCGCCATTTCCAAGGTGTTCCCGACTCGCAGCCACACTGTGGCTGCGCAGGGCGGCATTTCCGCGGCACTGGGCAACATGGGCGAAGACGACTGGCGCTGGCACATGTACGACACCGTCAAGGGTTCTGACTGGCTGGGTGATCAGGATGCGATCGAGTTCATGTGCAAGGAAGCGCCGCAGGCCATTCTGGAATTGGAGCACTACGGACTGCCATTTTCGCGCACCGAAGCGGGCAAGATTTATCAGCGGCCGTTCGGCGGCATGACCACGCACTACGGCAAGGGCACGGCGCAACGTACCTGCGCGGCTGCGGACCGCACCGGTCACGCCATGCTGCACACCCTGTATCAGCAGGCGCTGAAACACGAAGCGCAGTTTTTCATTGAATACTTTGCCGTTGATCTGATCATGGAAAACGGCGAGTGCCGCGGCGTGGTGGCCATCGACATGGCGACCGGCGAGATCCATCGCTTTCGCGCCCACATGGTGGTATTGGCCACTGGCGGCTATGGTCGTGCTTACTTCTCCTGCACGTCGGCTCACACTTGCACTGGTGATGGTGGCGGCATGGTGCTGCGCGCAGGACTGCCGATGCAGGACATGGAATTCGTGCAATTTCATCCCACCGGCATCTACGGCTCAGGCTGTTTGATTACCGAAGGTGCACGCGGCGAGGGAGGCATCCTGCGCAATTCCAAGGGGGAGGCTTTCATGGAGCGTTACGCTCCAACGGCCAAGAACCTGGCTTCGCGCGACGTGGTCAGCCGCGCCATGACCATTGAAATCCGCGAAGGCCGCGGTGTGGGTGAGCACGCCGACCACATCTTCCTGCATCTGGAACATCTGGGTGCCGATATTCTGAAAGAGCGGCTGCCGGGCATTTCCGAAACCGCGAAGATCTTCGCGGGTGTGGACGTGACCAGGCAGCCCATTCCCGTACTGCCCACCGTGCACTACAACATGGGCGGCATTCCCACCAACATTCATGGCGAAGTAGTCACCGTGCGCAATGGCAATCCGGACTCGGTGGTGCCGGGCTTGATGGCGGTGGGTGAAGCTGCCTGCGTGTCCGTGCACGGTGCCAACCGCCTTGGCTCCAACTCATTGCTCGACCTCGTGGTATTCGGCCGTGAAGCTGCGCGCCACTGCGCCGAGATCGTCAAACCCGGCAAACGTCACAAGCCACTGGCTGCAGACGCTGGTGAGCTGGCCATCAGCCGCATCGACCAGTACCGCAATGCCAAGGGCAGTCTCAAGACTTCAGAAGTGCGCCTGAACATGCAGCGCGTAATGCAGAACCACGCTGCAGTGTTCCGCACCGGTGAATCCCTGCAGGAAGGTGTCGAGAAGCTGGACAAAGTCATCGACTCATTCGCGGATGTCAGCGTCAGCGATCGTGGCCTGGTATGGAATACCGACCTGGTTGAAACACTGGAGCTGGATAACCTGCTGGGTCAGGCAGCGGCCACCATCAACTCCGCGCTCAATCGTCAGGAAAGCCGTGGCGCGCACGCGCGCGAGGATTTCCCCAACCGCGATGACCAGAACTGGCAGAAGCATTCGCTGGCGTGGGTGGATGGCGAGGGCAAGGTATCACTCGACTACCGGCCAGTGCACATGTACACCCTGACCAATGATGTGGAAGTCGTGCCGCCCAAGGCGCGCGTTTACTGATCCGGCAGCCCAGTTAAAGACAGAGAGACAAGGCAAGGTACCAGCGATGGCCCAGTTCCGCTTACCCGAAAATTCGCAGGTGAATCCCAACGGCAAGGAGCACAAGGCTCCGGCCGGCGCGAAGAATGTGCGCAAGTTCCGCATCTATCGCTTCGACCCCGAGTCGAAGGACAAACCGCGCATCGATACCTATGAAGTCGACATGAACAGCTGTGGCCCGATGGTGCTGGATGCGCTGATCAAGATCAAAAACGAAGTCGATCCGACGCTGACCTTCCGCCGTTCTTGTAGAGAAGGGATCTGTGGTTCGTGCGCCATGAACATCGATGGCGTAAACACGCTGGCGTGCATCAAGGCCAATGACGAGATCAAGGGCGATGTGAAGATTTACCCGCTGCCGCACATGCCGGTGGTGAAGGATCTGGTGCCTGACCTGACCAATTTCTACGCGCAATACGCTTCCGTAAAGCCCTGGCTGCAGACCCGCACACCTGCACCACCGGATCAGGAGCGCCTGCAATCGAAGGAAGACCAGGAAAAAATCGATCGTCCCTCTGCGTGCATCCTGTGCGCCTGCTGTTCCACGTCCTGTCCGAGTTACTGGTGGAACGGCGATCGCTACCTGGGGCCGGCGGCATTGCTGGCAGCTTACCGCTGGATCATCGACACGCGCGACGAAGCCACCGGCGAGCGTCTGGATGCGTTGGAGGATCCGTTCAAGCTGTATCGTTGCCACACCATCATGAACTGCACCGAAGCATGCCCGAAGGATCTCAATCCAGCCAAGGCCATTGCCGAGATCAAGCGCAAGATTGCCGAGCGTCGGCATTAAGAGGCAAGGCTGTGGACCGTGGGCTGCAAGCCGCAGGTTCATGACTGGGAATCGAACAACCATGACTTCGGACCTACAGCCCACAGCCCACAGCCCACAGGCCAATTCTGCGCGTCTGTCCCGCCTGCGCTGGCATTGCCGTCGCGGCATGCGCGAGCTGGATGTGCTTCTGATGCGCTATTTTGAGCAGCAATACCCTGCAGCTGGTGCCGTGCGTCAACAGGCGTTCGAGGCGTTGCTCGAACTCCAGGACCCGGTCATTCTTGCCTATCTGACCGGGACGCAAACTCCGGATCGCCAGGATATCGCCGATGTCATCCAGCAACTCACCCGCACTGGTGCTTGAGCTGCCATACGGGTGGCGGCGACTGGTGCCGTCAGGCACGCTGCTGATTTCCGCGTTGCTGTTGCCATGGCTGGTTTTTGCGTGGTTTCCGGGAATACGAATCGCTGTCATCCTGGGCGGTGTAGCGCTGGCAGCTGTTGCCGGATGGCAGGCACGAATTGCGAATGGTGCCGGGCGGATTGCTCGGCTGGTCTGGAACCAGAATGGCGAATGGCGTCTGCAATTTGCCATGGGCGAGCCGGTTATCGCGAGACTTGCGGCCAGTTCATGGTGGTCCCCCTGGCTGATATGCTGGCGTTGGGTCGATGAGGCCGGTCGCAAGCATGCGCTGCTGCTGTGGCGCTTGGAGCTTTCCCCGGCCAATTGGCACCAATGGCAGCTGCGTTTGCGACTTGAAGGGGCGCATACCGGTACGGACAAAGCGGAGCCGCCGCGGTGAATTCCAGGACCCGGCGTGCGCTTGATTGCCAACTGATACGCATTCTTACAGCGAATTTTGTTACTTTTGCGCATGCGTTCAGCTGCCGTTCGAACTTTGCCGGGACTGCAATGTCTATCGCTGTGCTCGTTTTGCCGCGTTCCTGCCGAGCTGCCTCACCAGGAGGAGGCGAGGGATGAACGTGGAGGATAGTGACGCCAAGCTGGTGGAAATGGTGCAGCGTGGCGATCGCTCGGCTTTCAATGTGCTGGTGCTCAAGTACCAGCACAAGGTACTCAAACTGGTCACGCGCTACGTGCGTGATCCTGTGGAAGCCGAGGACATCGCCCAGGAAGCTTTTATCAAGGCTTACCGGGCCTTGCCATCATTCCGGGGCGAGAGCGCGTTCTATACCTGGTTGTACCGCATTGCCGCGAATACCGCCAAGAATGTGCTGGTCTCGAGTCGTCGGCGTCTGGTCGATTACGACCTGGATTTGCAGGATCCTGACGACTACGCGGCGCAGGTGTTGTTGAAGGACAGCGATACGCCCGAAGGCATGTTGCTGACGGAAGAAATCCGGCAAACGGTCACGGAAGCCATGCAGCAGTTGCCTGACGATCTGCGTGAGGCCATCACGCTGCGCGAGCTGGAAGGACTGTCGTATGAGGAGATTGCCGAGGTGATGGAATGTCCTGTTGGCACGGTGCGGTCGCGGATTTTTCGTGCCCGCGAAGCGATCGACAAGAAGCTGCGTCCCTTGCTGGACCAATAAGGAATGGCGTGATGACGAGCGATACTATGAATTGGGATCAGGGTGGAAGGGTGAGATGTATGTCGGGTCTGCATGGACCCGTGTATCAGGCCACTAGCCTGCTTGTTAGCGAGAGCGCCAAGATATGACCGATTCAATGCTGCCGAATGAAACCCTGTCATCCCAGTTGTCGGCCTTTGTCGATGACGAACTGCCATCCGCCGAAACCGACCTGTTTGTGCGT
Source organism: uncultured Pseudomonadota bacterium (assembly GCA_963748005.1). GTDB lineage: Bacteria > Pseudomonadota > Gammaproteobacteria > Steroidobacterales > Steroidobacteraceae > CAILZL01. Next base: position 302,461 of record CAVVHH010000003.1, read on the forward strand.
CGCCTGGTTCGTGATGGCGAACTGAAGCAGTGTATGGGCCGTTACCAGCTGATGGGTGAGGCGTTGCGCGCGCCCACTCTCAGAACCCACTTATCACGCGATTTCTCGGCGCGCATCGCCGCGGCCCTGGAGTTGCAGGAGAGCACAGCGGATGCCTCACCGGGCAGAGCGCAGAACGCATCCTGGCAACGCGCAGAACGCTGGCTCAGGCCCGCGGCAGGGGTGGCGGTTGCGGCCAGCGTGGCGTTGGTGGCCGTGCTGGCGGTACGTAGCCATCCCGACAGTATCAATGCACAGAGCCTGTCAGCCGAGGCGTTGCAGCCGGTAGAGCTGACCGCGCAACCCGCTGGCCCAGGCAACAGCTATGTGGTGCCGGTGGCATCGAATGCGCCCACTGCGCCGATTCCTGCGGCCAGATTGACCAACTACGTGGTGGCGCATAGCGAGTTTTCTTCGCCGCTGGGACGCCGCAATATGATGACGGGTCTGCTGGCCAGTGATCAGCCGGTCGCTGTCGAAGAAACGGCGGGAGCTGACGTGAATTCCGGACGTTGATGTCGATGCACGCAGGCGTGGTCAGAACTTGCTCGCTGCTGGTATGCATGCTGGCCGGGACTGTTGCCCCGGCGGCGCTGGCCGGTACCGACGCGCGGGTCTGGCTCGAACGCATGGCGCAGGCGCTGGTGGAGCGCAATTATGACGGACGTTTTATCCATTCCACCGAAACCCAATCCGAAACCATGCGGATTGTGCACCGGAATCAGGGCGGCAAGATCATCGAACGTCTGGTGTCGCTGGACGGTTTGGGACGGGAATACATCCGCACCAATTCCGAAGTCACTTACTACATGCCGGACAAGCGCGCAGTGCTGGTGGAAAGTCGCGCCGACAGCGATGCCCTGCTGACGCTGATCCCGGAGTATCAACCGGGTCTTGAGGCTTATTACGACATCAGCACCGGGCCTACAACCAAGGTGCTGGAGCGCAAGGCACAACTGGTTACGGTGCAACCGCGCGACCAATACCGTTATGGTTACCGGCTGTGGCTGGATGCCGAAACTGCCATGCCGCTCAAGTCACAGCTGTTTGACCGTCAGGGCAAGGTCGTTGAGCAGATGGCATTTGCCGAGCTGGCCTTGCGCGAACATGTGGCGGATCGCGACGTGTCGCCAGGTGTCAATGCCGGAGGCTACGAATGGACCCGCCACGAAGTGCGTCGTCGCACCGTCACCCAGGATGTTGTTGGCTGGCGAGTTACCAATCTGCCGCCTGGCTTCAAGCTCAAGGTTACGCGTCTGCAGCCGGTGATGGGCTCCAACGTTCCGGTGCGGCATCTGGTGTATTCCGACGGCTTGGCCACGGTATCGATGTTCATCGAGCAGGTGGCCGCCAGGGACGATAACAGCACCGGCTTGCAGAAAGTCGGGTCGGCCTATGCGTTCCATAGCGATGTGCAGGGTTACCAGATTACCGCGGTAGGTGAAGTGCCGGCAGTAACCGTCAAGAGCATGGTGTCGTCCCTGACACGTGAACCGGCAGTGGTGCGCAAGTAATCCGGCCCGTCGCACCACAATTCCATGGCAGTTGCGGACTTTTCCACCTGGCGAGTGTTGTCGCGCCCTGATTGCAGCCTGTGCGATGCCATGCTTGGCGAGCTGTGCGAACTGTTGGGTCAACGTGCTGAGGCCATCCAGGTACAGGACATCAGCGGCGATCCGGAACTGGAAAAGCGCTATGGTCAACGAGTTCCGGTGCTGTTGATCGCCGACGATTTCGTTTGTGCCTACCGGTTGGACCGGCAACGTTTGCAGATTTACCTGGAATCTGCCGAGAATTAGGCAATTTGCGCACTGTTCGCGTGCTTTTCCCTGCGGTCGCGGCTATCTCCGATATAATCCGCCGCCTTTGAACCAGCCGTCTGTCGAATATCGCCTGGCGGCAGACCGCCGAGAACCCCGTTTACATGAAGCTCATTCGCAATTTTTCCATCATTGCTCACGTCGACCACGGAAAATCTACCCTTGCCGATCGATTCATCCAGCACTGCGGTGGTCTGGATGCCCGCGAAATGGAAAATCAGGTGCTGGATTCCATGGATCTGGAGCGTGAACGCGGCATTACCATCAAGGCTCAGAGCGTCATGCTCAAGTACAAGGCGAACGATGGGCAGATCTATCAGCTGAACATGATCGATACGCCCGGGCACGTCGATTTTTCCTATGAAGTTTCGCGCTCGCTGGCGGCCTGCGATGGCGCCCTGCTGGTGGTGGATGCGGCGCAGGGTGTGGAAGCACAGAGCGTTGCCAACTGCTACACGGCGCTGGAGCAGGGCCTGGAAGTGGTACCGGTGATCAACAAGATCGATCTGCCTTCGGCCGATCCGGAACGCGTGATCAAGGAGATTGAGGAAATCATTGGCATTGAAGCAGAGGACGCTTTACGCGTGAGCGCCAAGACCGGACTGGGCGTGCCGGAGTTGCTGGAAGAAATCATCCGGCGTATTCCCGCGCCCAAGGGCGATCCCGACGCGCCGCTGCAAGCCTTGATCATCGACTCATGGTTCGACAGTTATGTTGGTGTTGTCTCATTGGTCAGAGTGATGAATGGCTCGATGAAAGTCGGCGACAAGATTCGCGTCTGGTCCACTGGTCGTTCACACCAGATAGACAAGCTGGGGCGATTCACCCCCAAGTCGCTGTCCTGTCCTGAACTGCAGACCGGCGAAGTCGGGTTTGTGATCGCCGGCATCAAGGAAATCGACGGCGCACCGGTGGGTGACACCATTACCCAGGAAGGACGGCTGTGCGATGCGCCGCTCGAAGGTTTCAAGCAGATCCAGCCGCGCGTGTTTGCCGGTCTGTTCACCGTGAATTCCGACGACTATGAATCATTCCGCGATGCGCTGGCGAAACTGAAGCTCAATGATTCGGCGCTGCAATATCAACCGGAAGTGTCCACCGCGCTGGGCTTTGGTTTTCGCTGCGGATTCCTGGGTCTATTGCACATGGACATTGTCCAGGAACGCCTGGAGCGCGAGTACAACCTTGATCTGATCACCAGTGCTCCCACCGTGGTGTATGAAATCCAGCTCACCGACGGCTCGACCATCTACGTGGATAACCCAGCCAAGCTGCCGGCCAGCAATGTCACGGCGGAATTGCGCGAACCCATTATCATTGCCAATATCCTGGTGCCGCCCGAATATGTCGGCGCGGTGCTGAAGCTGTGCAATGACAAACGCGGCCGGCAGAAAAAGATGCTGTATCTGGGCAATCAGGTGTCGTTGCAGTATGAGCTGCCAATGGCCGATGTGGTGCTCGACTTCTTTGACCGGCTGAAATCCGTCAGTCGCGGCTATGCGTCTTTTGACTACGAATTCAGCCATTTCGAACCGGCGCCCATGGTCAAGCTGGATATCCTGATCAACGGCGACAAGGTTGATGCGCTGTCGATCATTGTGCATCGTGACATGGCATATCAACGTGGCCGCGAACTGGTGGACAAGATGCAGGAGCTGATCCCGCGCCAGATGTTCGAAGTGGCGGTGCAGGCGGCGATTGGCGTGCATGTGGTGGCGCGTGCAACGGTCAAGGCCTTGCGCAAGAACGTGCTGGCCAAGTGCTACGGCGGCGATATCAGTCGCAAGCGCAAACTGCTGGAGAAGCAGAAGGAAGGCAAGAAACGCATGAAGCAGGTGGGTTCCGTGGAGATTCCCCAGGAAGCGTTTCTCGCGGTGCTGCAAGTGGGCCGCGACAAGAGCTGATTGACTACAAGCAGGAACTGAACACGATGATTTACGATTTTTCATTCTGGCTGCTGGCGCTGACTGTGGTGTCAGGTCTCATCTGGGGCGCCGATACATTGCTGTTCAAGAAAGCACGCCTGCAACATCAGGCAGCGGTTGCTGCTTCTATTGCGCAAACCCAGGTTGAAGGCAAGGCAGCAACACCCATACAGCCTGCGTATCCGGTGCTGGTGGAATATGCTCGTTCGTTCTTTCCAGTACTGGGGCTGGTGCTGATTGTCCGTTCCTTCATTTTCGAGCCATTCCGCATTCCTTCGGATTCGATGATGCCGACGCTGCTGGCCGGCGATTTCATTTTTGTCAGCAAGTTTTCGTATGATCTGCGCATGCCGGTGTTCGGTACCAAGTTGCTCGAAACCGGTGATCCGCTGCGCGGTGATGTGGTGGTGTTCAAGCTGCCTTCGGATCCGCGGGTCAACTACATCAAACGTCTGGTGGGTCTGCCTGGCGATCACGTGGTGGTGGTGAACGATCAGGTGTTCATCAATGGTGAACAGGTCAAGACCGAGATGGGTGGCTTTTACAACGAGCACGGTTACATCAACGCGCAGCTGGCCGAGGAAACGCTCGGTGAAGTCAGACATCAGGTCATGTATCTTCAGGGCAGCTTCCCGAAGGATTTTGATGCCGTTGTGCCGCCCGGCCACTACTATTTCATGGGTGACAATCGCGACAACAGTCAGGACAGCCGCTTTCCGCAGGTGGGTTTCGTGCCTGAAGCCAATCTGGTAGGCCGCGCCAAGCTGATCTGGTTTCACTGGAACTTCAGCGATCTGCCAATATTCAGCCGCATTGGTACCCGCATTCACTGAGCCCTTTGTTGGGGTTATGAATCTTGATTGCACGAATAACAAACGGGAGCTGACATGACGCATCTGAAGACACGCGATCAGCAACGTGGTGCCACCACACTGGGCATGCTGACCATTCTGATCATCCTCGGTCTGGGGTTGTATGGGGTAATTCGTCTGGTGCCGGTGTATCTCGATTATTTCGAGGTGGTCAGCGCCATGGAAAAGGTCAGCAAGGAAACCAGGGCGGCAGAAACCAGCCCCGACAAGATCATGTTTGCGCTCAACCGCCACTGGCTGATCGAAGATATCAGTACCTTCGATTACAAGGATATGCAAATTCGCAAGTCCGGTTCCGGCTATGAAATGACCGCCGACTATCGTACCGAAGTGCCGTTCATCGGCAACGTGTCGCTGCTGGTCACTTTCTACAAGTCGGTTACGGTTGAATAAGTGCGCAGTGAGTCGATGGCGTGAAAACGCTGGCACAATGGGTGGAGAATACGTTCGGCTATACCTGCCGTGATCTGGCGTTGTTTGAAGCTGCCCTGACGCATCGCAGTGTCGGCAACCCGCACAATGAACGTCTGGAATACCTGGGTGATGCCGTGCTCAATTGCGTCACCGCCAGTCTGTTATACAAGAACTTTGTCGATGCGCCTGAGGGCGAGCTGTCCCGGTACCGGGCAACGCTGGTGAGTGGCGAGTCGCTGGCCGCCATCGCTGCGCAGTTCCAGGTGGGCGAACATCTGCGTCTGGGCGCAGGCGAATTGAAGTCAGGGGGCTTTCGTCGCAAGTCCATTCTGGCTGATGCGCTGGAAGCGCTGCTGGGTGCGATCTATCTCGACGGTGGTTTTGCCGCTGCGGCGACAGTGATCGAGCGCATCTTTGCCGAACGTCTGCCACAACTGCCCAGCGCTGCGCAACTGAAAGACCCCAAGACGCGCCTGCAGGAAGCCCTGCAGGCGCGTGCGGTGCCGCTGCCGGAATATTCGGTCGAGACGATTTCCGGCGAGCCGCATGCACAGCATTTCACCATGCGTTGCGAGATTCCCAGCCTGGCATTGAAAGCCATCGGGGAGGGCAGCAGCAGGCGCATTGCCGAACAGATGGCCGCGCAACATGTCATGGAACAACTTGCCCAATTGTGGGCTCGATAAGTTCCTTTCCTGCACACTGCAATACAGGTCCTAATGAATCTTCCCCCGTCAATATTGCCGTACGATACCGGTATCCTGTCAGAGGAATCAGACGAACCCACATCTGGGCCGGATGATGCGGGTGACACAGTTCCATCCGACTATCGCTGCGGATTTGCCGCCATTGTCGGCCGGCCTAATGTCGGCAAATCGACACTGCTCAATGCCCTGCTCAGACGCAAGGTCAGCATTGTTTCTCCCAAGCCGCAGACTACCCGGCATCGCATCCTCGGCATTCTCACCGGCGCCGATGCGCAGATTGTGTTCGTCGATACCCCCGGCATTCATGTGACCGAACGACGCATGATGAACAAGTACATGAATCGCTCGGCACTCTCGTCACTGGCCGATGCCGATGTAAACCTGTTTCTGGTGCAAGCGCTGAAGTGGACTGACGAAGACGAGCATGTACTCAACAGCATCAAACAGGGCGGCCGACCCATCATTCTGCTGGTCAGCAAGGTGGATAAGGTCAACCCCAAGGAACGCCTGATGCCGTTTCTGGCCGAGGTCACCCGCAAGGCCGAGTTTGTCGAAGTAGTGCCGGTGTCGGGCACCAAGCGCATCAATCTCGAACAGTTGCCGGCATTGATTGCCAGGCACCTGCCATTGTCGCCGCCGCATTTTCCGGAAGAACAGATCACCGATCGCAGCGATCGCTTCCAGACTGCGGAGATTATTCGCGAAAAACTCATCTGGCGTTTGCGCGATGAACTGCCTTACGGCCTTACAGTGGAAATCGAGCGCTTCGAGTTTGATCAGGACAGCGGCAAGCTGATAATCAATGCCGTTATCTGGGTTGAGCGCAACGGCCAGAAAGCCATTGTGATTGGCGAGAAGGGCGAAGGGCTGAAGAAGGTAGGCACAGCGGCGCGTCTTGAATTGCAGAAGTTGCTGGAAACTCCGGTGCATCTGGAGCTGTGGGTAAAAGTGAAGGAGAACTGGTCGGACAGCGCCGCTGCGCTGCGCCAGTTTGGTTACGATTCCGAGTGATTCACTATAACCATGAGTCGATACTGTGAGCCACTGCCATGAATCAGGGCGCTACACAACGCGTGTTGCTGCAACCGGCGTATGTGCTGCATCAGCGTCCTTATCGGGACACCAGCCGTATCGTTGATCTGTTTACGCGCGATTTTGGTCGCATGACGGTGTTTGCGCGTGGCGTGCGTGGCGGCAAGGCGGGTCTGGCTGCCGCGCTGCAGGCTTTTCAACCCATTCTGGTGTCATGGTCGGGCAAGGGCGAAGCGGGTCAGCTCAATGCCGCTGAATTGGTTGGTGAACCCGGTACGCTGCCAGCCGCGCGCCTGCTGAGCGGTTTTTATCTCAATGAGCTGCTGCTGAAGCTGCTACATCTACATGACCCGCAATCCGACATCTTCGATCTCTACAATGCCACGCTACAGTCACTGAAAACGGAAGATGACGAATTGCTGGCGTTGCGTCTGTTCGAGAAACGCCTGCTGCAGACACTGGGTTTTGGTCTGATGCTGGAGCGCGAAGCCGAGACCGGCCTGCCCATTGATCCGCAGCGCTGCTATCGCTACGTGCTCGAACTGGGACCTCTGCCGGTCGATGCCGAAGCCAATGCCAGCCGGGGCGTGTATCTTGGCGCAACCTTGCTGGCGCTGGCGAGCGAGTGCTTCGAGCAGCAACAGAAGCTTGAAGTGCGGCATCTGTTACGCGCCGTGCTGGATCATGTGCTGGATGGCCGGCGTTTGCAGAGTCGTGAGATACTCACCGACCTGCGGCAGCTGCAAACCAGCAAGCCATGAACACGAATCGTTACTGAACAGAACAAGGCAGAACACCATGCCGGGTCATCGCAGCATCCATCTGGGCGTCAATGTCGATCACGTGGCCACGCTGCGTCAGGCGCGCGGCACGGCTTATCCTGACCCGCTTTACGCCGCGTTGCTGGCCGAACAATCCGGTGCCGACAGCATCACCATCCATCTGCGGGAAGACCGTCGTCATATCCAGGACCGCGATGTGCACGTCATGCGCGATGCCTTGCAGACACGCATGAATCTGGAAATGTCCTGCACCGAGGCGATGATCGCACTGGCAGAACAGGTGAAGCCGCAGGATGTGTGTCTGGTGCCGGAGAAGCGTGCCGAACTGACCACCGAAGGTGGACTGGACGTGATTACGCATTACACAACCGTCAGTGCCGCTACACAGCGTCTCACTCAGGCTGGTTCGCGTGTGTCCCTGTTCATCGATCCGGAACCAGCCCAGCTGGATGCGGCTGCGCGCATGGGCGCGCCGGTAGTCGAACTGCATACTGGCGCCTATGCAGAAGCACAGGGCGCGGCGCGCGCGCGTGAACTGGCACGCATCCACCAGGCGGCACGTCATGCATCCGGCCTGGGACTGGTGGTCAACGCCGGACATGGACTGCACTATCACAATGTCCAGGCCATTGCCTCCATTGGCGACATAGTGGAGCTGAACATCGGCCATGCCATTATTGCCCGCGCGTTGTTCGATGGCTTGGCAAAAGCCGTGAGTGAGATGAAGCGTCTGATGCTAGAGGCGCGTAAACTGTGATTCACGGCATTGGCACCGACATCGTCAAGCTCGAACGTTTCGAGCAGATGTATCACCGGCACGGCGAACGTCTGGTGCGCCATTTGTTGTTGCCCGCCGAATCTGAACTGTTTGCACATACCAATCGTCCTGCACGCTTTCTGGCCATGCACTGGGCTGCCAAGGAAGCGGTCGTCAAAGCCCTGGGCACCGGGTTCGCTGATGGCGTGTGGATTCGCGATGTTGGCTATGTACCGAATCCGGCAGGCAGGCCGGAAATCATCTGGTCGGACAGCGGGCGCGCCAGCTGTGCACGGCTCGGCGTCGGTGCAGGGCATCTGACGCTGAGTGACGAAGAAGGTCTCATTGTAGCAGTGGCAGTACTGATGCGGTTTGCATAGTCAGTCGGCATCTGACCGGGTGTTCTGCTGGCAAGACAATAAAAAGCGGAGAATAAAATGAAACGCTGGTTAAAACGTTTGCTGATCAGTGCGGTTGTCATCGTGGTGTTGCTGGGCATCACTCTGGCCGTTGCCGTGCGGCGCGCCAATCACAAGATGGAGCGTACCGTTGCCCTGCCGGCGCACCCCATCACACTGAGTGACGATCCGGCAGCTATCGAACGTGGTCGTTACCTGTATGTGACGCGTGGCTGTATTGAATGTCATGGCGCAAATGGCGCTGGACGCGCGGTAGTCGATGATCAGTCCATTGGCATGCGGGTCGTGGGCCCGAATATTTCACCTGGTCCGGGTAATGTCGTAACGAACTACACAGCGGCCGATTGGGAACGCATTATCCGGCATGGCGTTAAACCCAATGGCAGGCCTGCCATGGTAATGGCTTCGGAAGATTTTGCGCGCCTGACTGATATCGATGTGTCGGCCATCGTTGCTTACGTGCGGCACATGCCTCCGGCAAGTGGCGGCGCGGCCGTGCTGGAACTACCACTGATCGTGCGCGCCATGTATGGCTTGAATCTGGTGCAGGACGCCGCGGAAAAGATCAATCACAACCTGCCACCTGAAACACCAGTACCCGAAGCGGCCAGTGTCGAACATGGCCAGTATGTCGGTCAGAGTTGCCAGGGTTGCCACGGTGCTGGAATGTCAGGGGGACGCATACCCGGTGCGCCGCCGGACTGGCCGGCGGCTGCCAATCTTACCCCCGGCGAAGGCAGCGTGATGCCGCGTTACGCCACGGTGGAGCAATTCAAGACGCTGCTGCATTCCGGCAAACGTCCCGACGGCAGCGCCGTCAGCACCATCATGCCGTTTGGCGCATTTTCGCAAATGAATGACGTCGATATGGAGGCACTGTATCTGTATCTGCAATCGTTGCCGCCGCGGGCGAACGGCAATCATTGATTCAAGATTGCTGGACCCATGGGGCCAGCTGGAGCGTTCTGGCCTCTGATTTCGCTGCCAGTGTTCAGGCGGGCGGGTAGAATGCGCCACTCCAGAATCCAGAGTTGCCCGCGCCATGCATGTATTTGCCTTCGACATCGAAACCATCCCCGACGTGGAACTGGGGCGGCGCATTTATGGACTGGACGATCTCACCGACAAACAGGTGGGCTATGTCATGCAGACCCGGCGGCGCGAGGAAACCGGCAGTGAATTCCTGAGTCTGGAACAGCAGCGCGTGGTGGCGATTTCGGTGGCGCTGCGCTCGCGCGACAGTTTCAAGGTGTGGTCACTGGGCGAGCCGGATGCACCGGAAGCCGAAATCATTCAGCGCTTCTTTGATGGCATCGAAAAATACACACCGGATCTGGTGTCCTGGAATGGCAGCGGTTTTGACTTGCCCGTGCTGCACTATCGCGCCATGCGCCATGGCATTCAGGCACCGCGCTATTGGGAAAAAGGTGATGAGGACCAGTCCTTCCGCTGGAACAACTACATCAGCCGCTATCACTGGCGACATATCGATGTGATGGACGTGCTGTCCGGATATCAGGGCCGCGGCCGCGCCAGTCTGCAGAACATGGCCATGTTGCTGAACCTGCCCGGCAAGCTGGGCATGAGCGGTGACAAGGTATGGGATTGCTGGCTGGAAGGTGGCATCGAAGATATTCGTAACTACTGCGAGACGGATGTACTGAATACCTTTCTGGTGTATCTGCGTTTCGAGCTGATGCGCGGTACTTTTTCGCGCGAACAATACGCAGCGGAAGTGCAGATGATTCGTGACTATTTAGTGGAGCAGATCAAACCACACTTCAAGGAGTTTCTTGCAGCATGGCCGGAAGTCCCGGCATGACCCGCAAGCACAACCTCAGGCTGCTGCCACCACAAACGCTGGAGGTGGTGGATCTGTCGCATGAAGGGCAGGGCATTGCCAAGCTCGATGGCCGCGCCGTCTTTATTGATGGCGCCTTGCCAGGTGAGACCATCGAAGTGCAGCTGCTGCAGAAACGCAAGGGCGTGCAGGAAGCAAAGCTGCTGCAGGTGATCAAGCCGTCTGCAGATCGTGTTGAGCCGAAGTGCCAACACTATTCGCTGTGCGGTGGCTGCGCCGAGCAGCATCTGTCTTCGGTCAGACAGCTTGAGCTGAAGCAGAACCAGTTACTGGAGAATATGGCGCGCATTGCCAAGGTGGACGTGCCGCAGGTGCTGACGCCATTGCAGGCCGATGTCTGGAACTATCGCCGCCGTGCGCGCCTCGGTGCACGCTGGGTGCCGCAGAAGGGCCGCACGCTGGTGGGTTTTCGTGAGCGCAGCAACAGCAAGCTGGCGGACATCAGCCGTTGCGAAGTACTGCGTGAGCCACTGAGTTCATTGATTGAGCCACTGAGTATTCTGCTCGGCAGTCTCAGCGTGCGCGACAAGGTGCCGCAGGTAGAAGCCGCGGTAGCAGATAACGTCACTGCGCTGGTGATTCGTATTCTTGATGACCTGACCGAGGCCGATATTGCAGCACTGCATGCCTTCCGTGTCCGGCACGGCGTGCAGATCTATCTGCAGCGCGAGGGCTACGACAGTATCAAGCCTCTGCATCCTGAGACCGTACAGCCGCTGGTGTATGGATTGCCGCAACTCAGGCTGCAGTTCGAGTTCCTGCCCAATGACTTCATCCAGGTGAACGGCGCATTGAATGAGCAGATGGTGGCGCTGGCATTGCAGCTGCTGGAAGTGAAGTCCGACGATGATGTACTGGATCTGTTCTGCGGCCTGGGTAACTTCTCCCTGCCGTTGGCGCAGCAAGCCAGATCAGTGCTGGGTATTGAAGGCGAGGTCACGCTGGTTGAGCGTGCACGTCACAATGCGCGTCGCAATAACCTGAGCAATGTTGAATTCATGGTGGCGAATCTGTTTGAGGAGCACAAGGGTTCTCCATTTGCCAGACGCAAGTTCAGCAAGGTGTTGCTGGATCCGCCACGTGCCGGTGCCCGCGAAATTCTGCCCGTGATCGCGAAGTGTGGGGCTCGGCGTCTGGTTTACATCTCCTGTCATCCGGGTTCACTGGCGCGCGACACCGGAATCCTGGTGCACGAACTGGGCTATACCTTGAAGGCTGCAGGTGTGCTCGACATGTTCCCGCATACCGCACATGTGGAGTCGGTGGCGATGTTTGATCGCGGATGAGGTGCTCATGACACTCGGCCCGTTAATGATCGATCTGATCGGCAAGGAACTCTTGCCCGAAGAACAGGAGATGCTCAGACATCCGCTGGTGGGCGGCATCATTCTGTTTACGCGCAATTTCGAGAGTCGCGAGCAGATAACACGGTTGATCACTGAAGTGCGCGCAGTGCGCACACCGCCCTTGCTGGTGGCCGTGGACTATGAAGGCGGGCGGGTGCAGCGTTTCCGCAAGGACTTCACTGTCTTACCGCCCATGCGGGTTATCGGGCAGGCCTACGATCAGAATCATCATGCCGGACTTCAGTTGGCGCGGCAGGCGGGCTGGTTGCTGGCGGCGGAACTGCGGGCGGTGGGGGTTGACCTGAGTTTTGGCCCGGTGGTGGATCTTGATTATGGCGCCAGCAGCGTGATCGGTGATCGCGCCTTTCATCGTGACTCGCGCGTGGTAGGTGATCTGGCCGTGGCGATGATGCATGGCATGCGCGATGCCGGCATGTGTGCTGTGGCCAAGCATTTCCCGGGACATGGCGCCGTGGTGGCGGACTCACATGTGGCACTACCGGTGGATCGACGTCGTTATGTTGACATGGGTCAGGATATTCATCCCTATGTACGCCTGATCGACAATCAGCTGCCGGCCGTCATGGCCGCGCATGTGGTGTTTGAGCAAGTGGACAGTGTGCCGGCGAGCTTTTCTCGCAAATGGCTGGTGGAGGAGCTGCGCGGCAAGCTCGGGTTCTCCGGAGCGGTATTTTCCGATGATCTGAGTATGGAAGGCGCCAGCATTATGGGACCGATCCCGCAACGCGCCCGTAAGGCATTGGCTGCGGGCTGCGACATGGTGCTGATCTGTAACAACCGGGAGGCTGCGTTGCAAACGCTGCGTGAGCTGGACATCCAGCCCGATCCGGTAAGTCTGATGCGCCTGGCGCGTTTGCATGGCCTGCCAGGGCTCAATCAGCAGGAGTTACTGGCCTCCACCCAGTGGCAAAGCTGTCTGGAGGCAGTGTCAAGCTGCATGGAACGTAGTTAGGGGCTCTCCAACAGGCCCTAGTTCTCAGTTTGAAATCGCGGTCCACACCGGAATGGTGCAAACCGGCCTTGACAGGGGTAGCCTCAAACACATCCCGCTCGCCTTCACTTGATTTCCGGAGCTGCACGTGTCGCTGGATTGGCTGGTCCTGCAAACTCTAATCGATGCCTCGCCTGAAGGTGTGGTCGTATGTGATGCGCAAGCCAGTGGCTGGCCGGTGGTATATGCCAATCGTTCTTTTGAGCAGCTCACCGGCTACAGCAGCAGCGAACTGCAGGGACGTGGTCTGGGTTTCCTGCAGCACGGCGAAGACACTCAGGAAGGACTTGCCCTGATTCGCGGTGCATTGCGTGAAGGTGTTGCCTGCCGCACCGTGCTGCGCAACTACAAGAAGGATGGCACACCGTTCATCAATGAACTGCAGCTGATCCCGATCCGAGACCAGCAGGGCAATCTCACGCATTTCGCCAGCTTCCATCGACTCGGCAATGTCCGCACTGCAACTAGCATCGGTGAAGAAGCCACCGACGCCATGCTCAGCACCCAGCGCATGCTGGCGCATGTGCGGGAAGACAAACAGACCGGTCTGTTGCGTCGCTCCTATTTTGAAGATCTGCTGCGTCGCGACTTCTCCCTTGCGCAACGTGATCAGAAGCCGCTGACCCTGATTGCTTTCGAGATCAATCATGCCAATGCCTATCGCGATGTATTCGGGCCCACCGGTGCCGAACTGACGTTCAAGCGCGTGGCCGGCACTGTCGCCGGTTGCTTCCGTCGCGCCAGCGATCTGTGCGCTCGTTGGGAAGACAGTCAGATCATTGCCGCCACGCTGACCACCGAACCTGGCAAGGCGCAGGGTATGGCTGAACTGGTCGCTACTCGTGTGCGCGATCTCGCCATTCATCATCCACGTGCCGTGGGTACACGCTACGTCACGGTGAGTTTCGGCATCGTCTCGGCGATTCCCGATCAACGGGATAATGCCTCGCAGTTCATCGTGCGAGTATTGCATGCCTTGCGTACCGCGCAGGGTGGCGGCCCCGTGTTGAAGAAAGCGGTGCCGTAGAACGAGCAGTGCGCTCCCGATCGGATGTCGGGATCACCGTTCCCATCTGGTTTCCGCTCACTGCCTGTTGCAGGCTGATCGGGCATACCAGAGTTCGTGCACATTGGACAACGTTGACCGGATACGTGTTAAACCAACCAACAAGGATCACAGGCCATGAATCGTTTGTTGTTCATTCCATTGCTGCTGACCCTGAGTGCGCCAAGTTTCGCCGCCAAACCCTGCGAAGAACTCAAAAGCGAAATTGCCGCCAAACTCGATGCCAAGGGTGTGAAAGGCTACACACTGGAAGTGGTGCCCAACGATCAGGTTGGCGACAGGAAAGTAGTGGGCAGCTGCGACGGCGGCACCAAGAAAGTGGTGTACACAAGAACCTAGCTGGCAAGATGTATCCCGACCAGTTAGCAGGCTATGTGTCTGCTGACTGAAATCGCTACTCGCCCCTGCGCTTCGACGGATACTGCGCACCCACATGCAGTTGATTGCGCGAGGCGGCGATTTCAACTTGTCGTTGCCGTTCGCGCAAACCTTGCTTTTTCTCTTCTGATGTAAGGGCGTGACAATGCGCGCAGCTCACCCCGAGCTCATATAGCGGTGACTTCTTGTCTTCAGAGCGCAGCGGATGGCGGCAGGAGCGGCACAGTTCGTACTCACCCAGACGCAGGCCATGACCGACGGCAACGCGCTCATCAAACACGAAGCAGTCGCCTTGCCACAGGCTCTGTTCTTCAGGGACCACTTCCAGATACTTGAGAATGCCGCCCTGCAGGTGATACACCTCATCAAAGCCCTCTGCTTTCATAAAGGCGGTGGATTTTTCGCAGCGGATACCGCCGGTGCAGAACATGGCGACTTTGGGCTTCTTTTCCAAACCCTTCTGCTGGCGCACCCAATCCGGTAGATCCCGGAAGGTCTTGATGTTCGGGTCTACTGCGCCCTTGAAGGTACCGATGGCCACTTCGTAGTCATTGCGGGTGTCGATCAATACCACTTCCGGATCGCTGATCAGCTGGTTCCAGTCTTCCGGTTTCACATAGGTGCCGACAATTGATCTGGGATCGATATCTGGCACACCCATGGTGACGATTTCTTTCTTCAGCTTCACCTTCATGCGATAGAACGGCATTCGTTCGGCGAAGGATTCCTTGTGTTCCAGTCCCGCAAAGCGTGCATCGCTGCGCAGCCACGCCAGCACCGCATGAATGCTGGTATGCGAGCCGGCAATGGTGCCGTTGATGCCTTCCTTCGCCAGCAGCAGCGTGCCCTTGATGCCGTGCTGGTCGCAGCATTGCTGCAGGGAATCGCGCAGCTGCTGGTAATCCGGCAGCGCAACAAACTTGTACAGGGCAGCGACGAGGTACTTGCTCATTTCACGGGGCTCATTTCTGTCGGACTTTGGCAATGGCAGCTGCAGCGATGGCAGCCGGAGCACGGGTGATGCCATCCAGCAAATCCTCGGCGGCCTTGAAGCGTGCTTCGGCATTTTCCAGACTCAGCGTGAACCGCACCTTCTGCGGCCCGTCGAATTTGTGGGTGCGGCCATTGCGCTGGATGAACAGGATCAGATTGGTCGGGTCGATACTGGCATCCTTGTCGAACACGGCGTATCCACCATTGGCATGCACATCGAGCTTGCGGATACCGATAACTTTGGCGCGCAGCTTCAGTTCGGCAATGCGGAACAGATTCTTGCTGGGTTCGGTCAGCAAGCCAAAGCGATCGATCATTTCCACCTGTAATTCACGCAGTGCATCGACGGACTCGGCGGCAGCAATGCGCTTGTACAGCACCAGGCGCATGTGCACGTCCGGCATGTAGTCTTCGGGCAGCAACGCCGGCACCCGCAGATCGACTTCCGGACCGCGATACAGCGGTTCATCCAGCTGAGGGATCTTGCCTTGCTTCAGGGCTTCGACGGCGCGCTCGAGCATTTCCATGTACAGCGCAAAGCCGATTTCCTGAATTTGACCGCTCTGCTCATCGCCCAGCAGTTCGCCCGCGCCGCGGATTTCCAGATCATGCGTGGCCAGCGTAAAGCCCGCGCCCAGATCTTCCAGCGACTCGATGGCCTCCAGTCGCTTGATCGCATCTGGCGTCATGTTGGCCTTGGGCGGCGTCAGCAGGTAGGCATAGGCCTGATGGTGTGAACGGCCGACACGACCACGCATCTGGTGCAACTGCGCCAGACCAAACTTGTCGGCGCGATCAATGATGATGGTGTTGGCGGTGGGTACGTCGATGCCGCTTTCCACGATGGTGGTGCACACAAACAGGTTGCAGCGCTGATGGCTGAAGTCCAGCATCACCTGTTCCAGCTCGCGTTCACGCATCTGGCCATGACCGATGGCGATGTTGGCTTCAGGCACCAGCTCGCCCAGCGTGCGTGCGGTTTTGTCGATGGTCTCGACGCTGTTGTGCACATAGTAAATCTGACCGCCACGACGAATCTCGCGCAGGCAGGCTTCGCGTATCGCTGCACCGTCGAATGGCGTGACGAAGGTCTTGATGGCAAGACGGCTGGTGGGCGGTGTGGTAATCAGTGACAGATCGCGCAGACCGCCCATGGCCATGTTCAGCGTACGTGGAATCGGTGTGGCGGTGAGGGTGAGTACATCCACTTCGGCGCGCAGTTGCTTGAGTTTTTCCTTGTCCTTGACGCCGAAGCGATGCTCTTCGTCGATAATGATCAGGCCGAGATTCTTGAAACGTACCGAGTTCTGCAGCAGCCGATGTGTGCCTACCACGATATCAACGCTGCCGGCTTCCAGACCTTTCAGCGCTTCATTCACCTGGGAAGTGGTACGAAAGCGCGACATGGTTTCGACCTTCACCGGCCAGTCGGCAAAGCGGTCGGCAAAGTTCTGGTAATGCTGTTGCGCCAGCAGGGTGGTGGGCACCAGCACCACCACCTGCTTGCCAGCCTGCACGGCCACAAACGCGGCGCGCAACGCCACTTCGGTCTTGCCGAAGCCCACATCGCCGCATACCACGCGGTCCATGGGCTTGCCGCTGGCCATGTCGCTGATGACGGCGTTGATGGCCTGTAACTGATCCGGCGTTTCTTCGAAGCGGAAGCCATCGGCAAACGCGCGTATATCGGCATCCGTAGCTTGCAGCGACGTGCCCTGACGTGCAGCACGACGCGCATACAGATCCAGCAATTCAACCGCCGTGTCGCGCACTTTTTGCGCTGCTTTCTTTTTGGCTTTGGCCCATGCATCCGTGCCCAGTTTGTGCAGCGGCGCGTTGTCACCGGCCGAGCCGGTGTAGCGACTGACCATGTCCAGCGATTGCACCGGTACATAGATCTTGTCGCCGTCGGCGTATTCCAGCACCAGGAATTCGCAGGCCAGCCCACCGACATCCAGAGTTTGCAGACCGAGATACCGGCCCACGCCATACTCGTCATGCACCACGGGCGAACCTGGTGTCAGATCGGAGAGATCGCGGATGATCTTTTCCGGATCGCGGTCGGCACGGCGGCGACGGCGTTCCTGTTTGGCGCGCTCACCGAACAGTTGTTCTTCGGCGAGCACCGTGATGGGCGGATCTTTCAGTTGCAAGCCGCGGGCAATCGGCGAAACCGTAATCGCCAGCGGTACTTCACTGCGCATGAACACTTGCCAGTCATCCATGCTGGGCGCATTGAGCTGATGCTTGCGCAGGATGTCCAGCAGCATTTCGCGACGACCGGTGGATTCCGCGGCAATCAGCGTGCGACCTTCATAATTGCGCAAGTGATCCAGCAGCGCGCGCGCTGGTTCCGGTGCACGCGCATCCAGTTTCACCGGCGGCGGTGTGGTGCTGCCGAAGTTCTGCCAGCTGATGTGCTGGCGATTCGGGTCGAGTTCATTCACCGACAGTTCGATTTGCCGATGCGTATTCAGGCGCGTCAGGAAATCTGCCGGCGGCAGAAACAATTCAGCGGGCGTGAGGATGGGACGTTCGGTGTCATGGGCGCGCTGCTCGTGGCGCTGCACGATGTTGCCCCAGCTTTCTTCCAGCAGTCCGTTGAAGTCATCGGTGTAAGCAACGGCCGATGCAGCCGGCAGATAGGTGAATACATCGGCCAGCTGTTCAAAGAACAGCGGCAGGTAGTATTCAACTCCGGCCGGAGCGCCACCTTCGGTGACATCCTTGTACATGGCCATGCGGGTCAGGTCGCCTTCAAAACGGGTGCGGAAGCGCCGCTTGTAAAACTGTACGCCTTCAGCGCTGAGCGGAAATTCACGCGCCGGCAGCAGCTTGATGCGGTTGACCTTGTCGAGTGTGCGCTGGGTATCCACGTCAAAGCTGCGCAGGGTTTCCACTTCATCATCGAACAGATCAATGCGATAGGGAACGGAGCTGCCCATGGGGAACAGATCCAGCAGCGAACCCCGGATGGCAAACTCGCCCGGCGCCATCACCTGCGAAGCATGTGCGTAACCGGCTGCTGCCAGTTTCAGCCGGAATGTCTTCAGATCCAGCTGGCCGCCCACGGCAATATCGAAGGCATGCGCGTCGATGTAGCTGCGTGGCGCCAGGCGTTGCAGCACGGTATCCACATCCACGAGGATCACACCCTGTTGCAGGTGCGGCAGGCGCGACAAGGTGCTCAGGCGCTGCGAAATGATGTCTGGATGGGGTGCGAACAGGTCGTAGGGCAGGGTTTCCCAGCCGGGAATGCTGAGCAGTTCGAGGGTCTTGGGTAGAAACACCCGCAGTTCATCTTCCAGCCGGCTGAGTTCGCGGGCATTGGCGGCGATCACCAGCAGCGGCGCATCCAGCAACTGTGCCGCCTCGGCCAGCTTCAGCGCCATGGCCGAGCCATACAGCTGGCCCCAGCGCACACGGGGCTTGTCAGCAGCAGGGATCAAAAACTTCTTGCTCAAGATATTTCCGGGGTTCTCGTCAAAAAACGCCAATAGCCCGGCCTCAAGTCGGGCGACTTGCCGGGTGATTGGGGGCGCAAGGGTAGCAGGCCAGGCCGGCGGGTTGAAGCCACTGGCTGTGTGTGACCTGTTCGGCAATCAGGCCCTTCAGCAATCAAGGGATTGACCGATAACCCGGCAATACCTACGGCATCCAGCCTATTCGACATTCAGCCCAGGGGAGGGCGTCAACACGGGATCCTGATTTATGCAGACCTCGGTATCGACGGCGCTAATACACGATTCGGTCAACGGCCTGTTGTGGCGCAAGCGCATCGACTTTGCCATGACTATTTGCGTTGCCGCCTATGCGTTGTTCGCGCTGGCACTGGGGGTGGCGTACAACCAGCTTGGGCTGACCCTGTTGCTGGTGGTGCCACTACTGATAATGGGCGTCGCGGCGTATCTGTTTGCTGCCGGCGAACGCATCAATCGCCTGATTTATCCCGCGCTGCTGATGGCCCTGGTGGCTGTGCACATTCAGGTGGGCATGGGGCGCATCGAGTATCACTTCGGCGTGTTTCTGACGCTGGGAATCCTGATGGCATATCGTCATTGGCAGCCGCTGGTGGTGGGCGCCGCGATGATTGCTTTGCACCACCTGTTGTTCAACTGGATGCAAGCGTCCGGGCTTTCGGTCTACTGCCTGGCACAACCGGATTTCGGCACCGTGTTGCTGCATGCCGGTTATGTGATTGCCCAGGCTGGCGTCGAAATCAAATTGGCAATGGATATGCGCAAGGCGGTCAAGGAAACCGATGAACTGTGCGATATGGTGGCCGGCCTGAACGTCAACGATCGCATCAGTCTGGCCGTGAACGAGTCCCCGGCCGCTACCGAAGCCGGCCAGGTGTTGCGCAATTCGCTTAACCAGCTTGGCAGGGCGATGGGTGAGGCGCAGAGCGCTGTTAATTCGATTGCAGGAACCTCGGCGCAGATTGCCTCTGGTGCCACTGAATTGAATGCCAGCACTGATCAGTCGGCGCATAGCGTGCAGCAGTCAGTCAGCCTGCTGGCGCAACTCAACAAGTCAGTTGATCAGAGTACGACCTCGGCCAAGCAGGCTTACGAACTCGCCGCAGCGGCTTCCACTGTTGCGGAGCGAGGCGGGAAGGTCGTGGACGACATGGTCTCAACCATGACCGAGATCAACACCAGTTCCAAGAAGATAGGTGAAATCATCGGTGTGATTGACAGCATTGCCTTCCAGACCAACATGCTGGCGCTGAATGCGGCCGTTGAGGCAGCGCGTGCCGGTGAACATGGCAAGGGCTTTGCGGTGGTGGCCGATGAAGTGGGCAATCTGGCCCAGCGCAGTGCGCAGTCCGCACGCGAGATCAAGACGTTGATCGGCGCATCCGTCGAGCGCATGGATCAGGGCATGACGCTGGCAGAATCTGCCGGCGCCGCCATGCACGAAGTGATGGGCGCTGTGAAACGCGTTGACGACATGATTCGCCAGATGGAACTGAATTCGCGCGCTCAGCAACAGGATATCGGCCAGATCAATTCAGCCATCAAACAACTGGATGCCGTGGCGCGCAAGAATCTGCAGCTTGCCGCCGGTTCGGCCGCTGCGTCTGAAGCCTTGCGACAGCAGACGCATGGCCTGACTGAGGCGCTGACCTGCTTCATTCTGGATGGCGCCGAGAGGGCCGGGTACAGTGGCAGTGTCTCGGATGGCGCGCAGCACGAAACCGATGAGACTGGTGGCTGGATGCGCCGGGCTGGCTAGGCATCGCCGCTGCAAGCCGCGAATATCCTGTCTGCATAACGAAACAGGCCGACTCAATGTCGGCCTGTTTCGTTATGCAGACTGATTCGGACGGCCGCTTCAGCGCAGCACGCTGTGAATCACATGCTGATATTCGAAGAACACGCTGAAGCCAGGATAGTCCCAGCGAGTAATGGGCGGATTGCCAACGGCGGCGTGGCGTTCGGTGGGTGCGCCGAACTGGGCTTCGACTTTGCTCATGGTAATGCCACGGGCAGGGGGATTGACCGGCGCGGGAGCCGGGGCAGTGGTATCAGCGGCAGCCCCGCTGGGCAGGGTCACTTCCTGGGACCACGCGCTGCCGGCAAAACCGGGCGCAACCATAGCGATGGCAAGCAACGACAGGCGGGTGTTCGTAATAGCAGGGCGCATGGCAGGTCTCCTGACAGAATCCGGTCGAACTATAGCACCGGTATTTTGTAGCACTGAGGTATAAACGTGCATTTGTATGACCGGCATCACTAAAATCGCGGTCTTATGCAAATGGAGTTAGGGTCTGCTAACCATTGGCGCATCGCTGCGTTGGAGTCCCAGAAAGCGCCAGGCTAGGCGCGAGGAGTGAGGTTTGGCAGTTCCAAATAAACGACGAACAACACCGCATGGCGCTTTCTGGGGCCCAACCCGAAGGGACGGGGCCAGAAAGGCCCAGGACTTTGTTGCACCTCGCTTGAGTACGTTAGGTACACAGCGCTCGGTGCGTCGCGTCCTGGGCCTTTCTGACCGCCGTCGCAGCGATGCGCCAATGGTTAGCAGACCCTACATCGGGCGCTGAATGTTTTACCCCCTGCCTCTTTACATCGGTCTGCGCTATGTGCGCACCCGCCGGCGCGGCTTCTTCGTCTCCTTCATCAGCTGGGTGTCGATGCTGGGCGTGTGCGTGGGGGTGGCGGCGCTGATTGTCATCCTGTCGGTGATGAATGGCTTTGAGGCTGAGCTGCGCGATCGGCTGCTGAATCTGTCCTCGCATGCCACTTTGTCGGGGTCTGCTGCGCAATTGCGTGATTGGCAACAGCTCAGCGAACGCGCGCGACAGGTGCCGGGTGTGGTTGGTGTGGCGCCCTATCTTGAGCTGCAAGGCATGGTCGGACGAAGTGGCTCGTTGGTCGGCGCCAGGGTGCGTGGTGTGTTGCCGGATCAGGAGCCGCAGGTTTCGGATGTCGATTCACACATGGTGTCCGGAAAGTTGGGTGTGCTCGAACCCGGCAGGCAGCTGATGCTGCTGGGCGCCGGTCTGGCCTGGCAGCTGCAGGCGCAGATCGGTGACCAGATCACTGTCCTGATACCGGAAACCGTACCGGGCACCACAGAACTGCGGCCGCGCCTGCAGAGTTTTACCGTGAGCGGCATTTTTGAATTCGGCGCGCAGGAGCAGGACAACGCGCTGGTGCTGATTCACATGGCGGATGCGGCGGCGCTGGCCGGCACGGAGGGAGCACCCAATGGCTTGCGGCTGAAGTTCAACGATATTTTTGCGGCACCGGAGGGCGTCAAGCAGGTGAACCAAATGCTGGGCGGTAGCCTGACCAGTACCGACTGGACGCAGGAGAACGCCAGTTATTTTCGTGCGGTGAAAATCGAGAAGACCATGATGGGGGTGATGCTGATGCTGATCGTGGCCATCGCGGCATTCAATATCGTTGCGGCACTGGTGATGGTGGTCAATGAAAAACGCACGGATATAGCCATCCTGCGCACGGTGGGTCTGTCACCACGACAGGTGATTGCAGTGTTCATTACCCAGGGCTTGCTGATTGGCTGGGTGGGCATTCTCGCGGGCCTGGTGCTGGGTCTGTTGCTGGCAGTCAATGTCAGCAGCATCGTGCCGTGGATAGAAAACAGCTTTGGCGTGCATTTCTTCGATCCGACGCTGTACTACATCACGCAGATCCCCTCGGAAGTGCACGGTATGCAAGTGCTCTGGGTGGCGCTGATTGCGCTGGCGCTCACCGCACTGGCCACCATTTACCCGGCGCGACGCGGTGCGGGTGTCGAACCCGCTGAAGCGCTGCGTTACGAATGATGACCCTGCAACGCTACTTCGAATGGCTGATCGGTGTGCGCTACCTGCGCTCCAAAGGCATGGCCGGCGCCGGCAATCGTTTCCTGTCGGTGATCTCCACCATTTCACTGGCAGGTGTGGCGCTGGGCGTGACCGTCTTGCTGGTAGTGCTGTCGGTGATGAATGGTTTTGAACGCGAGTTGCGCGAACGCATCCTGAGTGTCACGGCGCATGCCACCATCAGTGGCTTCGGTGCGCCGTTATCAGACTGGCAGGGCGTGCGCGCGCGGGCGAGCAGCCAGCCCGGCGTGCTCGGCACGGCGCCCTATATCGAACAGCAGGCATTGTTACTGACTGCTGGCAGCAACGGTGATGCCAACAGCGGCGTGGTAATGCGCGGCGTGTTGCCAGAGGAAGAACACCAGGTTGCCAACGTTGACCAGCATATGCAGGCCGGTGAACTGACAGCTCTGCGGGCGGGCGAATACGGCATTGTACTGGGCAACGAGCTGGCCAAGGCACTGCATGTGCAGCCAGGTGATCGCGTCACGGCCGTCACCGCGCAGGGCACGGTCACCATGGCGGGGGTGATTCCGCGCAGCAAGCGCTTTACCGTGGTTGGCATTTTTGCGGTGGGTATGTACGAATATGATCGCAACTATGCCTACCTGCATCTGCAGGATGCGGCGCGTCTGTATCGCATGGGCGATAACGTGACCGGTCTTCAGCTCAAACTCGATGACATGTTCCGCGCCCAGCAGATCGCCGCCGGCATTGCCCGTGAGCTGGGCGGGTCCTACTACGTTGATGACTGGACGCGCAAACACGTGGCCATCTTCCGCAACATTGCACTGACCAAGTCCATGATGTTTCTGATCCTGCTGCTGGTGGTGGCGGTGGCTGCGTTCAACGTGATTGCCACGCTGGTCATGGTGGTGAAAGACAAACAGTCGGACATCGCCATCCTGCGCACACTGGGCGCCACGCCGCGCCAGATCATGAAAGTGTTCATCGTGCAGGGCACGCTGATCGGCCTGATCGGCGTGTCTTGTGGAATTGTTCTGGGGACGCTGCTGTCGTGGAATCTGGAGCGCCTGATTCATGGTCTTGAGACACTGCTGGGTACGCGCTTCATGGACGCCAGGCTGTATCTCATGAGCGATCTGCCGGCGATGGTGCAATGGCTGGACGTGTTGCAGGTTGCCGGCGTGGCATTTGCCATGTGCTGTCTGGCAACCATTTATCCTGCGTGGCGCGCTGCTCGGACGGAACCGGCGCGGGCATTAAGGCATGAATAATGTGTGATACAAGATGAATGATACAGGCGGAGCAAACGTGACGAACGATTCATCGGCGGTGCTGGCCTGCGCAGGATTGAGCAAGCGCTTCATCGAAGGCGACACCAGTCTCACGGTGTTGAATGATGTTACCTTGACGATCCATGCCGGTGAGCGGGTTGCCATCGTCGGTGCATCAGGTTCCGGCAAGACTACTTTGTTGCAGTTGCTGGGGGGGCTGGACGCGCCTACTGCGGGCACGGTCAGAATCGCCGGTGAAGACGTCATGCAACTGTCGGAAGCAGCACGCGGCGAGCTGCGCAATCGTGCGTTGGGGTTCGTGTACCAGTTTCATCATCTGCTGCCGGAGTTCAGTGCACTGGAGAATGTGGCCATGCCCTTGTTGATACGGCGCACGCCGATTGCCCAGGCGAAAGCGCAGGCTCAGGAGCTATTGGAGCGTGTGGGTCTGGGTGCGCGGCTATCACATCGTCCGGGACAGCTTTCCGGCGGCGAACGCCAGCGCGCTGCGATTGCCCGCGCGCTGGTCACCAGGCCCAGGGTGGTCCTGGCCGATGAACCCACAGGCAATCTCGATGGCGCCAATGCGCGTCAGGTATTCGAGCTGATGCTGGAACTCAATCGCGAACTGGACACCGCGCTGGTGATTGTCACCCATGCCCCGGACCTCGCGGCGCGTATGCAGCGTGTGTTGACGCTGACGGAAGGGCATCTCACGTAGGGGCGGTTCGTGAACCGCCCTGATTCAATTCATTGACACAAGCAAGAGGGCGACTCCCGAGCCGCCCCTACTTATGATTTTTCAGGTTGCTTTCCTTGATACGTCGCAGGCGCTTGCGTTTGTAGAACTTGTTGACCAGCGACAGGTGCCAGAATAACCCCAGCACGACGTAGCCGATGACGGCAGCAGCCAGCCCCAGAATGAGACTGCCAATTACGAACGGCTCCAGGATGGGGCCATGAAATGCCGGTAGCCAGTCGCCCGGATGAGTTTTGGGCAGATGGGTCATCGGTACCTTGCCCAGCACAAGGCAGCCGGTCCAGTAAGCGGCGTAGTACAGCGGGAACATGGTTACCGGGTTGGTCAGGAAGATTGCCGCGAGCGTGACCGGGATATTCACGCGCAACGCGATGGCAGCGAAGATGGCCATCAGGGTATGCGGGATGGGCGGCGGCAGAAAGGCAATAAAGAAACCCAGTGCCACCGCACGAGTTACGTTGCGCCGGTTGATGCTCCAGTACGATGCATCGCCAAACACGAAATCGAACGGGCGCATGAACCAGCGGGTGCGCAGGTGATGCCGCTGGCGGCTGAGCTTTTTGAAGATTCGAAGAGGCATGGCTGATTATGATCAACCCGGCACGTTGCTACTTGAAGATGAATGGTTGATAGTTGGGGAGTACTGATTTGGCTCGTTGCAGGGATGCATATGCTTGGGTTCGCTTCAGCCTTTCTGTTGGGGGACGTCTGGGTACAGTTGTTACCCGCACTCGATCTTCCTCATCTGCTGGTTCCTGCAGGGATTGCAGCGCTGGTGCTGGTGTTACCGCCGACCAGGAGCTGGTGCACTGCACCGGCCATTGTGGCATTCCTGCTCGGAATTGTCTGGACTGCAAGCAACGCACGCTCATATCTGCAACATGACCTCAGTCCAGCGCTGGAAGGTCAGGACCTGCTGGTGACCGGCCACATCGCCTCGATTCCCGAACTGGAGTCCTACGGCGTCCGCTTCGCATTCGTCATCGAACAGGCCCCGGTCGCTGTGCCGCCACGTATCGAATTGACCTGGTACGACCCACCGTCCGCAGTGCACGCCGCTGAGCGCTGGCAGATGCAGGTGCGGCTGAAACGTCGGCATGGTTTTGCCAACCCCGGTGGCTTTGACTACGAAGCGGCACTGTTTCGTGAAGGCATCGGCGCGACGGGTTATGTCCGCGCGTCCGATCTCAATCGTCGCTTGGGCAGAGCGCGTGGTGAATACGTGCTCAAGACGCGTGCCGCGCTGACCGAGGCCATAGCCGACGCCATTCCCCGCGCGCCGATGCAGGGCGTGGTGCGCGGCCTTGCGGTGGGCGATCAACAAGCCATCGGCAACGAACAATGGCAGGTGTTTGCACGCACCGGCACCAGCCATCTGATGGCCATTTCCGGATTTCACATCGGCATGGTGGCCTGGCTGTTTGCATGGCTGGGATCGCGTCTGGTGTACTTGCCCGCGGCGCAACGCTGGCGCTGGACGGCGCCGGATCTGCGCGCGCTATTCGGCATGAGTGCGGCGCTGGGTTATTCCTTGCTGGCCGGCATGTCCGTGCCCACGCAGCGTACCTTGCTGATGCTGGCCGTGTACTTTGGCGCCGGCCTGTTGCGACGTGAGATCAACGTCTGGCAAGGATTTGGGCTGGCGCTGCTGCTGGTGTTGCTGGTGGATCCCTTTGCGCCCCTGGGCGTGGGGGCGTGGTTGTCGTTTGGCGCGGTGGCCGTCATTCTGCTCAATCAGGTGGGCAGGGCGCAGCGTGCTTCAGGCTGGCGGGGCTTTCTGAGCATGCAGCTGGTGGTCAGTGTGGGGCTGGTGCCGCTGCTGCTGAGTTCATTCGGCAGCCTGTCACTGGTGTCGGCGCTGGTGAATTTGCTGGCCATTCCCTTGTTCACAGCGGTGCTGGTACCGCTGGTGTTGATAGGTTGCGCCTTGTTGTTGATGCAACCGGCTGTGGGCGGCTGGTGGCTGGGCTGGCTGGCCAAGGGCCTGGACCATGTGTTTGCCGGCCTGCAATGGGCGTCAGGTTTGTCATGGGCGAGCTGGTATGCGCCACAGGCCGAACTCTGGGCGATGGGCCTGCTGGTACTCGGTACGGTGATGATGGTGTTGCCGTGGCTGTGGCCGCTGCGTCTCAGCGGCCTTTTCTGTTGCCTGCCAGCGTTGTGCTGGCAGCCGGTATTGCTGCCCGAAGGCGGCTTTACAATGACCACGCTTGATGTGGGGCAGGGCCTGGCGGTGGTGGTGCAGACACGGACACATACGCTGCTGTATGACGCCGGCCCGAAATTTCAAAGCGGCCGTGATACCGGTGAGTTGGTGGTGCTGCCGTATCTGCAAGCTCAGGGCATCAGGTATCTGGACATGCTTGTCATCAGCCATGGTGATGATGATCACGCGGGCGGCGTGCAGTCGGTACTGACGGGTATGCCGGTGGGACAGCTGCTGCCGGGTCCGTCGGTCAACAGCCCCGTGCCGCGCACATCCTGCCAAGGTGGTCAGCGCTGGCAATGGGATGGTGTGGTGTTCATGGTTGTGCATCCCGGACCAGGATATGAACACGACAGCGACAACAATCAGTCCTGTGTGCTGCAGATCGCTGCGCCCGGCGGTAGCGCATTGTTGCTGGGTGACGTGGAAAAACGCATCGAACGTGCGCTCAGCAATGCCGGGCTGATTGGCCGCACCACCGTCGTAGAGGCAGCGCATCACGGCAGTCGCAGTTCGTCCACCGATGTTTTGATTAACGCCACACAACCTGAATGGGTGGTGTTCAGCGCGGGATATCGCAATCGTTGGGGCTTCCCCCGACCGGAGGTGCTCTCGGCCTGGCAGGCGAGCGGCGCGCAGACGGTATCAACCATCGATTCCGGCGCGATCACGCTGGCACTGCTACCCGGTCAGCCGGTGGTTGTGCAGCGTTACCGGGAACAGCGCCGTCGCTATTGGCAGACCCAGTAGTCTCTCCGGGAGTTTTTAAGGGTTTCGGCAGCTTGAGCGAGCGACAGGTGGCTGCATCGTTGTAGTATTGGGGGCTACGACCACAACGAAAACCAAGCATGTACGAGATAGTCAAAGCCGGCGGCATCATGATGGTGCCGATCATCCTCAGCTCCATCATTGCGATCGCCATCATCGTCGAACGTCTGTGGACTTTGCAGCGTGACCGGGTACTGCCCAGAGAACTGTTCGAGAAAGTCTGGCAATGGGTGGAGTCCAACCAGCTGCAGGACAAGCACATCCTGGCGTTGCAGCAGAATTCACCGCTGGGCAAGGTACTGGCCGCCGGGCTGGCCAACAGGCATCGGCCGCGCGAAGTCATGCGCGAGGCCATCGAAGATTCCGGGCGGCACGTGATCCATGAGCTGGAGCGCTTTCTCAGCGCGCTGGGCACCATTGCCGGCATCGCGCCCCTGCTGGGCTTGCTGGGTACGGTGTTCGGCATGATTCGCACCTTCAACTCCATCAATACCTCGGGTATCGGTAATCCCGCCACGCTGGCGTCGGGCATTGCCGAGGCGCTGGTAGCCACTGCCGCTGGCCTGAGTGTTGCCATTCCGACGCTGATCTGTTTTCGCATGCTGCGACGACGGGTGGATGATCTGGTGGTGGAAATGGAAAAAGAAGCCATCAAGCTGGTGCAGGCGGTCGAGAATGCGGCGCATGGAGCCCGGGCGTGAATCTCGGCAGGCGCAACCGGCGCGACGACGACATGGAGATCAACGTGGTGTCGTTCATCGACATCCTGTTGCTGCTGCTGATTTTCTTCATGCTTGCCACCAGCTTCGTGACTGAAGGACGCATCAACATCCAGTTGCCGGATGCCAGCGTGCAGACCGACCGCAAGACACCGCAGACTCGCCTGGAAGTCGGCGTGAATGCCAATGGCAGTTATCGCGTGAACGATCAGGAATTGATCAACAACAGCGCAGATACCCTGAGTGCCGCCATCAGCAAGGTTGCCGGTGATACACGTGATCAGGCGGTGCTGATTCGTGCCGATGCGCGCGCCACGCATCAGTCGGTGGTGACGGCGATGGATGTGATTGGCCGTCTGGGTTTCAAGGCCATCAGCATTGCCACAGTCAATCAGACCGACAACAAGAATCCATCCACAGCCGCCACAGCTGCCAAGACCCAATAACATGGCTTCTACTCAACTGACCAGCATCTGGCCGACCTACCGGCGCTTGTTGAAATACCTGCGTCCCTACTACCTGCAGTTTGCAGTCGGCACATTGGGCGCGGTCATGTTCGCTGCAACCAATTCGGGCGTCGCGTGGCTGGCCAAGGGGTTTCTCGACGGGACATTTCTCAAGAAAGATCCGGTGATGCTGATACTTGCGCCGGTTGGACTGGTTGCGCTGTTCCTGGTGCGTGGCGTCGGTGACTTCATCAATACCTACTACATGGGCTGGGTGGGCCGGCGCATCATCAAGCAGCTGCGCACGGAACTGTTCGAGAAGATGCTGGATCTGCCCATCCGCTATTTTGATCGCAATCCCTCGTCGGCCATGCTTGCGAAGCTGCTGTTCAACACCGAACAGATCGCCATCGTGGTGACCGAGGCCATCACTGTGGTGACGCGTCAGAGCCTTACCATCATTGGGCTGGTGTTCACGCTGTTCTGGTTCAATGCCAAACTTGCGGCGATCGCGATGATCGCCGGTCCGGTGATAGCGGGTCTCATTTCGGTGGTTAACAGGCACTTTCGTCGTTACAGCACACGCATCCAGAATTCGGTGGGCGATGTCACCGGTATTGCGAAGGAAGCCCTGGATGCACCGCGGGTAATCAAGGTATTCAATGCGCAGGCTTACGAGCGTCAGCAGTTCGAAGCGGCCAATGAACAAACCTTCCGCTCGACGATGAAGTGGCTGCGGATACGCGGATTGGCCAATCCGGTGGTGCAGGGCATTGCTTCCATCGCACTGGCTGTAGTGTTGTGGATAGCTACCAACGACGCCATCAACGGTGATATGACGGTGGGCGAGTTCACGGGTTTCATTGCTGCACTGCTCAGCATCCAGAATCCCCTGCGTGATCTGGTGAATGTTTCCGGTCCAATTCAACAGGGTATTGCGGCTGGCGAAAGCCTGTTCCAAGTGTTCGATGAACTGCCAGAGCCTGATCATGGCAGACTCGAGATCAGGCGCGTACGTGGCGAAGTGGAATATCGCGATGTCACGCATACCTATGACTCCGGTTCATCTGCGGCACTCAAATCGGTATCCATCACAATCAGGGCAGGCGAAACAGTTGCGTTTGTCGGTCGCTCAGGCAGCGGCAAGTCCACGCTGGTCAACCTGCTGCCGCGTTTCTACGATCTGAGTGAAGGCACCTTGCTGGTGGACGGACATGATGTCCGTGAGTTCAAGCTGCACAATCTGCGCGAACAGATTGCCCTGGTGAGCCAGGACGTGGTGTTGTTCGATGACAGTATCAGCAACAATATTGCCTTTGGTCGTCCCGCTGATGCGGCTGCCATCGAGCGCGCTGCCAAGGCTGCACACGTTCTGGAATTTGCCGGCAAGCTGCCACAAGGCATGGAAACCACGGTGGGCGAGCGCGGCGTGCTGTTGTCGGGCGGGCAGAAGCAACGTATTTCGATTGCGCGTGCGCTGCTCAAGGATGCGCCTATCCTGATTCTGGATGAAGCCACTTCGGCGCTCGATACTGAATCGGAACGCACCATTCAGGCGGCGCTGGAAGGGCTGATGCAGAACCGCACCACGCTGGTGATTGCACATCGCCTGTCCACCATCGAAAAAGCCGATCGCATTGTGGTCATGGACAGCGGGCGCATTGTTGAAGTGGGTACGCATGCAGAACTGCTGGCGCGCAATGGCGCATATGCAGCCTTGCATCGTATGCAGTTCAACGTGTAGTTCCGCAGATAATGTCTCTGGACGCGCGATTTCAGGAGCTCTGGTACAACCGTCAGGGTGCGGTCTGGTGGCTGTTGCCGTTGTCTGCATTGTTTGCGCTGGTGGTGGCGGTGCGACGCTGGATGTTCCGCGTGGGCGTGTTGCGTAGTGTCCGGGTTTCGCGGCCCGTAATCGTCATCGGCAATCTCACCGTGGGCGGCACGGGCAAAACGCCGCTGGTGATCTGGCTGGCCAATACCCTGGGTGCACAGGGCTATCGCGTGGGTGTGATCACGCGTGGTTACGGTGGCAAGGCAAAGCACTGGCCACAACACGTAGAGGCCAGCAGCCAGCCTGAGTTGGTGGGTGATGAGCCGGTGCTGATCGCCCAGCAGACCCAGGCAGTGGTGGTTGCCGGGCCGGATCGTGTCGTTGCGGCACGGCAGGCCATTGCGGCCGGCGCGCAGCTGGTGATCTCGGACGATGGTCTGCAGCACTATCGCCTGCAGCGCGATCTGG
Organism: uncultured Pseudomonadota bacterium; assembly: GCA_963748005.1. Taxonomy (GTDB): domain Bacteria; phylum Pseudomonadota; class Gammaproteobacteria; order Steroidobacterales; family Steroidobacteraceae; genus CAILZL01. Next base: position 333,599 of record CAVVHH010000003.1, read on the forward strand.
AATGGGTGGTGGTGGACGCCAGTCGTCTGTTCGGCAATGGACGCTTGCTACCGGCTGGACCCTTGCGCGAACCCATTCAACGCCTCAGTGAAGTGAACCGGGTGCTGGTCAATGAGCGCCATGGCGCTAAAGTCGCAACGCTGAACCGGGCGCACATTCCCTATCGTGTCGGACTGACGCAGCTGCGTTCGTTGAAAACCGGTGAGCATCGTGCATTGGCGACGCTGCGCGGACAACAGGTGCATGTGGTCACCGGTATTGGCAATCCACAGGGTTTTCTGCAGCCCTTGCGCGAACTGGGGCTGCGATTCGATGCGCGCATCCTGCCGGATCATGCCAGTCTCACGGTTGACGACATTGAGTTTGGCGATGCGTTGCCGGTGCTCATGACCGACAAAGATGCCGTAAAATGCGCCGCCTTCGCGACTTCCCGGCATTGGGCGGTGGGGGCCGAGGTGTTGCTTGATGCCGCCGATCAGGTGCAGCTGGTGACCGAGGTTCAACACTGCCTGGCGGCGCACGTAGCCTAGGGCTTTGAGGTATTCATGGACTCCCGTCTTCTCGACATTCTGGCTTGCCCGATCTGCAAAAGTCCGCTGCGGTACGACAAGCCGTCCCAGCAGCTGATTTGCCGGGCTGACCGCCTGGCGTTTCCGGTGCGTGACGGCATTCCGGTAATGCTGGAAGAAGAAGCCAGGCAATTGCTGCCCGATGATCCCTTGCTGGACAGCTGAACGAACCGTGCGCTTCAAAGTTGTCATCCCGGCGCGCTACGCGTCGACGCGCCTGCCCGGCAAGCCGCTGCTGGACATCCAGGGCAAGCCCATGGTGCAGTGGGTGGTGGATGCCGCCTGCGCCAGCAGCGCCGACGAAGTGCTGGTGGCCACCGACGATGCGCGTATTGCCACTGTGGTGACCAACCCGCGTGGCACGGGCTCGCTGGCCGTGATGACCCGCGCCGAACACCGCTCGGGCACTGATCGAATTGCTGAAGTGGCGACGGCGCGTGGCTGGGATGGCGCGGTGATCGTGGTCAACGTGCAGGGCGATGAGCCGCAGATGCCGCCGCAGCTGATCAATCAGGTGGCGCAGCTGCTGGCCGATCATCCGGATGCCCATCTGGCGACCCTGTGCACGCCCATCGAGTCGCTGGAGGAATTCCTCAACCCCAATGTAGTCAAGGTGGTCAGCGCCGACGACGCCACCGCCCTGTATTTCAGCCGTGCCCCCATTCCCTGGCACCGCGATGCGGCGCCATACGGGCTCATCAGCCAGACCCGGTACGAAGGCGCCATGCGCCATCTGGGTATCTATGCGTACCGGGTATCGGCATTATTGCGCCTGACCCAATTGCCGCCGGGCAGTCTCGAACTGGCCGAAAGTCTGGAACAATTGCGCGCCCTGCAGGCCGGGATGCGAATTGTGGTGACCGCTGCGACCACGCAGCCCGGCATGGGCATCGACACGCCGCAGGACATCGAACGTATTCGTAATATCATTGCCAATTAGTCCCAAGTAATAATCGAAGAGCAGAGCTACTCATGAAATTGATCAACAAGCGGGAACATACCGGTCAGCGTGTGGTGCTGGACGGCAGAAATTTTGTCGAATGCAAATTCACCAACTGCACGCTGGTGATTGAAGGCGGCGGCCTGTTTCAGATGGACCGCTGCGTCATCAGCGAAGATTGCCGGTTTGCGGTGGAAGGCCCCGCCAAGATCTGTCTGGATTCGCTCAAGCTGATGCTGCACGGCGGTGGCTGGCTTTCGCAGGTGGCCGATGCGGTGCTGACCAAGACCCGCGAAGCGCCGCGCTTCGTGACGCCCAATGCACCCCAGGATGGCGCCAAGTAAGGAACCCGCATGTTGAAACACAACAGCTATTTCGATGGCGCAGTCCAGAGCGTGGGTTTCGAACGCAACGGCCTGCGCGCCACGGTGGGCGTGATTGCCCCTGGCGAATATCACTTCGGTACCGCGGCTGCGGAACGCATGACCGTCACCAGCGGTCTGTTGCGCGCTAGGCTGGGCGAGGGCGAATGGCAGAGTTATCCTGCCGGCACTTCATTCGAAGTGGCGGCCAACAGCGGTTTCGACGTACAAGCGGTAGGTGGCCCCGCCGCCTATCTGTGCGAATTCCTCGGCGCTTAGCGGTTTAACTCCCTCTCCCTCAGGGAGAGGGTTGGGGTGAGGGTGCTGCATATTCTTAAAACTCAATGCAGCCAGACGTCAGGCATAAAAAAGGCCGGCAATGCCGGCCTTTTTGTATTCCGCAGTCAAACTTCTTCGTTAATTGTTGCGGTTCGTATAACCGAGAATGTTCAACAAGCTGACGAACAAGTTGTAAATCGACACGTACAGCGACACGGTGGCCGTGATGTAGTTGGTCTGTTCGCCGCGCAGAATGCTGCTGGTTTCAAACAGGATGAAGCCGCCCATGGCCAGCACAAACATGCCGGACACCGCCAGCGACAAGGCTTGCAGGTGGAAAATGGCGGCAATAATGCCCAGCACAAACGCGCCGAGAATGCCGACCGTCAGGAAGCCGCCCATGAAGCTGAAATCGCGACCGCTCTTGATGGCGTAGGCTGACAACCCAAGGAACGTCACCGCCGTGGTGCCCAAGGCCGTCAGCACCACCTGTTCGCCATTAGGCAGAAACTTGAGATACATGTTGACGATCGGGCCGAGCGTGTAGCCCATGAAGCCCGTGAGTGCGAACACCGCCAGAATGCCCCAGGCGCTGTTCTGCAATTTGTGCGTGGCGAACAGCAGGCCGAAGTAGCCGACCATGGTGATCAGCATGCCGGGATAGGGCAGGTCGAAGGACATGGCGACGCCCGCCACCAGCGCGCTGAACGCCAGCGTGGCGCTGAGCAGCAGGTAGGTGTTACGCAGTACCTTGTTGGTCGCGAGCGCGGACGTTTGAGTTACGTCGACAACACGTACATTAGGACCGGACATTGCAAGCCTCCAGGAAATCGGACTGTGAACCGGAAACGACCCGGACTATAGCAGGTGTCGTTCAGACTGGGTTGCTGAGGACAAAGTTCCGGTATGCAAGTCACTCAAATGACAGGAATTATCAAGACAGGCCGCCCGGTGACGCCGTGCAATATCCGTGTACAATGCGCGCCCGCTGCTATGGCTGACCTGCACTTGCCGATGTTGTGAGTTTTGGTGCTTGCAGCGTCATGATTAGGTCCGGGTTTTCAGAAACGCCGTCCCCCTTCGGGGATTCCGCGGCATCGTGAATCCGTCCTTGGAGGCTCCGACGAAAACCTCCTGTTTTCGACGATCCTGAAAACCCGGACCTAATCAAGCCACTGCCGACAATGTATGCCGGTGGGTGGGTCGGAATGAATACGGAAGCGTGGCCGAGTGGTTTAAGGCACCAGTCTTGAAAACTGGCGAGGGTTTACGCCCTCCGTGAGTTCGAATCTCACCGCTTCCGCCAGATACAAAAACACCGGCCTTGCGCCGGTGTTTTTGTATCTGAGGTCAAGTGGCTGAGTGAGAACTCACCGAGTTCGACAAAATCGCTAGGAGCGATTTTGGACATGCATGGCATGGCCGCGTCAGCGGCGCGTACAGGGATGTGCAAGCGCAATCTCACCGCTTCCGCCAAATACTAAAGTGTAGAAGTTCAGGCCCGATCTGACAGTTACTGGATTTGCAGTTGTGGCTGTCAGATCGGGTCTGAACTTCTACACATTGCTCGCTATTGAAACTCAATTTTGAGTCCGGACTGCAGACTTTTCTTGCAGTAGCAAGTGCAGCACCCAGTCATTATCGTCATAACGACGACTCTTCCAGACACTGCCGCCCGCCAATTTGCCTATTCTTCTGCTCCTGCCAGTCTCTGGATCGAAACGAACGGCATCAAAGGTTCGCCCTGGCTGGTTCGATAGATCAACCTCGATTTCACCACCTGTGGGCGCATAAATGACGTATTCCTTGCCATCCGCTGCGAGACAGAGATTAGGCGCGTTTGTGCAGTGAGATGATGGTTGCAGATCGGCAGAATCAATTCTGGACACAAAGCCAGCCAGGTATTTTATCTGTGTGCCCAGCCCCATGTCTTGCAAACGAAAATACAGTGGTCCATCGCTCTTCCACAAATAGTCATCGCTTCCATGCCAGGTACCGGCGAATCCAGCGGCATACGCGGCACCACCTGCCATGAATACTCGCCAGGCGGCGCGCCGGGCTGTGTCACTGCTCACTGTTTGTTGGTTGTAGTTCGAATGTGCCGGGAGCCATTCGTAGCCATTCTCCGTATTGATTACAGGCTTGTTGTAGATGCGGTCCGTCTTGATTGCGGCTTCGATGCCTGCGGCGTCTCCTTCCAGATACTTTCCCGCCCATCGCGCGCGCCCCCAGTTCTGGTGCGAGATCACATCGATCTCTGGTGACATGCCAAATCGGCTGCCAACTCCGCCGTCATGGTCGAATGTGAAATTGTGGGTGGTGACCGGATGGTGATGCTGATCAAGTCTGTGAAAGAGAATGCCCATCCGCTTCACCCAGTCATCGTCCTCTACGCCATCATATTCATACTTGCCACGAGGATAGGTTTCGTACTCGTTGGTTACTGTCCATAGAAAGACATGTGTCAACGCTGAAAGTCGTGCAATCACCTGTTCAGCCCATAACGATTCCCGCGCCGGCGTCCAGATGTCGGGATCAATGAAAGGCATCGAGTAATAGTTGAAAACCAGGATTTCCGCATACAGGTCGCGCTGTTTCAGTTCGGCAAGCGATTGTTCAAGTCTGTGAAAATATTCTGGATTGATGCGATCAAAATCAGGTGCGTCCGGTGTGCCTCCCCATGGCCAGGTCTGCGATGTTGGCAGCGTTTTGTGGGGCTGATAGGGAAAACCGGCAGCGAAGAAACGAATAAAATTGAATCGCTGCGTGTGGCGCTTGTTGAGATAGGCCAGCATTTGCTTGTTGCTGATGCCACTGATCATGCCGTAAGAAGTATCGCCCAACCCATAGAATCGAGTGCCATCGCTGAACGCCAGGCTGTACTTCGAGGTTTGGTCAGGATGAATGAATCCTCGGTTTGATGACTGAATGCAGTCGAATTCTCCTGTCAGGCCATTCAGGCCGGAATCGTTCGGATTGGAGGCTATAACGTGGTAGGTCCAGCGTCCCGTCACATCGGGTGCAATGCGCGCTCGCCATATGTTCGTACCATCATAAAAAGCAGTTGCCATTGATTCGTGTCCGTCGGGAGCCCGGAACGCAACCTGCACGCTGACTTCTATGAATGGATTGGTATAGGTCGCGGTGCTGCGAAGCACTACTTCGAATACTTCGTAGCGAGGTACAGGCAATCCTGTACCAACTGCAATCGGTCTGGAACCAAACGATAAACTGGCAGGTAACGTACTACAGCCTTGCACCCACCCCAGAATCAGCATAGCCAGGCTGGCTCGCCGCAAGATTGAAACTATGCTTGTCCATGCCCAAGTCACGATAAAACGACCACTGCTCGTCTGAACGAATTACTTGCTGTTGAAGTCCGCCACCAACAAATCCCGCACTTCCAACAACCGCTGTTCCGCCTTCGACTTCAGATCCTCAACCTTTGTACTCGGCATGGAAACCGACAACGCCAGTCGATTACCCAATGTATCTCTGAATCCCACACCGACTGCACACACGCCGAGCGTGTATTCCTCTCTGTCTTGAGCCACTCCGCTGCGCCGTACCTCTTGCAACTCGGGTAATAGAGTATCCAGTGTGGTGCGGGTATGTTCGGTACGCGCGGCATAGCTGCGGCCGATCTTCTGTTCGACTTCTGTATCGGTGAGCAGCGCCAGCATGGCTTTGCCGCTGGCCGTGCAATGCAAGGGAAATTTTTCGGCGGTGGCCGAAGTGGCATGCGATTTATGCGAGCCGGTGGCCTGCTCAAGGAAGATGCCCTGGTCGCGGCCCATCACCGATAGATCAACTGACTCACCCAGTTCGCGCGCGATGTCGATCATGTGCGGCTTGGCGATGACGCTGACCGGGTTGTGCACCGCTGCTGAGAGTCGCAACAGGGCTGGCCCGAGTTTGACGCGACCGGTAGGCGAGGCCGCAATCAGCAGGTTCTCGGTCTCGAGTGCGCCGACGATGCGCTGGATAGTTGAGCGTGGCAGTTTCAGGCGCTTGGCAATATCACCCAGGCTCAGGCCCTCGGGTTCATGCTCCAGGGCGCGCAGTACGGAGGCCGCCCGGGCGATGACCTGGATCTTGGCTTTCCTGCTGTTGGCATCGGCGGAGGAAGAGTTTGCCGGGGCGTCAGTGCTCATGGTTGAAGTCTCATGCTGGCTGGACGGAGCGACTGCCGATGATGCAAGGGCTGCGCTGCAACGGTTTCATGAATCGTATCTTGGTACACCCATGTCAATTTGCATAGCGTGGTTTCCCGCTTGTGGCTAGAGACTGTTTTTATATACAGTACACTCCTGATTGAATCATCTAAGCCTGCGGGTTGGTCATGGTCCATGGCTGCCCGCATCGTGGCGGTTCCATGCGTGAAATTGCTCTTGAGCAGATACCCAATCTCTGGCGGGCGGATGCCCTGACCGCGGCTGTGCCGCAGCTCGTGTCCAGTGGTTTTACTGAACTGGACCGGGTACTGGGTGGTGGCTGGCCCGTGCCGGGCTTGTTGGAGGTGTTATGCGACCAGCCAGGGGTGGGTGAGCTGCAGTTGCTCTTGCCGTTGATGCAGGCTTCAGCGACGACTCCTGTGGCAGACAAGCCGGTGCTGTGGATCAGTCCGCCGTATGAACTGCATGCCATTGCGCTGGCCCAGCAGGGACTTGATCCGGGGCAGCACTGGTGCCTGCAAAACCTGAATGCCGGAGATGCGCTCTGGGCGGCGGAACAATCATTACGCTCGGGCGCCTGCGCGATGTTGTTGTGCTGGCTGCAGGGTTTGAACCTGTCCAGTTTGCGGCGGCTGAAGCTGGCGGCTGTATCCGGCACCTGCGTGGCAGTGTTGTTCCGTGCAAGACGTGCAGCTGCGCAGCCGACGCCTGCCAATCTGCGTCTGTCTCTGGTTGCCACTGCTGCCGGTTTGCAGATTGAAGTGCTGAAAGTGCAGGGCAGGCGGCCGGGCAGGGTGTTGTTGAAGTTCATGCCGTCACAGGGACGGCATGGCAGGTAATGTCATGGCCGCGGCCGCACGCATGATGCCCCTGCCACTACCTGCGCCGGTGGTACCACCGGCCAGTGGTGATGAAGCGCCAGCGCGCAAAGTTCGCAAACAGGCATGGCTGGCGTTGCATTTTGCGGACTGGCCGCTGCATGCAGTCTTGCACCTGTGCAAGACCGAGCAACGTACACAACTGACTACGCAGCCGCTGGTAGTGCTGGATCAGGATCGCCAACGGCACGTGCTGGTCGCCAATGCCATTGCACAACGTCATGGCATTCGAGCCGGTCACACACTCAATGCTGCGATGGCGCTGTGTGCCGATCTCAAATCTTTGCCCAGAGATATGCGTTCCGAAACCAGCTTGCTGACAGCGCTGGCTGCATGGGCGCAACGCTACACGCCGGTGGTCAGCATTGAAGCGCCCAATGAACTGCTGCTGGAGGTGCGCGGCAGTCTGCGTCTGTTTGGTGGCGTACAGCAATTCATCGCCAGGGTGCGGCAGGAGTTGCAAAACCTGCAGCTTAATGCCGTCATGGCACTCAGCCCGACAGCGCGTGCTTCACTGTGTCTGGCGCGTTGTGCGCATGCAGCCAGTGCAATAGTCGTGACGCCGAAAAGGCTCAGGACGATATTGGCATCATTACCTGTGGCATGCCTGCACTGGCCGGCTGACATTCAATTGCGCTTGCGGCGTTGTGGTGTCACGCAGATAGGCGAGATCTGGCGGCTGCCACGCGCGGATCTGGCGCGACGTATCGGCAAGCGACATCTGCGTGAGCTGGATGCACTGCTGGGCAAGCAGGTTGAAGTGAGGGCACCCTTCAGAGAGATTCTGCCGTACACCGAACGCTTGCTGCTGGACTTTGAAATCACCAGCACCACCCTGCTGGAGCCGCTGTTGCTGTGCGCACTTGAACGCTTGCAAGTGCATTTACGCGAACGCGACCTGGCGCTGGCTCGACTGTACATTGAACTGCTGCATCGATCAGTTGAAGACAAGCAGCCCGCGACGCGGTTAAGCCTGGGTCTGGCAACACCCAGTGGTGAGATGCAACGCATGGCGGTCGTATTGCGCGAGCAGCTGGCGAGATTGCAACTGACTGCACCGGTGCAGGAAATAAAATTGCATGTGCCGAAATTGCTGGCTGCACACGGTGTGTCACAGGATTTGCTGGCAGGTGTCACGCAGCACAGACCAGCACAGTCGCAAACCGAATTGCTGGCGCGTTTGCTGGAACGTTTGCAGGCGCGTCTTGGTATGTGTGCTGTGCGTTGCCTGCAGCTGCACGCCGATTATCGACCGGAGTACGCACAAACATTCAAACCAGCCGGCATGGAAGCAACGCTGGTCAGGCGTGCGTTACCCGCAGGTTTGTCGAGCAGGCCGTTATGGTTGTTGTCCGTACCATTGATGCTGGGTTCGGGGTCAAGGCCGCCTGCACAGTGGCAGATCATGCAAGGACCGGAGCGCATCGAAGCCGGTTGGTGGGACGCAGCGTCCATCCGGCGTGATTACTACATCGCCAGACATCGCGATCACTCATGTGGTTGGGTATTCAAGGAGTTATGCAAACCCTTCGATTGGTATTTGCATGGCTGGTTCGCATGAACTGGTTGTGGCGCGTTACACCCTCTCCCTTGGGGACAAATTCGTATGGAACGAATTTGGTCGAGCGGAGCTCGCCCGAAGGGTGCCGGACAGGAGAGTCCGGCAACAAAGGGCTGGGGTGAGGGCATGTACGCCGAACTGCATTGCCTGAGTAATTTCTCGTTCCTGCATGCCGCCTCGCATCCGGAGGAGCTGGTGCATCGCGCCAAAGAACTGGGTTATCGCGCGCTGGCCATCACCGACGAATGTTCTATGGCCGGTGTGGTACGCGCGCATGTTGCGGCCAAGGATCTTGGGCTGCATCTGATTATCGGCGCTGAGCTGCGCTGTGCCGAAGGACCCACGCTGGTGGTGTTGGCACAAACTCGGCAGGGCTATGCCTCTCTGTGTCGTTTGATAACCCGCGCACGCCGCGCAGCGCCCAAGGGCAGTTATCGCCTTGAGCTGTGCGATCTGCCCGGATCGCTGGATGAGTGTTCCTTGGTCTGGTTGCCGCACTTGCAGAATGATATGGAGCAGGGCCGGCAGCTGCGGCAACACTTTGCGGACCGGTTGTGGATTGGCGTGGAGTTGCATTGTCAAGGCCGGAATCAGCAACGCCTGTTGCAACTTGAACAGCTTGCTGCAGAACTGGCTTTGCCGTTAGTGGCCTGCGGCGGCGCGCTGATGCATGTGCGTGAACGGCAGCCGCTGCATGACACGCTGACGGCCATCCGTCTCAATACGCCACTGAATGAGTGTGGCTATGCCCTGCAGGGAAATGGCGAACGTCATCTGCGCAGCATGGCTGCGCTGCAAAAACTGTATCCACCGGCATTACTGACGGAAACGCTGGCGATTGCTGATCGGTGCCATTTTTCTCTGGACGAACTGCGCTATGAGTATCCGCGCGAGCTGGTGCCAGAGGGTATAGACGCCAGTGAGTATCTGAGTCACCTGACCTATCACGGTGCCACAGAACGCTGGCCTGAAGGCGTGCCGGACAAGGTACGGAAGCAACTGGTCAGTGAGCTGGAACTGATCAGAGATCTGCAATACGAGTCCTATTTTCTTACTGTGCACGATCTGGTGCGGGAGGCGCGCCAGCGCAACATTCTGTGTCAGGGCCGCGGCTCTGCGGCTAATTCAGTGGTGTGTTACTGCCTGGGCGTGACCGCCGTGAATCCCATGGAGCAGGAGCTGCTGTTCGCGCGGTTCCTGTCGCGTGAACGTCAGGAGCCGCCGGACATCGATATTGATTTCGAGCATGAGCGCCGCGAAGAGATTATCCAGTACATTTATGAGAAGTATGGCCGTCATCGCGCTGGTATTGCTGCCACCGTAATTCGGTATCGACGCCGCAGCGCGTTGCGGGATGTGGGCAAGGCACTGGGTCTGGACACTCTGCAGGTGGAGCGACTGGTGCGGGCTTTCGAGCGGCGTGAAGACAAAACACCGGCCAGGATTGCACGCTGGTTGCGTGAAGCCGGCTTTGATCCGGACAGTCCTGTCATGATCAAGCTACTGGCACTGGTGGAAACCTTGCGTACTTTTCCACGGCATCTTTCCCAGCATGTGGGCGGGTTCGTGATTGCTGCGCACTGTCTTGAGGAACTGGTGCCGGTGGAAAATGCCAGCATGCCGGGACGCACTGTCATCGAATGGGACAAGGAGGATCTGGAATCGCTGGGCCTGCTGAAAGTGGATGTGCTGGCTTTGGGCATGCTCACCGCCATACGACGTGCGCTGGACATGCATAACCAGTGGTGCGGCAAGCAGCTCACGCTGGCCGGCATTCCGCGCGAAGATCCAGATGTGTACGCGATGATTCAGAAAGCGGACACCATCGGCGTGTTCCAGATTGAATCGCGCGCGCAGATGTCCATGCTGCCGCGCCTGAAGCCGGAGAATTTTTATGATCTGGTGGTGGAGATCGCCATTGTGCGTCCCGGTCCCATTCAGGGCGACATGGTGCATCCCTATCTGCGCCGTCGCGATGGTCTGGAAGAAATCACTTATCCAAGTTCCGATGTAGAGAAGGTACTTAGTCGTACGTTGGGTGTACCCATCTTTCAGGAACAAGTGATGCAGCTGGCGGTCGTGGCGGCCGGCTTTACGCCCGGCGAGGCCGATCAGTTGCGACGTGCCATGGCCACCTGGAAAAAAACCGGCAAGCTGGAACAGTTTCGGGAACGTTTGTGCAATGGCATGCTGGAACGCGGCTATACGCAGGAATTTGCCAATCGCATCTTCAGGCAGATCGAAGGCTTTGGCGAATATGGTTTTCCGGAATCGCACTCGGCGAGTTTTGCCTTGCTGGCCTATGCCTCGGCATGGCTCAAGTATCACGCACCGGCTGAATTTACCGCCGCGTTGCTCAACAGCCAGCCCATGGGTTTTTATCAGCCCGCACAACTGGCACGCGATGCGCGTGATCATGGCGTGGAGGTGCGACCGGTGGATGTGTTGCACAGCGATTGGCACACCACACTGGAAGCCAGTGATCATTCTGCCGGGTATCCAGCCTTGCGTCTTGGACTGCAGCTGGTGTCGGGATTTTCAGTACAGGCTGCACAAAGTTTGGTGCAGGCACGACAAAATCGTGTCTTCGCCGATGCGCAGGATCTGGCACTACGTGCACAGCTGAATTCACGTGAGATGGAAGCACTTGCTGCTGCCGATGCCTTGCATGCGCTGGTCGGTAATCGTCACCAGGCCGCCTGGAAACTGGCGGGTATCGATACTCAACTACCCTTGCTCGCCGCGCTGCCGGTACAGGAAGCCACGCCCATGCTGCCTGTGCCCACGGAAGGCCAGAATATTCGTGCCGACTATGCAAGCCTTGGGTTGACTCTTCGCCGGCATCCCATGGCGCTATTACGCGAGCGTTGCCTGCGCCGTCAGATGCTGAATGCTGTGCAGCTGGGCAAGACGCCACACGACAGTACGGTACGAGTTGCCGGATTGATGCTGGCCAGGCAAAGCCCCCAAACTGCCAACAACACCACCTTCATGACGCTTGAAGATGAAACCGGTCAGGTGAATCTCATTGTCTGGTCGAGTGTCGCCCAGCGTTATCGCCAGGCATTCCTGTCATCGATCTTGCTGGAGGTGAGTGGTCAGCTGCAGCATCACAGTGGTGTGATGCATGTGGTGGTGGAGTCCATGGTGGATCGCAGTCACTGGCTGGGTGGTCTGCAGATCAGCGCGCGCAATTTCCATTGAGCATGAAATGCAGAAAATATGCATTTCATTGCTCTCTGCGTTGAATGTTTCTGCGGTTCGCATTGGTCAATCTACGCGTCGCCAATCATGGAGTTGTCCGCAGCGCGTGCCGTTATGGTGACTTCGCCCAGACTCAACTGATCTGCCGGTGCCGTCGCTGCGTTGAAGTCTGTCGTCCAGCCTTCGTTGTATTAAAATGCAACGTAGACTGCAGCGCAGTCAAGGACAAATACCCGGTCAAATTTCGTGGTCCGTGCTGGCTTTGCGGTGAACTTTATGAAATCAGGAAACGGCATGGTGCTTACGCCGACCTTTTTTATCACGATCTGTGCATTGCTGGTGTCTGTCTCCGGCACACCGGCAATTGCCAACCAGCGCTTCGTTGATGATGCGCAGCGAGCGGTGGTGGTGCCCGACAAGGTGAGCCGCGTGTTTGCTGCTGGCGCCCCGGCGGAGATCCTGCTGTACACGCTGGTGCCGGAAATGCTGGCAGGGTTCAACCATATGCCCAATGAGGCGACCCAGGAATTGATGCCGGCAGAGTTCAGAACGCCGGTACAGATCAAGCGGCTACCCAATGCAAATGACGGTCTGAACGACGCCGAGCTGCTGGCACTGCGTCCTGATGTTTACATTGACTACGGTGATATCAACGCCGACTATGTGAACTCCGTGCGCAACATTCAACGCCGGACCGGGATTCCAGCCATCATTCTTGACGGTAGCCTCGACAAGATTCCGGATACCTATCGGCGTCTGGGAAAACTGCTCGGTGTTTCGGCACGTGGCGAAGCTTTGGCCAGACAGACCGAACACATCCTCACTACATACCGGGCAATGGTGCGGAAACTCGCTGCGCCGCCGCGCGTGTATCTTGCCTGTTCTGGCGATATCGCCATGCCCTGCCTTGATGGAGAACGCAGCAGCGAGCCCACCAGATGGCTGGGCGTAGTCAATGTGGCAAGCGAAGCGAAAGTGGAGCCGACGCGGCGTGTCATTGCCGCCGATCTGGTGTCTTGGCGTCCCGATGTCATCGTGGCCAGTACGCCGGAATCGGCTGATCACCTGCTCAATGATGCCAACTGGCAGCTGGTTGCAGCGGTAGCGGCACGTCGTGTCCATGCGCCGCCAAACCTGCCGTTCAATTGGGGCCCGCGACCACCCTCGGTGAATCGGCTGCCCGGACTCATGTGGCTGGCCTATGTGCTGTCTGGGCGACCCTTCGACGCCGAATTGCGTGCCGATCTGAAAGCGTTCTTCAGCAGCTTCTACCATATTGAAGTGTCGGATGCGCAGCTCAACAAGCTGCTGGATGTATCGTCAGCAGATAAATCTGCAAGCCCCTGATCCTGCGTACAACAGCTGTGGCAAGATGGCCACCTCAAACTTGAGGTCGCCATATGAAGTCACCCAGAGTTCGCCTGCGTGTGGATTTCAGCGCGCAATGCGCAATCGGTCCTGGCAAGATTCAATTGCTGGAATGCATTGAGCGCACCGGTTCCTTGTCGCAGGCCGCCCGCGAAATGGACATGAGTTATCGCCGTGCGTGGCTGTTGCTCGATAGCATGAACACCGGTTTCGACCAGCCGGTGGTGAGTACGCAGACCGGTGGCAGGGACGGCGGTGGCGCTGAGCTGACCGCTTTTGGCAAGCAGCTGATACAGGCGTTTCGTGATCTCGAAAACAGCGTCGTATCATTGACGACGCAACACATGGGCATGGTTGCACGTCATGTCGTTGATATGTCTGGGCAACGTAAAAGCTCCAGCGCAGCTGTGAAACGCCGCAGCATGGTGCGTGCCAAACGCGCAGCTGGGTAGACTTGCTGGCTCATGACACCCAGTCAGCATTGTCGGAATTTCCGTCCCACAATCCGCGGTGTCTGACACGCGGGGCCGGGCGGGTTGATACTTGAGCAGTTTGATTTCGGAGTTTGTTACTCATGAAAGTAGCAGTGATTGATGACTGGCAGGAAGCTGCCAGGCACAGCGCTGACTGGGGCCTGCTTGCTGCGCGCAACGAGTTGCAGTTCTTTACCGAACCGTTTGCCAGTGTTGATGCTGCTGTAGCCGCGCTGATTGATTTTGACATCATCGTGCCCATGCGCGAGCGCACCCAGTTGCAGCGCGATCTGCTGGAGCGGTTGCCGCGTCTGCGTTTGCTGGCACTGACTGGTAGTGGTACGCGCCACGTGGATGTCGATTACTGCAATCAGCGTGGCATCCTGTGTTGCAGCAGCGGTGGACGCTCGCCGGCATCCACAGCCGAACTTGCACTGGGCCTTATGCTGGCCGCAGCGCGCAATATTGCAGTGTGCGATGCCAATATGCGCAATGGACGCTTTCAGCATGGCATACCACTGGGTATGGCACTGGAAGGCAAAACGCTGGGCATCATCGGAGTTGGGCGCATCGGCGCGCGTGTGGCGAGCTATGGCAGGGCGCTGGGCATGCAGGTGCTGGGCTGGAGTCCGAATCTCACCGATCAGCAAGCATTGGCAGCTGGCGTGACGCGAGTCGACAAGCAGCAGCTGCTGCGCAATGCCGATGTGATCACACTTCACGTCGTGTATTCGGCGAGATCGCACCATCTGCTCAAGGCAGAAGATCTGGCCGCGCTCAAGCCGGGCGCCATACTGGTCAACACAGCGCGGGGTCCCCTGATTGATGAAGCGGCATTGCTGGACATATTGGGCAAGGGCCAGATTCACGCAGCCCTGGATGTTTATGATGAGGAACCGTTGCCGGTGCAGCATCCGTTGCGCAAGTTATCCAACGTCGTACTGACGCCGCACCAGGGCTTTTCCACGCAGCAGGTGTTCACCGGTTTTTATCAGGACAGTGTCGAGAACATACTGGCTTTCATGGATGGCAAGCCATTGCGGGTAATCAATCCGGAAGCGCTGGCGCGGCGGGTCTGACACTGAACCTGCTACTCTATTTCTGCTCTGCGATCGGTTTGCGCCACACCGTTGCCAGCCACGGCTGTTGTTCGCGCGGCAGACCGGTTGGCCGATAGTAGTGATCAAGTTCTACGAACCCGGCGTCGCTCATGTAACGACGCCAGATTTCAAGAGTGTGGTACGCGCCATAACGACCACGATTCCAGCCTTCCTCGTTGTCACCATGCGGGTTGGAGCAGAACAGCACGCCATCCGGTTTCAGTGTGTCATGCAGCTGTCGCAAAACTCGTGGCAATTCCTGGCTGGGCACATGAAACAGTGAGGCATTGGCGAACACGCCGTCGAAGTACGCATCCGGCAGACTCAAATTGAGAAAATCCTGTTGCCATACTTCGCAGCCGGAATGGCTGCGCGCCATGGCCCTGAATTTGGCCGCGCCCTCCAGTCCGATTGCAGTGTGGCCCAGCGTTGTCAAGGTCTTGAGATCGCGTCCCGGACCACAGCCGAAGTCGAGCAGCGTGAAGGGCGCCTGACCACGAATGCGACCGAGTAGCGCATTGATGTTCTGGCGGACATCATGGCCCAGCGTGCCAGCACGAAACTCTTCGGCGCGTTGTTCGTAGTTTTCCAGTGTGCGGGCGCTGATCTGTTCCAATTCGGCTTGCGATATTGTCATGGTGGGCATTGTCAGTCTTTTTGAGTGCTTCGCGCGACAGCCGGCGCCATTACCGCCAGAACTCGCAAGTTAATCGGGATAGCGCTATGGTTTGCCCATCAACTCGTCAGAGGAGGTGGTCATCATGGAAACGTCACTACATTCCATGAGTGCGTTGTTTGCGCAGCTCGGACTGGCGTCTGATGCCAAGTCCATTGAGCAGTTCATCGCCGAACATTCGCCGCTCGATCCAACGGTAGGTGTGGCCGATGCTGCCTTCTGGGCGCCGGCGCAATCGGCCTTTCTGCGCCAGCAACTCATGGCGGATGCCGATTGGGCGGAGCTGGTGGACGAGCTTAACCTGAGCCTGCGTCGTTGAGAAAAGCTGCCAGTGGCGCTGTTCTGGGCGATTTGCGTCCCGAATGACTGCTAAGCGGCGAATTTCCCTGGCAAAAGGTTGCCTGCGCCGCCGCGCTCCGCTAACATCCGCGCCCTCGTTGGGGGTGGGCCCCGGCGAATTACTCCTTGCCACACCAATATTTGGGTGGCTTTATCCAAAGGGAGCTCTTGAATGAGACATTACGAAATCGTATTTCTGGTTCATCCTGACCAGAGCGAGCAGGTTCCGGCCATGCTGGAACGCTACAAGGGCATGATCGTCAATGGTGGCGGCGCCGTGCACCGCGTGGAAGATTGGGGCCGTCGCCAGCTGGCCTTCCCGATCAACAAGATCCACAAAGCGCACTACATCCTGCTGAACATCGAGTGCGACCAGAAGACGCTGGCCGAGCTGACCGGTTCTTTCCGTTTCAGCGACGCCGTGATCCGTCACCTGGTGATGAAGATGGATGCCGCTGTCACCGAACCCTCACCGATGGCCAAGGGCGAAGAAAATGCCCGTGAAATCGGCTTCGATGAAGACGAAGACGGCCCCGGTATGTCGCTGTAGGCGCCCGCGCTCGCTACTGAATTCAGGAGATATCCATGTCACGTTTTTTCCGTCGTCGTAAATTCTGCCGTTTCACCGCCGAAGGCGTGGAAAGCATCGACTACAAAGATCTGGCCACCCTCAAGGCCTATATCACCGAAACCGGCAAGATTGTTCCCAGCCGTATCACGGGCACCAAGATCAACTACCAGCGCCAGCTGGCAGCGGCGGTCAAGCGCGCCCGTTTTCTGGCCTTGTTGCCGTATACCGATCAGCACTAGGTGAGTATTGCCGTCGTAACCTGGCTGCGGAGTGGGAGTTTCTGCTCCGGACCAGGTTCTGCGGTGGGTACATAAGATCATGCATCGCGTCCTAGCTGCTTGGCTCGCTGAGCATCCGTGGCGTGCTGCGGTGATCGCCGCGTGCCTGGGTGTTCTGTCTCTGGAGGGCGCTGCGCTGTTTGTAGTGCTGGCCAGTGCTGTGCCGGTGCTGGTCATGCTGGAGCGCGGTACGCAGTCGGCGCTCAACGTGATGTTGACCGCTGCGTTTGCCGTTGTTGGCACACTGTTGTGGTTCCAGCAGCCGCTGTGGTTCGGGATGGGCTACGCCGCGCTGGTGTTCGGTTTACCGCTGCTGCTGGCCGGACTGCTGCGACGCTACGGGTCACTGAACCTGGTATTCCAGGTGATCCTGTTGCTGTCGTTGTTCGGGCTGGGTCTGGTGTTCGCAGTACTACCCGAACCGACTACGGTCTGGGTGAACCTGCTGAAACAGGCTTTCGCAACGTTGTCGCAAGCCGGATTTGAAATGGATGCAACGCTGATTGACCGATTGGCGCAATCCATGTGGGGCGCTTTCGTATCGGTGCTGGTGCTGGCGAATTTCAGTGCCGTTCTGCTGGGCCGCTGGTGGCAGTCGTTGCTGCACGCTCCGGGTGCCTTTGGCCGCGAATTTCGCGAGCTGCGTTCGGGTATGGTGGTGGGCGGTTTGCTGGCGGTTCTGGCGATGAGTTCGTTGTTTATCACCTCGGCCTGGCTGAATTCCATGGCCTGGGTGGCCATCATGGGATTGGCGCTGCAAGGGCTTGCCGCTGCGCATCGACGCAAGGCGGAAGGGCAGATGCAGCGCGGCTGGCTGGTGGCGATTTATGTGATGCTGATTGTGCCGTTGTTTTCATTCATTACGGTGGCGCTGTTGGCGGGGGTGGGTCTGGCGGATTTCTGGCGGCGCATGCGCATGGGCGCGGTGCGGCTCTAGCAGCCTGTCAGGCTGCTAACAAGTGTTATTGGGTTTGCATTTAATCAATAGGTGTCAAGATGGAAGTCATTCTGCTGCAGAAGGTCACTAACCTCGGCAACATCGGTGACCGCGTCAATGTGAAGTCCGGTTACGGCCGCAACTTCCTGCTGCCCAAGGGCAAGGCCACGGTTGCGACGGCTGAAAATATTGCCAGATTCGAAGCCCGTCGTGCCGAGCTGGAAAAGCACGCCAATGAAGAACTGGCTGCGGCGCAAGCCCGTGCCACCAAGCTGGAAGGCTTCAAGCTGAGCCTGACCGCCAAGGCGGGCAACGAAGGCAAGCTGTTCGGTTCAGTCGGCAATACCGACATTATCGAAGCGCTCGGCAAGGCTGGTCACAAGGTCACCCGCGCCGAAGTGCGTCTGGGCGGTGGTCCGATCCGTCACGTCGGCGAGCACAGCGTGCAGCTGCAGTTTCACGCCGACGTCGTGGTTGAAGTTCCCGTGACTGTGACGGGCGAAGAGTAATCGTCTGTGGCATTCTGAGAGCTCAACACTTCGTTGGGTTCTCGGGATTCCGGCCGTTCATATGGCAGGCGCGCCACGCAAATTCAAGGACCGCAAGCGGTCCGACTTCGACGCCGATTATCCTTCGCCAATTGGTGAAGGATACGGTGGCGTCGACCATGGTGCGCGGTTACCTCCCCACTCGGTAGAAGCTGAACAATCCGTACTCGGTGGCCTGATGCTGGACAACAGCACCTGGGATGCCGTTGCCGATCGTCTCACCGCCGACGATTTTTTCCGTCGTGATCATCAGCTGATTTTTGCCGCCATTGCCGATCTTGCTGCGCGCAGCGAACCGCTGGATGCAGTGACGCTGGCGGAACAGCTGGAACGTAATGGCCAGCTGGAAGAAGGCGGCGGCCTTGCCTATCTGGCGACCCTGACGCGCGAAACTCCCAGCGCCGCCAACATCCGTTCCTATGCCGACATCGTGCGCGAGCGTGCCCAGCTGCGGCGCCTGATCAGTGTTGGTGGTGAAATCACTTCCAATGCCTTCAACACGGAAGGTCGTTCGGTCAGCGAATTGATTGACGATGCAGAGCGGCGGGTATTTGAAATAGCGGAGTCAGGGCGCAAGACCGGTTCGGGTTTTGTGCCGATCCGTGATTTGCTGGGTGACATGATCGACAAGCTCGACATGCTGCATCAGAACCAGGGACAGCTCACCGGCGTCAGCACGGGTTTTACCGAGCTGGATCGCATGACCGCTGGTTTGCAGCCGGGTGACTTGATCATCATTGCCGGTCGGCCTTCGATGGGGAAAACCTCTTTCGCACTGAATATTGCTGAAAGCGCAGCATTTGGCCGCAAGCCGGTTCCAGTCGCCGTATTCAGCATGGAAATGTCCCGCGATCAGCTGGGCATGCGCATGATTTCCTCGCTGGGACGCATTAACCAGAGCAATTTGCGTACCGGCAGATTCGGCGATGAAGAATGGGCTGGCATCAACAGCGCCATCAACATGATGAAGACTGCGCCTCTCTATATTGATGACACAGGCGCATTGACCCCTACTGAAGTGCGCGCGCGGGCGCGTCGGCTCAAGCGCGAACACGGCCTGGGGCTGATCGTTGTTGACTACCTGCAGCTCATGCAGGTGCCGGGCAACAAGGAAAACCGCGCCACTGAAATTTCGGAGATTTCCCGTTCGCTGAAAGCGCTGGCCAAGGAACTCAGTGTGCCGGTGATTGCACTGTCACAGCTCAATCGCAGTCTGGAGCAGCGTACCGACAAGAAACCGGTGATGTCGGACTTGCGCGAGTCAGGCGCCATTGAACAGGATGCTGACATCATCATGATGATTTATCGCGAAGAGGTGTATGACAAGAACACCACGCGCAAAGGGATTGCCGACATCATCATCACCAAGCAACGCAATGGTCCCACCGGCGAAGTGAGTCTGACCTTCCTGGGCGAGTTCACCAAGTTCGAGAATCTGGTGTCCGAGTCGTATGGCGAGGGTGTGTGGACCTCCCACTCGGGCTGAGCAGCGCGTGTCCATTTCAGATACCTTGAGTGATATGGAGCTGCATGGTGGTCCATGCGCCTATATTGACTACGCAGCTTTGCGCCACAATCTGAATGTGGTGCGCAGCACGGCGCCTGGATCCAGAGTGATGGCAGTCGTAAAAGCCAATGCCTATGGTCATGGCATCGTTCCGGTGGCACAGGCGTTGCTGGGCGCGGATGCGTTTGGTGTGGCGCGTCTGAAAGAAGCCGTGGCGCTGCGTGAGGCAGGCATCGGGCAGACCATCGTGTTGCTGGAAGGAGTGTTTTCGCACGCCGAACTTGAAGTGGCGGCGCGCTTGAATATCGAATTGGTGGTGCATTCATTTGCGCAGTTGCAGGCACTTGAAACCTGGAATAACGGACGCCGCCTCAATGTCTGGTGCAAGGTCGATACCGGAATGAATCGCCTGGGTTTTCGCGTAGAGGACTTTGCCAGTGTCTGGTCACGCCTGCGCAACTGCTTGCGCGTGCAGCAGCTGCGAGTCATGACGCACCTGGCCGATGCGGACAGTCGCGACAGTGCACGAACACCGCATCAGATCCGGCGTTTCATGGATGCAGTGCGTGAGCTAAATGTGGAACGCAGTATCGGCAACTCAGCGGGGCTGATGGCGTGGCCCGATGCCCGCGTCGAATGGGTGCGCCCGGGCCTGATGTTGTATGGCATGTCACCGTTTGCGGAGACATCGGCTGTCGAATTGAATCTACGACCAGTCATGACGCTGACGGCACCGCTCATTGCTGTGGGTACAGTCAGAAAGGGTGAGGAAGTAGGGTACGGTGGGGCATGGACGGCGAACCAGGATACCCGTATCGGTATCGCTGCAGTGGGTTATGGCGACGGCTACCCACGCCATGCACGCAACGGCACGCCGGTGCGAGTGGGTACTCAGATACGACCTTTGGTGGGACGTGTGTCCATGGACATGATTGCCATCGATCTGGGAGCGGATACGGCCGTCCAGAATGGCGACTCAGTGACGTTGTGGGGCGAGGGCTTGCCGGCCGAGCAGGTGGCCAGCTTCGCCGACACCATTCCTTATGAGCTGGTATGCGCCATCAGTCAGCGCGTGGCGGTGCGTTACCGGTAGGTTGCTGGGTCGAGGCGGACGAATCTCTCGCCCGGTTCAGTCTTTGTGGGGCGGCTCATGAGCCGCCCCTACCATCACATCAATTTTCGAAGAAACCCATCTTCACGCCGGCCAGCTGAATCACATCGTTGTTACTGAGCTTGCGCGCCTGCTGGCCAATGGGCGAGCCATTCACCAGCGGATATTCGCCGGCTGAACCGCTGTCGACATGGATGATGAAAAAGCCTTCGGCGCGGCGGCTGATAGCAGCGACTTGAATGCCAGGACGTCCCAACGTGGTCAGGGCTTTGTTCAACTCCAGTTCACGACCGGCAAATGCGCCGCTGAGTACTTGCAGTTTGGCTTTTTGCAACGCAACTGCTGCTGGAGCTGCAGTGGCGGGTGATGGTGCGCTGACAACGGGTGCTGCAGCGGCCGCTTCATCGGTGGCAAGCTTGGCTGCCGCCGCCGCGATGGCCGACCCCGGTGTGATCACCATGGTCTTCTCGAATTCATCCTGCTCGGTGTCGGCACTTTGCACATCGACAAAGCGCAACTGATGATGGCCGATGGTGATGACATCGCCATGCTGCAGCGCATGTTTCTTGATCAGCTTGCCATTGGCGTAAGTGCCATTAGTGCTATTCAGATCTTCCAGAAAGGAATCGTTGAGGATATTGATGATCAGTGAGTGATGACCGCTGACTGCCGGATTATCGATGCGCACATCGTTATCAGGCAGGCGCCCGATGGTGTACCGCTCCTTGTTCATGTTGTATTCGGCGAGTACCTGGCCATCCAGACTCAGAATTAAGCGTGCCATGTGTATGCCTCGATTCCGTCAAAACCCTAGTTGAACCAACTCAGCAGCTTGTCCACCACACCTTTGCGCAGGGCGAAGGAGTCCGTGACGTGTGCCAGCACGATGGAAATGTTATCTCGACCACCATTGTCATTTGAGAGCTGGATCAATTGCTTGGCAATGGTTTCCAGATTAGCACCAAAGGTGCTTATTGTTAAATGAATGTCTTCGTCTTCGACCATATCAGACAGGCCGTCGGAGCACAGCAGGTAGTAGTCGCCCTTGTTCACAGGGTATTCGTGGATTTCGACGTCCACTGTCGGCTCCACCCCAAGTGCGCGCGTCACGTAATTCTTGTTGGTGGCGCGCTGCGCCTCGGCCTGCGAGTAGAAGCCGCGATCCACCAGCTCCTGGAGCAGGGAGTGGTCCAGGGTCATCTGTTCGTAACGGTTGCCGCGCAGCCGGTACAGACGGGAATCGCCGACATGAGCGACTGAAATCTTGTTGTCGCTGAACAGACAGGCCACCACCGTCGTGCCCATGCCTTCGCATTGGGGCTGGGTCTTGGCGGTCTGATGGATGATCTTGTTGGCGCGCATGATGGCGTCGCGCAGCACTATGCTGGGGCGGGACAAGCCGGTTTCACCGTCCGGTGCCGACATGTCCTGGCGCTCAAATGCTTCCTTGACCAGTGACATGATGGTCTTGACGGCAATGCCGCTGGCGACTTCGCCAGCGTTGTAACCGCCCATGCCATCGGCCAGTACCAGCAGACCGATATCGGCATCCACGCCAATAGTGTCTTCATTGTGCTCGCGCACTCTGCCGACATCACTTAGACCTACCGAACGTATTTTGCCGCGTAGCATGCCTTCGGTTCCTTTACGGGGCCATGGTACGCATGCAGTTGCGCAATGCTTCAGCCATGTCTACGCCGTTCTGGAAGCGATCTTCAGCGGCTTTTGCCAGACACCGATCGATGATGTTTTCCAGACAGGGCGGCAATTCGGGACGCAAGGAACGAATGGGTGGATGGGGTTCCGTGGCTATGTTGTTCATCAGTCGAGTCATCGAGTCAGCCCGGAAAGGTAGTTGGCCGGTCAGCAGTTGATACATGGTGACCCCAAGTGCAAACAAGTCCGATCTTCCGTCCAGCGGCCTGCCTTCCAGCTGTTCCGGAGACATGAAAGAGGGGGTGCCAAGGACAATGCCAGTCTTTGTTCTACTCACGTCAGAGAGGCGTGCGATCCCGAAGTCGGTGATCTTCAGCGCATCGGTGTCGATATTGAACATTATATTAGCGGGTTTGATGTCGCGATGAACTACATTCTGCAAGTGTGCGTAGTTCAAGGCTTCCGCCACCCGGATAACCAGCGTAAGGGCTTTCCTGACCGGCAGTAAGCGATTCGGTTCACAGTAATAGCTGAGATGTTCGCCCTTGATGTATTCCATGGCGATGTAAGCCAGTCCATGGTCCTCGCCCGCATCAAAAATGGTGACGATGCCGGGGTGATTCAGGCGCCCAGCCATTTCGGCTTCACGGAAAAAGCGCTCGCGGGCTTCAACCAGGTCGTGATCTTCAAACTCTTCGGCCAGGGGGATCGCCTTGATCGCCACCACGCGATTGATCTTGGGATCACGCCCCAGGTAGACCACGCCCATTGCGCCCTTGCCGATCTGACGCTCGATTTCATACCGCCCCAAGGTTTCCTTCGTGCTGCTGCGGACGGGGGTGGGCTCTACGGGCTTGGGTTTGCTGATATTGCGTAGCGGCTTGGGTGCATCGGACGCGGCCGGCTTGGGCCGCTCGATGAGCTGTTGCAGTCGTACCATCTTGTCTGCTGCATCTTTGTAAGCAGGGTCACATTCACTGATATACCGGTAAACCTGCGC
Organism: uncultured Pseudomonadota bacterium; assembly: GCA_963748005.1. GTDB lineage: Bacteria > Pseudomonadota > Gammaproteobacteria > Steroidobacterales > Steroidobacteraceae > CAILZL01. The sequence continues at coordinate 357,131 of CAVVHH010000003.1, forward strand.
GGCTTTGAGGATGTCGCGACGACGTTCGTAGTCCGCGGCCAGCCGGTAGGTCAGATCCAGGGTATCCCGGTTGGGTTGGCAACGGCGCAAGGTTTCATAGGCCAGATCAAGTTGCCCCTGACCGTGCAGGGTGAGCGCCAAGGTCTTGAGCGTGTCCATACTGATGGCTGGTGACGCGTCGCGCTTGTTGGTGAAGGCACGGTTACCTAGAGCCCACATCAGACCCCAGCTGGCGAGCAAGGCCACCATATGTGGCACCAGGTTCAGGGTCACGGACCAATGGCTCATCACCCAGTAGTCAAGTACAAGAAATAACAAGGCTGTGCTTATGAAAATCAGTCCCTTGAGATAATTATTGAATCTGGAATATGTGGCCATACACAGAGCGACAATGCCTGCTGCGAGAATCGTTTGCAGCAACGAAGCCCACACTGGGTGATGGTAGATGTCCTCAACCAGCAGACTGTTGGTGGCTGCAGCGATCGCCGCTATTCTCGGTATCGAGCCCACAGGAGTCGCAATGCGATCTGCGCTGGCACCATCGGTCATCCCGATCAATACGACCTTGTCCCGTACCTGCTGTTGGTCGAATTCACCAGTCAGCACCCGCCAGAACGAAATGGTCGGGAGTCCTTCCTTGTAAAAGCGGGGAGCGAAGGTGAGATCTTTACCCAGCGCCAGTGACTCGCGTTGGGCATTGAGTTGCAGCTGATCAGTCGTGACGACCAGTGCATCACGCTGCTCGGTGGCGAGATTGCTGAGTGCCAGGGACAGGGAGGGCAGCGCTACCGTATTGAGTTTTATGGCCGCGTATTCGCGGCGGGTGGTGCCATCAGAATCCGTTGGCGAGACGACATGGCCAACACCGGCTGCTGCGCTGAAAAGTTTGTTGCCCGGATCGCTGATGACGTGCCCAGCAAGTGCGGCAGCGATTGTGCCGTCACCAAAGTGGCGCTGTGCACGATTCAGCAAGCCGGTGATACGTCGATCAGTGTCATCACCATTGGGGCGCAACGACACTTCCAATGGCAGTACGACACGCCCGTGTGCCTTCATTGCCTGTTCCAGTTGTATTTCTTCAGCAGAACTGCCGTCAGACTCTCCTGTCTGCAGCGGTACAGTGAAGCCGATCACCCGCGCACCCGAGGTTCGCAACTTTTCAATGACGCTGGCGTTCAGGCTGTTGGACCAGGGCCATGAACCCAGCTTGGCCTTGCTGTCTTCGTCAATGGCTACGATGACCACTGCAGTGTCCACGCCAGCTGCGCCGTGGTGACGCTGCGACAGGTCGTAGAGCCAGCGCTGCAGGGGATTGTCCGCACCGGGAATAAGGGCCAGGCACCCGACAACCAGCAACATGGTGACGGCGGCGTGGATAATGACGGGTTTGCTGGTGTGAAGCGCTTTAAACACTTTTCAAATCATGCAAATCAAAGTGTTGGGCAGTATAGAGGAACGCGTTTTGTAAAATTGATGGCTTCGTCACATCTGTCGGTAGGGGAAGCGCTGAACTGAGACACCTGGTCATTTTTTCCGGTAATCCATGTCGATGGGGCAACTTTTTTCCGCGTCGATTTGTACACTGGGCAAATGGCCAAGACGCGTGAAACCTATCTCTGCGACCAATGTGGTGCGGAAAGTCTCAAATGGCAGGGGCAGTGCCCGGCGTGCGGGGAGTGGAACACCCTTCGCAAGTTCAATGTGGGCAAGGTGCCATCCGGGCGCAATGTCCCGCTGGCTGCCGGCAGCACAATCAGCAAGCGTATCCATGAAATCAATGAAATAGATGAGCCACGCATCTCCACCGGAATGAGTGAGTTCGACCGGGTGCTGGGTGGTGGGCTGGTGGCTGGTTCGGTAACGTTGCTGGGCGGCGATCCCGGTATTGGCAAGTCGACGTTATTGCTGCAGGCCGCTGATCAACTCAGCCAGAAAGTGACCACTCTGTATGCAACGGGCGAAGAGTCACTGCATCAGGTGAGTCTGCGCGCCAAACGACTGGAAGCAGGTAGTGAGGCACTGCACCTGTTGGCGGAAACCAATGTGGAGAACATCCTGGCCGAAACCGGCCGCTTGCAATGCAGGGTGCTGGTGGTCGATTCCATTCAGACCATGCTTCTGGACAACATAGAATCTTCCCCAGGTTCGGCGTCGCAGGTGCGCGAATCTGCGGCACAACTGGTGCGTTATGCCAAGGAACAAGGCACAGCAGTGTTGATCATCGGTCACGTGACCAAGGAAGGCACGATTGCCGGACCACGCATTCTTGAGCACATGGTGGATACCGTGCTGTATTTTGAGAGCGATGCCGGCAGCCGCTATCGCCTGATTCGTGCCGTGAAGAATCGTTTCGGTGCAGCCAATGAAGTGGGTGTGTTCGCGATGGCAGAACAAGGTTTGAAGGAAGTGAAGAACCCTTCAGCCATCTTCCTTTCGCAACACGCTCTGCCCATTCCCGGCAGCGTGGTGTTGATCGCCCGGGAGGGCACCCGACCGATGCTCATCGAAGTACAGGCATTGGTAGATCAGGGGCAGGGCATGAATCCGCGTCGGGTCGCGGTGGGCTTCGAGCAGAACCGTCTGGCTATGTTGCTGGCGATTCTGCATCGACACGGCGGTGTCGCGACCTCGGGGCAGGATGTGTTTGTAAATGTTGTTGGCGGTGTGCGCATTGCCGAGACTGCTGCCGATCTGGCTGTATTGTTGTCGGCTGCGTCGAGTCTGCGCGATCAGCCGTTGATGGCAGGCATGGTGTGTTTTGGTGAGGTGGGACTGGCCGGCGAAATTCGCCCGGTGCCTTACGGAGAGGAGCGCCTGCGTGAAGCCGCCAAACATGGCTTTCGGTGCGCCATTATTCCGGAAGCGAACGTGCCCAAGCGACCCATTGATGGTATGCAGGTGATCGGTGTGAAGCGGCTTGCGGACGCACTTGACCGCGCTTTCTAGTCCGTGGCGTGCAAGCGCGCCATCTTCACCACATTGTCAGCGGTTTGCATGATTTCGACGGCATAGGGGCCTAGTTTCAAGCTTATTCCAGGCTCAGGAATGGCTTCCAAGTGCTCGAAAATCAAGCCGTTTAGGGTTCTGGGTCCGTCGGTGGGCAGGTTCCATCCCAACGTCCGGTTCAATGTTCTGATGTTAATGCTGCCACTCACGACATAGCTGCCGTTGGCTTCCTGGTGGATCTCGCGATGCAGGGTGGCAGGATCCGTGGTGAATTCACCGACGATCTCTTCCAGCAGATCTTCCAGAGTTACCAGGCCCTGAACGTCACCGTACTCGTTGACCACGATCGCGATGCGCCGCCGATTACGCTGGAAATTGAGCAGTTGGGTGTTGAGTGAGGTGCCGGCCGGAACAAACAGCGGTTCACGCGCACGTGCCAGACCAATCAGTTCATCCTTGCCCAGTTCGCCGTGTGCCAGATGTTGCGCCACGACCTTGAGATGAAGAATGCCGATCATGTTGTCCAGCGTGTCTTCGTATACCGGGAGGCGAGTGTGGGGGCTGGAGCGCAACTGCTCCAGGATATCGTCCCAGTCGTCGCTGGCATTGATCGCGGCAATGTCATTACGGGGGATCATGATGTCTTCGACCGTAATCTTCTCCAGATCAAGGATGCTGGTGAGCATCCTCTGTCGGTCCTTGGGTATGATGCCAGCGGCCTCTGCGACTACGGTTCGCAGCTCATCACTGCTTAATGAATGGTGGCTGACCTCCTGGGCACTGACGCCAAAAATCTTTAGCAGCGAGTTTGCAGCGAGATTGGCGCACCAGACCACCGGATACAGCACCTTGTCGAGCACCACATAGACCCAGGATGACGCAAGGGCCAAACGTTCCGGATGCAGGGCGCCAAAAGTCTTGGGGGCCAGATCGCCAAAGACAAACATCAGGATGGATGCCACGCCGGTAGCGGCCACCAGTCCGGATTCGCCGTACACGCGCAACGCCAGAACGGTTGTGAGGGTGGCGGTGCCTACATTGGCAAAAGTATTGCCTAGCAGGATGACGCCAATCAGTCGGTCGGGCTTGGTCAGCAGGTGCTCGGTGAGTTTGGCGCTGCGGTTGCCGGACTGGGCTTTGTGCCGCAGCCGATAGCGGTTGAGGCTCATCAGCGCGGTTTCGGTGCTTGCGAAGAAGGCGGAAACCAGAATCATCAGCAAGACGATCAAAACCAGCAGGCCTATCGAAATGTCGTTCAACGGAGCTGAACCTGTGTGATCGGAAGAAGGCTATGGTCGCATTCGTGTGGCGCGCCAAGCAAGGAATGATGAAATTCTTTTAAAATCAATTATCCCCAATGACGTCCTAAGACGACTTCAAGCACAACTTTGGAGCCGAAATAAGCCAGCCCCAGCAACACAAAGCCGCCGAGTGTCCAGCGGGCCGCAACACGCCCCCGCCAACCCAGACGCCAGCGCCCGATCAGCAAAATGCCAAGAATCAGCCAGGCAACGCAGGATAGCGCCACCTTGTGTGCAAGATGTTGGGCCACCAGATCTTGCACAAATATGAATCCGCTGAACAAGGTGAGCGTGAGCAGGGCAAAGCCGGCGGATATGGTCTGGAACATCGCTGATTCCAAGGCTTCCACCGAAGGCAGCTTACCCATGACACCCAGCGGTTGATGTCTGCGCAATCGGCGGTCGAGTGCAGACAGCGCCAGTGCGATGGCTGCGCCCAGTGCGATCAAGGCATAGGCAACAATGGCAATCACAATATGGGCTGCCAATTCCCAGCCAGACTGGCTGGTAACAAAATCCCTGGAACCATCATCCGTGATGGCTGCAGCCAGACCGGCACACAGCAGTAGTACTCCGGTCAGAGCGGCAAACCGGGGCCGCCGCCACGTGGTCCACACGCTGATGATGGCAATGATCCATCCGACCAGCGACGCGGCTTCGGGGGTATTCAGCGCCAGTTCGGTACCACCGAATAGCGCTCGATACAACAGATACCCATGCAGCAGCACCCCGAGGCCGGCGGTGGTGAGCCCAGTCACGAGCTTGCCGTGCATGGCGCGCTCCGGGTCTGGCTGCCACACCGCCGCAAACAGCCACAGACAGCTGCAGAAATAGATGGCAAATACCGCAAGCGAAAGCATGTGAATCGTTGTTGCAGGAATGTGAGTTGAGGAAATACGACCGGATGATGTCACATCCAGAGGCGGTTCTTAAAGCAAGCAGTATGTGACGTCTGCGAGGCATATGGCTAACATGACAGATCATATCGAGCGCTGACGGGGCATTGACGTGTTTGACAAGCTGACAGAACGACTGCAAGGCGTGGTGGATGGTTTGCGGGGCAAGGGACGGCTGACCGAAGACAACATCGCTGATACGCTGCGGCAGGTGCGCATGGCCCTGCTGGAAGCCGATGTTGCGCTGCCAGTGGTCAAGTCGCTCATTGAATCCATCAAGAGCAGCATTGTCGGTACTGAGTTCGACAAGGCCTTTACCCCCGGTCAGATCCTGATTCGCAGCATTCATCAGGAACTGATCAAGGTTCTGGGGGAAGGGGTACGCCCGATCAATCTGCGCGCGCAGCCGCCCGTGGTCATTCTGCTGGCTGGTTTGCAGGGTGCCGGCAAGACCACCACCGCGGGCAAGCTTGCCAGGTGGCTGAAAGAGAACGAGCGCAAGAAGGTGCTGCTGGTCAGCACCGACGTTTACCGGCCTGCCGCCATTTTGCAGTTGCAACGGTTGGCGGAACAGCTGGGTGTTGGCTACAAGCCCTCTGATCCCAAACAGTCACCGGTCAAATTGGCAGAGGATGCACTGCTGGAAGCACGTCAGTCGCTGTACGACGTACTGATCGTCGACACCGCAGGCCGATTGCACGTGGACGCAGAGATGATGAGTGAGGTGCAGCAGATTGCGGCAGCGGTGTCACCGCTGGAAACGCTGTTCGTGGTCGACAGCATGGCGGGTCAGGATGCGGTCAATGCGGCCAAGGCATTCGGCGCGGCACTGGAGTTGACGGGTGTGATCCTCACCAAGGCAGATGGCGATGCACGCGGCGGCGCGGCGTTGTCAGTGCGTCAGGTGACCGGCAAACCCATACTGTTCATTGGCGTCGGCGAGAAAACCGATGCGCTGGAAGTGTTTCACCCCGAACGGATTGCCTCGCGCATTCTCGGCATGGGCGATGTGTTGTCGCTGGTGGAAGATGTTACGCGCCAAGTGGATCGCCAGCAGGCAGAGAAGCTGGCCGAGAAGCTGCAGAAGGGCAAGGAGTTCGATTTCAACGACCTTCACGATCAGCTGCAGCAGCTGGAGAAAATGGGCGGTTTGTCCGCAATGCTGGACAAGCTGCCCGCCAAGCTGGCCAACAAGGCGGCGCAAGGTCAGGTTCCGGATGATCGGGAAATTCGCCGGCAATTGGCCATCATTCGTTCGATGACGCCCAGAGAGCGTCGTTATCCCAAGTTGCTGGATGCGTCGCGCAAGCGCCGGATTGCTGGTGGCTCAGGGGTGCATGTCTCGGAGATCAATCGCCTGCTGAAAAGCTTCATGGAAATGCAGAAGATGATGAAGGCCATGTCCAAGGGCGGCATGAACAAGCTGATGCGGGCTTTTGGTGGTCGCATGCCCAAGCCATTCGGCTGAGTTCGCGCTGAAGATCAGGCAATAAAAAAGCCCTGGCAGGTATCTGGCAGGGCTTTTTGTTTACCGGAAGTCTTAGCGCTGTTTGAATTCGTCGGGAGTCAACGAGTGACGCGACAACAGTTTGTAGAAATCGGTGCGATTGCGTTTGGCCAGACGCGCTGCCTGACTGACATTGCCAGCGGTGATTTGCAGGATCTGCGACAGATAATTGCGCGTGAACTCATCGCGTGCCTCATCAAATGACGGCAGACGGGCGGGGCCCACGCCCAGCGCGGTCTGTACCAGCTCGGCACTGATAATAGGGCTGTTGGCCAGTGCCACATTCTGCCGTACCACGTTTTCCAGCTGCCTGACGTTGCCGGGCCAGTCGGCACTGACCAGCAGTTCAACTGCTTCGGGGGCGTAGATGAAACGCTGATGGCCGGTTTCCTTGGAGATGCGATCCAGGAAGTGCGTTACCAGCAGTGGAATGTCTTCTCGGCGTCGTGCCAGTGACGGGACTTCGATATTGACCACATTCAGACGGTAGAACAGATCTTCACGGAACTGACCGCCCATGATGAGCTGCTTCAAGTCGCGATTGGTGGATGAAATCAGGCGCACGTTTACCGGAATCGCATCAGTGCTGCCAACCGGACGCACTTGCGATTCCTGTAATACGCGCAGCAATTTAACCTGCAGTCGCATCGGCATGTCACCGACTTCATCAAGCAGGATGGTGCCGCCGTCGGCACTCTGGAACAGACCGACATGGTCCTGAACCGCACCCGGGAAGGCGTCTTTCACGTGTCCGAACAATTCGCTTTCAAGCAGGTTCTCGGCCATGGCGCTGCAATTGACCATGGCAAAGGGTTTGCCGCGTCGTGCGCTGGCCTTGTGAATGGCACGCGCCAGCAGTTCCTTGCCTGTGCCACTCTCGCCGGTAATCATCACGCGCGCATCGGTGCCTGCCACCATGTGTGCTTGAGACAGTTTTTCTTCCATCACTGAACTGCGAGTGATGATCTCGGCGCGCCATTCTTCGGCACTATCGGCAAAGCCGGAAACTTTCAGGGCTTTTTGCACCTGATCCAGCAATTCCTGTTTGTCGACCGGCTTGGTAAGGAAGGCAAAGGCGCCGCTTTGTGTGGCTTGCACGGCATCGGGAATGGTGCCGTGCGCGGTCAGGATGATGACGCGCAGGCCGGGCGCACGACTCTGGACTTCCTTGAGAAGGCCAATGCCATCCATCTGGTCCATGCGCAGATCGGTGATAACCAGGTCGGGGCGTACTCGCGCCAACGCAGCCAGCGCTGCCAGGCCATTTTCCGCTGCTTCGACGTCATAATTCTCGGCGCGCAGACGAATGGTCAGCAGGCGCAACAAGCCGGGGTCGTCGTCAACGACCAGCAGGCGGGGTTTGCGTTTGGCTTGGGGTGTCACGGTTACCGGAGTCACGAGTCCCAGTGGGCGTAGTGCTGCGTTCACTGATGGATTTCTCTATATCTTTGATCGCATCCAGCTTTTGCTGGGCCGCGTCGAGGGCCTTACGCAACTTGTTCAGTTCTTCGGTCTGCGCCTGCAATCGACGATCAGAGTTTGATTGCGCATGAGTTCTATCGTCGACTGTCGCATTCAGCCGACGCATATCTGCCTGCATCTTCAGCCATTCATTGGCGATTGTAAGCATGGTAGTTGCGACGGCCTGTTCGCCGACGCTGATGCGTTCAGGGCTTGCCATGACCTGTTCCAGTAACCGCTTGCCCTTCACCGGGTCCGAGTTCGGATGTCCCGGCATGGCCAGCGCCATGGCGTAGCGCAGCACATTCAGCGTGGTCGGTGCCTGAATGTAGTTCTGTTCAGCGGCATAAAAAACGTCGCTTTGACGCACGCGATCCGTACTTGAGAGCCCTGACAGCATTTCCACGTAACCGTCCAGAACCGAGCTGGACTGGACGATCACGGCCGGTGCAGGCGGTTTGGCGGCTGGCACCAATGACTCACAGCCGCTCAAGCAAAGACAAATGAGCAGCAGTCGCAGTGAGGCGCCAAGCTGCATCATGCTGCAGCCACCGCACGTGGTTTGAGAGGCATGCGGACGCGAAAGTGTGCACCGGGGAATTGACCATCCATAATTTCTATCTTACCGCCATGGGCTTGAACAAACTCCGACACCACTGACAGGCCGATGCCGGTACCTTTGAGGTGACCCGATACGGGTGCGCGCCCTGAGTAGAATGCCTCGAAAACCGCAGCGCGTTCCGATTGCGCGATACCGGGGCCGGTATCAGCGACATCCAGCACCAGTTGTTCCTGCTCGGTATGCGCATGGACGAACAGGGTGCCCCCTCGCGGGCTGTATTTCAGTGCGTTGGACAGCAGATTGTCGAGAATAAGCTTCAATTTGGCCCGGTCGGCATGCAATTCGATGTCATCCACTTTGAGTTCCAGGCGCATACGCTGCGCCAGCAATGTCAATTGATGCGTTTCCAGCGCTGACTTGACCAGTGGCCGCAAGCGAAACTGGGTGAGTTCCAGACCAGTGTGGCGCGTCTGCCAGGCACTGAAGGAGAGCAGATTCTCGATCAGCTGCTGGAGCCTGATACTGTTGTCGCGCAAGATTTCGCCTACTTCACGCTGACCGCTGGTCAGCTCTCCGACCGCGCCATCCAGCAGCAGTTCAGTGCCTTCGCGTACCCCGGCCAGGGGCGTTTTGAGCTCATGCGACATGTGTCTGAGGAAACGGTTGCGTTCCTGGGCGATTTCCAGCAGACGCGTGCGCAGCCATTCAAGCTGCTGGCCGAGTTTGCGCAGGTCCGAGGGGCCACGCACGGTAATTGCCTTGGAGAAGGTGCCTTGGCCCAGTTGATTGATGGCTTCATCGATTTGCCGGATGGGGCGCATGATCAGGAACGTGAACATGCCCACCAGCCCGGCAGTGATCAGAATCACCCCGGCGGATTGCCACAGCAGGTAGCGCTGGGTTTCATTTGTCGACGCTTCGATATGCGACAGCCCGGCTTCAATCTGCTTGCTGGCTTCATCCGACAGCGCCGTAGCCGTATCCGAGAGTGTAACAAATGCATCATTCAGCTGCGGCGACTGTGAATTGTCGGGGCTTGCTTTGAGTGTGATAAGTTGTTGATACAGGTCGGCTTCCGCTTTGCTGAGCGCGCGAATCTGTGCGTTCAGTACACTGGTGCCGCCGACGCTGGCGGCAATGCTGTTCAAGGTGGACTGAAAACCCTGTCGGGCTGTGCCGTACACAGTGAGGTACGACTCATCATGCAGCAGCTGAAACAACCGCGCATTGCGCTCCATGCTGGAGATGTGCTGAAACAACTGCTGGGTGTGATGGGCGGAATCGACACCGCTGCGTACCAGTGCCCGGCTCTCGTCAGCCAGGTCGCGCACCTTGATGGACGAAACGATGACGGCGAACAGCAGCGGCACGGCGACCAGCGCAAAGCCGATGAACATCAGGTCAGTCAGGGAGCGGGGCCGCCAAAGGTGCATAGCCGGGCATTGTAGGGCAGTAAACAGGCGAGGACACGCGGGTGCGCGGGAATTTCACCCAGCGTGTCAGCTGCGCGGTGGGTCCCGGTCAGTTTTGCAGGAACTCCGGATGTGCCAGCAAATGCTTTTCCCAGGCCAATTGCGATTTCGCAATGACCTCCAGGCTGTCGAAACGGGGCTGCCATCCCAGCACTTCCCGCACCTTGTCAGCCTTGGCTACCAGAGCGGCCGGGTCACCCGCGCGCCGGGGTTCCTCGACGATGGTCAGTTCACGGCCACTGACCCTGGCGACGGTGGAGAGTACATCCCGGACGCTGAAGCCGCGACCGTAACCAACATTCAAGGTGGTGGAAGCGCCGTTGGCACGCAGATAGCGCAACGCATCCAGATGTGCGGAGGCTAGATCCTCCACATGGATGTAATCGCGAACACCGGTGCCGTCGGCGGTTGGGTAGTCGGTGCCGAACACGTACACTTTGGGCCGCACGCCAACGGCATGCTGGCAGGCGACCTTGGTCAGCAGCGTTGCGTTGGGCGCAGAGTGGCCGATCCGGCCACCGGGATCGCTGCCACCGACGTTGAAGTAGCGCAGGATGACATGCCGCAAGGGGGTTACCGCGCACAGGTCCCGCAGCATGATTTCGGTCATCAGTTTGGAGGCACCATAAGGATTGATGGGCGCCGTGGGCGAATCTTCGCTGGCAACACCACTGGCTGGCAATCCGTAGACAGCGGCTGTGGAGGAAAACACGAAGTTCTTGACTCCCGCATCGCGGCAACATTGCAGCAGATTGCGCGTGGCGCAGGTGTTGTTGCCGTAATACTTCAAGGGATCCGAGACTGATTCGGGCACGATGGTGTGCGCGGCAAAGTGCATCACCGTGTTGATGCCATGCTCTTCCAGTATGCGGGATACCAACTGTTTGTCAGCGGTATCGCCAATCACCAGCTTGCCGTGTAACACCGCACTGCGATAGCCGGTGCTGAGATTGTCCAGCACCACGACGGATTCACCGCGTTCGCCCAATTGCCGGACGACATGACTGCCGATATATCCCGCACCGCCGGTTACTAATATGGTCATGCCTGAGTTACCTTGTCCTGTCTGTGAATGTGATTTGCACAAATTTCTGCTGGCGCATCGCAGCATAGATTGAACAATAATGACAAGCTTTCAATGTGCTTATCATTGAACTGGCTCCCAGACCAGACAGTTTTACAACCCATCACCGGGCCACCAGTTGTTGTCTGACCTGCCGGAAGCTACCTCGGATTATCAATGCAGCGTGCCGATACACATCCCTTCGATCGCCTGACACCCGATTTCATCGTGGCCGCTGCGGAGGCCATTGGACTGCAGAGCGACGGACGGATGCTGGCGTTGAACAGCTATGAAAACCGGGTCTATCAGGTCGGCATCGAAGACGCGGCACCGGTGATTTTGAAATTTTACCGTCCCGGGCGCTGGAGCCGAGCCGCGATTGAGGAAGAACATGCCTTTGCCCAGGAACTGGAACAGGCAGAGGTGCCTGTCGTGGCGCCGCTGCGTGTGGGAGCGCAATCGTTGTTCGAGCGCGAGGGGTTTCTCTATGCAGTCTACCCGCGTCAGGGAGGACGCTGGCCGGATCTCGGCACTGCTGAAGACTGGCGATGGCTGGGGCGGTTTCTCGGGCGAATTCATGCCATTGGACGTCGGGGACGTTTCCAGCATCGATCGCGACTGGACGTCGAGCATTCTGCCGGTGACGCGCGTCGCTACCTGCTCAAGGAAGGTTGGATACCTGATCATTTGCAATCCGCCTATGCGTCAGTCACCAAAGACTTGATCGAGCACATGCAGGTGCGATGGCAGGGCGCTGGCGATGTAGGTCTGTTGCGCCTTCATGGCGACTGTCATCCGGGCAATGTATTGTGGGTGGAAGGTCAGGGGCCGCATTTTGTCGACCTTGATGATTGCATGACGGGACCGGCCATTCAGGATCTGTGGATGCTGGTGTCTGGTACCCAGTCAGAACAGGCCGTGCAACTCAGTGAATTGTTGACCGGCTACACGCAGTTTGCCGATTTTGACTACCGCGAGCTTGCCTTGGTGGAAACATTGCGTACTCTGCGCCAGATGAATTACGCCGCCTGGCTGGCGCGTCGATGGGAGGATCCGGCGTTTCCCAGGGCGTTTCCCTGGTTTGGCGAGAATCGCTTCTGGGAACGTCATGTATTGGATTTGCGCGAACAGCTGGCTGCGCTCGATGAGCCCGCGCTCGTGTTGTAAACAGTAGGGTGGAACAAGCTTAATGACCAAGATGCAAATTCGGACTCAGGTGCCGCGTGCAGCTCGATTCATTGCGACGGGCTGCTGCGGCGTGCTTTTATTGCTGCTGTCAGCTTGTGGCAGCTCAGATCAGGTTGTGGCTCCACCGCCTGAGGCAGCAGTCAAGGCGTCAGCATCAGCAAGTGCGCCTGCAGACAGCAGCAATCCGCTGGCGGGTATGGTGAAAGCAGTGCCGGCAGCCGGCAATCAACCCGTCGAACTGCGTTTTGATCTGCCCAAGCAACCCGTCCTGGGCGAGCCTTTTGACATCAATCTCAACGTGCTGGGCCTGGCGGACGCAAGTGGTCTGGAATTGACGGTGACAGCGCAGCCCAAGGTGGAAGTAATCGCGGGTGGGCAGGGCAGTTTGGGTGCATTGAAAACCGGCGAATCGGTGCAGCACACACTGCAATTGCGCACGTCCGTTGCGGGCATATCCGTAATTGATGTCCAGCTTGTTGCGATGGTGGAGGGCCATCCCGCCACGGCTGCTTTTGCGATTCCAGTGGCGCTTGCCGATGCCTCAGGGGCGGCTGTTGCGACTGCCGGCAAGTAGCCAAATATTTCGCACCGCGACAGTTCGGGCGCGCACAGCAGGACGTCAGGCGAATTGCGCAGGCCAAGATGCGCGCCAGCCGAATTTATTCATGGCTATGCAAGTCCGGGGCCGTATAATCCGCGCCCTTTACTACCAGCCCCGAGCCTTCTGTGAGCACTGCCAAGTTACGCAATATCGCCATCATCGCCCACGTCGATCATGGCAAGACCACCCTCGTTGATCAGTTATTGAGGCAGTCCGGCACCCTGGATGCACGCAAGGCCATGCCGGAACGGGTGATGGATTCCAACGATCTGGAAAAAGAACGCGGTATCACGATTCTGGCCAAGAACACCGCGATTACCTGGGGTGACTATCGCATCAACATCGTCGATACCCCGGGGCACGCCGATTTCGGCGGCGAAGTGGAGCGCGTGCTGTCGATGGTGGATTGCGTGCTGTTGCTGGTGGACGCGGTGGATGGTCCCATGCCGCAGACGCGATTTGTGACGCAGAAAGCTTTCTCACACGGCCTGCGGCCGATTGTGGTGATCAACAAGATTGACCGCGATGAGGCGCGTCCCGATTGGGTACTGGGCCAGACATTCGATTTGTTTGACCAGCTCGGCGCGACCGAAGAACAGCTGGATTTTCCGGTGGTGTATGCCTCGGCATTGCGTGGCTTTGCCGGCAACGATCCCAGGGAAATGCGGGACAACATGACGCCGCTGTTCCAGGCGATTGTTGACCATTGTCCGCCGCCCGATGTCGATGCCGAAGGACCTCTGCAACTGCAGATCAGCCAGCTCGACTATTCCAGCTACGTCGGTGCGATCGGCATCGGCCGCATCAAGCGTGGTGTGCTCAAGCGCAACAGTCCGATAGTAGTGGTTGGCACCGATGGCAAGACACGCAATGAACGCATCATCCAGGTGCTGGGCTTCATGGGGCTGGATCGCGTGGAGATCAACGAAGCCAGCGCCGGCGACATCGTTGCCTTCGCGGGTATCGAGCACCCCAAAATCTCCGACACCATTTGCGACCCCAGCACGCCTGAAGCACTGGATCCGCTGGTGGTGGATGAACCTACCATCAGCATGACGTTTGAAGTGAACACTTCGCCATTCTGCGGCAAGGAAGGCAAGTACGTGACCAGCCGTCAGATCCGTGAACGCCTGACGCGCGAGACCATGCACAACGTCGCGCTGCGGGTGGAAGACACTGAAAATCCCGATAAATTCGTGGTATTCGGACGCGGCGAACTGCATCTGGGCGTGCTGCTGGAGAACATGCGCCGGGAAGGGTATGAACTCGCCGTATCGCGCCCGCGCGCCGTGATCAAAGAAATCGACGGCCAGAAGTGCGAGCCTTATGAAGCCGTGACTATCGACCTCGACGAAGGTTCGCAGGGGGCGGTGATGAACGCCATGGGCGAACGCGGTGGCCAGCTCACCAATATGCAGTCCGACGGCAAGGGCCGGGCGCGTCTGGACTACATGATCCCGTCGCGCGGCCTGATCGGTTTCCAGACCTACTTCCGCACACTGACATCAGGCACGGGCCTGATGCATCACATTTTCGACCACTACGGTCCGGTGCTGGAGCGTGAAATCGGCCAGCGCCAGAACGGCGTGATGATTTCCAATGGCATGGGCAAGGCGCTCACCTATGCGCTGTTCAGTCTGCAGGAGCGTGGCCGGCTGATGGTGGGCCACGGTGATGAGGTCTATGAAGGCCAGGTCATCGGCATTCACAGCCGTGATAACGACCTGGTGGTGAACCCGCTCAAGGCCAAGAAACTGACCAACATGCGTGCCGCCGGCAAGGACGAGAATCAGGTGCTCAGCAACCCGATCCGTTACACACTGGAACAGGCCATGGAATTCATTGACGATGATGAACTGGTGGAAGTCACCCCCGCCCAGATCCGGCTGCGCAAGCGCTTTCTCAAGGAACATGAGCGCAAGCGTCCGGGCCGTGCTGAGGAAAGCGCTGATTGACCCTGAATCGGGGCGGGAAAACTCACTGCCCCCCTCAATCGCCGCAGCAGCCAGTGCATCGAGCGTACCGGTGCACCGGATAGCCAAAACGGGAGCCCGGTCACAACCGGTTGCGGCAACACTCCCTAGGATTCTGAACCAATACATATGCCCGTGAAATCATCGGTCTAGGCAAGCTTGCGAGACCTGATTGCATCGGCTAATTGGGTCGCTCAAGGGTCAGTTTCCTGATGAACAAACTGCTGGAACAGCAGCTGCGCGAGGCAACCACTGTCGAAGGGCAGCTGGATGTTCCGTGCCTGCTTGCCGCAGTAGAACGCACTTATGCTCACCATGACGAGGAACGTCGCGGGGTGGTGCGTTCCATGCAAATGATGTCTGATGAAGCCCATGCACTGACGCGCGAAATGCGCGAAAGCAATGCCAGCCAGTTGCAGGCCGTGCTGGATCACGTCAAAGACGTCATCATTACCATCAGCGAGTCCGGCCATATCGCAACCTTCAACGCTACCGGACAACGGGTGTTTGGCCGCACCGAAGCCGAAGTCGTTGGTCGTTCCCTTGAGATATTAATTCCCGAGCTGCAGGGCAAGAAGGTGGGGACCGAACTGGAACAGATGGCTACCCGCATGGATGACACCCAGTTTGATCTTGCGCCGCGAGAAACAGTTGGCGTGCGCGCCGACGGCACTGTCTTCAGCGCCGAAATGGCGGTCAGCAAGACCAGGGTCAGCCGCCGCAATGTCTATGTGGTCTGTCTGCGCGATACCACCGAGCGCAAGCAGGCCGAACTGGAATTGCGTGACAGCGAAGCACGCTACAGGACCCTGGTGGAGCACGCGCCCGAAATCATCGTTGTGCTGGACGCCACTGCCCATCGACTGGTGGATGTGAATCAGAACGCAGTGCGCTTCTTCAAGCGCGATCGCGAAGCATTGCTGGGTTTGTCGCCTGAGGAACTGAGCCTGCCAATGCAACCTGACGGGCGCACCTCGGCTACTGCCCTGCAGCTGGAAATAAAACGCGCGTTGAATGGTGAGGCGCCGGTCTTTGAGTGGTCCTATCGCGACGGCAATGGCAATGAAGTGCCGAGTGAGGTGCGCCTGATTCGCCTGCCGTCCTCTACAGGTCAATTGATTCGCGGCAGCATTACCGACATTACCGAGCGCAAGCGCGCCGAGTTACTGGCTGCCGGTGAAAGACGGGTATTCGAACGTCTTGCTGCCAATGCCGATCTGAGCACTACATTGAGTGCCATTACCGAGATGGTCGAAAAGGTTAACAAGGATGCCGTGTGTTCAATCAGTCTGCTGGATGAACGCGGTGAGCGGCTGCGGATTTGTGCTGCGCCGTCCTTGCCCGGGCCTTATCTGCAAGTCATGGGTAGCGTCTCCTGTGGTTTGCGCAATGGTTCGTGCGCCGCCGCCGTGTATCTGCGGCGTCAGGTGGTGGTGGCGGACATTTCGCGTGATGCGTTATGGGAGAACAAGC
This sequence comes from uncultured Pseudomonadota bacterium, assembly GCA_963748005.1. Classification (GTDB taxonomy): domain Bacteria; phylum Pseudomonadota; class Gammaproteobacteria; order Steroidobacterales; family Steroidobacteraceae; genus CAILZL01. The sequence goes on from CAVVHH010000003.1 coordinate 373,574, forward strand.
GCGAACTGGCCCTGACAGCGGGATTCCGCGCCTGTTGGTCCAGCCTCATTTATGCGGCCGATGGCCGTGAGCTGGGTACGGTTGCCTTGTATTTCAACACGCCACGCCAACCGGTACGTCGTGATTTTGATCTCATGTCGCGCATCGCCCAGCTGGCCGGCATCGCCATCGAACGGCGGCGTGGTCAGGATGCCTTGCGCGACAGCGAACTGCGTTATCGCCGTCTGTTCGATAACGTAGTCGAGGGCGTGTACAGCTCGACAATCGAAGGTCGCTTCATCTCGGTCAACCCGGCCCTGCAAAAGATGGTTGGCGTCGGTACCGCTGACGAGTTGCTCGCACTGCCGATGGAGCGCATCTACGCAGATCCGCTGGCACGCTTTGAAATTGTTGCAGCCATTGCCCGTGATGGCGAAGTACGTGACGCAGAATTCCAGTTGCTGCGCATGGACGGATCAACACTGACCGTGGTGGAGAATGCCCGGGCCGTCCGCGATGAACAGGGACGACTGATCGGCTTCGAAGGCACCATCTCCGACATCAGCGCGCGCAAACAGGCGGAAATGGCAGTATTCGAGGAAAAGGAAAAGGCGCAGGTAACTTTGCAGTCCATTGGTGATGCGGTAATCACCACTGATGCCGAAAGCCGGATTGAGTACCTCAACCCGGTTGCCCAGGATCTTACCGGCTGGGAATCCCGTGAAGTCCAAGGCTGGGCGTTGTCTGAAGTGTTTCGTATCGTCGATGAAAGCACAAGACAGGCGCTGGAGAATCCGGTTGCGGTCTGTCTGCGCGAGGGACGAGTCGTAGCGGCCGCAGACCACGCGGTGCTCATCAATCGTCGCGGTCAGGAAATCGCGATCGAGGATTCGGCTGCGCCGATTCGCGATCGCGGTGGCCGCATCATTGGATCGGTCATGGTGTTCCACGATGTCAGCAAGGAACGTCGCCTGCGCCGCGCACTGGCTTACCAGGCAAATCACGATGCGTTGACCGGCCTGATCAATCGCCGTGAATTCGAGAATCGGCTCAATGCGGCGCTACTGTCGGCCCAGGCCAACGCCAACGTACGGCATGTGTTGATGTATCTGGATCTGGACCAGTTCAAGGTGATCAACGACACCTGTGGGCATCAGGCGGGCGATCGCCTGCTGAAACAGGTCACCGGACTGTTGCAGACCCGTCTGCGCGCCAGCGATGTGATTGCGCGTCTGGGTGGCGATGAATTCGGTGTGTTGCTGGAACATTGCAGCACTGATGAAGCCATGCCAATCGCTGACAACCTGCGTCAGGCGATTCGCGACTTCCGTTTCATCTGGAAGGATGGTGCGTTGAATGTCGGGGTCAGCATCGGCTATGTAGAAATCAACCGCAGCAGCGAAAGCATTGTCAGTCTGATGAGCGCCGCCGATGTGGCGTGTTATTCAGCCAAGGATTCGGGACGCAATCGCATTCATGCTTATCAGCACGATGAAATCCCGCAGCGGCATCGCGAAATGCAATGGGTGTCGCGTATCACCCGTGCCTGTGAAGACAATCGTCTGGAGTTGTACTACCAACCCATCGTGGCTATCGGCGGCAACACCGACACGCGCGGACACTACGAGTTGCTGTTGCGCATGCGTGATGAAGGCGGTGCACTGATTCCGCCGGGTGAATTCATTCCAGCAGCAGAGCGCTACGGCCTGATGCCGGTGATCGATCGCTGGGTAGTGCAACACGCACTGGGTACATTGGCCCACTACCGTTCGGAAGGCATACATGGCCAGGTGTTCAGCCCCTATTCGATTGCCATCAATCTGTCCGGCACGTCATTGAACGAGGATCGCTTTCTCGATTTCCTGATCAATGAACTACAGACGCATGACCTGAGTCCGGGTGCCGTGTGCTTCGAGATCACCGAGACCGCAGCCATTGCCAACCTGGCCAAGGTCGTGCACTTCATGCGCGAATTGAAGGCGCGCGGCTGTTTGTTCTCGCTGGACGATTTCGGCAGCGGCTTGTCCTCGTTCATGTACCTGAAAAATCTGCCGGTCGATTATCTGAAGATCGACGGTCAGTTCATCCAGAAGGTCAGCGTCGATCCCATTGATCGCAGCATGGTTGAGGCCATCAACCAGATCGGCAAGGCAATGGGTATCAAGACCGTCGCAGAGCGGGTCGAATCATTGCAAGTGCTGCAGACGCTGGCGGAGATCGGTATTGGCTACGCCCAGGGATACTTCATTGCCGAGCCCCGGTCGGTGGAGTCGCTGAGCCGCATCACGCGTTCGGGTGCACAAATCCCGCTGCTGCAAACTGCCTAGTCGCCACAGCCACAGCAATTGCCCACGACTCCGCGCTGCGGCACACTGCCGCCCCCGTCCACCAGTACCCGGCTTATTTAGTGTCCTGCAGCGAATCCCCCAATCTGGACCGGCGCATCAGTGTAGCGCCCATGATGGACTATACCGACCGTCACTGTCGGTACTTCATGCGCTTGTTGTCGCCCAGTGCATTGCTGTACACCGAAATGGTGACCTCTAAGGCTGTGTTGCACGGTGATCCTGCACGTCTGCTGGCTTTTCATCCCGCCGAGCAACCTGTTGCCCTGCAGCTGGGAGGAAGTGAACCAGAGGAATTGGCCCACGCCGCCCGGCTGGGGCAGGAGTTTGGTTATCAGGAGATCAATCTCAATTGTGGCTGCCCCAGCGATCGGGTCAGGAGCGGCAGCTTTGGCGCGTGTTTGATGGGTGAACCGGCACAAGTAGGCGAGTGTGTCTCGGCCATGCAGGCAGCTGTCTCGGTGCCTGTGACCGTGAAATGTCGTATCGGCATCGAGCCCGGAATGCAGGGGCGGGATGATGTTGAGTTCTTGCGCGACTTCATTGCCATTGTCGCCGCGGCCGGTTGTTCGATATTTGTGGTGCATGCGCGGCGCGCCATGTTGAATGGCCTGAGTCCCAAGGAAAACCGCGAGATTCCACCGTTGCGCTATGAGGTGGTGTCTGCCTTGCGTGCGGAATTTCCACAGCTGACTTTTGTGGTTAACGGTGGTATCCGACTTGTGGAGGAGGTCAGGGCGCATCTGCAGCGCTTCGACGGTGTGATGATTGGCCGCGAGGCCTATCAGAACCCCTATCTGCTGGCACAGCTGCATCGGGAACTGGTTGATCAGACCGCCATGCCGGCGCGCGCCACCGTGATACGCAAATACAGCGACTATGTGCAGCAGCAACTGACCCAGGGGGAGCGACCCGGCACCATGATCCGACCGGTGCTGGGCTTGTACCACGCGTTGCCGGGCGCGCGTCCATGGCGTCGTTATCTCAGTGAAGGCGCAGCACAATCCAAGATATCGGCCCGATTGCTGACCGATTCACTGCGTATCGTTGAGCACTGGGCCGAGACTGCAGAAGTTACCTGAGTCATTCAGACACTAGCCTGACTTCCGCCAGCTTATGTATATAATCGCGGCGTGGGTAAGGATATAGAACTGGCCATTTTGTTTGCCGACGTCGTTGGCAGCACGCACATCTACGAGGTGATGGGCGACCTTCGCGCTCGCGACATGGTTCTGACCTGCGTGGACATCATGCGCACCGCGACCGAGGCACATGAAGGCACCGTCATCAAGACCATCGGCGATGAAATCATGGCCACCTTCCCGACAGCGGACAACGCATTGAATGCCGCCAGCCAGATGCAGCATGAGATCCGGGCACATGCCGAACTGAAGGTCGAAGGACAGCCTGTCGCCATCCGTATTGGCTGTCACTTCGGACCCGTGGTGCTGGAAAATCGCGATATCTTTGGTGCGGCCGTGCACACCGCCAATCGCATGACCAGTCAGGCCAAGGCCGGGCAGATCATGATCACTGGCGCCATGGTGCAGCGGCTCGCTCCAGAATGGCGTTCCTCAGTGCGGCAGATCGACGTTGCAATGCTGCGTGGCAAGAGCAACGAGGATGAATTGTTTGAGGTGCTGTGGCAGAAGGAGGACGCCACCAGCATGTTGCCGGCGCTGGCCCTCGGTGGGTTGATACGTGAAAAACAGAAGCCGCAGCGCTTACGCCTGCGGTTTCAGGGACAGGAACTGGTCATGACTGACGGCCGTGTCAACATTACCCTCGGCCGGGCCGAAGAAAATGACATTGTCATCAAGGGCAACCTCATTTCGCGTCTGCATGCCCGCATTGAATTCAACCGCAACAAGTTCCTGCTCATTGACCAGAGTACCAATGGGACGTTTGTCCTGAACCAGGCCGGCGAAGAATCGTTTGTCCGGCGCGATAGCTTGCAGTTGAAAGGCGAAGGCCTGATCGGATTGGGACGCACGCCTGAGGGCATTGGACCCGGTCAGGCTCTGCAGTTCATCTGCGAGGAATGAGGCTGATAAACCGTGCCACGTTTCGGTGGCACTAGTTCCTCATTGGCCGAAAGCCGATTGCAGTTTGCGAACCCGCTGCGCGCGCAAGTTTCCCGCCGACCTAAATAAGAATGGCTGGCAGAATCTCTGCCAGCCATTGCGCATCTACGCAGCAGTTGCAGCGTCAGGCCAGACGTTGCTGTACGTCGTGGAGTTGTCGCTGCAACGTCGCGGGTGTACGGGCGCCGAACTCATTGAGGTACTCACCGATCTGCCGGGTTTCAACGCGCCAGGCATCCTTGTTGATGGACAGCAGCTCCTGCAGGGTGTCTGGCTGGATTTCCAGGCCCTTGGTATTCAGGTCCGACACATGTGGCAAGTTGCCGATGGCGGTTTCCTGCGCGCCGACCTTGCCTTCGCAACGCTCGAAAATCCATTCCAGCACGCGCAGATTGTCGCCAAAGCCTGGCCACATGAAATTGTGGTCCTTGTCCTGACGGAACCAGTTCACGTGAAACACCTTGGGCAGGTTGCTGCTGCGTTCGGCGAATGACAGCCAATGTTGCCAGTAGTCGCCGTAGTTGTAGCCGCAGAAGGGCTTCATGGCCATGGAGTCACGACGCACGACGCCCACCTGACCGACCGCGGCCGCGGTGGTTTCGGATGCCATGCCGGCGCCGACCAATACGCCATGTGCCCAATCGCGCGCTTCATAAACCAGTGGTGCGACTTCGCGACGACGACCACCAAACAGGATGGCCGAGATGGGCACGCCCTGCGGATCCTCTGCTGCAGTGGTGTAGGCCGGGTTCTGCCTGGCGGCCACGGTGAAACGTGAATTCGGGTGCGCGGCAGGGCCATTCTTCGGATCATAGGGTCGGCCCAGCCAGTCAATGGCGGGGGTGCCATCCTTCATGCCTTCCCACCAGGGCTGGTTATCGGCGGTCAGGGCAACATTGGTGAAGATCGTATCGTGCTGGACTGTCTTGTAGGCGTTTGGATTGGTCTTCAGATTGGTGCCTGGCGCGACTCCGAAGTAACCCGTCTCGGGGTTGATGGCACGTAGCTGGCCATCCTTGTCCAGATTCAGCCAGCAAATATCATCACCGATGGTCCAGATCTTCCAGCCCGGCATGGTGGCAGGAGGCACCAGCATGGCGAGATTGGTCTTGCCGCACGCCGATGGGAAGGCTGCCGCGATGTAACGGGTTGTGCCGGCGGGGTTCTGAATACCCATGATCAGCATGTGTTCGGCCAGCCAGCCTTCGCTGCGGGCCTGGTAGCTGGCGATACGCAGTGCATGGCACTTCTTGCCCAGCAAGGCATTGCCACCGTAACCCGAGCCGATGCTCTTGATGGTCAGGGTCTCGGGGAAATGCATGATCAAGCGCTTGTTCGGGTCCAGATCGCCGATGGAGTGCAGACCCTTGACGAAGGTGCCTTCGCGTTCAATACGCTTGAGTGCGGCATCGCCCATGTTGGCCATGATGCGCATGTTGACCACCACATAGGGGCTGTCGGTGATTTCAACGCCGCAGCGCGAGAAGGGTGAGTCTATCGGTCCCATGCAGTAAGGGATGACATACAGCGTGCGGCCTTGCATCGATCCATTGAACAGTGCATCGATCTTGGCATTGGCTTCCTTGGGGTCCATCCAGTTGTTGTTGGGGCCGGCATCGTCCTTGCTGGCTGTGCAAACGTAGGTCAGGTGTTCAACGCGCGCCACGTCGGTCGGATTGGAACGATGCAGGTAGCAATTGGGATGAGTCTTCTCGTTCAGCTTGATCAGGTCGCCGGTGGCCAGCATTTTCCGGATCAGGGATTGATATTCGGCTTCCGAGCCATCGCACCAGTAGATCTGATCCGGCTGGGTCTGTTTGGCAACTTCCTCAACCCATTGCTTCAGCGCGGCATTCGTCGTAGTCATTTCGGCTGTGTACTCCAAAACGATGAAAATTCAGACATTGCAAACGAACTTACAGCACCCCCGGTTCCCCCAGAAAGGCTGTCCGTGATCGACTCACTATCTTGCTGGTGCGAGATACGGGAAGTGGGCAAACCACGACAGGGCACGAACAAGGGCGCGAATTATAGCGAGCCGTGCGCGCCTATGTTGTCGTTTCAAGCATGTGTTTATGCAATGGTTTGTTTCGACAGCGATGTCTATTGCCATAGTTGTGTAAAGTTGCACTTCTTTGAAGCGAGCGCATTGTTTACGCGTCGGAAGTGCCGCAGGGCCAACATCTGTGAAGACTCAAATCCTGTTTATCAACCGCACCATTTGTATTGCAGTTGCATTGGCAGCGCTGTCTTTTGGTCGCATTGTTCTGGCTGCGAACGAAACAGTGATTGAACCCAAAGTTGAGTTGATTGCCGAGCTGCGTGTGCCACAGGCTGCAGGTGGCTCAAAGCTTGTGCCTGCCGTGGTGTTCGAACAAGGCCAGGAGATCGACTACACCGTGCGTATTACCAATCCTGCTGCACAACCCATCGAAAATATCACGGTGGTGCAGCCGATACCGGCTAACACACATTATGTTGCCGGCACGGCCACTGGAGCAGGCGCTGATATTCAATTTTCCATCGATGGCGGACAGACCTTCGCTAAACCCACGGCACTCAGATCCAGGCGCGATCCGGCGTTGCCAGCCGCGCCCGCGGAATACACCCACATCCGTTGGCAACTGCGTTATGCACTGGCTCCGAAGGCAGTAGTACTGGCGCGGTTTCGCGCAGTCTTCGAGTAAGTGTCTTCTTCAATAAAGAACCCTGATGCCGGTAAAGTCACCCATCCAGCCGAGAATTGACCTGCGCGACGTGCTGGGCGCGGCGGGCCGGCTGGCTGAGCATCTGCCGGGATTTTCGGTACGGCAGGAACAATTGGCCATGGCGGAGCAGGTTGCCGCCGCGATAGCAGTACGACACACCTTGATTGTTGAAGCCGGAACTGGTGTGGGCAAAACCTTCGCTTACCTAGTACCGGCATTGCTGGCTGGCAAGAAGGTGGTGATCTCGACCGGCACCCGCAGTCTGCAGGATCAGCTGTTTCGCCGCGATTTACCCACCCTGACCGGCGTGCTGGGCCGGCCGGTGCGTATTGCCCTGTTGAAAGGGCGCGCCAACTACCTGTGCGGACATCGTCTGGAACTCGCCATGTCGCAGGGACAGGCGCGTGGTTTTACACGTGACCTGGCCATGAGCCTGCGCAAGGTGAACAACTGGGCAATGCAGACTCGCAAGGGCGACATCAGCGAACTGGCTTCGGTCGCCGAGAGTGATTCAGTGTGGCCCTGGGTCACCTCGACGCGCGACAACTGTCTGGGCGCTGACTGTCCAGTGTTCGATGCTTGCCATATGGTAGCGGCCCGGCGCGAAGCGCTGGCTGCGGATATCGTGGTGGTGAATCACCATCTGCTGCTGGCAGATCTGCTGCTCAAGGAAAAAGGTTTCGGTGATCTGCTGCCGGGCGCCGATGCCGTTATCGTCGACGAGGCACACCAGTTGCCGGAGGTGGCGACGCAGGCTTTCGGGACCACATTGAGCGCGCGACAACTGCGCGATCTGGTTCGGGATGTTACCAGTGAACAGGCACTGGCGAAGGGCGCAGGTCTGAACGTCCGACAGCTGGAATTCATGCAGGCACTGGAAGTCCAGGCACAACTTGGCACGCAAGCGCTCGGCGGTTTGCCGGACAATGTTGATGCTGGACGCTGGCCTGATCTGCTGTTCGACGTGCTGACGGAAAGTAAACGGCTGTTGCACAGCTTCGCTGACAGCGTGGCTACCGCTACCGACGACCAGAGTGAACTGCGCGGTTTGCACGATCGTGCCCTGGAACTCGCGGAACGCTGTGCGTTGTTTGTTGCAGACGCCTCGTCTGCAGTGGCGCACGAAGCTGCGGTGGTGCGTTGGTCTACTCTGAACAAAGGCGGTTTTTCATTGCATCATGCACCGGTTGATGTCGCTGCGCCGCTGGGCGGATTGATCCGTCAACAGGGCGGTGCATGGATATTTACTTCAGCGACTCTTGCCGTTGGCACTGAGCTAAGCCATTTTGCACGGCGTATTGGCTTGCCGGATGCCCATGCCCGGCAGTTTGGTAGTCCTTTTGATTATCCGCATCAGGCGTTGCTGTATCTGCCGCGCGATCTGGACATGCCGTCGACTCCACAACATACACGCCAGGTGCTGGAAGCGGCTTTGCCGCTGATTGAAACCTGTGGCGGCCGCACATTTCTGTTGTTCACCAGCCATCGCGCGCTGCGCGAAGCGGCCGAGCGGTTGCGCAATCTGTGGGGCACGAATGGCCCCTATCCGTTGTTGGTGCAGGGTGAAGCACCTCGCGATGTGTTGTTACGGCAGTTCCGCGAGCATGGCAATGCCGTACTGTTGGGCACGGGAAGTTTCTGGGAAGGCGTGGACGTGAAAGGTCACGCCCTGTGCGTGGTGGTTATCGACAAGCTGCCGTTTGCAGTACCGGATGATCCGTTGATCAAAGCGCGTCTGGCGGCGATAGAGAAGCGTGGCGGCAATTCATTTCTGGAAGAACAGGTGCCGCAGGCAGTGATGACCCTCAAGCAGGGCGTGGGCCGTCTGATTCGCGACCAGAGCGACTTCGGTGTCATCATGCTGTGCGATCGGCGCCTGACCACACGCAGCTATGGGCGTTTGTTCCTCGACAGTTTGCCGCCCATGCCGCGCTCCGAGAAATTGAATGAAGTGCGCGAGTTCCTGCAGCGACACTTGCAGGCAGCCGGTTTGATGACAGGAGTGGAGCTTTGAGTGCGGTGAATTTGCTTGCCATCGATACGGCTACCGAGCAGTGTTCGGTGGCGTTGAGTTACGGTACGCACTGCATCATGCGTTGCGTACAAACGCCGCGTGGCCATGCCGAGCTGGTGTTGCCGATGGTGCAGGATGTGATGGCAGAAGCAGGTCTGGGCTTCACGCAGCTGAAAGCCATCGCTTTTGGTCGTGGGCCAGGTGCTTTCACAGGCGTGCGCATCGCAATTGGGGTGGCACAGGGCCTGGCCTTCGCGGCCGATCTGCCGCTATTGCCGGTTTCTGATCTGGCCGCCGTGGCGCAGCAGGCAGCGGCGACTGTGCCCGCTGATGCGCAGATATTGGTGTGCATGGACGCGCGTATGGGCGAGGTTTATACGGGGCTGTTCATCCCGGCAGTCGATGGCATGGTGGAGCCGCGAGGGACTGAACAGGTGTGCCCGCCTGAGCGGGTTGCCATTGTCGCAGGCGACTTGACCATCGGACTGGGCACCGGGTTTCGCGCCTATCCATCCTTGCGTGAACGTTACAGTGGCATCACCCTGATAGACGACGTTTTGCCGCGTGCCACCGAAATAGCCCGGCTGGGTATACGCGATTGGCACAGCGGCCTTGCTGTCAGTGCCGAGCTGGCTGCACCGGTGTATCTGCGCGATCAGGTTGTCCATGTGAAAAGTTCGTGACAGTTCACGGGAATATGACGCTACTGTCACGCCGCTGTAATAAATTGCTGCTGAGATGCCTGTCATTGAACTGTCATCGATTCTTCATGAGCTGATCCAACAACTATGGCGGCACACATTCTGGTAGTGGAAGACGAGAAGCCGATTCGCGAGATGATTGCATTCGGTCTGCGCCGCAGTGGTTATGAGGTCAGCGAAGCCGAGGACACCGGCAAGGCGCGCGCTTGTATTGCCGATCGTCGTCCTGACCTGATCCTGGTGGACTGGATGTTGCCGGACATGAGCGGGCTGGAACTGACCCGTCTGCTCAAGCGCGACAAGGAAACCCGTGAAGTGCCGGTGATCATGCTCACCGCGCGCGCCGACGAACACGACAAGGTTGCCGGTCTCGACAGCGGCGCCGATGACTATGTGACCAAACCGTTCTCGCCGCGCGAACTGATCGCGCGGATTGCTGCAGTGCTGCGACGCGTGGCGCCGGCCAGCGCCGAAGAGGTCATTGACATCAATGGCCTGAAGCTCGATGGCAGCAGTCATCGAGTTACCGTGGCCGATCGTGTCGTGACGCTGGGTCCCACCGAATACCGCCTGTTATCGTTCTTCATGACGCATCCCGAGCGGGTATATACGCGCAGCCAGCTGCTGGATCGGGTGTGGGGCGGCAATGTCTATGTTGAAGAACGCACGGTGGATGTCCACATCCGCCGCCTGCGCAAGGCACTGGAAGAATTTGCTGTCGATCACTACATCCAGACCGTACGTGGCGCGGGTTATCGCTTTTCCGTACAGCCGCAATAGAGCGTAGCGCGGGTGTCGGGCGCTACAATGCTGCTTCCAGTGTTAACGAGCCCTTGAGTTGACAGCCACATGAGCCGGCCACGTCTATCACGCTTCCAGTTGTCACGTTTTTCCGGGATCGCCTGGCAGCTGGCGTATCGCGTGGCCGCAATCGTGCTGGTGTCGCTGTTGCTGGGCTGGATGTTGGGCGGGATGGGCTGGTGGCTGGCGCTGGGACTGGGCATCTACTTGCTGTGGCAATTGCGCAATCTGTGGGAACTGGATCGCTGGGTACGCTTTCGCAGCGTGCTGCATCCACCAAATTTCGGCGGTCCATGGGGCGAGTTGACCGCGGTGATCGCGCGCATCTACCGGCGCAAGCAGTTTCACAAGCAGCGGGTCGGCAACCTTTTGCGTGAGTTTCGCCGGCTGACAGCCGGCATGCCGGATGGCGCTGCGCTGCTTGGGCAACACAACGAATTGCTATGGTTCAACCAGAAAGCCGAGCGCTGGTTGGGCCTCAAGCGCCGACGCGATGTTGGCATCCGCATCGAAAATCTGCTGCGTTATCCGGCCTTCATTCAGTACCTTGAGCGTGGTGATTTCTCGCAATCGGTAACCCTGTTGCAGCCGGGACCGCAGCACCGCTGGTTGTCATTCCACCTTGTACAGGCTGAAGGGTCGAGCCAGAAGCTGCTGATCGTCCGCGATGTCACCAAGGAAGTGCGCATTGAGGCCATGCGCAAGGATTTTGTCGCCAATGCCTCGCATGAACTGCGTTCGCCGCTGACGGTGATTTCCGGTTATCTCGACGCGCTGGCGGACGATCCCGCGCTGGAGGCGGCGTGGCAGGCGCCGGTCAGCGAGATGCGGCGTCAGTCCGAACGCATGCGCAGCCTGATTGAACAGCTGCTGCATCTGTCACGCCTGGAAAACAGCGCCGAGCTGACCGAGCAACAGTGTGTCGATGTCCCGGGCTTGCTGACCCTGATTCGCAAGGACGTGATGAGTATGGACAGTCATCCAGGCGAAGTGAACCTGAGTCTTGAAGCTGACGTGTGTCTGCTCGGTTCTGAAACTGAATTGCAATCGGTATTTGCTAACCTGGTCTCCAACGCCGTCAAGTACACACCGGCGTCGGGCAGGATCGCCATTCGCTGGTGGCGTGATACCGAAGGCGCGCATCTGTCGGTCAGCGATACCGGCATCGGCATTGCGCCGGAACATCTGCCGCGCCTGACCGAGCGCTTCTACCGGGTCGATGAAGGTCGCTCGCGCGAACTGGGTGGATTTGGCCTGGGGCTGTCCATCGTCAAGCACGTGCTGCAGCGCCACGACGCGACACTGACCATCGAGAGTGAACTGGGCAAGGGTAGTGTGTTTACCTGCCACTTCCCACCTGAACGCGTGACGACGCGCATCTATCCGGCGGCGGCAGGTGGGCGCAAATAATCAACGGTATTGCTGCTGTTTGCAGTTGCCGGACTGACTCGGTATACATCTGACCATTGCGGAGCGACTCATCATGGAAAAAGCAGATCTTTCCCATCACATCCTCAGCCGTTTCAACGCCGATCTGGAGCGCGTGCGCACCAACGTGCTGCAGATGGGCGGGCTGGTGGAGGAGCAACTGGCCAATGCCGTGCAGGCGCTGGTGCTGGGTGACAGCGCTGCAGCCGACCGGGTGGCGCGCAACGACCATCGTGTCAATGCCATGGAAGTGGCCATAGATGAAGACTGCAATCGCATTCTGGCCACGCGCGCCCCGGCCGCAGGCGACCTGAGGCTGATTGTGGCGGTGATCAAGACCATCACCGATCTGGAACGTATCGGCGATGAAGCGGAAAAGATCGGTTATATCGGTTCGCGCCTGGCCACCATGGAACGGCCCGCGGACCGCTATCGCGAAATCAAGCATCTGGGCCGCGTCGTGGAAGAAATCGTGCACGATGCGCTGGACGCCTTTGCGCGACTGGACGCCGACGCGGCCGTGGCCGTGGCCAAGCGCGATCGCCTGGTGGACGAGGAATACGACGCCATTCAGCGGCAGTGCATCACCTTCATGATGGAAGACCCGCGCTCCATCCGTCGCGCCATCGACGTACTGTGGGTAGCCCGCGCCATCGAACGTATTGGTGACCATGCCAAGAATATCTGCGAATATGTGATCTACATGGTGCACGGCAAGGATGTGCGCCACATCCGGCTTGAAGAAGTCGAAGAAGAACTTAGCAAATCGCGCCAGCGAGCAACCTGATCGACCCACCACGGGGGCCCATGAACCAGCTCTTGAACCGCATTTTTACCGACCGTCGTGCTGGCAATCTGATTGGCTTCCTGTGCTGCGTGGGATTGATGGCCTATGCGCTGTACTCACAGTACGTATTGGGCTTTGAGCCCTGTCCGCTGTGCATATTCCAGCGAATCGCGGTGATGGCGGTGGGCGTGGTGTTCCTGCTGGCGGCCCTGCACCACCCCGGAAATCGGGGCGCGCGGGTGTACGGTACGCTGGGGTTGATCGCCGCGCTGGCCGGTGTATTGATTGCCTCGCGCCATGTCTGGATCCAGGCCCAGCCACCGGGTACGGTCGCTGCCTGTGGCGCGACGCTGGATTACATGCTCGATATCCTGCCCATTACCACCGTAATCACCAAAGTGCTGACCGGCTCGGGTGAATGTGCCGAAATCAACTGGACTTTGCTGGGGCTGTCCATGCCCTGGTGGGTGCTGTTTGCCTGTCTCGGGCTGGGCGTGTGGACACTATGGGTGAATGTAATCGCGCCGTCGTTGCTGATTGATCGCAGCGGCAAGTTGTCGATGCGCTGACATTGTTCGCCAGGTGAGCGGCCGTCCACGCGCCCTTCGTAACGACCAAAATGGCGACCAATCTGACCGGCTACGCCCAACTACACTCCCGGTTCCCTGGGCTCCTGGCAGATGATGCATACGATTGGCAGGAGGGTCCCGGTGTGCTATCCACGATTGATCTCTGCTCCTGAGCCTGTCTTACTTCAACGAAACATCCTTTTGGGGGATACATGAACACTCCGCGGCAACAATCCAGTTCAGAACCGGTCGGCTCAGACAAGGTGTATGCCGAACCCCGAACGGCGGTGGACGATTTCAAGTTCGACAGTTCAGTAGCCCGGGTTTTTGACGACATGGTGTCGCGGTCAGTGCCGTTCTACGACGAAATCCAGCGCATGATGGTCGAACTCGCCGCCGACTTTGTGACACCCGACACCAATGTTTACGATCTGGGCGTGTCGACGGGCACCACCTTGATCAACCTGCACCCGGCTGTGCATCCGAGCGTTCGTTTTGTTGGTATCGACAATTCGCAGGACATGCTCGACAAGTGCCGCGCGAAATTGCGCGAATGCGGGGTAGATCGTACCGTCGACCTGCAGTGCCGGGATTTGAATGACGGCCTGGCCATCGAGAACGCGTCGCTGGTAACGATGGTGCTCACTCTGCAGTTCATACGCCCGCTGTATCGCGACCGGTTGATTGCCGATATCTTCCGCGGTCTGCGCGACAACGGCTGCCTGATACTGGTGGAAAAAGTGCTGGGTGAGGATTCGGTGTTCAACCGGCTGTTCATCGATCACTACTACGAAATGAAGCGCCGCCACGGCTACAGTGAGCTGGAAATCAGCCAGAAACGCGAAGCACTGGAAAATGTGCTGATTCCCTACAAATTGCTGGAGAATCGCGAGTTGCTGCTGAAGGCCGGTTTTCGCTGCGTCGATGTGTTTTTCAAGTGGTACAACTTCTGCGGCATAGTGGCAATCAAATGATGGCGGCAATTGGTCGGTTCTTTTTTTTCTATCGCAACGCGCTGTTCCCGTTCGCGATTTTGCTGGCATTGCTGCCCGGGCCACACTTGTTTGCGAATCCGCTCATCGCGCCGGCGCTCGGATTATTGATTGCCCTGCTCGGCCAGCTGGTGCGTGCCGCCACGATCGGTCTGGCCTATATCGTGCGAGGTGGACGGGCAGGCCGGGTCTATGCCGAAGATCTGGTGACCGAAGGGATCTACAGCCACACACGTAACCCCATGTATGTCGGCAATGTATTGATTGCCACGGGTGTTGCGCTGGCGGCCAACACGGTTACGGCGCTCGCCGTCGCGATTGTACTGTTCGTGTTTGTCTACCAGGCGATCATTGCCGCCGAAGAAGAGTTTCTGTTGAACAAATTCGGCGCGGGATACCAGGCGTACTGCCGAGCGGTGCCTCGCTGGTTGCCCAGTCTAAGCGGGCTGGCCCAGACGCTGGGGGCAATGCAATTTCGCTGGCGCCGAATGCTGGTCAAGGAATATGGAACTCCCTTTGGCTGGATCAGTTTTTTTTATCTGATCATGCTGTATGGCTTCTGGCGCGACGGGATTCTGGAAGAACACCGGGCGCTGGCAAGCACCTGCGGCATGGTGCTGCTTGCCCTGGCGATCTGCTGGATGTCAGTGATGTATCTGAAAAAAAGCGGCAGACTGGTTGCCGACTAGGTGCGCACCGATATTACATGAGGAACGTTGCGCCTCATCCCGGCCAGCGGGCAGAGCCTGGAGTGCGATGCTGCTTACGTCAGCAGTGTCCGATTGGGCCGTCCGACGCAATTATTTCTTCAGCCTGCTCGCGTAGTCATCCGGCTTGAAGCCGACCAGCAGCTGTCTGCCATGCTCCAGCACCGGCCGCTTGATCATCGACGGCTGCGCCAGCATCAGCTTGATGGCCTTGCCTTCACTCAGATTGGCCCTGTCGGTGTCAGACAGCTTCTTGAAGGTAGTACCGGCGCGGTTCAGTAGCATTTCCCAGCCGAGCTGCCTGGACCATTTTTCCAGGTGCTCGCGGTCTATGCCCGATGCCTTGTAGTCGTGAAACTCATACGACACGTTGTGTTCATCCAGCCAGGCGCGGGCCTTTTTCACGGTGTCGCAGTTCTTGATGCCGTACAGAGTGGTCATTGTGAATGTTCTTGCAGGGGCGAGGCATGCCCCGCCTCGGTAGAGAGGGCGACCCATGGGTCGCGCCTACAATAATCAGACGAGCAACAGCTCCATCATGCGTTCATACATCAGCACCAGCGTGTCGACATCCGCCATGCGCACGCATTCGTTGACCTTGTGAATGGTGGCGTTCAGGACGCCCAGTTCCACTACACTGGCGCCGGTGGGCGCTATGAAGCGTCCGTCGGAGGTGCCGCCGGTCGTCGACAGCTCGGCAGTCAGCCCGGTGAATTCCTTCACCGCTTGCTGCGTGGCATTCGACAGCGCACCGGGTGCGGTAAAAAACGGCAGGCCGGAGACGAACCATTCCAAGGTGTAGTTGACCTTGTGCCGGTCGAGAATCTCGGTGATCGTCGCCTGCATCTTCTCCACCGTCTGTTCAGTGGAAAAACGGATGTTGAAACGGGCCTTCAGTTCACCGGGAATCACGTTGGGCGCGCCGGTGCCGGCGCTCAGGTTCGACACCTGGAACGTGGTCGGCTGGAAGAACTCATTGCCCTTGTCCCATTCGCGCGAAGCCAGTTCGGCCAGCGCCGGCGCCAGCAGGTGCACAGGGTTCTCAGCCAGGTGCGGATAGGCCACGTGGCCCTGCACGCCGTGGACGGTGAGCTTGCCGGACAACGAGCCGCGCCGGCCGATTTTCACCGTGTCGCCCAGCTTGTCGCCGCTGGAGGGTTCGCCGACCACGCACCAGTCGATCTTTTCGGGGCGCGCTTCCAGCACCTGCATTACACGGCGGGTGCCGTCGACTGAGGGGCCTTCCTCGTCGCTGGTGAGCAGGAAGGCGAGGGTGCCCTTGTGGTTGGGATGTTTGGCAATGAATCGCTCCGCGGCCACGGTCATGGCGGCCAAGCCACTCTTCATGTCCGCCGTGCCGCGGCCGTACATGATGCCGTCGCGAATAATGGGTTCAAATGGATCGGTCTGCCATTCCTCGCGCGGACCGGAGGGCACGACATCGGTATGGCCGGCGAAACACAGCACGGGACGACCACTGCCGTGTTTGCTCCACAGGTTGGATACCGGCGGAAAGTCGATGCGCTCGTTATTGAAGCCCACTTTTTCCAGCCGGTCGCCGATGACGTCCAGGCAGCCCTTATCTTCGGGGCTGACTGACGGGCGACGGATCAGCTCGGCAGTGAGGGCAATCGCCGGGGAAAGTACGGCAGTAGTGGGTTCTGCGGACATGTCTGGCTGGATTCGCTATGGACTTGTGTGGAAGGGCGCCCTTATAACGGACAGGGTCACTGCTCGCAATGGTTCCCGACAAATCCCTGCGGGCGAGGTGAAGATCAGGTGCCACCGGCCGTGCCAGAATGTGTGTCCCCAAAGCTCCGTGTAACAATTTTGTCA
Source organism: uncultured Pseudomonadota bacterium (assembly GCA_963748005.1). GTDB lineage: Bacteria > Pseudomonadota > Gammaproteobacteria > Steroidobacterales > Steroidobacteraceae > CAILZL01. Next base: position 390,525 of record CAVVHH010000003.1, read on the forward strand.
CACACGGCCATCACACTAGAGCATCTTGGACCCGATTGCGCCCGCCTGCTGTGCCGCGGCGCAGTTGGGCCGAACTGAAATGTTGACAGCCGAACGGCCCGCTCGCAGGCTGCCGTGTCTGGCCTGAGCCTTGAGGTGTCCATTGGCAACCGATTCCGAAATCATGAGCGCAAATCCGGCTGCCAGACAGGCAGCTCCGCTGGTGAGCGTGCCAGTGGCCGATACCCGCAGGGTGCGCGCCCTGCAGGTCAAAGCGCTGGTAACCGATCTGAATTTCTATTACGGCGACAAGCAGGCGCTGAAGCAGCTCAACATGCCCATTGCCGACAAGCAGGTAACGGCGCTCATCGGTCCGTCCGGCTGCGGCAAGAGCACCTTTCTGCGCTGTTTCAACCGCATGCACGACTTGCAGGCTGATACACGTTACGACGGCGCCATTACGCTGCAGCCCGACAACATCAATCTGGTGGGCAAGGGTGTTGATCCCATCGAGGTGCGCATGCGCATCGGCATGGTGTTCCAGAAGCCCAATCCTTTTCCAAAGACGATTTTTGAGAATGTTGCCTACGGTCTGCGCCTGCATGGCCTGAACAACCGCGTGCTGCTGGCCGAACAGGTGGAGCAGGCGCTGCGCGGTGCGGCGTTGTGGGATGAAGTGAAGGACCGGCTGCAGGAATCGGCGCTGGCGTTATCCGGTGGTCAGATGCAGCGCCTGTGCATTGCCCGCGCGCTGGCGACCAAGCCCGAAATTCTTTTGTTCGACGAACCCACCTCGGCTCTCGATCCGATTGCCACGGCCAAGATTGAAGAGCTGATTTCCACGTTGCGCGATCAGGTGACGGTGTTGATCGTCACACATAACATGCAACAGGCCGCGCGGGTGTCCGACTACACGGCCTTCATGTATCTGGGCGAACTGGTCGAGTTCGACGAGGCCGCCAAGATTTTCACCAATCCCAGCAAGAAAGCCACCGAAGACTACATTACCGGTCGCTACGGCTAAGGCGGATGGTTGCAGGGCGAGTGTGCAGTACTTTGCGCCCCTGAATCGGTAATGCTGCTCCGGTTTGTGCAGGGTGCAATGCAACGCACCCGGGTGATCAGGATCAACTATGCATGAACACCGTCATTGACAATGATCCCGCAGAAGGTCACACCAGCAGGGCGCTGGACAACGCGCTTGCTGAACTGCGTCTGAGCACGGTGTCGATGGGCGGGCTGGTGATCGATCAGGTCAGTACCGCTGTGCGCGCCCTGCTCAATGCCGATGCTGCAGCTGCGACGCAGGTATTGCTGCGCGAGCCTCAGGTGAACCTGCTTGAACAGCGCATCGACCGTGACGCGTTTCAATTGATCGCACTGCATCAACTGGTGGCTGGCGACCTGCGCCTGGCGCGCGCCATCACTCGCGTGATTCATGAACTCGAGCGCGCGGGTGATGAAGCCAGAAAAATTGCCAGTTTCGCGCAGCGCATTGCCGAAGGCACGCCGCAGGGGCCGGTAGGCACGGTAGCTCCTTACTTGCGGCACATGGCCGAACTGTCCGCATCCATGCTGCGCGAAGCCGTCCGAGCACTGGACGAATCCGCTGTGGAACTGGCCCGACGGGTTACCGTTCGCGATGCCGAGCTTGATCAGGAGTTTGACAGCGCTCTGCGCAAGGTATTCACGCTGGTCATGGAGGGTGAACCCTATCTGCGTGCCACCATCGATACCGTATTCGCGCTCAAGGGGCTGGAGCGCATCGGCGACCACGCCAAGAATATTGCCGAGCAGGTGGTATTTATCCTCGGTAACGACCAGGTAGCCGACATCTGAATGAAATATTTCGTTTGTGGCGCGGTGGCATGTCACGTAACCGACAAGAAACTGAAACATTTCTGTCACATGACAGTTTTATAACGTCCGCGTGCTTATACACCTGAAACCGGAGACGATTGTGAATAAGACTTTACTGACGGGCGCGGTCGCTGCACTGCTGGCTGGTCCGGCCATGGCCCAGACCGCCTCGCTCGACGATATCCAGAAAGAAATTGCCGAGATGAAAGCCAGGAATGAACGTCTCGAAGCCGAGGTGGAGTATTTAAAAGAAAGCGCCAAGGCAGACCGCAAGGACACTGCCCAGAAGGCGGTGGTGCTGGAGACGCTGAACACTACGGCCAGCAAGTACGTCTGGAGCGGCGATTTCCGGTATCGCAGTGAACACATCACCACCGCTACCAGCACTGCGGTCGATGAGCAGACGCGTCATCGTGACCGTATTCGCGCCCGCTTTGGCGTTACTGTCAAGGTGAATGACACCATTACCGGCAGGCTGCAACTGGCGACCTCCAATGATCCGCGTTCCACCAACCAGACACTCGGCGAGGACTGGACCCGCAAGCCGATCAATGTTGATCTGGCGTACGTCGACTGGAAGCCGATCAGTTCTCTCAGCGTGCAGCTCGGCAAGACACCGATTCCCTGGACCAAGACTGCCAGCTATTACTTTGACAATGACCTGTCCCCCGAAGGTGCAGCAGTGAAGTTTGTCAGCGGCAACCTGTTCGCTACGGCGGCTGTCGAATGGCTGAATGAACGCCACAGTGGTGCTCCAGCGGGAGCACGCAGCGATTCCAAGCTGCTGGTGGGACAGGTCGGTCTGCGTCAGCCGATCGGCACGTCCACCCTTACCGCAGCGGTGGGCTATTTCGACGTCACTGCGGTGAAGGATGAAGTTGTCTCGCCGACGGCACTGCCTGGTACACCGGCCAGCACCTGTACGGCCAACGCCACGTTCTTCGGCGGCAGCGCCTACGGCAACAACACCTATGATAATAACGGTGCTGCCGCCAGCGGCTGTAGCGCATTGCTCAGCGACTTCACCGACCTGAATGCCCTGGTGCAGTTCGATTTCCTCCTGGGCAACTTCCCGCTCAGCGTATTTGCAGACTATATGCAGAATCAGGATGCCGAGATCTACAGCGGTACCGGCACGAAACTTGATACCGCCTTCTCGGCGGGCATCACCTTCAATCGTGCCAATGCCGGCGTCGCAAAGACATGGGATGTGGGCGTGGTGTATCAGCGCAGCGAAGCCGACTCGGTCTTTGCGCAATTCCACGATTCCGATTTCGGCGACGGCCGGACGGACTCCGAGGGGTATACCGTGAAAGCCAATTTCGTCGCGGCTCCAAACTGGACCATTGCGGCCACTTACTTCATCAATACGCTCAACAATGACACGGGCAGCGCCACCACCAAGGATCTGGACTACGACCGGCTGCAGCTGGATCTTAACTTCAGGTTCTGACCGTTCGTGTAACCAGATTGTAATAAACCGGATTCACCATGGCAGGGATGCCCTCCAACCAGTTTTCTGGCCAATGATTTCGAGGAAAGCTCAATGAATATCAAATCTCTTCTGGCGGCATTGCCATTGGCTGTCATCGGTGCACTCGCTGCGCCGCAAGTTGCGCAGGCGCAAACTGTCAAGATCGACGGTTCCAGCACCGTGTTCCCGATCACCGAAGCGGTGGCCGAGGAATTTCAGATCAGCAAGCGCGGCAAGGTGCGTGTGACCGTGGGTATCGCCGGCACCGGTGGTGGCTTCAAGAAGTTCTGCCGCGGTGAAACGGATATCTCGGATGCATCGCGTCCGATCCTGGCTGCCGAAATGGCAGATTGCAAAACTGCAGGCATCAAGTTTCTGGAACTGCCAATCGCCTATGACGCACTGACCGTGGTGGTGAATCCCAAGGCCACCTGGGTGGATCAGATTACTGTGGCCGAACTGAAAAAAATGTGGGAACCCGCTGCGCAAGGCAGTATCAAGACCTGGAATCAGGTCAATTCCAAGTGGCCGAAGCAGCCACTGAAACTGTTCGGTCCCGGCTCTGACTCGGGCACATTCGATTACTTCACTGAGGCCGTGAATGGCAAGGCCAAGGCCAGCCGTGGTGACTTCACGGCCAGCGAAGACGACAACGTACTGGTGCAGGGCGTTACCCAGGACCAGAATGCGCTGGCGTATTTCGGTTATGCCTACTACGCCGCCAATGTCGGCAAGATGAAGGCATTGAAGGTGGTCAATGCGAGCGGCCAGGCAGTAGGCCCGGCAGATGCGGCGGTGCTGGATGGCACCTACAATCCGCTGTCACGTCCGCTATTCATCTACGTGAACGTGGATAGCCTCAAGAAGGCAGAAGTAAAAGAGTTCGTGGATTTCTACCTGAGCAATGCTTCGGATTTGATCAAGGAAGTGAAGTACGTACCGCTGGCGGCAGCTGCGTACAAGACGGCTCAGGACCATGTCAAGAATCTGAAGATCGGTACCGTGTTCGGCGGCGAAGCCAAGGTCGGTCTGAAGGTGGAAGACCTGCTCAAGATGGAAGCCAAGCAGTAAGCTATACGCTTGGCTTTGCTGGCTCATGACCTCTCCCTCTTCCGGGGAAAGGGCAGGGTGAGGGTGAACAACCTTCACCCTGTGTTGTTAGCGGTGATAGTGGACTGATCCAGAGTCAACATGAATACGGCTGTGCAATCCTATACTCCTGGTAATCATCAGCGCCGCTTGCGGTTCCGCAAGTTGCGTGACCGTACTATTGAAGCTGGATTGCTGGCAGCGGGATTGGTGGCGGTGTTTACCACTGTTGCCATCGTTATTATTCTGGTGACCGAATCGCTGCCATTTTTCGCACATGTGTCGCTCAAGGACTTCCTGACCGACACCATGTGGACGCCAATGTTTGACCAGCCACGCTACGGCATCATGCCGCTGGTGGCGGGTACGCTGGTAACAACCATGGTGGCGTTGCTGCTGGCGATTCCCTGCGGCACCATCATTGCGATTTATCTCTCCGAATTTGCCTCGCATCGCGTGCGCGAAACCGTCAAGCCGGCGCTGGAACTGCTGGGCGCTGTGCCTACTGTGGTGTATGGCTACTTCGCGTTGATGATGGTCACGCCATTCCTGCAGAAGTTCATGCCAAACCTGCCGGGCTTCAACATGCTGGGGCCGGGCCTGGTGATCGGCATCATGATCATTCCCTACATCGCCTCGTTAAGTGAAGACGCCATGCGTGCGGTACCCAAGTACATGCGTGAAGGCAGTTATGCGATGGGTGCGACGCGTTTTCAAACCGCCACGCGGGTTGTTGTGCCGGGAGCGTTGTCGGGTATTGCCGCTGCCTACATTCTGGCGATCTCGCGCGCCGTGGGTGAAACCATGGTGGTGGCTGTGGCTGCGGGGTTGCAGCCGAATCTGACCTGGAATCCTACTGAATCAGCGGCAACCATTACTGCATTCATTGTGCAAGTCAGCCTGGGCGATCTGCCGCACGGCAGCATTGGCTATCAGGCCATCTTTGCTGCAGGTCTGGTGCTGATGCTGATTACGCTGGTGTTCAATATCGCCGGCTTTGTGCTGACGCGTCGGTTCCGTGAGGTGTATTGATGAACACCGCAAGTACAACCAGCGTGCATACGCACACCAAGCTGGTGGCCGACTCGGCGATGGCGTCACTGCGTCGTCACAAGCTGCTCGACAAGGTGTTTGTCGTACTCGGTCTGGTCATTCTGTTTGCGTCACTCCTGACCCTGGCCATCCTGTTTCTGGATCTGGTGCGCGATGGTGCACCGCGTTTCGGCTGGGATTTTTTCACCAACTTCCCATCACGCAACGCTGCACGCGCGGGCATTCTTTCGGCCTGGATTGGCACCTGTCTGGTGATGCTCGTAACGGTGTGTGTTGCCATGCCGGTGGGTGTGGCGGCGGCGGTGTATCTGGAAGAATACGCGCCGAAAAACTGGTTCACCGCCATCATTGAAATCAATGTCACCAATCTCGCTGGCGTGCCCTCGATCATTTACGGGCTGCTGGCACTAGGGTTATTCGTTTACAAACTTGACCTTGGGCAGAGCATTGCTTCTGCGGGCCTGACGCTGGCGTTGCTGATACTGCCGATCGTGATCGTCGCGTCGCGCGAAGCCATTCGTGCGGTACCGCGCAATATCCGTGAAGCAGCCTATGCGCTGGGCGCTACCCGTTGGGAAGTAACGGCCCATCACGTCATTCCATACTCGTCAGGCGGCATTCTCACCGGCTTGATCATTGGCCTGTCGCGCGCCATTGGCGAGACGGCGCCCATCATTACCATTGGTGCGCTGGCATTCATCGCGTTCCTGCCAACGCCGCCGATCACTGGTGAGTTTCCCTATGTCAGCTTTACCTGGCTGAGCGATCCATTCACCGTCATGCCCATCCAGATGTTCAACTGGGTGTCGCGTCCCGATGCGGCCTTCCAGGTCAACGCCGCCGCTGCCGGTGCGGTGTTGCTGGGTATGACACTGTTGATGAACGGTGTGGCCATCTACGTGCGTTACCAGTTCCGCAAGAAGATCAACTGGTAACAAAGCTCAGTCAGGCAAGCTCCCTCTCCCTGAGGGACAGGGTTGGGGTGAGGGCGCTGCGTTTTGACATGCCGTCTCCAGCTGGCGATTGAATTATCCGTTGCTCGCACACACTAAGGGGATATGTCCTCCCTATCTCCTGTGTGCCACAAGCTGCTGATCAGAACTGCCGATGTCCTTGGCAAGCTCTGGGCTGCACCCTTCACGCTGCTGGGCTTGAGCTATGGTCTGGTGGCACATGTTTTCAGCAAATCGGGCACACGATCCGAGATCCGCCCCGGCAATAACGCCATTCAGTTCATCAACAGCCCGGGCATTATTCGCGGCGCGGCGTTGACCCTTGGCAATGTCATCCTGTACGGATGTGACGCGGAGCCGTGGCGATTCGGTGCCTATGGCGACACTCGCGTGAATCTGGGACGTCACGAGCAAGCGCATACTTATCAATATCAATTGCTCGGCCCGTTGTTTGTGCTGGTGTACTTTTTGAGCGGCGGTCTGGCGGGTCCAGACAAGAATCCATTGGAGCGCGCGGCACAGAACTTCGGTGCTGGGCGAAATAGATGGTGGAGCTAGGAGCCTGTCGGACTTAGGATTGATCTACTGCGGCGGTGTCTAATCGGTCCATTTTTCCGATCGTTTTCGTTAAATAGCTACGGCTATTCGCCTCAAACGATCGGAAAACTGTCCTCGATTTTTCACTCGCCTCGCTACGATCACCTAAGTCCGACAGGCTCCTAGGCGCTTGTTGAGAGTGCTACGAGGATAATAGCGCTACACTGTCTGCACTTCAGATGATTCGTTGCAGGAGATAAACATGTTGCAGATCAAGCGTCGATTTGCCGTTGCCTGTTTGCTGCTGGCGTTAACTGGTGCAAGCCTGCCGCTGCACGCGCAGAGCCTGTCTGGCGCGGAGTTGCTGAAAGCATTGCAGGGCGGTGGGCAGGTCATCGTGATGCGTCATGCCAGCTCGCCGCGCACCCCACCGGACAAGGCCAATGCCGCGCCCGGCAACGTCACGCCGGAGCGGCAGCTCGATGCTGCCGGCCGCGCCGCCGCCACGGCCATGGGCAAGGCGCTGCAAGACTTGCACATTCCTGTGGGCAAGGTGCTATCCAGCACGGCATTCCGCGCGCTGGAAACCGCGCTGTATGCAAAGGTTCCCGAGCCTCGGGCGTACTCCGAACTGAGTGATAACGGCGCGAGCATGCAGCGCGTGAATCCGGAGATGGGAACCTGGCTGCGCGAACTGGCGCAGACGCGCGTTGAAGGCGGCAATACCCTGATCATTACTCACTTACCGAATATTGCAGCTGCCTTCCCGCAGTATGCGGGCGACCTGGCGGATGGTGAGGCGCTGGTGTTTAGACCGGATGGCAAGGGCGGTGCGGTTTTGCTGGCGCGGGTGAAGATTGAGGAGTGGGGGAGGTTGGGGAAGTAATGTTGTTGCTCAGGGGCACACCATTCTTGACGCGTCGTGCTTTAAGCGATTTGTTGGATACTCATGTTGCTGGACCTACTGGGCAATCAGATGGCCTCGATTCATTCCAAGCCATGACAATTTTTTCTCTTCCTCGCTGATACCACCACTCAACAAGCTTACGACTGCGACCATCGATTGTGCCTCGAATAAGAGAGCAGTCGGAGATGGTGAACACTGCATCAATGTCTGGAGACCAGACATGAAAGTGCGGAGGAGCGTGCTCATCTGAGAATACTTCAATACGCAAGCCTTTAACGCTAGCGACAAGTTGCTTGATTTCGTACAGGTTGCCATCGGCCCAGACGGCAAATCCGCCGGATAGCAGGAGTTCCAATACGGCTGCTAATTCCGGCAGCGACTTTGCGTCCTGCGCGCGTCGCTCAATTTCGGCGTAAGGACTCATATTCCCTTGTCTGACATCCAACTAGAAATAGAACCCCGTGTTATCAGGCCTAACAGTCGTTTTATAAAACGGCTTGGCACTGGATGAATTGTCACTCATTCCGCTGTTTCCCTATATTTTCGACGTGTTGTTGTCTTGTAGCACGCCACAAAATCAGCGGGCAAGTAACTCCTGCGCTGTGTCCTCGCTATGTTGGTTCAAATTTGTGATGAGACTTGGCACCATCTATCAGCCGGAGCTGAGGGGTGAATCTGTTTGCAGGACCGTGCGAGGCAGGAAGCCGAGCCCGGAGCCTCCAGGGATGGATCTACGGCGTTCCCGGAAACGGATTCACCGCTCAGCTCCGGCAGGCACTGATGCGTGATCACAATCATGCCGCTACAGGGAGATGGGTGCTAGTCAGAACACCCTCACCCCAACCCTCTCCCTAGAGGGAGAGGGGGCAGAGACGGCAACTGCTGGATCAGAAACGCATGTCGAGCGACGCGGAGAACACCGTGCCTACGTCGTACTTGTTGTAGTAGATGACATTGCCGTCGCGCTCCTGGTATTCCTTGTAACCGCGTCCAAAAATATTGCGTACCTCCAGCTTGAACTCGGCATCGCCACCAAACAGGGGCACTCCTTCTCGCGCGACAAAATCTACGGTCACGCCCGGCGACTCGTAAATGTCTGGCAGGCCGGCAGGGCCGCGACTGGTTACCCGGTCACTCGCATACGACACCAGCAAGGTTTGCTGCGAAAGGCGACTCTCATTCTCCAGGCCGAACTGCAGGTTGACCAGGTGATCCGACTGACCCGTCAGTGGCGAGCCATCAACGAAGAAGTTCTTGGCAGGCTGTGTTGCCGTGCCGAAGTATTCCACCATGTCGCTGTCCGTCACGTTGATCTTCGAGTTGCTGTAGGTGTAGTTGCCGATCAGGACGACGCGCCGCGCCGCCAGGAACCCCGAGTCGGACACTCCATCAAGCGGAAAGTATTTCTGCACTTCGACCTCTGCACCATAGAGCTTGGCTCTGGGCGCATTGGCGAAGCTGGTGATCGGCGTGTTGTCATTGAAGCCGGTGAAAGCTTCGATGGGCTTGTCGATGTCCTTGTAGAAGGCGGCCAGTGATACATGCTGGTCGGGAGCGAAGTACCACTCATAACGCAGCTCGGCGTTGAGGAACTGGCTGTCCACCAGCAGCGGGTTACCGATATAGGTCCGGTTCGATTCCGCATCATAGTAAGACTGGTACATCAGTTCGCGGAACTGCGGCCTGGCGATCGTCTTGGAAACGTTCGCACGGAACTGCATGTCGCCTTCGAGCTTCCACGTCAGTGTTGCGGCCGGCAGCCAGTAGTCGTTGTCCAGCTTGGTCGATGCAGGCAGCACGCCGTTGCTGCTGAACACCTGCAGGGGACTGACTTCCTGCAGGCCACTTTCAAAACGCACACCCGCGCCGAGATCGAGCCCCGGAGCAAGCTCTGCCTGCAATTGCGCGAATCCCGCACTCGTGAGCAGGCTCGCGGTGAACGCCGGGGCGCTCTCGGTGGTTTCGACCAGTGTGATGTTGTAGTAGTCGATGACGTCCGAACCCAGCAGGTAGTCCGGACGGAACATGGCCACTACGCTGGGGAAGTTCGAGGGTGCGATGACCTGGAACTCGCGGCGGCTGGAATCACGCTCCGTATTCGTGATGTCATAGCCGAGCATCAGATTCATGCCCGTCATGAACTCCCACCCCAGGTCGGCGCCGGCCGACCATTGGTCCTCATCCAGATCCGAGAAGGCGATCTTGGCGAAACCCGTCTGGCCATTGTCCAGACGGTTGATGAAATAGGCGCCATAGGGGCTGGCTGCACGATTGCTGCGGGAGTAACCGATGTCCAGTTCATACGGCGCTTCGCGGCTGGACGTCGAATACGATGCGCGGCCATTGAGCGACAGCTTCTCGAACTTCACGCCGCCGGTCAGTTGTGTGCTGAGCAGTTCGCGTTCATACCAGCCCGTGCTCTGCTGGAGGAAATCCACACCCGGCGCTTGGGCGTTCTGCTCGCCTTCTGACAGACTGGTATGTTTCAGCGTGTCGTGGACGTACAGGGTGGTCCAGCGGAGTTTGCTGCCCTCGGGGAATTCATAGCCCACACCCAGCAGGGCATTGGCGACGATGCGATTATCTGAGGTAACGGTACGGTAGTCCTTGTCGACCACGGACAGATCCGCACTGCCCGGGGTCTGTTCGATATTGTCACGGGTGCGCCACTTGTTGTTGTATCCCGCTGTGGCAATGACGCCCAGCAACGAGTCACCCAGCATCCAGGACGTGCCACCGGAGACCGATGCCGAGTAATTGACCGGCATTTCGTCGATCTTCTGCACCAGGCCGTTATTGGCGCTCACGAACTCCTTGGCGATCTCGCCGGTGTCCACGCTGCCGGAACTCATGCGTTGCCCGGAGGCGAAGAAAGCGCTCAGTTGCGGGGGAACGTCCCGGGCGCCAGTGTCGTATCCCGTCCAGTCGGTGCTGCTGCCGTAATGGTCATAACCGACCTGTCCGGTGGTTTCGGTGTCGTAGCTGACGCCAGCACCAAGCTTCAGAAAGGGTTTCAAGGGAGCCGCAAGCGTGGTGAGGTTGATGATGCCGCCACCGAACTCGCCGGGAAGATTCGGCGAATAGGTCTTCTGCACCAGCGACGAGGCGATGACATCCGTCGGAAACAGATCGAGCGGCACGGCGCGGCGCAGCGGTTCAGGGCTGGGCAACGGCAGGCCATTCAGCAGAGCCTGCGAATAACGATCGCCCAGACCGCGCACATAGACGAAACCACCACCCACCACGCTCAGCCCCGGCACCCGGGCCAGCGCGCCAGCGATATCACCTTCGCCGGTTCTGGCGATGTCTTCGTTGGAAAGTATTGATACCACTTCAGTGGCGGTCCGCTGGACATTGCCTTCGCGATTGCCCACCACCACGATGCCCGGCAGTACGACATCCAGACTGCCACTGGCTGCTGCATAAGCCTCATCGGCTGCATCGGTTGCGGTGACTTCTGTCGGCTCCTGGGCCAGCGTACCCCGTGCGGTGAATGCGGTGGCAAGCAGCAGCGCACCGCGGGTGAGTGGTTTGAGCATCAGCGTTCCTCAATAGATCGGTCTTTCAAACAAAGGGCGGGCCGCAACCTGTCAGCTGCAGCCCGCCGGGGCGGTCGGAATGCCGCCGATCAGTTCAGCGACGGCAGCGATGTGCAGGCAGCGCTGGCAGCGTTCGCACCGAAGTTCGCCGTCGACGAGTTGCAGGTCCAACCCGCATACCAGGTGTCGTTCGCATCCTTCACCGCGCCGATGTAGTTGGTGGTGTCAAACGCGGCGTCGATGGTCTTTGGGTCGGTGGCGACGACAGCGGTTTCGTTGGCGCCGTTGATGAACGTGCCTGACAAGGTCGCGGTGAACGCGGAGCTGTTGTTGTTGGTGCCCGAACCAAACACATCGGATACCTGCTGCGCCGTGACACCACCCGTGCCCACGAAGGGTGTCGGACCGCACTGCATCGCCACCGAGCGGAATACCGGCGGGCCAACCTTGTCGGTGGCGGGATCGGCGGTGAGGATGTTGGTGCCGTTCAGACGCAGGCAGGCCATCGGGCTGGTTACCACGCCGTTCACGAGTGATGCATCGGCTCTGCCGCGGAACAGCATGGCGGCGTTGTTACCGGAGGCCGGATTGCGATGCACGAAGGTGAAGTTCGCCAGTTTCAGCCAGGTGCGTGGCACCTGATCCTCGAGTGCGTTGGCCGAGTCAAGCTCGATCATCGAGTCTGCGGCGCCACTCGTTTTCTGCACGGCGATCACATACTGAATGGTGCCCCGCCAGCCGGTATCCACATCGACATTGTCATCGTCTGCGCCGGTGATCACGAATCTGCGCAGGCTGACCGTGCCGCCGAAATTCTCGAAGCCATCGTCCGAGCTGTTGTGCGACTGGATGTGGGAGATCTGCGTGCCGCTGCCCACGCCACCAAGCGTCAACGACTGCAGCTCGCTGTTACCGGAAAGCACATAACCCGAGTAGCGGATCTGCACATAACGCATGGTGCCGCTGTTGTCGGTGGGCGTTGCGCCGCCGAAATAGGCCGGATCCACCGCACCTTCGGTCTGGCGCTCGCAATTTACGGTGCCGGGCGTGGCGGCTGGAGCCACGGTGCAATCGGTGATTGGTGCGCGACCCAGCAACACGATGCCGCCCCACTGGCCCTGCGAGTCGTCGTTGGCGAGGCCGAGCACATTGTCACGGCTGGTGAACACGATGGGACGGTTCGGCTGACCCACGGCGTTGATGCGGTTGCCGCGATTGACGTCCAACCAGGACACGCCGGTCTTGGCAAACACGATCACGCCGGGCTGGATGGTCAGGGTGATGCCCGTTCCCGCTACAGCGGCACCGAGGTCGGTGCCGACATCGACGCGGCCATCCAGTGCATACAACAGGCCAGGATAGCGGTCCAGGGTCGCATTGGCGGTGAAGCGCGCCGGCAGTGTGCATACCCGATAGGTGCCGGTTGGCCCGGTGATCGTGCCATCGTCACGCAGGCCGGCAGGGTCAGCGATGGTGGGGCAGCCCGTGGCAGGGGTCACCAGGCTGGCAGTCGAACTGGAGCTGGAACTTGAGCTGGAACTCGAGCTCGCTGAAGAGGAATTGTTGATGGTGATGTTGCCGCCGCTGCCGGCCGAGGCTATTTCATCAGCACCACCGCAACCTGCGAGGCTCGCTGCAACTGCAGCCGCGACCATCCAATTAACTGTTCTCATTGAAGCAATCTCCAGCACGCCTTGGGGAAAGGGGGACACCCGATCCCGTAATGTTGACCACGGACCAATGCCATGGGACTTGGCTGGAGACTGTGTAACAGTGCTGTTGCAGAACTGTTGCAGCGCTGTTACAGACTTGTTACAGGCCGGTGCGAAGGTAAACACTGGTATGCGGATGTAAACATCCGGAAGCCGCGGTTTCATACCGCAGGGAGGCAAAACTCAGTCAGCTGGGCAGCTACAAAGTGCCCAGTGCCTTGCTCAGTTCGTATTGCACCTTGTTGTATTCGGTAATGGCGCTGAGATATTCGGTGCGGGCGCGCACCAGTTCCTGCTGGGCCTGAATTGGCGTTGCGGCGCTCTGTATCAGCTACCATTCTTGCGGCAAGTGAAATCTCTCTTGACCGGAGTTTATATTTCCATAAACATGGAAATATGAAGTCAGAACAAGTCGTTCAAGCCTTGGGTGCCCTGGCGCAGGAATCGCGCCTCGGCATCTTCCGGCTGCTGGTCAAACGTGGCCCGGATGGTTATACCCCGGGCGAACTGCAGGACAAGTTGGCTATTGCCGCGCCCACGTTGTCGTTTCATCTCAAAGAACTGCAGCGCACCGGCCTGCTCGCCGTGCGTCGCGACGGACGCTTCCTCTATTACAGCGCCGACTTCGCCGCGATGAATGAGCTGCTGGGCTATCTCACCGAGAACTGCTGCGGTTTGTCTGCTGAAACCTGTGGTGTGAGTTGCGTACCTGCCAAAGGGGTCAGGAAAAGGAAATCCGCTTGAAACCTCCGAATTTTTAAGGTCGTGAATATGAACCACCGTCCCTACAACGTATTGTTTCTGTGCACCGGCAATTCGGCGCGCAGCATTCTGGCCGAAGCGCTGCTCAATCAGCGTGGCCACGGCCAGTTCCATGCCTTCAGTGCTGGCAGTTTTCCTGCCGGACGCGTCAACCCGTATGCGTTGCGCTTGCTGCGTGACGCCGGATTCCCGCTAGAGACTCTGCGCAGCAAGAGCTGGGATGAGTTTGCCAGGCCCGGTGCACCGCAACTCGATTTCATTTTCACCGTATGCGACAACGCGGCGGGCGAGGTCTGTCCCATCTGGCCGGGTCAACCCATGACGGCGCACTGGGGTGTTCCGGATCCTGCGGCTGTTGAAGGTACCGATGCGGAAAAACTGGCAGCCTTCAAGGATGCATTCCGCACGCTGGAGCGACGCATCACACTGCTGGTCAGCCTGCCCACGGCGAGTCTTGATCGTCTGTCGCTGCAACAGAAGCTACATGACATTGGCAAGAGCTGATGTCCACCTTTGAGCGATATCTCAGCCTGTGGGTGCTGCTGTGCATCGTTGCAGGTGTCTTGCTGGGTCAGCTGTTCCCCGAACGCGTGCAGGCCATTGGCCGGCTGGAACTGGCGCGCGTCAACATTCCGGTGGGCCTGCTGATCTGGGTCATGATCATTCCCATGTTGATGAAGGTGGACTTCGGTGCCCTGCACCAGGTGCGTCGGCATTGGCGTGGTATCGGCGTCACGCTTTTCATCAACTGGGCCGTCAAGCCGTTCTCCATGGCCTTGCTGGGGTGGGTGTTCATTCGTCATGTGTTCGTTGCGTATCTGCCGCCTGAACAGCTCGATAGCTATGTGGCCGGTCTGATCCTGCTGGCTGCAGCGCCGTGCACTGCCATGGTGTTTGTGTGGAGTCGTCTGACCCATGGCGATCCATTGTTCACCCTGTCCCAGGTGGCGTTGAATGACACCATCATGGTGTTTGCCTTTGCACCTATCGTCGCGTTGCTACTCGGCGTGGCTTCGATCACCGTGCCGTGGGCTACGCTGCTCACGTCGGTGGTGTTGTATATCGTGGTGCCGGTGCTGATTGCACAGGTGTGGCGGCGCCATCTGCTCAATAGAGGGCAAGTCGTATTTGGTCAGGTGATGCAATACATGGGTTCGGCGTCCGTCATGGCTTTGCTGGCGACACTGATCCTGCTGTTTGCCTTTCAGGGTGAAGTCATTCTGCGAGAGCCGCTGGTGATTGCGCTGCTGGCCGTGCCCATCCTGATCCAGGTGGTGTTCAATGCCGGGCTGGCTTACTGGCTCAACCGCTGGGCAGGCGAAGCGCACAATGTGGCTTGCCCTTCGGCACTGATTGGCGCATCCAATTTCTTTGAGCTGGCCGTGGCTGCCGCCATCAGTCTTTTCGGCTTTGAGTCTGGTGCGGCGCTCGCGACGGTAGTTGGTGTGTTGATCGAAGTACCGGTGATGCTGCTCATGGTGCGTGTCGTGAACGCCAGCAAGGGCTGGTACGAGCGCGGTGCACAGTCGGCAACCGTGGCGATCACCTAATTCTACTGTGTTGGAAAGTGATCAAAGGATGCAGTGCAAGGCAAAACAGCATGAAAAAACGTAGCGCCAAAACTATAGCGCGGGCCAGTACGAGAGGCTTTTTCATGCTGTTTCAACGCCGCAATGCGCCTTTCAGTGCTTTCTAACAGAGTAGAACGAATGAGCTCAATGAATCAGGACTGCAGCTGCGCCAGTCTCGATGTCGGCGCGCTGCGGCAGGCACTGGATGTCGAACTGGGCAGACCGGGGCTGTATGACCTGATTGCGTTGCATTGCCCGCATGTGTTTTCGGTGCGCCCGGTATTTGTCACGGCGCCACAGCGCGAGGCAATGGCGCAGCTGGTGCGCGCGGTCGAGTCGGTGATCGCCTTGCCCACGTACCAGCAAGCAGTGCTGTCATGGGCGCCGGAGAGCGCACGTGTGACGGCCAGTCGCGCCCGGGGCGTGTTCCTCGGCTACGACTTCCATGTCACGCCGGAGCGCATTGCGCTGATCGAGATCAATACCAATGCCGGCGGTGCCATGCTGAATGCCGCGCTGGCGCGGGCACAACGCGCCTGTTGTGCCGAGGTCGAGCCGGATGTGCCGACGCTGACCGAGATCCACGCGTTCGAACAGGCCATCATGGCCATGTTCCACAACGAATGGCGTCTGGCGGGTCGGCAACAGCCTTTGCGCAGCATCGCCATCGTCGATGTGAATCCGCAGCGACAGTACCTATATCCGGAATTCTTGTTGTTTCAGCATCTGTTCGAGCGCCATGGCCTGCAGACCATCATTGCCGATCCCGGTGAGCTGTCGTGGCGCGAGGACAGGTTGTGGCATGACAGCATGCCCATCGATCTGGTGTACAACCGCCTGACCGATTTCGCGCTGGCCGAGCCAAGTCACGCGCTATTGCGTGAGGCTTATGTGCAGGATGCTGCAGTGCTGACGCCGCATCCACATGCCCATGCCCTGTATGCCGACAAACGCAACCTGACTCTATTGAGCAGTGCTGAAGAACTGACCCGGCTGGGTGTGGCTGCCGATCTTCAGGCCATCCTGCTGCAACACATCCCGCGCACCGAAAAACTCGATGCATCAAAGGCCGATCACTGGTGGCGTGACCGACGCAACTGGTTTTTCAAACCGGCAAGCGGCTTCGCCGGTCGCGCCGCCTATCGCGGCGACAAACTCACACAACGTGTCTGGCAGGAAATATTGCAGGGTGACTACATCGCACAACAGTTCGTAGCGCCGGGTGAACGGGTGGTGCAGCAGGGTGGCGATAACGCCAATGCGTCATTCATGAAGTTCGACGTACGCAACTATGTGTACGACGGTGCGGTGCAGTGGCTGGCGGCGCGGGTGTATCAGGGGCAGACCACCAATTTCCGCACACCGGATGGGGGCTTTGCGTCGGTGTTTGGTGAGTGATGCAGATTCGGAGTATTGCGTGATGATCTGCGCGCACAGGAGCAGAAAATACCCCCGATCCCCCAGCCCGGTCCCGTTACTGCGCAGAACAAATTTATCCGGATCGCGCGCTCGCTGCATGCGCTTGTTAGGCGGCTGGCACAAGACAACAACGTGTGCATCCATCGCCATCCGATTCATCAACTACCACCGCTGTTGGGGCGTCGTTGCCGCAGCGCGGGAACCAAACGAAGCAGGATGAAGGCAAGAGGTACAGTCAGAATCCACGGGAGCGGCGCATTGTGCCCGCAGCAGGAATCGGCCCACCGAGGCCACACCGCTCGAGATACAGCGTACTCACATAGAACCATCGAAAACGTAACGGCCAAAACCACCGCCAAGACGAGCCGGATCACCGTGCGCATGGACAACGGAATCCGACGACGGTCCAGCTCAAAGCGCTGGTTAGGAGTTTCCGTGCTCATGAGACAGAACTCCATTATTGATACTCAGGTAACCCAAGGAGGGAACATTGAAACCAAATGACCACTCTGGCTCGGGCGTGTCCGTGTTCATTGTGGCCAATCTGATTGAATTGGATAGTAACAACTCCAGCTCTTTATCATTTGAATTCAGGCGTGCCGATACTACGGTCGCACCCAACAGTTGATTGATGACCGACTCATATTGGATGGGCCTTGTTTCGCTCGATATTAGAGTTGAGTTCTTCCGTTCAATTAACCATCCAAAGCCCGCGTACACGGTAATGTCGCCAATTGAGTTCCCAACTCTTCCATCGCGGTGAACATGACCTGGCGACAGTCCACCGCACTCGAGATAAAGAGCTGAGAAATCGCCAAACCAAACATGCGAGATTGGCTTACCAACCACCAAGCTAATGGAAGGCAGAATGTTGATTGGAAACTCCTAACGCCGCCGCTCATGTGGAGCGAGTCTTCGAGCGATCACATGAAGCGGCTTGTTGGGGATCATTTCGGCAGTGTCTCTGGCTTCCATAGACCATACCTAGTAAGGCTATAGTGACTCTTTGTGTTTGTAGAAATTGGCCTTAATCCAAGACCGCAACCTTGCTGTCCGAACTCATTGAATGGAAGGCATTGAGTAACCTGATACTCAACGTATCCATGCTTGCCAAAATCAATGCGCAGTGCTGCCCCATTGAGCGACCAGTTGCCCACCCAAGACTCTTTCCAGTCTTTCTCATCATCTTCTACGGCGGCCACCTCAAATCTGTACGCCGCTTTCCCGGATGGCTCCAAATCCAGAGTGATTGAATACTCCGTTTCCGTTACAGCCATGTATTGTCCGTAGAAATCGGGCGCAGGATTCGCGACAGCGGCCATGGCAACAAAGACCAGCACGACAAATCGCACGTTCATGAGCCCCAACTACAAGTAGCGGCCAGTGTTACGGGCCCTAAATGGCCCTTTACAAAGGGACTTGGCGAAATAATTCTTCATTCTCATCTCCCTGTCTTCCCAAAGAATCAATTACTTGACAGCCGTTTTATACGGCGTATTGGAAAAAGGCAAATGGGACTTCTGGCTGGCAATGCAGGGCGCCCCCACCCCAACCCTCCCCCGCAGAGCGCGGGAGGATGAGTGAAGATGACTCTCCCGGTCCCGGGAGAGGGGGCAGATAAATCAATCCGCCGTGCGCAGCAGATCGTTCAACGAAGTTTTGGCGCGCGTCTGCGCATCGACGCGTTTGACGATCACCGCGCAGTACAGACTGTAAGTGCCGTCCTTCGACGGGAGGTTGCCGGAGACAACAACCGAACCCGCCGGTACGCGGCCCATGATGATTTCGCCAGTGGTGCGGTCGTAGATCTTGGTGCTCTGGCCGATGAACACACCCATGGAAATCACCGAGCCTTCTTCGACAATCACGCCTTCGACGATTTCCGAGCGGGCGCCGATGAAGCAGTTGTCTTCAATGATGGTGGGGCTGGCCTGCAGCGGTTCGAGTACGCCGCCGATGCCAACGCCGCCGGAGAGGTGAACGTTTTTGCCGATCTGCGCGCAGGAACCCACTGTGGCCCAGGTATCGACCATGGTGCCTTCGCCGACATAGGCGCCGATGTTTACAAACGACGGCATCAGGATCGCATTGGGGGCAATGAACGAACCACGACGTGCTACCGCTGGCGGCACCACGCGTACGCCTTCAGCAGCAAAGCGCGCAGCATCGTAACCCGCATACTTGGTCGGCACCTTGTCGTAGAACTGTGCGAAGCCTCCGGCCGACATGGGTACGTTGTCGTTCAGACGGAATGACAACAACACTGCTTTCTTCAACCACTCATTCACTCGCCATTGACCATCAATTTTTTCGGCAACACGCGCCTTGCCAGTGTCGAGCAGCAGCAAGGCCTCTTCAACAGCGTCGCGCACATCGGCAGGCGCATTCCTTGGCGAAAACTGAGCACGTTGCTCGAATGAGGCGGTGATCGTGTTGGCGAGTTGTGTAAGGTCGGTCATGGTCCAATTTCCAGATTGTAGGGGCGGCTCGTGAGCCGCCCTTTTGGGGATTCGATGCTGCAAGAGGGCGGCTCACGAGCCGCCCCTACGCATTGTCAGTGTGCAGTTTATCTCGACTCAATATACGTCCGTATCCGCTGCGCAGCTTCACGACATTCATCCACGCTGGCGGTGAGTGAGAAGCGCACATGGCCCTTGCCGGGATCACCCTGTGCGGTGCTGCGTGAAAGGTAGCTGCCGGGCAGGGTCATGACGTGCTGCTGTTCATACAACTCGCGGGTGAAGCGTTCGTCATCAGCGACTTTCGGCCAGAGATAGAAACCCGCTTCGGGTGCGTAGATGTCCATCACCGGTTCCAGGATGGGCAGCATGGCGGCGAACTTTGCCTGGTACAGGCGACGATTTTCAATCACGTGCGCTTCATCATTCCAGGCCAGCATGCTGGCCATCTGGGTAGGTGGCGGCATGGCGCAACCATGATAGGTGCGATACAGCAGGAAGGGGTTGATGATCGAGGCATCTCCTGCGACAAAGCCGGAACGCAGGCCGGGTACGCTGGAGCGCTTCGACAAACTGTGGAATACCATGCAGCGCTCGAAGTGGGTGCGACCGGTGGCGGCCGCAGCCTGCAACAGCCCTACAGGCGGATGTGCCTCATCCAGATAGATTTCCGAATAGCACTCGTCGGAGGCAATCACGAAGTCGTAGCGTTCCGCCAGCTCCAGCGCGTGACGCAGATAGTCAAGCGACATCACCGCGCCGCTGGGATTGCCGGGCGAACACAGGAACAGAACCTGACAGCGATTCCACACATCGGGCGCGATGGCATCCAGATCGGGCAGGTAGTGGTTGGCGTCGGTGGTGTTGAGGAACACTGGTTCGGCGCCGGCCAGAAACGCTGCGCCTTCATAGATCTGATAAAACGGGTTGGGCATCAGCACGGCGGCCGGCTTGCTGCGATCAACGACGGTTTGCACAAACGCAAACAGCGCTTCACGCGTGCCGGTCACCGGCAGCACCATGCTGTCGGGGTTGACGCTGTTGTCAGGCAGTTTGAAGCGCCGCGTCAACCATGCCGCGATGGCCCGACGCAGCTCGGCACTACCGGCAGTCAACGGATAGGTACCCAGGCCCTTCATGTTGTCAATGAGCGCCTGCTCGACAAAATGCGGCGCCGGATGACGCGGTTCGCCGATCTGCAGACCGATGAGTTTCAGATCCCGGTTCGGTTTGCTGTTGGCCAGCAGCACGCGCAGGCGTTCAAACGGGTAGGGCTTGAGCAATGACAGGTTGGGATTCATAAGTGGGCTTGTTGCACAGCACTTCGACTTGGCTCAGCGACCAGATGAGTGCTTCCGTTCGCTGAGCGAAGCCAATGTGCTCATGGATCTGGTTAGACTCTGACTTTCTGGTCCAGCGCCGCAATCAATTGCTGTTGCAACTTCTCGCGAGTCTGCGGCAGCAGGGGCGCGCCAATCTCGTCAGTGACATAGAACACGTCTTCGGCGCGTTCACCCACGGTGCCGATCTTGGCGTCGTGCAAGTACACATGTTCCTGCATGAAGACCTGACCGATCTGCGACAGCAGGCCGGGCCGGTCGCCGGCGATCAATTCCAGAATGGTGCGATTGTTGATCGTGTCATCGCTGAAATTGATCTGGGTCTGTGTGGTGAACAGACGCGCCTGGCGGGTGGCCCGCCGTGTCACCGCCGTCAGGTTGCCGTCCTCAACCGCCAGCACCCGCCGCAGCTCCCTTTCAATATCGCGAATGCGGGTGGCGTCGCTCAATTCCTTGTTGGTGTCTTCCAGCACGTGGTAAGTGTCCAGCGAGTGACCGTCATTGGTGGGCATGATGCGCGCGTCGACAATGTTGATGCCCATCTGGTCCAGCAGCGCAGTGGTCTTGGCGAAACTGTACTGACGCCGTGAGGTGTAGGCCAGCACGGCCGTGCCACCGCGTCCCGGCACCTGTCGTATCGACACCAGGGGCGTGTCGTCGGTGATGGCGCGATTCGCCAGCAACTCGGTATGCCAGGCGATTTCATTGGCGTTGAAACGCACGAAGTAGATTTCCGGAAAACGTTCCCACACACCTTCAACCTGCGCCGCACTGATGCCGGTATTGAGCAGCAGCTCGCGGGCAGCGGCCTGGGTTTCCGCGATCAGTTCGTCCTTGTCGACCGGGTTTTCGGAACCGCGTCGCAAGGCGCGTTTTATGCGTTCGTAGAAATCGGTGAACAACGAGGCCTTCCAGTTGTTCCACAATTTCGGATTGGTACCGCGCACATCGGACACGGTGAGCACGTACAGGTAGTCCAGATGGGTCTGGTCGCCCACCAGCTGCACAAACTCATTGATAACCTGCGGGTCGCTGATGTCCTTCTTCTGTGCCGTAATGGAAAACACCAGGTGATTGCGCACCAGCCACGACACCAGGCGCGCGTCGTAACGCGACATGCCCTGTTCGAGGCAGAAGGTTTCCGAGTCCACCGAGCCCAGTTCGGAATGATCACCGCCGCGTCCCTTGGCGATGTCGTGGAACAGTGCGCCCAGATAGGCTACTTCGGGTTTCGGCAGCGCCTGCATGATGCGCGAGATGGCTGGCAACTCGCTGTCGAATTTTGGCATGGCCAGACGCCGCAGATTACTCAGGACAAACAAGGTGTGCGCATCGACCGTGTAGACGTGGAACAGGTCGTATTGCATGCGGCCAACCACGCGACCAAAGGCCGGGATATAGCGGCCCAGTACGCCGTAGGCATTCATGCGTCGCAGTTCATGCGTGACGCCCACTGGCGCCAGCAGGATTTCCATGAACAGGCGATGGTTGCGCGGATGCTGGCGGAATTCGTCATCGATCAACCACAGGTGTCGGGTGATCTGCCGGATGGTGGAAGCGCTGACGCCATGCAGTTCGGGATGCTGTTGCAGCACCACGAAGATTTCCAGCAGGGCGGAGGGATAGCGCTCGAATACGTCTTCGTTGACGGTTTCCAGATAACCATTGCGAATCTGGAAACGCGGATTGACCGGCTCGGGCTTGACGTGCGGATCGGACAGGATGGCTTCGCTGAACAGCTGCAGCAGCATTTCGTTCAGCAGGCTGATTTCCATGGCGTTGCGGTAATAGCGTTGCATGAACTGTTCGACGGCCAGCGTATAGGTGGCGTCCTCATAGCCGAACATCTTGGCCAGCTTGATCTGGTAGTCGAACAGGATGCGGTCTTCGCGCCGGCCGGTGAGCAGGTGCAGTGCGAAGCGTACGCGCCACAAAAAGGCCTGTGCGGCTTTGAGTTTGCGCAGTTCGCTGCGCGTCAGGAAATTGTGTTTGACCAGTTCATCCAGCGAGTCGGCGCCGAAGTGACGCTTGGCCACCCAGCCGATGGTCTGGATGTCGCGCAGACCGCCGGGGCTGGATTTGACGTTGGGCTCGAGGTTGTACGCCGTATCGTGGTAACGGTGATGGCGCGTTTCCTGTTCGGCGACTTTGGCTTCGAAAAAATCCCGGGTCGGCCAGACGCGTTCCGGCGCCAGCGCACGCCGCATGGCTTCCAGCAGCGAATCAGGACCGGCCAGCAGGCGCGATTCAATCAGCGTGGTGGCGACGCTGACATCGGCGGCGCTTTCGCGCTGGCAGTCGTCGATGGTGCGTACGCTATGGCCGACTTCCAGGCCGATGTCCCACATGAAAGTCAGGAAACCTTCCAGCGCACCCTGCCAGGTGCTGTCCTCGCTTTTTGGCAGCAGGATCATCACATCGATGTCGGAGCACAGATTCAGTTCGCCACGGCCATAGCCACCGACAGCGATCAACGCCAGATCCTTGTACTTGTTGCCAACATGCAGTCGCCATGCGGTGCGCAGCAGGGAATCAACCAGACGCGCACGGTCGCGCACCAGCGTTTCCACCGAATCTTCTTCATTGAAACGCTGCTTGAGACGGTTGTCGCCTTCGGTTAGCGCGGCGCGGAATGCCGCGACTTCATACTTGCGCGCGGCCAGTTCGCTATCGACGCTGGCCAGATATTCCCAGGCGGGATCTTTGGCGGCGACGCTCTGGTCTTCGAAATCTTCGGTCGTCAAGGTTTGCATGGAGGCTCGCCGGGCGATACACAGGGCAGGGCTGCGAAAAGTGCGCGCATGATGCCACAGAGACCATGGCCAATCGCGGTTGCTTGGGAGCGCATTCCCGGGTCAGGCCGGCACGCCCTGTTCGCGTTCTTTTGCGCCCAGTGTCAGTACTTCATAACCGGTCTCGGTAATCAGCACGGTGTGTTCCCACTGCGCCGATAGCGAGTGATCCTTGGTAACGACCGTCCAGCCATCGGGCAGCAGGCGTACATGACGTTTGCCGGCATTGACCATCGGCTCGACAGTGATGGTCATGCCGGCCTGCAATTCGAAGCCCGTGCCGGGCTGGCCATAGTGCAGTACCTGCGGATCTTCATGGAAGGTTTTGCCAATCCCGTGGCCGCAGTACTCGCGTACCACCGAGAAATGTTGCGCCTCGACATACTGTTGAATTGCCGCGCCCACATCGCCCAGCTTCACACCGTGGCGCAGCTGCCTGATACCCAGCCACATTGCCTTGTAAGTGACATCGATCAGGCGTTCGACGGCTGGCGCTGCCCTGCCGACCGTAAAGGTACGACTGGCATCGCCGTGCCAGCCCTCGGTAATGGGTGTGACATCGACGTTGATGATGTCGCCCTGTTTGAGTTTCTTGTCGCTGGGGATGCCGTGGCACACCACGTGATTCACCGAAGTGCAGATGGAACGGGGGAAGCCCCGGTAGTTGAGCGGTGCCGGCACGGTCTTTTGCACCTCGACCATGTGTTTGTGACACAGCTCATTCAGTTCGTCGGTGGTGATCCCGGGTTGAATGTAGGGCTCAATGAAATCAAGGAGATCGCCGGCATTGCGGCCAGCGCGGCGCATGGCGTCCTGTTCGGCAGGGGTCTTGATGGTAAATTTCATGGATGACTGAGAGTTTCGGCTGAAGGGCGCAAACAGGGCATCGGCGCCTGGTGCGGGCTGCTGCCAGTTCTGGCTGGCAATCTGCGCGCATAAATAGTTGGTTGACAAGCAAACTCATGGTATAAAGCGCGCGCTTTTTTGGCAATCAAAACCACACACGTATCGACACTTGCGGCTGGGTGCCTGGAACTGCAGCGGTGAATCTGCGGATTTGTCGCGAATTTTCCGGGTTGTCGTAAGGGATGCGTGGCGGCCTAACCCCTACAATTTGGAGAGATTACATGTCCAGCGTGTCCATGCGACAGATGCTGGAAGCGGGTGTTCATTT
This sequence comes from uncultured Pseudomonadota bacterium, assembly GCA_963748005.1. Classification (GTDB taxonomy): domain Bacteria; phylum Pseudomonadota; class Gammaproteobacteria; order Steroidobacterales; family Steroidobacteraceae; genus CAILZL01. Next base: position 415,145 of record CAVVHH010000003.1, read on the forward strand.
CGGACATCAGACCCGCTTCTGGAACCCCAAGATGGCTCCGTACATCTTCGGTGAACGCAACCGTATTCATATCATCAACCTCGAAAAGAGCCTGCCGCTTTATAACGAAGCAGCAATGTTCATTCGTCAGGTGGTCGCCGATGGCGGCAAGGTGCTGTTCGTGGGCACCAAGCGTTCGGCTCGCGAAGCCATCAAGCAGGAAGCCGAGCGTTGCGGCATGCCTTTCGTCAGCCATCGCTGGCTGGGTGGCATGCTCACCAATTTCAAGACCGTGCGCGGCTCGATCAAGCGCCTGATGGAGCTGGATGAAAAGGTCGCCAATGGCACCATCGATCATCACAGCAAGCGCGAAGCACAACAGCTGCGCCGCGAACAGGAAAAGCTGGAGCGCAGCCTGGGCGGTATCAAACACATGGATTCGCTGCCTGACGTACTGTTCGTTGTGGACGTGGGCCATGAGCACATCGCCATTCACGAAGCCCGCAAGCTGGGCATTCCGGTGGTGGCCGTGGTGGACAGCAACTGCTCGCCGGAAGGCGTGGATTACCTGATTCCCGGCAACGACGACGCCATGCGCGCCATCCAGTTGTACGCAACTGGCATTGCCGATTCCGTGCTGGAAGGCAAGTCGGCGGCCCCCTCGGTGCCAGTGGGCGAAGACGAGTTCGTCGAGCTGGATGAGGAAGGCAAGCCCAAGCCCCGCGTTGGCGCACCGCGTCGCAAGCCTGCGGCTGCCGCCAAGAAGAAGACCTCGGGTCGTCGTGTTGCAGTGGTCGACAAAGCCATGGTGGAAGGCGATGTGGCCATTACCTCAGTCACTGCTGATGCCGCTGATGAGGAAGCCGATACAGCCGTGTCGGGTCGTCGCGCCGCCAAGCGTTAAGCCTGGCAGTTGCTGGAAAGTTGTTGACGCAAAGCCCGCTTCCGGCGGGCTTTGGCTTTAGTCTGGAGTGAAACCTATGTCTATTACCGCAGAAGCCGTAAAAACCCTGCGTGAGCGCACCGGCGCCGGCATGATGGAGTGCAAGAAGGCCCTCACCGAAACCGGTGGTGATCTCGACGCCGCCGCAGAAATGATGCGCAAATCGGGTCTGGCCAAGGCCGACAAGAAAGCCAGTCGCATCGCCGCCGAAGGTGTGGTGGTCATCGAGCGCAGCGCCGATGGCAAGTTGGCCGCCATTGTTGAAGTGAATTGTGAAACCGATTTCGTGGCGCGTGAAAAAGATTTCCAGAACTTTGCCGCCAATGTGGGCAAGGTGGTGCTGGCCAATCGTCTCAACGATCTGGACGCCGTGCAAAACGCCAGACTGCCCGATGGTTCCACCGTCGATGAAACCCGCCGCGTGCTGATCGCCAAGATCGGCGAGAACATCAGCGTGCGTCGCGTTGCTGTGGTGGAAAGCAAGGGCGTAATCGGCGCCTACCTGCATGGCACCCGCATCGGCGCGCTGGTGCTGCTGAACAGCGGTGATGAAGCCACTGCAAAAGACATTGCCATGCATGTCGCTGCGATCAATCCGCCGCACCTGTCGCTGGCCGACGTGCCTGCCGAAGTGGTGGCCAAGGAGAAGGAAATCCAGCTTGAACTTATCAAGCAGGATCCGAAGAATGCTGGCAAGCCTGAAGAAATGCTTGGCAAGATCATCGACGGCAAGCTGCGCAAGTGGACGAGTGAAATCACCCTGCTGGGTCAGCCCTTCGTCAAGGACGACAAGCAGACGGTGGAACAATATCTCAAGTCTGCGAAGGCCGAGATCGCCGCATATCTGCGCTTCGAAGTGGGCGCGGGTATCGAGAAGAAGCAGGAAGACTTTGCCGCCGAAGTGCGCAAGCAGGCCTTCGGTAGCTGATGTTCCCGCCAATCGCCTTGATATCGTGAAGAACCCCGCCTTGTGCGGGGTTTTTTTATGTTCGAAGTCGCTGAAAGCCTGCATAATTACAGAAAGTTAAGCCCGGAACATGAGCCCCGGGATACACTCAAGAGCCTATGACAAAAACAAACGCATCTGCCAGGTCGCCGAACGGCAAACTCAGTCGTATCCTGCTCAAGCTTTCGGGTGAGGCTTTGATGGGCGGAGCTGACTACGGCATCGATCCGGAGATGCTCAAGCGCATTGCCGCCGAGATTCACCAGGTGACCAACCTTGGTGTGCAGGTGGCCGTGGTGATCGGTGGCGGTAACATTTTCCGCGGCGCAGGTCTGGCCCGTTCCGGCATGGATCGTGTCACTGGTGATCACATGGGCATGCTGGCGACAGTGATCAACTCGCTGGCCCTGCAGGATGCACTGGAAGCCATCGGCGGCTATGCACGCGTCATGTCCGCGGTGCGCATCAACGAGGTTTGCGAGGAATACATTCGTCGTCGCGCCGTACGCCATCTGGAAAAAGGTCGTGTGACGATTTTCGCCGCGGGCACCGGCAATCCGTTCTTCACCACCGACACTGCCGCCAGTCTGCGCGCCATCGAGATCAACGCGGATGTGCTGCTCAAGGCAACCAAGGTGGATGGCATTTATACTGCCGATCCCAAGAAAGACCCCACCGCGAAAAAGTATGATCGTCTGAGTTTCGAAAAGGTGCTGGCCGATGGTCTGGGCGTCATGGATGCCACGGCCATTGTGATGTGTCGCGAAAACAATCTGCCGCTGCGGGTATTTGATCTGACCGTGCCGGGTGAACTGCTGCGTATCGTACGCGGCGAAGACATCGGCACGCTGGTCACCAATTGATTGACATTGACGTGTTAGTACACAGCCTGGGCTGGAGTTGCCATGATTGAAGACATCAAGAAAGACGCCGTCGAGCGCATGCAGAAGTGCGTGCTGGCATTGAGGAACGAACTGAAAAAGATGCGCACCGGGCGTGCTCATCCCAGTCTGATCGAGCATCTCAAAGTCGATTACTACGGCACCGACACGCCGCTGTCGCAGGTGGCGCGCATCACGGTGGAAGATTCGCGCACGCTGGTGGTGACGCCGTTCGACAAGTCCATGGTATCGCCGGTTGAAAAATGCATCATGAAGTCGGATCTGGGCCTGAATCCCAACACCGCCGGCACCGTGATCCGCATACCCATGCCGCCGCTCACCGAAGAACGCCGTCGTGATCTGGTCAAGGTGGTGCATCGCGAAGGCGAGGGTGCGCGCGTCGCCGTGCGCAATGTCCGCCGCGATGTGATGAACGATTTGAAGGACCTGCTCAAGGAAAAACTGGTGTCGCAGGATGAGGATCGCCGTGCCCAGGATGACATCCAGAAACTCACCGACAAGCATGTGGCGGAGATCGACCAGGTGCTGGCTGAAAAAGAAAAAGAACTGCTGCAGGTCTGAGCCTCTTACCAATATGCTGGCCGATACCGGCTGAGTAAACATCTCGCGATGACCAAGGACAATCCAGCAGTGACATTGCCGAAACACATTGCCGTCATCATGGACGGCAATGGTCGTTGGGCCAAAAAACGTGGTCTGCCGCGTCCGGCAGGTCATCATGCCGGCGTGAAAGCGGTACGCGCCATCGTCGAGAGCTGCGCGAAACAAGGCATCCAGGTCCTCACCCTGTTCGCCTTCTCCAGCGAGAACTGGAAGCGACCAGCCGAAGAGGTGAGCAGCCTGATGAAGCTGTTCGTGCAGGCGCTGGATCGGGAAATCGACAGCATGCACAGGAACGGCATTCGCGTGCGTTTCATCGGTGATCGCAGTGCACTGAATGCTGACTTGCAGCAACGCATGTTGGCGGCAGAAGGAAGAACCGCTGCCAATCCGGGCATGACACTGGTCATCGCCGTGGCCTATGGCGGCCGCTGGGACCTGATGCAGGCAGTGCGGCAAGTGGCGACCGATTGCGTGCAGGGCAAACGCACCCCGGACAGTCTGTCGGATGCCGATATTGCGGCACATCTGGCCCTGCATGATCTGCCGGAACCAGACCTGTTCATCCGCACTGGCGGCGAGCACCGCATCAGCAACTTTCTGTTGTGGAATCTGGCCTATACCGAGCTGTATTTCTGCGATGTGCTCTGGCCCGATTTCGATGCGGTACAGCTGGCACATGCCATTCGCCGCTTTGGCGAGCGCGAACGACGTTTTGGCCTGACCAGCGAACAACTGTCTCGTGATGCTGTGCCGAAAGGTTCTGCATCCAGCCCCACCGGTACCGGCTGATGCTCCAGCAGCGCATCACCACGGCCTTGCTGATTGGCCTGCCAGTGATCGCTGTGCTGCTATGGCTGCCGCCTGCGCTCACCGTGTTGCTGTTTGCAGTGGTGGTGCTGATGGCCGGCTGGGAATGGTCGGCGTTGGCGCGGCTGCAGCGGCCACTCCTGCGGGTGCTCTACCTGCTGGCGCTGGCCGTTGGCATGTTGCTGAGCTGGCTGTACTTGCGTACCGACGCTCACCTCGGTGCATTGCTGCAGGTCTCGCTGGTGTGGTGGCTGGTGGCACTGCTGTGGATTCTGTTCCGGCCCTTGTCGATGCTGCAGCCGCTGGCGGCGGTGGCAGGCCTGCTGGTGCTGGTGCCCGCATGGCTGACCCTGACATTGATTCATCTGCAGCCGCCGGCCGGTCCGCAATGGGTGCTGTTCCTGTTCTTGATGGTGGTGAGCGCCGATATCGGCGGCTTTCTGTTTGGCAAGCGCTTCGGCCACAGCAAGCTGGCGCCCCGTGTCAGTCCCGGCAAGACCTGGGAGGGCGTTGCCGGAGGCCTGTTGCTATCCATGACGGTCGCACTGGCGGGTGTGTGGTGGTTCAAGGTGCCGATGCGACGCTTTCTGCTGCTGTGTCTGTTTACCGTCGCCATGTCGGTGGTCGGTGATCTCACCGAAAGTCTGTTCAAGCGCCATGCGGGGCTCAAGGACAGCGGCAGCCTGCTGCCCGGCCACGGTGGCGTGCTGGATCGTATCGACAGTATTACCGCCGCGGCACCGGTATTTCTGGCAGGGTTGCTGTATCTGGGTGTGTTTGCGGCATGAACACTTCGGTACACCCTGTTCCGGGTAATTCTGCGGCGTTGGGCGTAGCTGTTCTGGGCGCCACCGGCAGCATCGGCGAAAACACGCTCGACGTGATCGCGCGTCATCCGCAGCGATTTTTTGTCATGGCGCTGGTGGCGCATCGCAATGTGGACAAGCTGAAAGCGCAGTGCCTGAAATTCAAGCCGCGCTTTGCTGCGATGGCCGATGTCGCTGCTGCCAGACAGCTGCGAGAGGAACTGGCAGCCGCCGGTTCGCACACCGAAGTGCTGGCCGGTGCGTCCGCAATTGACGAACTGGTGGCGCATCCGGAGGTGCACAGCGTCATGGCTGCGATCGTGGGCGCAGCGGGCCTGAGTTCCACACTGGCGGCGGCACGCGCCGGCAAACGCATTCTGCTGGCCAACAAGGAGTCGCTGGTGATGTCCGGCCCGCTGTTCATGCACGAGGTGCGGGCGGGTGGGGCGCAACTTATTCCAATCGACAGTGAACACAATGCCATTTTTCAGTGTCTACCTGCAGTGGGCAGTCGCGGCGGCGTAAAGCGGTTGCTGCTGACAGCTTCCGGTGGTCCGTTTCTGCGCAGCAGTGCCGAACAGCTGGCCCTGGTCACGCCTGAACAAGCCTGTGCACATCCGCGCTGGAACATGGGACGCAAGATTTCGGTGGATTCGGCCAGTTTGATGAACAAGGGGCTGGAGCTGATCGAGGCCAGTCTGCTGTTCGATATGCCGGCTGAACGGATTGAGGTGGTGGTGCATCCGCAGAGCATCGTGCATTCGCTGGTGGAGTACCTGGATGGCTCGATGTTGGCGCAACTCGGGAATCCCGACATGCGCACGCCGATCGCCTGTGGATTGAGCTGGCCCGAGCGGGTGTCAGCCGGTGTAGAATCGCTGGACCTGATCCGCGCCGGGCGTCTGGAATTTGAAGCACCGGACTTGCAACGCTTTCCCTGCCTGCGCCTGGCGCAGCAGGCGGCCGAAGCAGGGGGCAGTTCGCCCGCGGTACTCAATGCCGCCAATGAAATTGCGGTGGCGGCGTTCCTGAACGGTCAGTTGCGGTTCAACGGCATACCGGCATTAATAGCGGCGGTGCTGGATGCGCATGCAAGTGAGACGGTGGCGTCTCTGGAGCACGTACTGGAGCTGGATCGCTGGGCGCGTGAGCGGGCCGAACAGCTGCTGCGCAGCAGCGCTTACGGAGCGAATGTGATGAACAAAGTTGTCTGTACAAGCGGAGCGTCTGCCTGAATGATCGGCTCAACCGTCCTGTCCCTGCTCACCATGATCGTGGCGTTCATCGTTGCCATCGGCATTCTCGTGTCCGTGCACGAATACGGTCACTTCTGGATGGCGCGCAAGGTGGGTATCCGCGTGCTGCGTTTTGCCGTGGGTTTCGGCAAACCCATCTGGAAGCGAACTTCGCAGAAGGATGGCGTCGAATACGTCATCGGTTCGATTCCGCTGGGTGGCTACGTCAAGATGCTGGATGAGCGTGAAGGCACTGTCGCGCCCGAAGCTGCGCCGTTCAGCTATAACCGCGCCCCGCCATGGAAGCGCATTCTGACCTTGCTGGCCGGGCCTTTTGCCAATCTCATTTTTGCCGTGCTTGCTTACTGGCTGTTGCTGATGATCGGCATTCCTGGTTTCAAGCCGGTGGTGGGCGACGTGACGCCGGATTCCATTGCCGCACGCTCCGGACTGCGTTCCGATGACTTGATCATTCAGGTGCAGCATCGCGAAGTCACCACGCTCGAGGGCGTGTTGATGGGACTGATGGACAACATGGCCGCCGGCACGGTGCAGATGCAGGTGCGCGCCGACATGGGTCGCGGTGAACCGCGTGAGGTTGTGTTGCAGCCTGGCAAGGGGCGCCGTGATCTGACTGAACCTGAAACCATGATGACCGGTCTGGGTTTTGATTTCTGGCGACCGAGATTGCCGGCAGTGATTGATACGGTTGTGCCGGGTGGCGCAGCTGAACAGGCAGGACTGAAGGTGGGTGATCGCATTACCGCCATTGATGGCAAGCCCATTACAGATTTCAACGCGGTAGTGAGCTTTGTCAGACCACACATGAATCGCGAAGCGGTGTTCAGTCTGCAGCGTGGTACTGAAACTCTGGATGTGACGGTAAAGATTGGTCAACAGACCCGCGATGGACACAGTGAAGGCAGCATCGGAGTTGGCGTGAAGGGCACCGTCAGCATGCCCGATGAAATGCGCGCATTGCAGAAATTTGGTCCGCTGGCTGCGCTGGGACGTGGTGTGCAACAAACGTGGGAAACTTCCGCACTGTCTCTGAAAATGATGTGGAAAATGCTGACCGGCAAGGTCTCTACCAAGAACCTCAGCGGTCCGATCAGCATTGCCGAATATACCGGCGTCGCGGCGCGCCAGGGTGGACTGGTATTTCTGAACTGGCTGGCGCTGATCAGTATCAGCATCGGCATCTTCAACCTGCTGCCCATCCCGATGCTGGATGGCGGCCAGATCGTCTATCAGCTGGTGGAACTGCTCAAAGGCAGTCCGGTCTCAGAGCGGATACAGATGATCAGCCAGCAGGTCGGGGTTGCCATGCTGCTCATGCTGTTAAGTCTCACCCTCTATAACGATATTGCCCGCCATCTCAGTTAAGGCCCCGTAAATAATGAATTTGCGTTCGATCGTTCATGCAACGCTGTTGCTTGCAGCCAGCGGTGCAGCCCTCGCACAAGCTCCGGTCGTGTCGGCCACCAGTGACGATGAGTTCACCGTCGGCGACATCCGTGTCGAAGGCTTGCAGCGCATCTCCGAAGGCACGGTGTACAACTATCTGCCGCTGAATATCGGCGATCGTCTCACCCGCCAGCGTCGGGTGGAGGCCATCCGGGCCTTGTATGCAACCGGGTTTTTTCGCGATATCGAACTGCGTCGTGACGGCGGCACGCTCATTGTGGCGGTGCTGGAACGTCCGTCGATTGAGAGTTTCGAGTTGAAGGGCAACAAGGACATCAAAACCGAGGATCTGACCAAGTCGCTCAAGGAAGCGGGCCTGGCGGCTGGCAAGACCTTCAATCAGTCGACGCTGGATGAGGTCAGGAGTTATCTCACCGATCAGTACTACGCACGCGGCAAGTACAGTGTGGTCATCGACGCCAAGGTGGAAGAGCTGGCACAGAATCAGGTCAAGGTCACGGTTGATATCAACGAAGGCAAGCGCGCCAGAATCCGCCAGATCAACATCGTCGGCAACAAGGACTTCGATGAAGGCGAAATCCGCGAGAAAATCGAATCCAAGACGCCGCACATGACGTCGTTCTTCAAGCAGGACGACCGCTACGCGCGCGAAACGCTGCAGGGCGACCTGGAGAAGATCAGATCGTTCTACATGGATCAGGGCTATGCCAACTTCAGTATCGATTCGACCCAGGTGGCCATCGCGCCGGAGAAGGACGATATATTCATTACCATCAATCTTACCGAAGGCGCAGTGTTCAACATCGGCGAGGTCAAGCTCGCCGGCAACCTCATGGTGCCGGAAGAAGAACTTCGCCGGCTGATTCAGGTGCAGACTGGTACGACTTACTCACGCAAGCTGGTCACGCAAACCGAAGAAATGATCAAACTGCGTCTGGGCGTGGATGGCTACGCCTTTGCCAAGGTGGAGGCGGTGCCGGCCGTCGATGAAGCGAAGCACGTCGTGGCGCTGACCTTCCTGGTGGAACCCGGCAATCGCGTGTATGTGCGCCGTATCAATTACAACGAAACGTCCAGTGTCAATGACGAGGTATTCCGTCGCGAAACACGCCAGCTGGAAGGTGGTTATCTGTCGAATGCCCTGCTGGAGCGTTCCAAACAGTTGTTGCAACGCCTGCCTTATCTGGAAAAAGTCGAGTTCGAAACCAAGCCCGTGCCCGGCACGCCGGATCTGGTGGATGTGGATTTCAAGATCAAGGAAGGTTTGCCCGGCCAGTTCACGGGTGGTATTTCCTATTCGGAGACCTACAAGCTGGGCATCAATGCCAGCATCGTACATTCGAATTTCATGGGCACCGGCAACCGCGTGGCGCTGGAAGTTGATTCCAGTAAATATTCAAAACTGTACAGCTTCTCGCACACCGATCCTTACGCCAGCATTAATGGCATCGCGCGCACCATCTCGCTGGCGTATCGCGACACCACGCAATTCACCTCGTCCAGTTCGGACTTCTCCACCGAAACGATCTCGGCAGCGGTGGCCTATGGTTATCCACTGACCGAGTACCAGAGCCTGCGCTGGGGCATCACCGCGCAGCGTTCCGATATGTTGACCAGTCCATCCTCGAGCGCCGCCCAGGCCCTGGGATGGGTGCGCAACAATGGCAGGCCCTATACGGTGTATGGCTATCAAGGTACGCCGGCGGTAGCGAACTTGTTCTACGGCAGCAAGTTCGATGCCTATTCCCTGAATCTGGGCTGGGGCTACGACTCATTGAACCGCTCGCTGTTTGCCGACCGCGGTGCGCGCCATCGCCTGAATTTCGGTTACACACTGCCGGTAAGCGACATCGAGTTCTGGACCGCCAGCTACGATGCATTGCAACTGGTGCCGCTGGGTAAATATTTCACCCTGCTGTTCAACGCCGAGGTGAGCTACGCCCATGCTCTGGGCAAGACCACGTCCGTGCCGCCCTACCTGAATGCCTACGCGGGCGGCCCCACATCGGTGCGTGGCTTCCAGGAGAGCTACCTTGGACCGCGCGATACATTTGGCAACCCATATGGTGGTAATCTGCGCACCGTCCTGCAGACCGAAGTCCTGTTGCCCATGCCGGATAAATGGCGCAACAGTGCCCGTTTCAGCCTGTTCTACGACGTCGGCAACGTGTTCTCGACAGAAAACGTGCCGTTCACCGGCCGCTGCGATGACATTTTGCATCCTGAGTATTGTGTAACTCCAGTGACGTACAAGTTTGATGTCAACAAGCTCAAGCATTCCACCGGTGTCGCAGTCCAATGGCTGTCACCGATGGGCATTTTCCGGTTCAGCTATGCTGTGCCGCTGAACGCCAGTGAGGCAGTAGGGCCGTATTACGCAGACCTGAAGGAATATTTCCAGTTCTCGGTCGGTCAGGCGTTCTGATTTTCGATAGATTTTTCGATAGATAAATAAGTATTACCAGATGTGAGGTTCTCAGAAATGTCCGTTGCAACCCGTGTTAAATCCAAGATGGGTAAGTCCTTGATGGCGGCCGGTTGTCTGGCCTTGTTTGTTGCCTGCAGTGCGCAGGCCGAAATCAAGGTAGCCACCGTCAATTTCCAGCGCCTGATGGAGGAATCCATCCAGGCCAAGGCTGCCGGTCAAATCCTCCAGGACGAATTTGCGCCGCGTCAACGCGAGCTGCAGCAGAAGCAGAAGGATCTGCAGGCCAAACAGGAAAAGCTGCAGCGTGATGGTGCGGTGATGGCCGAAAAAGATCGCACTGCACTGGAGAAGGAACTGACCAAGGGCCAGCGGGAGCTGCAGAGCGAAGGCGAAGCCTTCACCGAAGAAGTCAATACCCGTCGCAACGAAGAACTGAACAAGCTGCAGGGATTGCTGGTGGGTGAAGTGCAGACATTTGCCAGGAACGGTGCCTACGACATGGTCATTCCAACCAGCGTCGCCGTGTATGCCAAGGACACGCTGGATGTCACTGCCCAGGTACTGACCTATCTGCAGTCACGTCCTGCCACGGCGCCTGCCAAGCCCGCCGCCGCCGCACCCAAGCCCGCCGCCACCAAGTAAGGCGCCCTTGCGCGCCGGTGGCAACGGAATACGTGATTGAGCGCCACAGGGGTAACACTGGGTGAGCTGGCCGTTCAATTCGGTTGCTCGCTGCGCGGTGAGCCGGACACGATCGTGAAATGCGTGGGGACGCTGGAAGCAGCGCCCCCCGATTCATTGTGCTTCCTGGCCAATCCCAAATATAAGGTGCACTTGGCCCATACCCGGGCGACGGCCGTCGTGCTGGATGCGGGCAGCGCGGACGCTTGCCCCGTCCCGGTACTGATTGCCAAAAATCCTTATCTCACCTACGCGCGAATTGCTGCCCGACTGCATCCGGCCCCCAGCATGCCCCCTGGTATTCACGCCACAGCCGTAGTGGACGCCAGCGCGCAGATTGATCCCTCGGCGCACGTCGCCGCCCATGCCGTCATAGGCGCCGGCAGCACTGTCGGCGCGCGCGCGATTGTGGGGCCAGGCTGCGTACTGGGTACGCAGGTCAGTGTCGGGGCGGACACCCGTCTGATAGCCAATGTCACGCTGTGTGACGGTACTACCCTCGGTGAGCGATGCATCATCAACCCCGGCGCCGTCATTGGCTCGGAAGGCTTTGGTTTCGCGCCTGACCCCGCCTCTGGCTGGGTGAAGGTGCCGCAGATCGGCGCGGTACGTATCGGCAATGATGTGGAAATCGGCGCCAGCACCACCATCGACCGCGGTGCGATCGGCGATACCGTCATCGAAGACGGCGTGAAGCTCGACAACCAGATCCAGATTGCCCACAACGTACGTATCGGCGCGCATACCGCCATGGCCGCTTTTGTCGGCGTGTCCGGCAGTACCACCATCGGCAGTCACTGCATGATTGCCGGACAGGTAGGCATCGCCGGTCACTTGAGTATCTGCGATAACGTGGTGGTGACCGGCAAGAGCATGGTTTCGGCATCGATCCGCAAGCCGGGTGTATATTCCGGTGCGCTGCATGTTGAGGAGGCGCGCAGATTCCGGCGCAATGCAGCACGCTTTGCCCAGCTGGACGAGATGGCCAAGGAACTGAAGCGTCTGGGCGGCAAGACGACCCGTCCTGATACCACCGATGACGACAACGAATAACAGACTTGCAAATCCGGCACATAAATTATGACTGACCCTGTCCCCGAAGCTGCTGCGCCCATCACCGTTGATATTCATGAGGTGATGCGTCGCCTGCCGCATCGCTATCCACTCCTGCTGGTGGATCGCGTGCTGGAGTGCCACAAAGGAAAATCCCTGGTGGCGCTGAAGAATGTCACCATTAACGAAGAGTTCTTCCAGGGCCACTTTCCCGGCAATCCGGTCATGCCTGGCGTGCTGATGCTGGAAGCACTGGCGCAAGCCGCTGGTCTGCTGGCGTTCATTACCGAAGATGTGTATCCCGACGAGATTACCCAGTTCTATTTTGCCGGCATTGATGAAGTGCGCTTCCGCAAGCCGGTAAGGCCGGGCGACCAACTGATATTGAAAGTGAATGTCGAACGCATCATGCGCGGCATCTGGAAGTATGCAACCGTGGCTGAAGTGGCTGGCGAAGAAGTCACGTCTTGCAAGATGATGATTGCGGTTGGCAAGAAGAAGTAACCCTCACCCCGGCCCTCTCCCATGGGGAGAGGGAGCATTGGCCTCGTAACGTTAGGAATCATTGTTTCAATGGCGATTCATCCCACTGCAATCATTTCACCGGAAGCAACACTCGCACCGGACGTGGAAGTAGGGGCGTACAGCATCATCGGTGCCGGTGTCGTGATGGGCCCGGGTAACCGTGTTGGCCCGCATGTAGTGATCAACGGCCCGACGACCATCGGCAGTGATAACCAGTTTTTCCAGTTCGCCTCGATTGGCGATGCTCCGCAGGATCACAGCTACAAGGGTGAAGCCACACGCCTGGAAATAGGCGACCGCAATATCTTTCGTGAATGCGTGACGGTGAATCGCGGCACGACCAAGCAGAACTGGGTGACACGTATTGCATCCGATAATCTGTTTCTTGCCTACTCACATGTGGCACACGACTGCACGGTGGGCAGTCACTGCGTGTTCTCCAATTCTGTGGGCCTGGCCGGACATGTCGAAGTCGGTGACTGGGTGATATTTGGCGCCTATTCCGGTGTGCACCAGTTTGCCAAGATTGGCGCGCATGCCTTTCTGGCCAACAATACCGCGGCGACCTACGACATTCCGCCGTATTTCACCGCCGAAGGCAGGCCAGCCGTGCCGCGGATTGTCAATGAAATCGGATTGAAGCGACGCGGTTTTTCCACCGAACAGGTGCGCAATATCCGCAATGCGTTTCGCGTGCTGTATCGCTCCAATCTGAAGCTTGCAGAGGCCACCGAACAATTGCGCGTACTGGCGGCGACGCAGCCGGAAATCAAAGCCATTGTAGATTTTCTTGACAGCAGCCAGCGTGGCATCGCACGCTGATCGCGCACCGGATTCAAGCCGCATGAACGCATCTCGCGACGTTTCTTCTCCGCGAGCAGGTCAGCCACGCATTGCGCTCGTGGTGGGTGAGCAGTCGGGCGACAACCTTGCTGCCGCCTTGATGCAGTCGCTGCGCGAACACTTTCCCCATGCAAAATTCTTCGGCATTGCCGGCCCGCGCATGATTGCTGCCGGTTGTGAGGCCTGGGAACCGGCGGAGAGTCTGGCGGTGATGGGTATCTTTGAAGTGATTCCCCATCTGCCGCGCCTGCTGCGTATTCGTCGTCAGTTGATCAAGCGTCTGCTGGCCGATCCGCCTGATGTGTACATCGGCATCGATGCCAAGGAATTCAATCTCAACGTGGAGCGCAAACTTAAAGCCGCTGGCATTCGTACCGTGCAGTACGTGAGTCCGCAGGTGTGGGCCTGGCGGCAGGGTCGCGTGAAGAAGATTGCCCGCGCCGTCGATCTGATGCTGTGCCTGCTGCCGTTTGAGAAGCAGTTCTATGACACACACAACGTGCAAGCACGTTTTGTCGGACATCCACTGGCCGACCAGATTCCACTGAATCCTGATCAATCTTCAGCACGCGTGGCCCTGAATGTTCCTGCCGACGTGTTGTGTCTCGCAGTGCTGCCCGGCAGTCGTCAGGGTGAGGTCAACCGCCTGGGTGAAGACTTTGCACGAACCATTGCCTGGCTCAAACAGCAACGACCGGGGTGTTGCGTGCTGGCGCCGATGGCCAATGAAAAGGTGCGTGCCGCATTTTCGCTGGCACTGGGTCACGCCGGTGTGGGCAATGAGGTGCGACTGCTGGACGGGCATGCACAACGAGCCATGATTGCCAGCGATATTGTGCTGCTGGCCTCGGGTACTGCCACTCTGGAAGCAACGTTGTGCAAACGTCCGATGGTGGTTGCCTACCGGCTGGGCAAACTCACCACGTTTCTGCTCAAGACTCTGGGGTTGATGAAATCCCGTTTTTTTTCACAGCCCAATCTGCTGGCGGATCGAGCGCTGGTGCCGGAGTTCTATAACGATCAGGTGCGCGCCGAAGTGCTGGGCCCGGCCATTCTTACACAGCTGGATCGCCCTGATCGTGCCGAACTGGATGCCGCCTTCCTGCGCATTCATGAGCAACTCAGGCAGAACGCCAGCCAGCAAGCTGCTGTCGCGATTGTCGAGTTGCTCGCCAAAGGGCACGCATGATTTCTGTGCCTGCAGCCCAGCTGATCATCGGCGTCGATGAAGCTGGGCGTGGACCATTGGCAGGGCCGGTCACTGCCAGCGCGGTTATCCTGCATCCCGAACGTCCAATTGCCGGTCTGGATGATTCCAAGAAACTGTCGGAGAAGAGGCGCGATGAACTCGCGCCGTTGATCCGTGAACATGCATTGTGCTGGGCGGTAGCGCATGCCGAGGTCGCCGAGATTGATGCCATCAACATTCTTCAGGCAACCATGCTGGCTATGTCGCGTGCCTTGCAGTCGCTGCAGGTGCCACAGTCGCACCGACACATGCCATTGCATGTACAAATCGACGGCAACAAGTTACCGCGACTGGACAACCTGTCATATGTCTGTACCGCCGAAGCCATTGTCGATGGCGATGCACTGGTGCCAGCCATCAGCGCGGCATCGATCCTGGCCAAGACCACGCGCGATGCATTGATAGTACAACTCGACCAGCAGTATCCGGGTTATGGACTGGCCGTGCATAAAGGCTATGGCACGGCAAGACATCTGCAGGCGCTGCACGCCCTGGGTCCGTCGCCCATTCATCGCCGCAGTTTTGCACCGGTGCGAAAGCTGATTGCCGAATAGCTGCAGATAGCGCTAGTCTGATATCCAGACTTGCCTGGATTAAGGAGCGCGGCATGTTACTTATCGGTATGTTCGATTCCCCATTTGTGCGCCGGGTGGCGATCAGCATGAAATTGCTGGGCTTCGGCTTTGAACATGCCAACTGGTCGGTTGGCAGGGACTTCGATCGCATCCGTGCATACAACCCGTTGGGGCGTGTACCGACACTGGTGCTGGATGGAGGCGAGTCTCTGTTTGAGTCAGCAGCGATCCTCGATTATCTGGATGAACAGGCTGGTCCGCGGGCGCTGTTGCCGCGCATGGGTAAGGTGCGACGCGATGCTCTGCAACTGATGGCTATGGCCACTGGCGCGGCAGAAAAGGGCGTGGTGCAGGTGTACGAACGGGCATTCCGGCCAGCGGAAAAAGTGCATGAACCGTGGCTGGAACGTTGCCGGATACAGGTAGCAGGTGCGCTGGCTACGCTGGAACAAGTGTGTCAACGGCGCAATGCCGGACAGTGGTTGATTGACGAGCGCATGACCCAGGCCGACATCACGGTCGCCTGCGTGGTGACTTTCCTGCAGGACGCAGTGCACGTGGATATGTCCGCGTATCCCAGCCTGCAGGCATTGGTCGAGCGTTGCGAAGCGTTGCCGGAGTTCCAGAGTACGCGGTTGCCGTTCTTTACGCCGAACAAGTCGTGACGGATAGTCGCTGCATCTTCAGTAGCGATGAGTCGTCCACATATGGCTCTATTCCAGACACTGCATCGGCCCGGCGAGTTGTTGCAACCAGAGCAGCGTGAGATTCCGGTGCCGGGCGCCGGACAGGTGCTGCTGCGCGTACGTGCCTGCGCGGTGTGCCGCACCGATCTGCATGTGGTGGACGGCGAGCTGCCTGATGTGCGCCTGCCCATCGTGCCGGGACATGAAATCGTTGGCGAAGTGCTGCGTTGTGGTTCGGGTGTCAATCTTGAATCGGGAATGCGCATGGGCGTTCCCTGGCTGGGGTCGACCTGCGGCCATTGCCCGTATTGCAGCAGCGATCAGGAAAACCTGTGTGATAACGCGCGTTTCACCGGTTATCAGCTGGATGGTGGTTTTGCTGAATATGTGGTGGCCGATGCGCGTTACTGTTTCGCACTGCCGAATACTCTTGACGATGTACACGCTGCACCGTTGCTGTGTGCTGGTCTGATTGGTTATCGCTCGCTGCGTATGGCCGGTGAGGGCAAACGGCTGGGCATCTATGGTTTTGGCGCAGCGGCGCACATCATTACGCAAGTGGCCGTATGGCAGGGTCGTGAGGTCTACGCATTCACCCGTCAAGACGATACGACCGCGCAGTCCTTTGCCCTGAATATGGGCGCTCGCTGGGCGGGCAGCAGCGATGAATCACCGCCATACCCGCTGGATGCGGCGATCATTTTTGCGCCAGTGGGTGCATTGATTCCGGTGGCGTTGCGTGCAGTACGCAAAGGCGGCGCAGTTGTATGTGGTGGCATTCACATGAGCGATGTACCGGGCTTTGCTTATGCTGATTTGTGGGGCGAGCGAATCGTGCGTTCAGTGGCGAATCTGACGCGTCGCGATGCGGTGGAGTTTCTGGAACTCGCACCGCGCATTCCAGTTCAGACTCACGTGCAGACTTTTGCCCTGACTGAAGCCAATACGGCATTGGCGCGCCTGCGTGCGGGCCAGCTGACGGGGGCTGCAGTTTTGATTCCATAGTGTTCAGCACCGGCACAGCTGTATCCGTACTGCCACTCACGCCAGGACGTTCCCCTCGTGGTTTTCCCGCACTGTCATGTGGCTGGCTGCACCGCACGATATCCGGCACTATCAGCCGTACTGAGCGAACAACAAGGAATACCATGAACAACTGGCAACACCTGCTTGTGGCAGTCGCCGATCCTTTTTCCAGCAAACAAGTGGCACTCAGGAAGGCAGCTGCCATTGCCAGGCGCTGCGGCGCTCGCGTCACCTTGTTCAATGCGTTTTCATTACCTTATCCGTTGCCCGAGCCAGCACCGGTCAGCAGCGATGAAGCGCTGTACGCGGCGATTCGTCATCGCACCAAGGGGCTGGCGCGTCTGGCGCGGCCATTGCAAAAAGCGGGAGTCACCGTTGAGTGTGTGGTGGAGTGGGATTTTCCGGCGCATGACGCCATCGTACGTTATGCGCTCAAGAGCAAGCCGGATGTGGTCGTGGCAGAGTCACACCATCACAGCAAGCTGGCCCGTTGGCTGCTGGCCAATACTGACTGGGAACTGATACGCGCCTGTCCCTGTCCGCTGTGGTTCGTAAAGACGCAGCAATTGCCGGCCAGTGTGTCGGTGCTGGCGGCAGTTGATCCGCTACATGCACACGCCAAGCCATCACAGCTGGATGACCGGATACTGGATCAAGCCGAAGCACTCACCAGGCAGCTGCACGGTTCCATCAGCATTGCACATGCCTACACTGCGCCGTTGAGCAACTCATCCGCCACCTTCATCGAACCCCTGCGCATACCAATTGCGCCGGATCGGGCGCAGCGTTTTCTGGCTGGCATTCAGCAACAGGTGGAGGCACTGGCCGCGCGACATCAGATTGACGCCGGACATCGCTTCACGCGCGAAGGTGATCCCGTAACTGTCATCAGCGCGCTTGTCGCGAAGCTGAAAACCAATGTGCTGGTGATGGGTGCGGTGTCACGCAGCGGCTTTCGGCAGCCATTTATCGGCAATACCGCTGAAAAGCTGATAGACAAGGTGCGCTGCGATGTATTGATTGTCAAACCCGCCGGTTTCAAGACAGCCGTGCCGAAGAAAAGCGCTACAGCGCTACTGCACAGTGGGCGCGCAGATTCGTGAGCAGTAGCTGTACTGATCAATCCGGGTTCAGTCCGGCCGGACCATGCGGGTTGCGCCCAGCACAATGGTGGCCCAGCCGACAAACGTGGTGATGAAGTTCATGACGAGCCAGACAACACCGGCACGTTTCTTCAGGTCTTGCCAGCGAATATTTTGTGTGTAGAGCATGTCCATGAGATTACCCACCGGTCGTGAACAGATATAAATGCCAAGCAACACGCCTAGCGCCGCGTCCCAGAAGTTGCTGCCGGTAATGGTCTGGCGCGTGGACAGCCAGGCGGCATAAATAATGGCTGGCACGACCACCGCACACAGCAGACCGGTGTTGTATTGCTGCTGTGGTGCAATCAGCAGCGGTGGTTGCCGCGATGGTTGCGTGGGTGGGGGCGATGCTGCAGGCGCCTGCATGGGGAGCCTCATCGATTAATTTCGAGACTCTTTGTAACAGCAAGCGTGGATGCGCGCCAGAGATCAGCGTACTTCTTGACCTTACTTGTGATTCCCGGGTGTGTATCACGCGCATGAGGTCAAAACCGGTACGGAGAATCGATTGTCATGATCCACCGGCTGCGTGTTGGCTTTCCCGGGCGCGACCATGGGCAGCACATGCTCCGCTTCATCAATCGGCACACGAATCAACATGGGACCGGGTTCCGCCAGAGCATGTTGCAACAGGTCGCGCGGCTCATGCGCCTTGTCCAGATCATGCGCGTGCAGGCCGAATGCCCGGGCAATGGCGACAAAGTCGGTGGCCTGCTGGTAGCGGGAGGCGGTATAGCGTTGCTGGTAGAACAGTTCCTGCTGTTGCCGTACCAGTCCCAGTGCAGCGTTATCCAGCAGGATGATTTTCACATTGAGTTTGAGTTCGGCGAGCGTGGCGAATTCCTGGATATTCATCAGCAGGCTGCCATCGCCGGTAATGCACACCACAGGAGAGTCGGGGCAGGCGAGCGCCGCGCCGATGGCGGCCGGCAAGCCGAACCCCATGGTGCCGAGACCGCCAGAGGTCAACCAGCGATCTGCATGATGTAGCGGCAACGCCTGTGCCGCCCACATCTGATGTTGGCCCATATCGGTGGTCACAATGGCGTCTTTCGAAAGACATTCACCCAGAGATCGCATGATGCCGTAGGGTGAGCAGACTTCTTCGTCCCGTGGCTTCAGCAATGGGTGTGCACTTTTAAGGCCACGAACGTATGCGTGCCAGGGCTGGCGGGCCGGATGCGTGTTTGAATACGCATCTGCCCTTTTGAGCAATTCGCGCAGGGCAGTTGCCGCGTCATCGCGAATGGCCAGATCAGGTTGCTTGATCTTGCCCAGTTCACGTTGGTCGATATCGATGTGAATGATCTTCGCCTGCGTGGCAAATTGTTGTGGATTACCGGTCGCACGGTCATCAAAGCGTGCGCCGATGGCAATCAGCAGATCGGCAGCTTCGATGGCGTGGTTGGTATAGCGTGCGCCGTGCATGCCCAGCATGCCTAGGTTGAGTTCGTGATCCGGCGGCAACACGCCCAGCGCCATAAGGGTGGTGGTCACGGGAATTCCAGTATGTTCCGCCAGCTGGCGCGCCAGCGTTTGCGCACGCGCTTTGACCACGCCGCCACCCAGATAGAACAACGGACGGTCCACGGCGGCAATCAATGCGGCGGCCTGATCAAAGGCCGATGCGTTGGTAGTCGGAATGTTCTCAGCTGTATGGCTGCCGTGCTGCGGCCAGACCGGATGGCTGTGTTTCAGAGTGATGAGCTGCATCTGCACATCCTTGGGTACGTCAATCAGTACCGGTCCTGGACGTCCCTGTTCGGCGGTGTGGAAGGCCTGCGCCAAAGTGTCCGGGATCTCCTGCGCAGACTTCACAAAGAAACACGCCTTGGTGATCGGCCGCACCATGTCGATGGTGGCCACTTCCTGAAAGGCATCGGTGCCGATCAGATGTTGCGGCACCTGTCCGGCAATGCATACCAGAGGCACCGAATCGAGTTTGGCATCAGCCAGTGCGGTGACAATATTGGTGACGCCGGGGCCGGACGTCGCCAGACACACGCCGGTACGGCCGGTTACGCGTGCCATGCCCTGGGCGATGAAACCCGCCGCCTGTTCATGCCGGGCGAGGATGTGCCGGATCAGATGCGAACGTCCCAGCGCCTCGTACAACGGCAACAGAGCGCCACCTGGCACGCCGGACACGATGCGCACGCCATACTGTTCAAGGCCGTGGATGATGAGTTCAGCGCCGCTGATCTGCTGGCCGTGCTGCGGCTGGAGAAACATGTTCACTAGAGGGCTCCTGTGCATTGCGTGAGCCCTGTCGGTGTTTTGGCCGGTGCAGAAAGCATGAACCCCCTGCCGGCGTCGCGCCGGCAGGGGGTTCATTTAATCAGTCAATGGCTTCCCCTACGGCGCGTCGATAACGACTACCAGTACGACTGCGACCAGGGAAACCAGTGGGCGATTCATTTGGGTGGGAAAATTCAAAAAAACCGAAGTTGCAGCGACTGTAGCGAGGCATGGCCGTCGTCGTCAAGCCACAGGAAGAATATTCAACTGCGCGGCCAGGACCGCAGCGTCCAGCACGGAACATCGGCCGTGCTCCGATTCGGGTGCCATCCGGTCGGTGCCGCATGCGATAATACGCCGCATTTTTTGTCAGCCGGGTTGCCCCCTTACATGTCGTTTGTCCACCTGCACCTGCACACCGAATATTCGCTGGTTGATAGCGTCATCCGCATCAGCAGCGAGAAGGATGACAAGGGACAGCTGACGGTGCTGGGTGTGATGGACGCAGCTGCAAAAATGGGCATGCCCGCCGTAGCGCTCACCGACCAGAGCAACCTGTTTGCAATGGTGAAGTTCTACAAGGCTGCGCAGTCGGCCGGCGTCAAGCCCATTGTCGGTGTGGATCTGCTGGTGCATGAAACCGGCGACAAGGTCGAGCCGTCGCGACTGGTACTGCTGTGTCAGAACGAGCTGGGTTACAAGAACGTGACACGACTGATCAGTCGCAGTTATCTGGAAGGTCAGCACAAGGGCATTCCGCTGGTGCAGCGTGACTGGCTGTCGCGCGACTCGCTGGGCGGAGTGATTGCGCTGGCCGGGCCGCACAGCGACCTGGGCCGCTTGTTGATCAATGACCGGCAACAAGAAAGTGAAACCGCGCTCGATTACTGGCTGCAGCTGTTCGACGACCGTTTTTATCTGGAGTTGCTGCGCACCGGCCGCACCGGCGAAGAGCGGCATCTGGCCGGTGCGGTGGATCTGGCCATGCGTCGTGGCGTGCCGGTGGTGGCCAGCAATGATGTGCGCTTCATCAAGCCTGAAGAATACGAAGCGCATGAGGCGCGCGTGTGCATTCACGACGGCACCCAGCTGGGCGATCCCAATCGCGTGCGTCGCTACAGCGAACAGCAATATCTGAAATCCCCGGAGCAGATGGCCGAGCTGTTTGCCGATCTGCCTGAAGCCTTGCAGAACACGGTGGAACTGGCCAAGCGCTGCAATCTGGAAGTGAAGCTGGGCAAATCGGTGTTGCCGGCATATCCCGTTCCGGAAGGCCTGAGTACCGAAGAATATCTGGTGCAGGAAGCGAAGGCAGGGCTCATCAAGCGCCTCGACTACCTGATTGCCAATGAAAAGAATCTGGTGCGCAAGATTCCGCATGAGGAATATCACCAGCGTTTGCAGATTGAACTGGATGTGATCTGCAAGATGGGTTTTGCCGGTTACTTCCTGATCGTGGCCGACTTCATTCAATGGTCCAAGGACAACGATATTCCGGTGGGGCCGGGCCGCGGCTCGGGCGCCGGCTCGCTGGTGGCCTATGCCATCAAGATCACCGACATTGATCCGCTGCAGTACGACCTGCTGTTCGAGCGCTTCCTGAATCCGGAACGCGTCTCCATGCCCGACTTCGATATCGACTTCTGCATGGACGGTCGCGACCGTGTGATCGATTACGTGGCACAGAAATATGGCCGCGATCGCGTCTCGCAGATCATTACTTATGGTTCGATGGCCGCAAAAGCCGTGGTGCGCGACGTGGCGCGGGTGATGGGCCATGGCTATGGCTTTGCCGATTCCATCGCCAAGCTGATTCCATTCGAGCTGGGTATCACGTTGCAGGCGGCCATCGACAAGGAAGACGAGCTGCGTCGCCGTTACGAAAACGAGGAAGACACCAAGGGGGTGCTGGATCTGGCGCTGTCGCTGGAAGGTCTGGTGCGCAACGCCGGCATGCACGCCGGGGGCGTGGTGATTGCGCCCACCTTGCTCACCGATTTCGCACCGCTGTATTGCGATGAGGATGGCAAGAGCATTGTCACGCAGTTCGACAAGGACGACGTGGAAGCGGCGGGGCTGGTGAAGTTCGACTTCCTCGGTCTGCGCACCCTCACCATCATTGACTGGGCGGTGAAAATCATCAATGCGCAACGCGCCAAAGAGGGCGCGTTGCCGCTCGACATGGCGGCTCTACCGCTCAACGATCAAGCCACGTATGAGTTGATGCGGCGCGGCGATACCACGGCGGTATTCCAGCTGGAATCGCGCGGTATGAAAGATCTGAACCGCCGCCTCAGACCCGACTGCTTCGAAGATGTGGTGGCACTGGTGGCGCTGTTCCGTCCCGGCCCGCTGGAAGCCGGCATGGTGGATGACTTCATCGCCCGCAAGAAAGCCGACGCCAATACGCCCATTGATTACCTGCACCCCGACTTGAAGCCGGTGCTCGCACCCACTTACGGCGTGATCGTGTATCAGGAGCAGGTGATGCAGATCGCCCAGGTGCTGGCCGGCTATACGCTGGGCGGCGCCGACATGTTGCGCCGCGCGATGGGCAAGAAGAAGCCCGAGGAAATGGCCCAACAGCGCACCATTTTCGTGGAGGGTGCAAAAGCGCGCGGCGTAAACGCCGATCAGGCCGGGTTCATTTTCGACTTGATGGAAAAGTTCGCCGGCTACGGCTTCAACAAGTCGCACTCGGCGGCGTATGCCTTGCTGTCGTACCAGACGGCGTACCTGAAAGTGCACTACACCGAAGCCTTCATGGCGGCGGTGCTGTCCTCGGACATGGACAAGACCGACAAGGTGGTGGCACTGATTGAAGAAGCGCGCCGCATCGGTCTGAAAGTCGAATCGCCGGACGTGAACTTCTCGTCCTATATGTTTACCGTCTCGGGTAAACGCATGATTCGCTACGGGCTGGGCGCGATCAAGGGTGTGGGGCAGGGCATCGTCGATGCGCTGGTGGCGGATCGCGAAGCTAACGGCCCGTTCAAGTCGCTGGCGGACCTGTGTCAGCGCAGCGACGCCAATCGTCTGAACAAGCGCGTGCTGGAAGCACTGATTCGTTCCGGCGCGATGGACAGTTTTGGTGTCGGCCGCGCCACGTTGATGCACAACCTGGCCAATTGCATGCAGATGGCCGATCAGGCCATGAAAGCCAAGGCAGTCGGGCAAAACGACATGTTCGGTCTGTCGGCGGTACCGGAAGTGGAAGAACACGCTCCTCTCGCCCTGCAGGAAGTACCCGAATGGCCCGAGCGCGTCCGGCTGGATGGCGAGCGCGAAACACTGGGGCTATACCTGACCGGCCACCCGTATGACGAATACCGCGATGAGCTGCGGTCGCTCACCAGCGGCCCGATTGATGATCTGACCGGAGACAAACCCGTGGTGCCGCAGGGTGAGGGCTTCCGCTTCCAGGGCAAGCCGGTCACGGTCGCCGGCATGATCGATGAAGTTGGCAAGCGCGGCAACCGCATCATTCTCAAGATCGACGACCGCAGTGCGCGTCTGGAAGCCACAATCTTCGAAGACGCCTACCTGCAATACAAGAACATCCTCACCAAGGGTGCGATCGTGCTGCTGGAAGGCAAGATCCGCTACGACGACTTCATCGATGGCTGGCGTCTGACTGTGAACAAAGTGCAGGACGTCGAGCAGATCCGCCAGCAGAACGCCCGTCGCCTGTTGCTCCGCTGGCCGGAAGCCAATGGCACCCGCCGTGATGTGGCACGTCAACTGGAGCAGATCCTCAAGCCGCACCGGAGTGGGACTGCACCGTGCAGCATCGCGGTGCACTACCGTAATCAGTCAGCGCGGGCGGTAGTGAGTTTCTCCGATGAGTGGAAGATTGCGCCCAGCAATGAGTTGCTGGAGAAGTTGAGGAAGTTGTGTGGGAGTGATGGGGTGCAGTTGAGTTATGGGAGGGGGTAGTGTCCATATGCGTGGGTAGGTTGGGCTGAGTCCGCGAAGCCCAACTCTTAGCAGGCCGTTGAAAATCTCCCCTTCAAATTCAGCCTGAAATAGACTTCACGGGACGATGGTTTTTGGTGAAGGGGTAGTTGATGCGCGGCTCGGATGTGATGCAAGAGGCGTTGTTTACCACGGTACATCTGGACCGGTATGTGCCTGCGGATCATCCGTTGCGAGCGATGCGCAGGCTGTTTGATGACGCCCTGCGCAAACTGAATGGGCTGTTCGAGTCGATCTACGCAGATATTGGACGGGAGTCAATTGCCCCGGAGAAGCTGCTGCGGGCGCAGCTGCTGCAAGTGCTGTACAGCATCCGCAGCGAGCGGCAGTTGGTGGAGCAACTGAATTACAACCTGCTATTCCGCTGGTTTGTCGGGCTGGCCATTGACGATGCGGTGTGGAACCACTCGACCTTCAGCAAGAACCGGGATCGGCTATTGGAGCACGAGGTGATTCCAGAACTATTTGCCGAGGTGGTCAAGCTGGCGGGCCAGCGGGACTTGTTATCCACCGAACACTTCAGCGTGGATGGTACCTTGATCCAGGCCTGGGCCTCGCAGAAGAGCTTTGTGCGCAAGGATGGCAGTGATGAACCCCCTGCGGGCGGCGGTCGCAATGCCGAGCGGGATTTTCACGGCCAATCACGCAGTAATGACACCCATCAATCCCGCACCGACCCCGACAGCCGCACTGCCAAAAAGAGCCGTGGCGGCGAAGCCAAGCTGGCCTTTCTCGGCCACAGCGTGATGGAGAATCGCCACGGCCTGATCGTCCGCGCCCAGGTCAGTGCGGCGCACGGCACTGCTGAGCGTGATACGGCGCTGGCGTTACTGGCCAGCCTGCCGGGACAGCGGCGCAAGACCGTCGGTGCTGACAAGCTGTACGACACCAAAGACTTCATCCGCGAGTGTCGCGCCCTGAACATCACGCCGCACGTCGCCTGCAATGACAAACGACCCGGTGGCTCGCAACTCGATGAGCGCACCACCCGCCATGACAGCTATAAAGTCAGCCAACGTCTGCGCAAGCGGATCGAAGAAACCTTTGGCTGGGGCAAGACCATTGGCTTGATCCGGCAGGTGAAAGTCAGAGGACTCGACAAGGTGAACCTGATTTACCAGTTCACGTGTATGGGCTGGAACCTGGTGCGGATGCGGAATCTGATGGGAGCGAGCGCATGATGCAGAGGCATCAGCGGCTTGAATCGATCGGCACGCAAGAACTGACACCGATGCAACCCGAAATGCACTGAAAAATGCAGCTCGAAATCACACCACCGACAATCACAGCCCAATTTTCAACAGCCTGTTAGGTTCCTTGTTGGCTCGCAGTTGGGCTTCGCGGATTCAGCCCAACCTACGTTACTAGGTGCCGCACCCAGCAAATCTATGTTTGAAGCTGAGTTTGCGCTAGGCTTCTACCCGGCTTGGATAATTAGAAAATATAAGTATCGAATGCGTGCTAACGAAAAGGAGAATCGTATGACCCGCAGTGCGATTGACAGTAACAATAAATCTCGGGGTTCAAAGAACTGGCGGCCAGTGGGCGTCATTTCCATGGCTTTGATAGTTATAGCGTATCTGGCAGCAACCACAGTGTCTCTCGTCGGTGAGCTTGATTCGCCAAAGCGCATCGTCATTCTCACTGTCCTCTGGCTGTTAGGTCTAACTGCTCTTGCATTGCTCGTGCGTGCGTGGCGTCACTTTAGTCGGGCAAGCAGTGTTCCTGATCGGTAGGTTCGCTTTGATGTCGACGCACGTGACGAGTGGAGCCTGATGCGTTGCTGGTGATGTTGTTGCGGTGACTGATGTGATCATCTGCTCTCGGACATTCGCTTTCTCACCGGCGGTGCATTGTGTGAGAAGCCGCTCCTGCGCATCCATGCGCTCGCGGCATTCGTACATCCATGTACAGCTGGTGCTCTCGCGCATCCTGCGCTTCGCACCACTTGCACATCCTGTGCGGCGAAAAAAAAGGCCGACTGTTTAAGTCGGCCTTACATGTGGCAACGAAGACTAGAGTCGTGCTGATGTGATTGCATCAACGTGGGACTAACCTGACACAGCCTCATCTCCACCAATTTCTGAGCATCACCTGCGGTTTGAAACGGGTTACGAATCGGGCTGCAGGTGGATTGGCGGGCATCATACCCCGATAGGGAGGCGGTTTGGCAAGCTGGATTTCAGGTTTTTAGATTCCAGAATAATTTATATAAAACAATAAGTTACGCCAGTGTTACGACAAACGGACCACTACAGAATTACCGGCTTCCGCTGTACTGGATACCGGTCCATTGGCAGCGATGTCAGCGGTCCGGACCCCGGCCGAAATCGCAGAAGAGACTGCCGATTCAACGGCTTGCGCCTCGGTTTCCAGTCCCAGGGAATGCCTTAGAAGCATGGCCACCGACAGGATGGTGGCGTAGGGATTGGCCTTGCCCTGGCCGGCGATATCCGGGGCCGAGCCGTGGATGGGTTCGTACAGGCCCAGTTTGCCCGCCCCCAGGGAGGCCGAGGGCAGCAGCCCCAGGGAGCCGGCCAGCATTGATGCCTCGTCGGTCAGGATGTCCCCGAACATGTTTTCCGTGACCATTACGTCGAAACTGGAGGGTCGGCGGATCAGATGCATGGCGGCAGAGTCGACCAGTACGTGTTCGACCTGCACATCGGGGAACTCGGCCTTCATCACACGCTCGACGGTACTGCGCCACAGACGCGAGGTCTCCAGCACGTTGGCCTTGTCCACCGAAGTAAGGTGCTTGCGACGTTGCTGCGCCAGCTTGCCGGCCGTGCGCGTCACGCGTTCGATTTCTTCCACCGTATAGGTGCACAGATCGCTGGCGGAGGTGGCAGTGCGCGTCTTCTCGCCGAAGTAGATGCCGCCGGTCAGCTCACGCACCACCATGATATCGGTGCCCTTGAGTACTTCAGGTTTGATAGTCGAAGCATCGATCAAGTCCGGATGCAGAGTCACTGGCCTCAGGTTGGCAAACAGCCCGAGTGCTTTGCGAATGGCGAGCAGACCTTGTTCAGGACGCACCTTGGCATTGGGATCAGACCACCTCGGTCCACCCACTGCACCGAGCAACACTGCGTCGGCTTGCTTGCAAGCCGCTTCAGTGGCTGGCGGTAATGCTGAACCCGTTGCATCGATGGCGGCGCCGCCAATCAAATGTTCTTCAGTTTCAAACTGATGGCCAAACTTCCTGGCGATAGCTTGCAATACACGTACACCTTCACGTGTGACTTCAGGACCAATGCCGTCGCCGGGGAGAACTACGATTTTTGCTTTCATTTGTGTTTGTTGAATGGAAGTTAAATGGATTCGGGTGGCGTCTGCGTGTTTGCAATCAGTCACGCAGAGGCTCGTGTCAGATAACTCAATATAGATGCAGTAGCGTAAAGGCCGACACCGAATACGGTATGGGTTATCAGGCTCTTTACTCTGGCTTGAGCCGGATTGGGTGTTTTGGCCGCCGCAATACCCAATCCAAAGGATGGCTGCATGACAAGAAATGGGAACAGTACCGTACATACGCCGACCAACAAGGCGGGCATGAGCGACGGATGTTCAATCCAGCGACCTGAATTGGGAATGACCAGCGTCAGCGCAAATGCAATACCAATGACGTAGTGAGCAATCCAGCCGAGCGTGCACTCGGCCGACTTTTTCGACGCTGCGGCAATGCTTGTGTGTTTGAATTTGGTGGGCATATGGCGAAGCCAGCGTCCCACCAGACAAAAGCTGAGCGATGAGATACCAAAAGCGTGTCGCAGGAACAGCGCCCAGATATCCATGATCAGCGTCGCGCCCAGCCCGATCAGAATTCCAGCACCAATGTCGATACCTTGAATGCTCACAGATCGCTCCTCTCCAAGTCCCGAAAGAGAGAATTCAAACTCGTGCTTCGTACTGAAGTATCTTGTCCATCTGGTTCTGCAGATAACCCAGTTCATCCACACCATTCAGCAGGCAATAACGCGCAAAGCCCTCAATGGCGAACTTCACCTGTTTGCCATTGGGCAACGTCAGGGTGTTGGCTTCGAGGTTGATCTCAACTTGTGCGCCGGGATTGGCCATCAACCAGGCGTGATTGTCTTTATCAATCACCAGCGGCAGAAAGCCATTCTTCAAGCTGTTGCTGCGAAAGATATCGGCGATCTCGGTGCTGATCACGGCGCGAAAACCGAAGTCCAGTAACGCCCAGGGTGCGTGCTCACGCGACGAGCCGCAGCCAAAGTTGTTGCCGGCCACCAGCACCTGACAACCCTGAGCTGAGGGTTGATTCAGGATGAAATCGGACTTGGCGCTGCCGTCGGCGTTGTAACGCCAGTTGGAGAAGGCGTGCTGACCAAGGCCTTCCTTGGTGGTGGTGGTAAGAAACCGTGCCGGGATGATCTGGTCCGTATCGATATCCGAGTACGGCAAGACCACGGTCTTCGAGGCAATGATGCGAATGGGTTCCATGACGAATGACCTTTATATATATGTATTCGTGTTGGCAGGGCGAGGCATGCTTCGCCCCAACGATGGTTAGGCTAAAAACTCACGCGGATCGGTCACGCAACCGCGAATCGCCGCCGCTGCCGCCGTCGCCGGACTGGCCAGCAAGGTGCGTGAGCCAGCGCCCTGACGACCTTCGAAGTTACGATTGCTGGTGCTCACCGCATATTGGCCGCTACCTACGGTGTCGCCATTCATGCCGATGCACATGGAACAGCCTGACTCACGCCATTCGGCACCCGCATCGCGGAAGATCTGATCCAGACCGAGCTTCTCGGCCTCACGCTTGATGGCCTGCGAGCCGGGCACGACCAGCGCACGTACGCCGGAAGCCACTTTCTTGCCCTTCATCACCTTGGCAGCCAGTTCCAGATCCGACAGACGGGCATTGGTGCAGCTACCGATGAACACCACTTGAATTGGCTTGTTGACCAGCGACTCGCCGGGTTGCAGGCCCATGTAGGCCAGCGACTTCATGAACACCGGGTCGTTGACCTGATTGGGCACGTTGCCATTGATTGGGATGACCATGCCGGGATGCGTGCCGTAGGTAATCATCGGCGTGAGTTCACTGCCGTTGATGTGGACTTCGCGATCGAACTTCGCACCCGCATCACTGCGCAAGTTGCGCCACTCAGCCACAGCCTTGTCCCAGTCTGCACCTTGCGGTGCCTTGGGGCGACCTTTGAGATATGCAAAGGTGGTTTCATCCGGCGCGATCATGCCGGCGCGCGCACCGGCTTCGATGGACATGTTGCACACAGTCATGCGGCCATCCATCGACAGCGCTTCAATGGCTGAACCTCGGTATTCAATAACCTGTCCCGTGCCACCGGATACGCCGATCTTGCCAATGATGGCCAGGATCAGGTCCTTGGCGGTCACGCCTTCGGCCAATTTGCCATCGACATTGATCGCCAGCGTCTTGGGACGACGTTGCAACAAGCATTGTGTGGCCAGCACGTGACCCACTTCGGTGGTACCAATGCCGAAGGCCAACGCACCGAATGCACCATGCGTGGCGGTGTGGCTATCGCCGCAGACGATGGTCTTGCCGGGTTGGGTGGCGCCCAGTTCCGGACCGATGACGTGGACAATGCCACGCTGCTCGGATTTGAGATTAAGCAGCTCAATGCCAAACTCGGTGCAGTTCTTTTCCAGTTGCACAATCTGCTGCGCAGCGGACTTCACCTTGATGGGTACTCGACCGGCGATTTCTGCCGGATCGGTAGGCGTGGAGTGATCCATGGTCGCCAGCGTCCGATCAGTGCGGCGCACCTTCAGGCCTTGGTCACGCAGCAGCGAGAAGGCCTGCGGCGAAGTCACTTCATGAACGAGGTGCAGGTCGATGTACAGCACGGCGGGCGTATCCGCAGTTTCCGGTACGACTTCGTGCCGTTCCCAGACTTTCTCGAACAGGGTTTTGGGTGTTTGCTGGCTCATAAAATCCTGGCTGGCTCACATACTGAACAGGAGTGCATCATGCCTGCATTGCTGTCCGGAATGAATTGCCGAATAAAGAATGGGCCATCGCAGCCGGCGATGGAATGGCCAATCAACATCCTGAAACGTTGCTGCCACTTTGTAAGCGCCCTTTGTTCAAGGCCTGTCACAAGCCCCTTGGGTTGCTGTCTCCAAGGTCCGACGCGGTGCTGTTTTTGCCGGTTCGGACTACCGTGGTGGCAACAACAGGCACGCGGTTAAAGCGAGGTATTTATGAACACTTCTTCTCGTCAATTGCTTGTCTGTGCCAGTCTTGTGGCGTGTGGCATCGTGGGATTGGCAGCGTGTGGCGGTGCCGACAGTGCGGGTGGCAATGGCAAGGTCAGTCTCGGAATGACTGACGCCCCAGTGGATTCTGCGCAGAAAGTTGTGGTGCAGTTTTCCAGTGTGGCTTTCAAACGCGACGGCGAAGCGGCTGAAACCATCACGACGCTCAACCCCTCGCCCCAAAGTATAGATTTGTTGCAATACCAGGGAGGACGGGCAGCTGTTTTATTGAGTGATGTCTCGTTGCCGGCAGGCCATTACGAGTGGGTGCGCCTGATGGTGAACGCTGAACCGGTGGTGCGTGACTCCTACTTGGTGCCGGATTCAGGTGGTGAATGCGAGCTGCGGATTCCCAGCGGCGCCGAATCCGGGCTGAAACTCAATCGTGGCTTTGACTTGCCGGCCGATGGTAGCGTGGCGTTGACAGTGGACTTTGATTTGCGCCAGTCCGTACATGCGCCGCCGGGCCAGACCAGCAGTGGAGTTGCTTGTACCCAAGGCTACATGCTGCGGCCAACCTTGCGTTTGGTAGACAACGCCAACGTGGGTGCGATCGCCGGCAAAGTAGATTCGGCCTTGGTGCCGGTGGGTTGTACGCCTGCGGTGTACATATTCTCAGGTGCCAGCGTGATACCCGATGACATTGAGCAAACAACAACGGGTATCGATATCGATCCATTGGTCACCGCTACGGTGAATGTAGTCAATGGTGCGACTCAGTATGACTACAAGGCGGCATTCATTCCGACCGGCGCATACACTGTGGCCTATACATGCGGGCCAGACGATCCGACTGCAGACAACACGCTGGTGTTCACTGGTGCCCAAAATGTAACAGTGCAGAACAATATGATCAGTACCGCCAACTTTGCGGCTGTTCCCGCAATCTGAAGTCGTGCTGCTTGTGCTTGCTGCAGATACAAGAAGCCATCGTTCAACGCGATGGCTTTTTTAGTTGGGTCGTGGTGATCGAGCCGTATCAGGCCGAGGCAACGCTGGGCGTGTAGTTCTCGCAGCTCTCCAGCCAGCCCCACTTGTCAGCGGTCTTGCCGTTGAACAGGCCGAAGAAGGCGGACTGGATGGCTTCAGTCACGGGGCCGCGCTTGCCGGCGCCGACCGGGATATGGTCCACCGAACGTACCGGCGTAACTTCTGCCGCAGTGCCGGTGAAGAACATTTCGTCGGCGATATACAGCAGCTCGCGTGGGATGGCTTGTTCGCGCACTTCAAAGCCATGTGCTTTGGCCAGCTGGATCACGCTGTCACGGGTGATGCCCTGCAGAATGGAATTGGCCAGCCCCGGCGTATAGATGATGCCGTCACGCACCACGAACAGGTTTTCACCCGCGCCTTCGCTGACCGTGCCATCCACGCCCAGACCAATGCCTTCGGCAAAGCCCATGCGTTTGGCTTCCATGCTGATCAACTGGCTGGACAAGTAGTTGCCGGCCGCCTTGCCCAGAGAAGGGATGGTGTTGGGGGCGAGCCGCTGCCACGAAGAAATGCACACGTCGATGCCTTTTTCCATGCCTTCGGCGCCGAGATACGCGCCCCATTCAAAGCCGGCCACGATGGTTTCAATGGGTGGCGGATTCTTGGGGGCTACGCCGATTTCGCCATAACCGCGGAATGCGAAGGGACGCAGATAAGCACCCTTGTTCAGACCGTTGGCTACAACAATCTCCTTACAGGCATTGTTGATGTCGTCAATGCCGTAAGGGATGTCCATGCGATAGATTCGCGCCGAATCGAACAGTCGACGCGTGTGATCCTTCAGACGAAAAATGATCGGACCCTTGGGTGTTGCGTAAGCGCGTACGCCTTCGAATACCGTGGAACCGTAGTGCAGGGCGTGCGCCAGCACATGTGTGGTGGCCTTTTCCCAAGGCACCAGTTTGCCGTTTTGCCAGATGTAGTTTGCTTGCGTGATAGGCATGGCGATTCCGAACCCCGTACTAGCTATATCAATGACTTGAGAACACTATCTAAATAGCTGTGACATCCGCGTGAGTGATGCCGGTGCGATCCACACTGCGACGCTCGGCGCTGCTGCGCGTGGTCTCGATGCGGTTGACCACTTCAAGGAAGGCCAGTGCGGCGGCTTCGATGATGTTGGTCGACAGGCCGACACCACGATAGCTGCGACCGCCGTGATCCACTGTGACCAGCGCCTCGCCCTGTGCATCTTCACCCAGCGAGACACTGCGCACTTCAAACTTGGCCAGCGCCGCCTGCAATTTCGTTGCCTCTTCAATGGCCTTGATGATGGCATCGACGGGACCTGCAGCCGTCATCGACTGACTGATGTCACGACCGTCTGCATGCTTGAGCTTGATATCGGCACGCGCCTCACCGGGAGCAGTGCTGACTTGTACTTCTTGTAGCGTCCACGGGCCCGGCGCATCCGTCTCGGACTGCATGACCAGCGCTTCGATATCGCCGTCGAACAGTTCCTTCTTCTTGTCGGCCAGCGCCTTGAACTTCTCGAACAAGGTATTGATCTCGGCGTCTGTGGGTTCAAAGCCCAATTCCTTTACGCGCTCGCGGAAAGCATGGCGACCGCTGTGTTTGCCCAGCACCAGATTGGTCCGCGACAGGCCCACATCCTGTGGCCGCATGATTTCGTAAGTCGAGCTGTTGCGCAGCATGCCGTGCTGGTGAATGCCGGATTCATGCGCAAAAGCATTTTCGCCAACAATGGCTTTGTTGCGCGGAATCGCCATGCCGGTGATGGACGATACCAGCCGGCTGGTGGGATACAGCTTGGTGGTGTTGATGCCGGTATGCACCTTGAACTGGTTTTCGCGGGTCTTGATCGCCATCACCACTTCTTCCAGCGAGCAGTTGCCGGCGCGTTCGCCGATGCCGTTGATGGTGCACTCGATCTGGCGCGCACCGGCGCGCACCGCAGCCAGACTGTTGGCCACCGCCATGCCGAGATCATCATGACAGTGCACGGACAGCACAGCCTTGTCGATGTTCGGCACATGGGTCTTGAGGTACTTGAACACCTCGTAAAATTCTTCGGGAACCGTGTAGCCCACGGTGTCGGGCACATTGATGGTGGTGGCGCCGGCTTCAATCGCGGCAGCGACCACTTCCGCCAGAAACTCCGGCTCGGTGCGGGAAGCGTCTTCGGGCGAGAATTCGATGTCTTCGCACAGGTCGCGCGCGATCTTCACGCCTTCGACTGCAGTGCGGATGATTTCGTCCTTGGCCATGTTCAACTTGAACTGGCGATGGATGGCGCTGGTGGCCAGGAATACATGCAGGCGAGGTTTAGCGGCGTCTTTCAGCGCGCCCCAGGCCTTGTTGATGTCGTCGCGATGGCAACGCGCCAGACCCGCAATGCGCGGGCCGTGCGTTTCGCGAGCAATGGCCTGAACCGATTCCCAGTCGCCCCGCGAGGCGGCCGGGAAACCGGCTTCAATAATGTCCACGCCCAACTCGGCCAGTGCTCTGGCGACCCGCAGCTTTTCCGGTTGCGTCATGCTGCAACCCGGTGATTGCTCGCCATCACGCAGCGTGGTGTCGAAGATCAGAACGCGGTTTGGGTCAGGGGTGGTCATGGTCATCTTTGGTGTCGATCGTAGGGGCGAGGCATGCCTCGCCCTTCCGAATCATCGGTGTTAAACAGGGCGACGCATGCGTCGCCCCTACGGGATTATTCCTCCAACCAGGGCATACGTGCGCGCAACTTCGCACCCACTTTTTCAATGGGATGCGCCAAATCCTTCTTCATCAGGGCCTTGTACTTCTTCTGGCCGCGCTTGTTTTCGGCAATCCACTGACGGGCGAACTTGCCGTTCTGCACTTCCTTCAGCACCTTCTTCATCTCGCGCTTGGTAGCAGCGGTAACGATGCGTGGACCGCGGGTCAGGTCGCCGTACTTGCAGGTTTCGCTGACGTACTGATGCATCTTGGCCAGACCGCCTTCGTGCAACAGGTCGACGATCAGCTTCAGTTCGTGCATGACTTCGTAGTAGGCGATCTCGGGCTGGTAGCCGGCTTCCACCAGCACTTCAAAGCCCTTGGTCACCAGCTCAGTGGTGCCACCGCACAGCACTGACTGTTCGCCGAACAGATCGGTTTCGGTCTCTTCGGAGAAGGTGGTCTTGATGACGCCGCCACGGGTGCCGCCGATGCCATCGGCATAGGCCAGTGCGTTGTCGAACGCGCTCTTGGTGGCGTCCTGATGAACGGCGATCAGGCAGGGCACGCCGCGGCCTTGCTGATACTGACGACGCACGAGGTGGCCGGGGCCCTTGGGTGCAATCAGCACCACGTCCAGATCCTTGCGCGGCTTGATCAGCTTGTACTGGATGTTGAAGCCGTGCGCGAACAGGATGGTGGCGCCCAGGGACACATTCTCCAGCACCAGCTTGTACAGATCTTTCTGGGCAAGGTCCGGCACCAGGAAGGCGATCAGCTTGGCGCCTTTCACGGCTTCAGCCGGCTCGGCCACAGCCAGGCCGTCTTTCTTGGCCTTCTTCCAGCTGTCGCCGTTCTTGCGCAACCCAACGACGACGTCATAACCGCTGTCCTTGAGGTTCAGCGCATGGGCACGGCCCTGGCTGCCATAACCGAGGATGGCGATGCGTGCGCCGGCAAGCGCCTTTTTCTTGACGTCTTTCTGGGAATAGATCTGCATTGTCGTGGCTCCTGAAGGAAAACCGTAAGTAGTCAATGGAAAATCAAACTATGGAAATCAGGTTAAAAAACTTGCCGCAAGATTCATGGTCTGCAAAAACGACAAACCCCGCTGCGGGCCGGGCGGGGTTCACTGTCTGAGTTTCTAAAGCTGCTTCAGTTCAGTTTCCCGCAGGGGGCGTGGGCAGTACGGTGACGATCCGTACTACGCCTGCCGCCGATACGCTGACATCGGCACGTTTTGCGGGTTGAAAATTCAAGAAAACAGCCTGTGAAAAAAACGGCGCAATGGCATCACATAAGCCACTGATTTGTCAATGGCCAGAATACGAAAAGCGCTTTATTTTCTGGCCGGGCGCATAACGCCGGCCTGCTATTCTTGGCCTGCAAAATTTTGCCTTTCGGTGTCGGTAACACAAGGCCGATGCCGATTTTTTAATCACCTGTTTTTGCGAGATTCACATGCTGGTTCGTACTACGGACAACACCGCAATTCCCCTGTCGCTGTTGCAGGAAGAGGGCTTTGATGCGTTCCAGGCGGGGCAGGAGGGCCCCGTACAAACCTGGGCGCGGTTGCAAAATTTTCGCGGTGAACGCAACAAGCTGTTGCTGATGCCCGATGCTCAGGGCGCCTTGGCCGCCGTATGGATCGGGCTGGGCAAACGTTCGTCCGACGAGGCAGTGAATCTGTGGACGTCGGCGGGATTGCCCGAGAAGCTGCCGGAGGGCAGCTATCAAATACCTGCAGGATTAACCACGCAGGAAGCGCAGCAATTTGCGTTGGGTTGGGAGTACGGCCAGTACCGCTTCGAGCGCTACAAGAAACCCACTGAGCGAAAATCCCGCACGCTGGTGGTCAGCTCACAGGTGGATATCGAGCAGGTGCAGCAACTGGTCACCGCCTGCGCACTGGCCCGCGATCTGATCAATACTCCAGCCGGTGATCTCACGCCCACCGTGCTGGCGCAAACCGCCGTGGATATTGCTGCAGCGCATGGCGCCGTCGTACGTCGATATGCGGGCGATGAGTTGCTGAGCGCCGGCTTCCCAGCCGTACATGCCGTAGGTCGTGCGGCCAGCGTATCCCCCGAACTGGTGGACTTCGAATGGGGTGACGCCACCCATCCGCGCCTCACGCTGGTGGGCAAGGGCGTGTGCTTCGACAGCGGTGGCCTCGACATCAAACCGCCCTCCGGCATGTTGCTGATGAAAAAGGACATGGGCGGTGCGGCCTGCACGCTGGCGCTGGCACAACTCGTCATGCAGGCAAAGCTGCCCGTACGGTTGCGTGTGATCATTCCGGCCGTGGAGAATGCCATTGCTGGCAATGCCTTCCGGCCGGGCGATGTACTCAGTACGCGCGCGGGCCTGAGTGTGGAAGTGGGCAACACCGATGCCGAAGGGCGACTGATCCTGTGCGATGCATTAACGCTGGCCGATGCCGATGCACCTGAGTTGCTGATCGACATGGCCACGCTGACCGGCGCGGCGCGTGTGGCGCTCGGTCCCGAACTACCGGCACTGTTTACCCGCGATGTACAACTCGCCAGCGATTTGATGGCTGCCGGTGTGCGTGAAGCGGATCCAGTCTGGCACCTGCCCTTGTGGTCTGGCTATGACGATGAGTTGTCGTCCAAGATTGCCGACCTGAACAATGTATCCAGCTCTGGCTTCAGCGGCGCGATCATTGCCGGTCTGTATCTGCAACGCTTTGTCAGCAAGGCCAAACAATGGGTGCATCTGGATTTGTTTGCCTGGAACAGCAAGGATCGGCCGGGCCGGCCAGCGGGGGCGGAGGCGCAATGTGTAAGGATGTTGTTTGGCTATTTGAAGGGAAGGTTTGGCCACTAGATGAATAATGAAAGCGGTCGCGGCAAGTTCGCGATCGGGTTCAGAACTGGAGAAGCTATGAGAAAAATATTTGTTCTTATCGGGGCGCTGCTGGCATTGGCGAATGTTGAAGCTGCCGATGCTCCCTGGGTACAGGGGACACATTACTTTCTGATCCAGCCGGCACAGGCTACGGATGTTCCAGCCGGCAAGGTTGAAGTGGTGGAGGTGTTTTCATACGGCTGCCCTGCGTGTTTCGCGTTCTATCCCTATGTAAATCAGCTCAAGGCGGCGTTGCCGCCACAGGCCCAACTAAAATACCTGCCTGCTTCCTGGCATCCTGAAGAAGACTGGACGGTATTCCAGCGCGCATTCCTGGCCGCGCAGACACTGGGCATTGCCGAGCGTACCCATGATGCGATGTTTGATGCGATCTGGAAAACCGGCGAGCTGGCGATCATTGATCCAAAGACAAACCGGTTAAAAAATCCTTTGCCGAGCATTACCGATGTCGCGAAGTTTTATAACCGCGTAGCCAGGATCAAGCAGGAAGAGTTTCTTGCGGTTGCCAATTCCTTCGGTGTGGCGTCAGCCATGACGCGTGCAGATGCAAAGATCAAGGCATATAAAGCAGATCAGACGCCCACCATCATTGTGAATGGCAAGTATCGTGTAACGCCTAATTCTGCCGGTGGGGCTCAGCAATTGATTGATCTGGTGAAATGGCTGGTGGCAAAGGAAAGCAGGTAACCATGTGGTTGGTATACCGACTGTCTCGTGACCTGGCAGCTTGATTTGCAACAGGCTGGGTTTCGTCAGCATTGCAAGCGATGGATGCATCTGGATCTGTTTCCATGGAATAGCAACGAACGCCAACGCCAGCCAACGGGGGTACAAGCGAATTGTATGCAGATGTTATTTGGGTATTTGAAGAGAAGGTTTCCAGGCTGATCTTCGTGAAGACGCGATTTGCGACATCAACTCAAACGCGTATGCCGCACTGCGAATAATTGGATGAAATTTAATCCGTGGTAGCTATTACATTTATTAGAACCTATCTCAAATTCGTTTGAGTAGCATATTTATGCAGGCGAGCTGTACAAAGCCGAGGAAGTTTTGCGCGTAATACTCCCATCGACACAGGATTCTTCGCTGCCATTGCAACCAGGCGAAGAAGCGTTCGACCAGCCAGCGTCGCTGATAACGGCGCAAGCGCCGTCCATCCTGCGTGGCGTGTCTCACCCGATTGGTCTTGTGCGGCGCAATCATCTCGATGTCCTGTTCGCGCAACTGCTCATCCAGGGGGTCGGAGTCATAGGCCTTGTCGCCGATCAGATTCTCCGGCTTCGCTTCGATCATGTAAAAGTCGAAGCTCAGCTGCACCAGCGTAACTTCGT
The DNA here is from genome assembly GCA_963748005.1 of uncultured Pseudomonadota bacterium. Lineage (GTDB taxonomy): Bacteria > Pseudomonadota > Gammaproteobacteria > Steroidobacterales > Steroidobacteraceae > CAILZL01. The sequence continues at coordinate 453,368 of CAVVHH010000003.1, forward strand.
GATGGTTCGCGGCATGCGTGCTGACCGCCAAGGGCAAGCCATGGCGATCCACAATCGCCATGATTTTCACGCCTTTGCCCCGCTTGGTTTTGCCAATTTCCTCGCCGCCGCCTTTGGCACTGGCAAACGTGGCATCAATGAACGCTTCGCGTTCATCGATCATCCCCTGCTCGCGCAGGTCATTGGCCAGATCCGTCAGCACCGCGCGCAATACTTCATCCCGACACCATTGCTGGAAACGCCGATGCACCGTCTTGTAGTTGGGATAGCACTGGGGCAGCAGATGCCATTGCGCGCCGGTGTTCAGAATCCACAACACGCCTTCCAGAACTTTGCGTGCAGGCACTGGCTTGCGCCCCGGGCGACTTTCTTCAAGGCTCTCCTCGGGAAAGTGCTGCCGTATCCTTGCCCAATGTGCATCGCTTAATTTCAGCATATGCACGATTCTACATCTTTATGCACGGCAGTTAATTTTGAGATAGGTTCTAGATTCGCCGCAATTATTGCCTTGGCTCATATCGGTGCAAAGAGATTTCAATATGAGTTGGCACTGGGTTTCTACTACGGCCGTGGTGTGGCGCGTAATCCTGCAAAGGCATTCTTGTGGTGTAAGAGGGCTGCAAACAATAACTTTCCTCCCGCAGAATACTTACTTGCGACGTTTTATGCGGCGTCGTTCGGCATTTCTGCAGCGGACAGGCATCAGGCTTTCATTTGGTCTCAAAGGGCAGCTGAGCATGATGACCCGTGCGGAAAGCACATGCTTGCTTGGTGTTATGAACAAGGTATAGGTGTAGAACCAAGTCCTGAGCTTGCATTCGGATGGTATCTTGAGGCGGCAAAGAACGGCGTACCTAATGCTCAGTGGGCGGTGGCAGCTTATTTATATGAGGGAATTGGCATCGCGAAGGATATTCCTATGGCAATGGATTGGTGCAAACTCGCAATAAGAAACGGCGCAGATGCCCCAGCACAGGAATTGCTGACGAAAATTGAAGCCGAAATAACTTAATAGCTCATATGTTGGGCTACCTCTGCGAAGCCCAACATTTCGATTCGGAGTTGGGCTTCACTTCGTTCAGCGCCAACCTACCAAGCCCGCCTAATAAGCCGCATCCGTCTGTACCTGCCACTGATTGTCGATGCGACGGGATAGATCAATCGGATCGCCAACGGTGACCGAGCCACGCGCTACTTGGTAAGCCCAGATCTCGAAGTGGCTGAGGGTTGCGGCGCCGTAGATGGTGGAGAACGCGCCATCAACGGCATCAAGTCCACACGACACTTTCACTCGACCGATTCTGGGTACATGAAAGCGCGCGTCGGTGGTGTACCAGCGACTGCCAAGGTACACCTCGGCGTAGGCGTGAAAATCCATATGTCCTTGTGGATCGGGAAAACCAATGTCGGGTACATGGCCTGTAACGTAGCGAGCAGGCAAATTGAAGGTGCGGTTCAATGCAATCGCGAGATGTGCGAAATCGCGGCAGACGCCATAACCGCGATGGAGTACATCTCCTGCCGACAAATCGGGGCGACCGGATAGATAGGTGTACTGAATATTGTTGTGAAGCCATTCGCTGATTGCCTGCACACGCGGCAGGCCGTGTTCGATGTGGCCGAATTTTTCCCAGGCAAAGTTGGTCAGTTTGTCGGAGTCGCAGTAGCGGCTTGGCAAGGTGTAGCGCAGCAGCTCGGGGGGTAGTTCATCCACCGGCGTTGGCTTGGTGTTGAACACCTGGTAGTTATCGGGCAGTGACGGCACCGCCAGAATGGAATCGTGATGAATGATGTTGGTGCCCCGACGCAGCACCAATCGGTACACATGATTGCCGTGATCGTCTACGTATTCCTCGATCGGCAGGTCCTGGCCCATGCTCAGCGATTCGGCAATTATCATGTGCTGGCGGTCGCGCAGCGGTTGCACGTTGAGCAGCAGGGTTGCCGTGCCTGTTACTTCGTAGACGAGATGACATCCCACCCGTAGCGTGACATTCAACAGTGGTGCATGTGCGGATGGCTCAATCATGATATCCAGCCGCCTCAGACTGCGCGCCAACGTTAGCGAATGCCGAGTATAGGCTGTCTATTGCCGGCCTGAACGATTCATTTGCCCATTCCAACTTAGCGCATTCGAGAATGCGCCTCCTTCAAGTCATTTCCAGGAATTCCACATTTCCCGGATGGTGCATTCACAAATGCACCCTACCCAGGATCATCAGTTTCGTAAATGCAATCCCGCGACACTGGGCGCAATCAAGCGTTCGCCTTGATAACCCTTTACTTCGCCAAACCGTGCTGAGTGGGCGTTCCAGTCTTCGGTGGCTGTAACAATCTCGGCTCCATTTCGGGCAACAAAATTCCACCAGAGCAACACCTTCTCATCAAAGGGTATACCGCCAAGCAGTAGCAGGCGTGCGCTATCTGTTGCCTGAATGTGCAGCTGCGAACGATCCGTGCCCAAGTAGAGCAGAGTGCCGGACTCCAGTGATTCGCCTTCGATGGTGATCTGGCCCTCCAGCACCAATACGCCGTGTTCAAAAGCGGGGTTCAGTGGCAGCCGAAGATCAGCCTTGCCGCTGCAGGCGAGATCGGCGCCCAGCAGGGGTGAATACACTTGTACGGGTGATGTGCGCCCCTGCAGTTCTCCGGCAAGCACGGTGATGATGAAGCCGCCTTGTTGTATCACCGGCAATTCTGGGTAGTGCTGGAAGGCAGCGCGGCCATGCCGCTGTGATTCGGGCAGGGCAATCCACAACTGTGCCATGTGCAGACGGCATGGCTGGGTAATGGGCAACGATTCTTCCGAATGCGCGATGCCGTTGCCGGCAGTCATCAGATTCACTTGCCCGGGGCGCAACACTTGTTCGTAACCCAGTGAGTCGCGATGCAGGATTTCGCCCTCGATCATCCAGGTGAACGTCTGCAGGCCGATGTGCGGATGTGGGCCGACGCGAAATTCTTCGTGGGATTTGACTGTCACGGGTCCGGCGTGATCGAGAAAACACCACGCGCCGATCATGCGCCGCACCTTGTTGGGCAGGGCGCGTCGGATTGGCAGGTTCTCGCCGACGATGGTGTCGCGGGTGGCCAAGCGTTCGATGATGCTGCTCGTCATGATTTACCTATACGAATCTGTACGGCTTGCGTTAACTTCTACCGCTGTTAATCAGCGGAGGCAAGGCCATGATCAAGATCGTCGGCGTATCGGGGAGTCTGCGTAGCGGCTCCTACAATTCGGCCTTGCTGCGCGCTGTGCAGCAGGTGTTGCCCACCGATGTGCAACTGGAAATCGGCACCATCAAGGGTATTCCATTGTATGACGGCGATGTCGAGACGAACGAAGGCATTCCTGCTACCGTGCAGACGCTGAAGAACAGCATCATTCAGGCCGATGGCTTGCTGCTGGTGACACCCGAGTACAACAACTCCATACCCGGGGTGGCCAAGAACGCCATCGACTGGTTGTCACGTCCGCCCGCTGATAGCGACAAGGTGTTTGGTGATAAACCGGTAGCCATCATGGGCGCCTCGCCGGGTGGTTTCGGCACGACGCTGTCGCAGGTGGCGTGGTTGCCGGTGCTGCGCACCCTGGGAACACGCCCCTGGTTTGGTCAGAAAATGCTGGTGTCACGTGCCGGTCAGGTGTTCGGTGCTAACGGCGAGCTACAGGACGAGGCAGTGCGCAAGCAGTTGACCAAATTCATGCAGGGTTTTGCGGATTTCATTCGAGGCAGGGGTTAATGTCATGGTGAAAGTTCAAAAAGCCGGCGATGGCAAGCTCAAACAACGCATTGAAGTGGACGGATTCGAGCTATTTGCCGATGTTGCCACCGAAAGTGGTGGCGACGGTGCCGCCCCTGATAGCCACATGCTGCTGGACTCGGCGCTGGGCGCCTGCACGGCGTTAACCGTCACGATGGTGGCGCGCCGCAAGCAGATGCCGCTTGAAGACATGAAAGTGCAGATCACGCATCACGAAGAGGGTGGTGTGTACTACCTGCAGCGTCAGATTGAGCTAGTGGGCAAGCTCACTGAAGAACAGCGCAGTTACCTGCTGGGCATTGCCAACAGGTGCCCCATCCACCGGGCGCTGAGCGGCCGTTTCGAGATTGCAACCGAATTGGTCTGAGGCACGGCCACACTTGCAGTCCTCGTCACAGCACCACTGGCTGAAACCACACCATCTGGCGCTGCTGGTGTTCGTCAACCTCGTCTGGGGGTTGAACCTGCTCACCGCCAAGTTTGGTGTGCGCGAGATTCCACCCATCCTGTTCGCCGGTCTGCGACTGTCCATCATGCTGGTCATATGCCTGCCCTGGTTGCGCTGGTTTCCCGGTCAGATGCGTAACCTGTTTGTGGTGGCGCTGTTCACTGGTGCAGGTGGCTTTGGTCTGCTGGCGCTGGGATTGGGCCTGTCCAAGGATGTAGCCACTGTGGCGATATTCACGCAGCTGGTAGTGCCGTTCTCCACCTTGCTGTCAATCTTCATGCTGGGCGAGGTGATTCACTGGCGGCGCAAGACCGGCATTGCGCTGGCCTTCATTGGCGTGTTCATCATTGGCTTTGACCCACGCGCCTTCAGTTATCTGCCGGGGTTGCTGTGCGTGGTAGTTCAATGCCTGTCGGCCGCGCTGGGGATGATCTATGTGAAGCGTCTGCGCGGCGTCACGCCCATGCAGCTGCAGGTATGGATATCGATCATGGCGTTGCCGGTGCTGCTGGTGCTGAGCTTTTTATTTGAGCAGGGGCAGATACCGGCCATGCAGTCCGCCAGCCATATAGCCTGGGGTGCCGTGCTGATGGCGGCGATTGGCTCCAGCCTGATCGGCCAGACCGGTTTCTTCTACCTGCTCAGGCGTTATCCGGTCAGCAGCGTCGCACCCATGACGGTGCTGTCGGTCATCTTCGGCATGATCGCCGGTGTGCTGGTGAATCATGATGTGCTGACCGGACGCATGCTGTTCGGCGGCTTGTTGACGGTGGTGGGGGTTTTGATCATTGAGCTGCGTACGCAATCCAGCGTCGTGCCACCAGCTGATACCGCCGGGTAAAGCCTGTTCAATTTCGGACTTGTCATCTGGCCGTGACCCGTTACGATTGGAGACCCTTTCAACAGGTGATCTCATGCCGCCTCGTACCAAGACTGTTGCCAAAAAGAAATCCAGCGCCAAGCCCAACACCCGTCGCTATTCCAGCGTTGTAGTGGATGGCCTGAAGCAGACCGCCAGCCGCGCCATGCTGCGCGCGGTGGGCTACAAGGATGCCGATTTCAAGAAGCCGTCGGTCGGTATCGCGTCGACCTGGAGCAACCTGACGCCGTGCAACATGCACATCGACAAGCTGGCCAAGGCGGCCGCAGATTCCGTCGATGCTTCGGGCGGCAAGAGCACCACCTTCGGCACGATTACGGTTTCCGATGGTATCTCGATGGGTACGCCCGGCATGCGTTATTCGCTGGTGTCGCGTGAGGTGATTGCCGACTCGATCGAAGCCGTGACCGGCGCGCAGGGCTTTGACGGTGTGGTCGCCATTGGCGGCTGTGACAAGAACATGCCAGGTTGCATGATGGCCCTGGCGCGTTTGAACCGTCCCGCCGTATTCGTTTACGGCGGTACCATTCGTCCGGGCGCAAAGCACACCGACATCGTTTCCGTGTTCGAGGCCGTAGGCCAGTATGCCAAGGGCACTATCAACGACAAGCAATTGCTCGAGGTGGAAAAGACCGCGATTCCTGGCGCGGGCAGCTGCGGCGGCATGTACACCGCCAACACCATGGCATCGGCTATTGAAGCGCTGGGCATGAGTCTGCCGAACAGCTCTGCTCAGGAAGCCCTGTCGCGTACCAAGCTCGATGACTGCAAGGCTGCCGGCAAGGCAGTGCTGAATCTGATCAAGCAGGATATCAAGCCTTCTGACATTCTCACTCGCAAGGCTTTCGAGAATGCCATCACGGTGTCGATTGCCCTGGGTGGCTCCACCAATGCCGTGCTGCATCTGCTGGCGATCGCACATTGCGCAGGGGTGAAGCTGGAGATGGATGACTTCACGCGTATCGGCAAACGCGTACCGGTGCTGTCGGAAATGCGTCCCAGCAGCAAATATCTGATGTCGGATCTGATCAAGATCGGCGGCATCCAGCCGCTGATGAAGATGCTGCTGCAGGAAGGCCTGCTGCATGGTGACTGTCTCACCGTGACCGGCAAGACGCTGGCGCAGAACCTCAAGTCGGTGAAGCCGTACCCGAAGCACCAGCATATCGTTCACAGTTTCAAGGACCCGATCAAAGCCGACAGTCACCTGCGCATCCTGTACGGCAATATTGCTCCGGAAGGCGCGGTGGCCAAGATCACCGGCAAGGAAGGCTTGCATTTCACCGGCAAGGCACGCGTATTTGATTCTGAGGAAGCATCACTGCAGGCCATCCTCGATGGCGGCATCGTTGCAGGCGATGTGCTGGTGATCCGTTACGAAGGTCCGAAGGGCGGCCCGGGTATGCGCGAAATGCTCAGCCCCACCAGCGCCATCATGGGCCGCGGTCTGGGCGACAAAGTGGCCTTCATTACCGATGGTCGCTTCTCCGGCGGCAGCCATGGCTTCGTAGTGGGCCATGTCTCACCCGAAGCTGCAGTGGGTGGTCCGATCGCGCTCATTAAGGACGGCGATGTCATCACCATTGATGCAGTGAAGAACACCATCGACTGCAACGTGTCGGACGAGGAAATGCAGCGTCGTCGCGGCCAGTGGAAGATGACCAAGCAGCTTCCCACCAAGGGTGTGCTGGCCAAGTACGCACGTTCGGTGAGCAGCGCTTCGTTTGGCGCAGTAACCGACAGCGATAAGCCCTGAGTTGCACCCGACCAGAACTGGCGTATCGTCAAAGCCCTTGCGGAAGTTTCCGCAGGGGCTTTCGCCATACAGGGACGTATCAGTGCCGCGGGCGCAGGAAGCGCAGGAGCGGCGTCAGCGTATCGTGAGAGCAACGTGGCACACAGCGTTGAAATCATTGAAGTCGGTCCCCGCGATGGCCTGCAGGCCGAAGCGAGGCTGTTATCCACCGATCAGAAAGTTGAACTGATCAACCGACTGATCGAGGCCGGTAGCCGGCGCATTGAAGTCGGCAGCTTCGTCAGCCCCAAGGCCGTGCCGCAAATGGCAGACAGTGAAGCGGTGCTGGCGCAGATCCCGAAGCAAGCAGGGCTCACGCGTATTGGTCTGGTGCTCAATCAGCGCGGACTGGAGCGCGCCATCGCAGCAGGCTGTGATGAAGTGGGCCTGGTGGCCGTTGCTACCGACAGTTTTGGTCTGAAGAATCAGGGTGTCACGCGCGAGCAGAGTATTGTCGTGTGCGAACAGCTGGTGTCGAAAGCAAAAGCGGCGGGATTGTCCGTGCAGATCACGCTGTCGGTGGCCTTCGGCTGTCCGTTTGAAGGTGAAGTGCCCGTGGACCGTATTCTGGAGATTTGCAAACGTCTGGCTGCACTGGCACCGCGCGAACTGGCGTTGGCCGACACTATCGGTGTGGCCGTACCGATGCAGGTGCAGCAGTTATTTGAAGTGGTTCATGACCTTGCTCCCGGATTGCCTTTGCGCGGGCACTTCCACAACACCCGCAACACAGCGCTGGCAAACATCTTGACTGCCTATCAGACTGGTGTTCGTATCTTCGACAGCAGCATCGGCGGTGTTGGCGGGTGCCCGTTTGCTCCCAAAGCGTCGGGCAATGTAGCCACTGAAGATGTGGTGTACCTGCTCGAACGCAGCGGCATCGACACGGGTTTGTCCCTGACACAGCTGATTGGAACTGCGCACTGGCTGGAGCAACGTCTCGGCCATCCGCTGCCGGGGATGGTTACACGTGCGGGTGAGTTTCCTTACCGGTCAACCAAATAGAACAATCCTGTCACGCGGCATCGTTACAATGCTCGATCGAGCTTTTTCAGATTTCCGCAACAACCCATCAGTAACAATCAGTCAGCCAATGGAGTTTTCCAATGACCATCGAAGTAGGCAGCACTGTGCCCAGCGGCACGTTCAAGATCATGACCGGCGAAGGTCCCAAGCCCCTGACCACGGACGAATTGTTCAAGGGCAAGAAAGTCCTGTTGTTTTCCGTGCCCGGCGCATTCACACCCACCTGTTCGGGCAAGCATTTGCCCGGCTATGTGAATAATGCAGCAACGATCAAGGCCAAGGGCATCGACACCATTGCCTGCATGGCAGTCAACGATGTGTTCGTTATGGATGCCTGGGGCAAGTATGCGAATGTCGGCGACAAGATTGTCATGCTGGCCGACGGCAATGGCGACTATGCCAGAGCGCTGGGTCTGGAAATGGACGGCACCGGCTTCGGCATGGGCAAGCGCAGCAAGCGCTTCTCAATGATCGTGGAAGACGGCGTGGTGAAGCAGTTGAATATCGAACCCCCCGGCCAGTTCGATGTGTCCAGCGCGGAATGCGCGATCGGACAGTTGTAATGATCGTGTAGGGGCGAGGCATGCCTCGCCCTTCGTCACGATCCGGGAAGAGGGGCGGGCACGCCCGCCCCCTACAAGTGTTTTTCGAGTTCCGGCAGCACGGTGAACAGATCACCGACCAGCCCCACATCAGCTACTTCGAATATCGGCGCTTCCGAATCCTTGTTGATGGCCACAATCGTGCGCGCATCCTTGATACCGGTGAGATGCTGAATGGCGCCGGAGATGCCTACTGCAATGTACAGTTCGGGTGCGATGATCTTGCCGGTCTGACCGACCTGCAGGTCATTGGCCGCATAGCCGGAATCCACTGCGGCGCGCGAAGCGCCCACCGCTGCACCTAGCTTGTCTGCCAGGTGATAAATCAACTGGAAGTTTTCTGCACTCCCCAGGGCACGACCGCCTGACACCACCCGGTTCGCGCTTTGCAAGTCCGGACGACCGGTACGGTCGGTAGCGCGTTCGACGAAGCGCGTATGCGCCGGCAGCGCAACAGTAATGGCAACCGATTCAATGCTGGCGCTGCCGGTTTCAGCAACCGGCTGGAACGAGGCGACGCGCACTGTGGCTACCAGTTTCTGATTGGGATCGGCATCCAGGGTCACGATGGCGTTGCCGGCATAGATCGGCCGTACAAAGCGATGCGCGCTTTCCGCCGCCATCACCTCGCTGATCTGGCCCACGCCCAGCAGTGCCGCAACGCGCGGCAGCAGGTCCTTGCCGAAGGTGGTGGCAGGAGCGAGTACGTGGGTGTAGTTCGCCGCCAGCTCGACAATCGCAGCGGCCTGTGTGGAGGCAACCGCTTCGGCAAATTCGGCACGCTCAACCTTCAATACACGTTTCACACCTGTGAGTTTGGCTGCCTGTGTGGCGAGAGTGCTGGCATCGCTGGCCAGAACAGCGACATCAATCTGTGCATCGGGAATCTGTAATGCACAGCTGAGGGTTTTATGGGTGCTGAGATTGAGTGCGCCGTTAGCGTGTTCGGCAATTACCAGGACGCGAGTCATTACAGCACTCCCTTTTGCTTCAAGGTGGTGATCAGCTCGGCAACGTCCTTGACGAGTACACCCTTCTGACGGGCCGGCGGCGGACTGACCTTGACCGTTTTGAATTGAGTGGTGGCGGCTACACCCAGGTCGGCAAGGCTCAGCGTTTCCAGCGGTTTTTTCTTGGCCTTCATGATCTCCGGCAGCTTTACGTAGCGCGGCTCATTCAGGCGCAGATCGGTGGTGACCACAGCCGGCAGGTCCAGCTCCAGGGTTTCCAGACCGGCATCCACTTCGCGGGTGATGCGCGCCGTGTTGCCCGTTACTTCTACCTTGGACGCAAAGCAGGCCTGCGGACGATTCCACAACGCTGCCAGCATCTGGCCGGTTTGTGCATTGTCGTCATCGATGGCCTGCTTACCGGTGATGACCAGTAGCGGCTGTTCTTTTTCCACCAGCTTCAGGAATGCCCGCGCCGCCGTCAGCGGTTCCACGGCGGTGTCCTGTTGAATCAGGACGGCGCGGTCTGCGCCCATGGCCAGGGCGGTGCGCAATTGCTGCTGGGTGTCGCTCGGGCCGATCGAGGCCACGATCACTTCGCTGGCGACGCCGCGTTCTTTCAGGCGCAGGGCTTCTTCCAGGGCAATTTCATCGAAGGGATTGATGCTCATCTTGACGCCATCGGTAATCACACCGCTGCCGTCGGGTTTGACGCGTACCCGCACGTTGTAGTCCACCACGCGCTTGATGCAGACCAGGATCTTGCTCACTCGAGACGCTCCATAACCGAAAACATGACTGAAAACATGACTGGCGATACCGGGGTCGGCCGCTCGCCGGATGCCAAGGCGGCGCATTCTACCGGGGATCGCGCGGGTTCAGCGGTCAATAATCTGGAACACAAAGTATCGTTTTGGAATGCCTAAATACCTGATTCGCAATACTTCGCCGGGATCCTGAACGGCATTCAGGAAGCGTTCATTGCCCGGGAACTACAGTCCCTCCCAAGCTCATTACGAGCTTTTTTCTGGAACAGCCTAGAGAGGAGACGATCATGAACGCCATGCTTAAGTCCATTGTCCGCACCAGCATCCTGGGCGCGGGACTGGTGGGCACAAGCGTTGCCCTTGCCCACCAGCCGGCCTGGTCGAACAGCCGCTGGAACCGCGAACCGGTCCGGGTGGCTTACCAGCCAGTGGTCGAATACGACTATGCGCGAGTCGTGGACGTGGATCCGATTGTGCGCCGGGTCGCTGTGGCCACGCCGCAGCGCGAGTGCTGGTATGAGGATCAACAGGTATATGCGCGCCCGAGTAGCGCTACACCGACCGTGCTGGGCGCGATCATCGGCGGCGTGATCGGCCATCAATTCGGCAACGGTTATTCCCGTAACGTCGGAACAGCGGCAGGCGTCGCGCTGGGCGCTTCGGTGGGCCATGACATTTCGATGCGTAATGTCGGCGTTGAAACTCGCAGTGTCGAACGCTGCGAAGTGAGTGCCCGACACGAATGGGAAGAACGCGTTGATGGCTACCACGTGACCTACCGGTATCAAGGTCGTACCTACGACACGGTGATGCCGTATGACCCGGGTAATCGCGTGCAGGTGCGTGTGGGTGTCGATGTGGATGTGGTGCGCTAAGCACCACACGCTAAGCACCGCACGTGAATGGTGGATCAACGTCAGGCCGAACGTAGGCATGAGCGGCGCTGGGTGCAGACCCTGGGCCGCTCACTTAAACTCTGCGCCGACATGATCATACATATCCGAAACATTTTTGTTGCCTCTGTGCTGTCCGTGTTTGCCGGCTTCGGCTCGGTGTACGCACAGATGGGTGCAGGTGGACCGCCTCCAGGCGGCGGTCAGCCCGGCAATAGTGGTGTCGGCGGCCCTGGCATGTCAGGTCGAGAGTTTGTTCCACCCAAGGGATTTACACATACGCCGGGACAGGATTGGCCTCAGCCAGGTCAACACGCCCCGCCAGATACGCCACCTTCTCGTGCTCCCGGAGACGAGAGTGGCCAGGAGCGCGGTGTCGCACTGCATGACGCCGTGTCGCTGGTGCAGGAGCGCTACAACGCCACTGCCGTCAAGACGGATACGGTGCAGGAAGGTGGACAGTTGGTATATCGAATCCGGTTGCTGAGTGCAGACAGGTCAAGAGTCTGGACGGTGAGCGTTGATGCGCGCACCGGCCGCATCAACTGAAACCTGTCTGCAATTCGCAGCTACTAACAGGCATCAAACTCGATACTTTGGGTCGGAGACAGTTATGCGTATTTTGATTGTGGAAGACGAAGCGACGTTGCGCACCTCCCTGGTGGAGCAATTCACGGAAGCAGGTTTCAACGTTGACAGCGCTGCGGATGGCGAAGAAGGGTTGTACTTCGGCCGTGAGTATCCGCTGGATCTGGCCATTATCGATCTGGGCCTGCCCAAATTGTCAGGCCTGGAGCTGATCAGGAGATTGCGTGCCGATGGCAAGAGTTACCCTATCCTGATTCTTACGGCACGCGACCAATGGCAGGACAAGGTGGAAGGTTTGCAATCGGGCGCCGACGACTATGTCGCCAAGCCGTTCCATTTTCCCGAAGTGCTGGCGCGCACTCGCGCCTTGCTGCGCCGCTCTTCCGGCTGGGCGCAGTCCGTGCTGCAGGGTGGCCCGGTGGCGCTGGATACGCGCACCCAGCAGGTCTCGGTTGAAGGTCGCCATGTTGAGCTCACCGGTTTTGAATACCGCGTGCTGGAGTACCTGATGCATCGCGCCGGCGAAGTGGTGTCCAAGGCCGAGCTTACCGAGCGCCTGTATGCCCAGGACTTCGACCGCGACAGCAATACCATCGAGGTATTCATTGGTCGCTTGCGCCGCAAGCTCGATCCGAATGAGGTGCATCGTCCGATCGAAACGCTGCGTGGCCGTGGCTACCGGTTTGCGCTGGAGCGCAATGCACCGGAGCGCGCCAGCGCCTGAACAGGCAGATTGCCAGACCGTTCAGCAAGATCGGCCGGGGCGTCATACAATGAAAAGACCTGCAACCCTGCGTTGTGGGTCTTTTTTTGTCGTGCTTGGATATGCAAGTGCTGTGCAGCGCAGGAAGCGCGAGTCCAGCGATTGTCGAGTCTGCAACTCTTGTCAACATTGAATGTTCAGTAACTCCCTCAGTACCCGACTGCTGGTGTCGGTCAGCATTTTGCTGGCACTGTTCTTTGGCATCACTTCGGTGGTACTGGATACCGTGTTCCGCGAATCCAGCCGGCAGACGATTCGTGATCGTCTCGATCTGCAAGTATGGGCACTGATGGCTGCGACCGAAGAACTGGCCGATGGCCGACTGGTGCCGGCCACACAATTGCTGGATAGCGCTTTTCTCGGACCCAACTCAGGGTTGTATGGCCAGATCCATGTTGATGATGGCAGCACTCCCTGGGTATCACCGTCATTGCTGGGCGCAACGTTGAGCTTTATTACCGACGTGCAGCCCGGTCAGCCGAAATTCGGCGAACGCACTCTGTCCAATGGCACGCCGGTGCTGACTCTCAGCAAGGGATTCATGTGGGGGTTTGCCGATGGTCGAACCCACAATGTGGTGTACAGCGTTGCGGTGAGCATGGCGCCGTACTACGAACAGTTGCGGCAATTTCGTATCAGCCTGTTTGGCGGCTTTGCGGCGCTGAGTGCACTGTTGATAGTGTCGCTGGCATTCCTGTTTCGTAGCGTGCTCAAACCGCTGCGGCGCGTTGAAACCGAGATTGAGCAGATTGAAGCCGGTACCCTGACGGAGCTGGCCAGCAACTATCCGCGCGAGCTGGTAGGCGTGACCGATAATATGAATACGCTGCTGCGCAGTGAGCGCGAACGCATGGGGCGTTATCGCAATACCCTGGGCAATCTGGCGCATAGTCTGAAAACACCGCTGGCAGTGATCCGCAATCTGCTCTCTTCAGCGGAATTGCGGGATATACCGGCGGCGCGGCAGCTGGATGAGCAGGTCGGACGCATGGATGACATTGTCAAATACCAACTCAAGCGCGCTGCTGCATCCGCGGGCATGACGCTGGGCACCGCGCCGGTGCCACTGCAGGAAGTGGTGCAACCGTTGATTACGACGCTGCAGAAAGTGTATTTCGAACGCCGGATTGCCTGCGAAGTGCAGCTGGCACCGGACTGTGGGTTTCTGGCCGACAAGGGCGATTTGATGGAGCTGGTCGGTAATCTGCTGGATAACGCGTTCAAGTATTGCCGTGAACAGGTCAAGATAAGTGCAAATCCTTTGCCCGTTCCGGATTCGCGTCGTGCCGGTCTGGTTATCACAGTCGAAGACGATGGCCTGGGCATTTCACCCGAGCAACGCCAGCATGTGCTGAAGCGCGGCACGCGCCTTGACGAGCGCGCCGCCGGGCAGGGTATTGGTTTGTCGGTGGTGCGCGAACTGGCCGAACTGTATCGCGGCACCGTGGAGATTGAAGCCTCGGAGCTGGGTGGCGCGCGCATCATTGTGCGTTTGCTGGGCGCTTAGTTAATGAACCCGCAGGATCTCAACGCGTTGCGAGCGCGCATTGCCCTGACACGTCTAAGTGAACGACCGCGACTGGACCGGGAATGGCAGCGAATACGTGCACAACTTTCACAGGGTCGTGATGTCGATGCCGCTGGTATCAAGTTACAGCAACGTATTGATTCCAGCATTGCGCAGGTCGAAGCCCTGCGCAGCATGCCGCTCAGACTCGACTACGATGCCGAGCTGCCCATCAGTGCGCATCGCGAAGAATTCATCAAGGTACTTGAGCAGCACCAGGTCATCATTCTGTGCGGTGCCACCGGTTCGGGCAAGAGTACGCAATTACCCAAGCTGTGCATTGAAGCCGGCCGCGGCGTGTTTGGCCTGATTGGTCATACCCAGCCGCGACGTATTGCGGCACGGGCGCTCGCCAATCGTCTGGCGGAAGAACTGGCCACGAACGTGGGAGGCGCCGTGGGTTATCAGGTGCGTTTCACCGATCACACCGGACCGCAATGTCGTGTGAAACTGATGACTGATGGTATTCTGCTGCGTGAGCTTGAGGCGGATCGCGATCTGCGTCGTTACGACACGCTGATCATCGATGAAGCGCACGAACGCAGTCTCAATATCGATTTGCTGCTGGGCGTGCTGCGGCAGCTGCTGGGTCGTCGGCCCGATCTGAAGTTGATCATCACTTCCGCCACGATTGACCCACAGAAGTTTTCGGTTTTCTTCGGTGGCGCACCAATCATTGAAGTTTCCGGGCGCAGTTACCCGGTGGAAGTCCGCTATCGACCACTGTATTCAGAAGACGAAGAATCCGTTGAGACGTCTCTCCCGCATGGCGTGCTCGCGGCGGTAGAAGAACTCGAACACAACTCAGGCGATGTGCTGGTATTTCTGCCTGGTGAAAAGCAGATCCGTGAAACCGCCAGGGTTTTGCAGGACGCGCGCCTCCGTAATGTCGAAGTGTTGCCGCTGTATGCGCGCTTGTCGGTGGGCGATCAGGAAAAAATCTTCAAGCCACACAGCGGCCGTCGCATCGTGCTGGCCACCAATGTGGCGGAAACCTCCCTGACCGTGCCCGGCGTGCGGTTTGTGGTGGATTCGGGACTGGCGCGCATCAGTCGCTACAGCGTGCGCGGCAAGGTGCAACGACTGCCGATAGAAAAAATTGCCCGCGCCAGCGCCGATCAACGCAAAGGTCGTTGCGGCCGAGTCGCCGAGGGCATCTGCATCCGTCTGTATGACGAAGACGACTTCAATGCGCGCGACGAATTTACCGCGCCGGAAATCCTGCGGACCAATCTGGCCAGCGTGATTCTCAAACTGGCCATGCTGGACTTGCCAGATCCCGCCGAATTTCCCTTCATCGATCCGCCTGAGCTGAAGCTCATCAACGATGGCTATCGTCTGTTGCAGGAGCTGAAAGCCGTCGATGACGCGCGACACGTCACTGCACTGGGAAAACAGATCGCCGCGCTACCACTGGACCCGCGTCTGGCGCGCATGTTGCTGGCGGCGGATCATCATCGTTGCCTGCGCGAGATGCTGATCATTGCGGCATTTCTGTCCGCTCAGGATCCACGTGAACGACCGCAGGAAGCACAGCAGAAAGCCGACCTGCATCATGCTTCCTACGCCGACGCGCGCTCGGACTTCCTGACCGTGCTGGCGATTTGGCAGCGTTTCCACGACAGCGCCGCAGAGCTGTCCGGCAATCAGTTGCGCAAATGGTGCCGCGAACAGTTCCTGTCGTTCATTCGTATGCGCGAGTGGCAGGAAGTGCACAGCCAGCTGCGTGAAGCCGTCGATGAGCTCGGCTTGCGTCCCAATCAGATCGACGCGAATTATGCGGAGCTGCATCAGGCCATCCTCACCGGGTTCCTCGGTGGTATCGGTACGCTGGAAGAAACACGCGAGTATCTCGGTGCGCGCAATACCCGCTTTGTCATTGCACCCGGCACACCACTGGCCAGGAAGCCGCCCAAGTGGGTAGTTGCCGCATCGTTGGTGGAAACCACTCGCATGTACGCGCGCATGGTGGCGGCGCTGGAGCCGCAATGGATCGAAGCGGTAGGCGAACACTTGCTGAAGCGCAGTTACACCGAGCCGCACTGGGAAGCGCAGCGCGGCTTTGTGGCGGCGTTGGAAAGCACGGCCTTGTATGGGCTGATCCTGTCGGCGAAGCGGCGCGTCAACTACGCCAGTGTCGCACCGCTGGAAGCCCGCGAAATATTTGTGCGGGCTGCACTGGTGGAAGGACAGTCAGCCGGACAATCGGAAATCAAGGCCGATTTCCTCACCCATAATCGAAGTCTGATCAAGCAGATTGAGGCCATTGAAGCCCGCATCCGGCGCCGTGACGTGCTGGCTGATGAACAGGCGCAGGTGGATTTCTATCTGCAACACCTGCCAGAACATGTGCACTCGGCAACGGCATTGCAGGGCTGGCTGCGCGAACAGCGTCTGGAAGCAGTGAAGCTGCGCATGGCGCTGCCCGACTTGATGCGACGGGGATTAAGTGACTTCAATGCGACCGACTATCCGGATTATCTGGAGTGCGCCGGCAACAAACTCTCGTTGCGTTACAAGTTTGAACCCGCCGATGCAGATGACGGCGTGACGCTTACCGTACCTGAGCCGTTGCTACCGTCTCTGAATCAGAATGTTATCAGCTGGGCCGTACCCGCCTGGCGGCTGGAGCGCATCACCGAAATACTGCGTGCCCTGCCCAAAGTCATCCGCAAGCACTTCGTGCCCGTGCCGCAGTATGCCGCGCAAGCGCTGGCGGATCTGCAACAGGAACCGGACTTGTCGGCCGCATTGGCGCAATGGATATCGCATCGTAGCGGTACGCCCTTCAGCGTCGATGACTTGCACGCGCTGCCGATTCCAGATCACCTGAACCCCTACCTGCGCATTGAAGACTTGAAAGGCAGGCTGCTGGCGCAGGGCAGGGATCTGCAGCGTTTGCAGCGGGATACTCACAAAGCTGTGGCAGCGGCACAGCCAGTGGCCATCGCAACAGCACAAACCGGACAGTTGCGCAGCTGGGAATGCGGTGATCTGCCTGTTGAGCATGAAGTCGTTCGTAACGGTGTGCGATTTACGGTGTATCCGGCACTGGAGGATCGCAACGACAGCGTGGCAGTGGTGGAGCTGGGTAATCCAATACACGCCGAGCAAGTCATGCGCGCCGGTGTGCTGCGACTAGTCATACTGGCGGTGCCCCAACAATACAAATTTGCCCGGCAGCAGTTTTACAGCAATAAACAGTTGCTCCTGCTGGGGCAGGGCAGCAGTGGCAACAAGCCACTGGCAGATGCATTGGCGGAGCGTGTCTTGCGTGAATGCTTCCTGCCCGAAGAACAAGCTTTGCCGCGTAGTCAGGCAGACTTTGTCGAGTTGATCGAACGGCATCGCGCCGAATTGAACGATGTGGTCAGCAGACTGGCCAATACGATGCTCAGTCTGTTCACAGAATGGCGTGCCGTCCGGCAGGATATCACCAGAATGACCACGCCGGTTTTCAAGCCAGCGATTGCCGACATTGAAGCGCAGTTGCAGGACCTGTTGCCTGACAACTTCCTGCAGGCCACCGGACAACCCTGGTTCGGTCACCTGCCCAGATACGTGAAAGCCATCAAACGCCGTGTTGAGCGGTTGTCGGGAAACGTGGCGCGCGATACACAGTTGATGCAACAGGTCCAACCGTACTGGAAAGGCTATCAGCAGTTGCTGACGCGCAAGTCTTTGCAGCAAAGCGAACTGCACAAGCTGAAATGGATGATCGAAGAATTTCGTGTCTCGCTGTTCGCACAGGAACTTAAAACCGCAGTGCCCGTGTCCGGCAAACGTCTGGATGAGCAGCTGGCATTGGCCAGAAAAGAAGCGGGTTGAGCCGAGGGCTCTTGTAGGTCGGGTTTTACACCCGACATCCTAAAAAGTCGGGTATAAAACCCGACCTACAACTGGGTCTCGCCTTCGAAGAGTATTCGAACGGTGTGTTAGCATCGCGATCATCATGAGCAAGCAACTTGACATCAACAGTTGGCATCCGACCAGCTGGCAAAACTTTGCAGCGGATCAGCAGCCGACCTATGCCGACATCGCGGCATTGAACGGTGCTGTCGCAGATCTGGCGAGACTGCCCCCGATTGTGGTGTCGTGGGAAGTCGAAGCGCTGAAGCAGGAAATCGCTTCGGCGCAACGCGGCGAGCGCTTTGTGTTGCAGGGCGGGGACTGCGCCGAAGTATTTTCGGAATGCGATTCCGATCTGATCGCCAAGAAGCTGAAAATCCTGCTGCAGATGTCACTGGTGCTGGTGCATGGCCTGAAGAAACCCATCGTGCGCATCGGTCGCATGGCCGGTCAGTATGCCAAGCCGCGCTCGGCCGATACTGAAACCCGCAATGACCTCACCTTGCCGAGCTATCGCGGCGATATCGTCAACCGTCCCGGCTTCACTGCCGCAGAACGCGAGCCCGATCCGCAGTTGTTGCTGCGTGGCTATGAACGTGCCGCGCTGACCCTGAATTTCGTGCGCGCCCTGATAGATGGGGGATTTGCTGATCTGCACCATCCGGAGTACTGGGATCTGGACTTCGTTCGGCATTCGCCGCTGCATGAACGCTACGAGCGCATCGTCAATTCGATTTCCGATGCGCTGGATTTCTTCGAGGCCATGCGCGGCAAGACGGTGGAAGAATCCGACCGGGTGAACTTCTACGCCAGCCATGAAGCCTTGCATCTGCACTACGAGCAGGCGCAGACCCGCTTCATCAAGCGCCAGCAGCGCTGGTACAACACCTCTACGCACATGCCCTGGATCGGCATGCGCACTGCGAAGCTGGACGGCGCGCATGTCGAATATTGCCGGGGTATCGCCAATCCCGTTGGCATCAAGATCAGCCCGACGATGGATTCCGAGTGGGTGCAGGGTCTGCTCGCCAAACTGAATCCCGGCAACGAGCCTGGTCGCATCACGCTGATTCACCGCATGGGCGCTGGCAAAATCGACAAACATCTGCCGGATCTGATTCGTGCCGTACGTGCAACCGGCAGCCCGGTGCTGTGGGTGTGCGATCCCATGCACGGCAATACTGAAACCGCCAGCAACGGGCTCAAGACTCGCCGCTTTGAAAACATTGTCTCCGAAGTGGAAGCGTCATTCCGCATCCATCGCGAACAAGGCTCATGGCTGGGCGGCGTGCATTTCGAACTGACTGGTGACGACGTCACCGAATGCACCGGTGGCGCACGTGGGCTCACCGACACCGATCTCGAGCGGGCTTACAAGTCTACGGTCGATCCGCGTCTGAATTACGAGCAGTCGCTGGAACTGGCGATGCGCATTGCGGATTTGCATCGGCAGGCGCGATAAGTCCGTTAATTTGTAAGGCCTATCGGCGTCGCTGTACGAAACTCAACAGGTCCTGTTGATCCGCTTCTCGCCATTCACCAGGCTGCAGACCTTCAATTGACCATGGGCCGACCGACCAGCGGATCAATCGCAAAGTAGGGTGACCTACCGAAGCAGTCATGCGGCGCACCTGCCGGTTGCGACCTTCCTTGATGGTCAGCTTCAACCAGTCGGTTGGAATGTTCTTGCGGACGCGGATAGACGGCGTGCGCGGCCATAACCACGCAGGTTCATCCACCCGTTTCACGTCAGCCGGCAGAGTACGCCCGTCGTTGAGCTGCGCGCCCTCACAAAGTGTTCGCAGTGCGTCGTCGCTGATCAGGTTTTCGACCTGCACGTAGTAGGTCTTGGCGACTTTCCACTTGGGATTGCTCAGCTGCGCCTGCAGCGGGCCATGGTCGGTGAGCAGCAGCAGACCCTCGCTGTCGTAGTCCAGGCGGCCGGCGGGATGGAACCCGGGCGCGCTGACGTATTCCGTCAGGGTCGCGCGCTCATCATCCTTGCGAAACCGGGTCAGCACCTGAAAGGGTTTGTTGAGGAGTAGCAGGCGCATGGTTGGTAATTGACAGTTGATAGTTGACAGTTGCTGGCGCAGAGGGTGCCACAGGTGGGTAGTGGGTTGATATGCTTGCGGCATGACTGAACTCACTTCCACATTCGATCCCGCCTGCAGGCGCTGCTCGCGCCTGGCTGCTTTTCTAAAGGAAGGCAAACGGGAATATCCGGATTATCACTGCGGACCGGTAGCGCCGTTTGGCGATGCTGTTGCGCGGCTGATTATCGTCGGACTGGCGCCCGGGTTTCATGGTGCGAACGCCACTGCCAGGCCCTTCACGGGTGACTACGCTGGCATCCTGCTGTACGACACCTTGTATCGCTATGGTTTTTCCAGCGCGCCGATCTCGGTGTCCAAGAATGATGGGCTGCAGCTGAAAAATGCGCGCATCACCAATGCGGTCAAGTGTGTGCCGCCAGAGAACAAGCCCTTGCCAGCCGAGATCAGGCTGTGCAGCCAGTTCATTAACGCCGAACTGGCGCAGCTACGCGGTCCGTCAGTACTGCTGGCGCTGGGCACGATTGCCCATACTGCGGTGTTACGTGCCTATGGCTTAAGGCTTGCGGATTACAAGTTTGCACACGCCGCGGAGCATCCGTTACCAAATGGTCACTTGTTGCTGGATAGCTATCACTGCAGCCGCTACAACACCAACACCGGACGATTGACGGAAAAGATGTTCCATCAGGTGTTTGAACGGGCACGAGAAGTCCTGAACACCCTCACCCCAACCCTCTCCCTGCAGGGAGAGGGGGTGTAAGGCGATGAGTGGCTTTGACTCAAAGTCCTTCCTTGCCACGCTGACCAGTCATCCTGGCGTGTATCGCATGCTCGATGCCGGGGGTCATATCCTGTATGTGGGCAAGGCGCGCAATCTGAAGAAGCGGGTTGCCAGTTATTTTTCCGCCAAGCCGCAGTCTGCCAAGACCATGGCGATGGTGTCACAGATTCACTCCATGGAAGTGACGGTAACGGCTTCAGAGATTGATGCCTTGTTGCTCGAGTGCAATCTGATCAAGCAGCATCGGCCGCGTTACAACGTGAGTTTGCGCGACGACAAGAGCTTTCCCTACATTCATCTGTCGGCGCACGCCTTTCCGCGCCTGAGTTTTTATCGTGGTTCACGCAAGCTGCCGGGCAAGTTGTTTGGGCCGTATCCCAACGCCAATTCAGTACGCGAGACGCTGCTGGCGCTGCAGAAGCTGTTCAAGGTGCGTTCCTGCGAAGACTCGTTCTTTGCCAATCGTTCCCGGCCGTGCCTGCAATTCCAGATTAAACGATGTTCGGCGCCCTGTGTGGGTGAAATCAGCGCCGAGGCCTATGCGCAGGATGTGGCCGACGCAGTCAAGGTACTGGATGGACGCGACCAGGAGCTGGTTGGTGAACTGGCGCAGCGTATGGAGAGTGCGGCAGCGCAGCTGGAGTTTGAGCGCGCGGCACGTCTACGCGATCGCATTCAGGCCGTAAAAGGTATCCAGTCGGCGCAGACCATGAACAGTCGCGGTGAGGGTGACATCGACATCGTCGCCTGTGCCGAGAATGCCGGGCAGTACTGTGTGGCCATCGTGTTCGTGCGCGGTGGCCGCAATCTGGGCAGCGCCAATTACTTCCCGCGCGCCGGACTGGCTGAGCGTGACGAATTGCTGACCAGCTTTGTCACCCAGTACTACCTGAATCATGCCGCGCCCGGCGAAGTGGTGGTGGATGCCGCCATCGAAGACCGTGAAGTGGTCGAAGCAACATTGGCGCAACATGCCAAACACGAAGTGAGCCTGCGCAACAAGGTGCGCGGACAACGCGCGCGCTGGCTGGTGATGGCGCGCAACAACGCCGAGCTCGGGCTGCGCATGCGCCAGACTAGTGAGGCTGGCATGGCCGCGCAGCTGCAATCGCTGGCCACCGCCATCGGCTTGCCACAACCACCCAGCCGGCTGGAGTGTTTTGATATCAGCCACACCATGGGCGAGGCAACGGTGGCGTCCTGCGTGGTGTTCGGCAAGGAAGGGCCGATGAAGGCCGACTACCGGCGCTTCAATATTGAAGGTCTGACGCCGGGCGATGACTACGGTGCATTACGTCAAGCCATTACCCGCCGCTACGCACGTATCAAGCGCGGCGAAGTGGCGTTGCCGGAAGTGTTGTTCATTGACGGCGGTGCCAATCAGCTGGCTGTGGCCGAACAGGTGATGCAAGAACTGGGGATCAGCGGTGTCGTGCTGGTGGGCGTGGCCAAGGGCGCCGATCGGCGTCCGGGGCAGGAGCGACTGTTCTTGGCCGCTTCCGACGCCGCCACTATACTGCCTGCGGATTCCGCGGCTTTGCATCTGGTACAACGCGTACGCGATGAGGCGCATCGTTTTGCCATTACCGGTCACCGGCAGCGGCGGGCCAAGGCGCGTCAGCAATCGGTGCTGGAAACGATCAATGGCCTCGGACCGCGCAAGCGACGTGAGTTGCTGCGACAGTTTGGTGGCATGCAGGGGCTGAAGCGCGCCGGCATTAACGATATTGAACAGGTAAAAGGCATTGGTCGACCGTTGGCAGAACTGATTTTTGCCAGCTTGCATCCCGATCAATAACTCTCTCTGAACTGGATTGCGAACGTGAAACTGCAGATCGCCAATGCGTTGACCCTTGCCCGGATCGTGATGATTCCGCTGGTGGTCGTCTGTTTTTATCTGCCCTACCACTGGGGCAAGTCTGCCGCGGCGATGCTGTTCATTGCTGCGGCGGTAACCGATTCGCTGGACGGCTATCTGGCGCGCAAACTCAACCAGATGTCCGCACTGGGCGCATTCCTGGACCCGGTCGCCGACAAGCTGATGGTGGCGATTGCCCTGATCCTGCTGGTCAGCGACGAGCCGTTTTACCTGCGGCCGTTTCACTTCAACCCGCATATCCTGATTACCATCACGGCGGCGATTATTGTCGGTCGCGAGATCACCATTTCGGCATTGCGCGAATGGATGGCTGAAATGGGCGCGCGCGGCAAGGTGGCGGTGTCCGCCATGGGCAAGATGAAAACCATTTTCCAGATGACCGGCCTGTCGATGATGTTGTACCGCGATGATTTGCTCGGCCTGCCGGTGGTGGAGCTGGGCGTGGCCTGCCTGGTGACAGCGGCCACGCTGACGCTGTGGTCAATGTTCGCTTACGTGGTCGCGGCATGGCCGGAATTGACCAGGTAATCAAACTGGTAGTTGACCTGCAGTTTGCCGAAAGAAAGCCACCTAAAGCAGTGATTTAGTGTTGACACGGCACCATCAGCGCTTAGAATACGCGGCCTCTTCAGGAGTGTTGCGGGAATAGCTCAGTTGGTAGAGCGCAACCTTGCCAAGGTTGAGGTCGCGAGTTCGAGCCTCGTTTCCCGCTCCAATTTCTGATCGCTCAAACCCCGGTACAGCCGGGGTTTTGCGCTTATGAGGTACGGTGGCGGCAGTCGCTAAGCAGGTTACCGTATAGCTGTAGATGGGGCTAGGTGGCAGAGTGGTCATGCAGCGGCCTGCAAAGCCGTGTACGCCGGTTCGATTCCGACCCTAGCCTCCAATTTACAGACTGACAGGCAAACAGATAACAACATAACCCCAAAATCAGTAGCAGCATGGGGACGCTGGTGGATGTACCATCCAGTCATTCATTGGCACCAATGAAGCGACGCACGGTGACTTGATCATGAACGAGCACGTCCACAACAACGGTCAGCCGGCAACTCAATTGCCGCCGACAACTTCTGGCAATGACGACCTGGACTTGTACATCGGTTACCTGATAACCGGTGTGCGTACCCGCATGATGCAGGAAATGGATGCCTGCCTGAATCCCCACGGACTGACCGGCGCGCAATTCATCATCCTGCGCCGTATTGCCGAAGGTGTGGCTACCACCGCCGCAGAGCTGTGTCGTGTCCTGGAATACGACACCGGGTCAATGACGCGCATGCTGGATCGCCTGGAGGAAAAGAGCGTCATCATTCGTGAACGATCATCTGACGACAGGAGGGTGGTCAAGATCCAGCTCACCCCACAGGGTGCCGAGCAATACCCCAAACTGAAGGACGAAGTGCGTCTGGCACTCAACCGACGTTTTTCACCTTTGAGCAGCGAAGAGTTACTGCAGCTGCGTGGCATGCTGGAACGGCTCGCCAAGAATTAGTAACTGAATTCCGCTGAAGTACTGACCCCTTTCTGACCGATCTGCGCAGGGATTTACGCGGCAGCCAGTGCCGCCTGTTTGCGCAAATGCCGCCAGTAGCGATAGCCCAGCAGGAAGGCCACGATGGCGGCATAAATCAGCGGCTCGGTGACATCCTTTTTCACCAGCCAATAGAAATGCCATACGCCAAGAATGGCAATGACATACACCAGGCGATGCAGTTTCTGCCAGCGTTTGCCCAGTCGCCGCATCATTTTGTTGGTCGAAGTCACTGCCAGCGGAATCAGCATCAGCAAGGCAGCAAAACCGATGGTGATGAAGGGCCGCTTGCCGATGTCTTCCAGAATGCCCGGCCAGTAGAACCCCTGATCCAGCACCAGCCAGACAGTGAAGTGCAGCAGCACATAGGTGAAGGCATACAGGCCAAACATGCGCCGGAAATTCAGCAGCCAAGGCCGGCCCAGTATGAAGCGCAGCGGCGTTACTGCCAGTGTAATGACCAGAAAGCGTAGTCCCCATATCCCGAGCTGATGCAACAGACGCGCGACTGGATCGGCGCCCAACGACACGCCGGCAATGCCGAAAGTACCTGCCATCAGCTGCAGCAGCGGCAACAGGCAAGCGACAAAGACTATGGGTTTGTAGACACGATGAATCGTGTTGGCGGAGGGCATGCTTTTCTTACCGGTTTTTGGTGAGCGGGATCACCCTCACCCTGGCCCTCTCCCTGAGGGAGAGGGGATTAGAGCGCAGTGCAATGCTGCTCAGAAGTACTTTTTCAGGTCCATGCCCTTGTACAGGCTGGCAACCTGTTCTTCATAGCCGTTGAACATCAGAGTTGGTTGACGCGCGTTGAACAGACTGCTACCCGAATCGATGCGGCGTTCGCGCGCCTGACTCCAGCGTGGATGATTCACATTGGGATTCACGTTGGAATAAAAACCGTATTCGTCGGGCGCAGTAATGTTCCAGGTTGAGGGCGGCTGCTTTTCGACAAAGTTGATTTCTACAATGGACTTGATGTTCTTGAAGCCATACTTCCAGGGCGTCATCAGTCGTAGCGGCGCGCCGTTCTGATTGGGCAGCGTCTGGCCGTACAAGCCCACCACCATCAGCGCCAGCGGATGCATGGCTTCATCCATGCGCAGGCCTTCCACATACGGCCAGTCGAGTGTGCCAAAACGTTGCCCCGGCATTTCCGAGGGACGCACGATGGTTGTGAAGGCTACATACTTGGCTTTCGAGGTGGGTTTGAAGCGGGCTATCAAATCTTTGAGTGGAAAGCCTACCCAGGGAATCACCATCGACCAGGCTTCCACACAACGGAAGCGATAGATGCGTTCTTCCAGCGGATGTGGTTTGAGAATGTCTTCCAGCGTAAAGCTGCCTTTCACCTCGCATTCGCCACCGATCTTCACGCTCCACGGCGTGGGTTTGAATTTGTCGGAGTTTTGCGCCGGATCCTCCTTGTCGGTGCCGAACTCATAGAAGTTGTTGTAGTGAGTGATGTCCTGCAGGGTGTTGGGCGTCTCCGTGACACTGAGCTGGGTATTTTTGGTGTAGTTGAGCTTGGTAGTCGCGGCTGCTGCGGGTTGCCAGCCAAGCTGCGGAATCAATCCGGCAGCCACCGCCGCCTTGAGCAGATCGCGCCGGTTCAGGTAGGCCGATTCAGGGGTTATTTCCGAAGGCAGAATGCGGGCGCAATCTTCAGGGCGAGAGTGGCGGATTAACATGAATGGACCTCAGAGCAATACGTTGCTGTGTCTCGATATACGTTTGGCAGACCCGGCTGGTTACAGTTCCACCGCAAACCTTGAGCAGTACTCTAACCCCTCTCCCTCAAGGAGAAGGCGGGGTGAGGGTAAAAAATGGTGAAGTTACCGGAATCCCCCTCACTCTGAAATCAGGCTGATGCAATATTCAAGGCTATCTGCCCGCCAGTTGTCGCAGCACGTACTGCAAAATGCCGCCGTGCTGGAAGTACTCCCGTTCCTTGGGCGTATCAATCCTCACAATGGCGTTGAACTGAATGGGCGACTCGGTTTTCGGCGTGGCCATGACAATCACGCGCTTGGCGCGGCCATTATCAATGCCCAGCACACCGAACGTTTCCTTGCCGGTGAGGCCGAGTGTCTGCGCGTTCTGGCCGGGCATGAACTGCAACGGCAGCACACCCATGCCGATCAGGTTGGAACGGTGAATGCGTTCAAAGCTTTCCGCGATCACCGCTTTCACACCCAGCAGCATGGTGCCCTTGGCCGCCCAGTCGCGTGATGAACCGGTGCCGTATTCCTTGCCGGCGATGATCACCAGCGTCGTACCTTCCTGCTGGTAGCGCATGGCCGCATCGTAAATGCTCATCACTTCGCCGGAGGGAATGTGCTGCGTGACGCCGCCTTCCACGCCCGGTACCAGCAGGTTGCGCAAACGGATGTTGGCGAAGGTGCCACGCATCATCACTTCATGATTGCCGCGGCGCGACCCGTAGGAATTGAAGTCCTGCGGTTTTACACCCTGTTCCATCAGATATTTCGCTGCCGGACTGGTCCTGGCGATATCACCGGCCGGCGAGATGTGATCCGTGGTCACGGAGTCACCGAGCAGCGCCAGTGCGCGTCCCCTGTAAATGTCCTTTACCGGCGCCGGCTGCATGGTCATGCCCGCGAAGTAAGGTGGATGCTTCACATAGGTGGAGCGCTCATCCCAGCTGTAATTCTTGTCGAGCGGAATCTGGATACCGTTCCAGTTGGCATCGCCGGCATACACACTGGCGTAGCTGTGCGTGAACATGCTGGGGTCCACCGATGCGGCGATGGCCGATTGTACTTCGGCAGGTGACGGCCAGATATCGCGCAGATACACCGGCTTGCCATCCTTGCCGGTGCCCAGCGCATCATTGTTCAAGTCAGTATCCAGCGTGCCGGCCAGCGCATACGCCACCACCAGCGGCGGTGAGGCCAGGAAGTTCATCTTGATCTCGGGATGCACCCGGCCTTCGAAATTGCGATTGCCCGACAGCACCGCGCAACCCACGGCGTCGGCCTGCTTTACCGCCGCCGAAATTTCCGGCAGCAATGGACCGGAATTGCCGATGCAGGTGGTGCAACCATAACCCACGGTATAAAAACCAATGGCATTCAGATCCTCGACCAGACCAGCCTTGGTCAGGTAGTCGGTTACCACTCGCGAGCCGGGTGCCAGACTGGTCTTCACCCATGGCTTGCTGGTGATACCGAGTTGCCGCGCCTTGCGCGCCACGAGGCCAGCGGCCAGCATCACGGCGGGATTGGAAGTGTTAGTGCAACTGGTGATGGCGGCAATCAGCACATCGCCATCTTTCACTGTGAACTGTTGCTGGTTAACGGTGGCGCTGGCGGTACCAGTCGCGGTGGGGTTCTTTTGTGTACGTTCAGCCGCCATCGGCGCGAAGCTGGTGTGATACGCCTGCTTGGCAATGCGTAATGGCACCCGATCCTGCGGGCGCTTCGGTCCGGCGAGCGAGGGTTCCACTTTGGCCAGATCCAGTTCCAGCACAGCGGAGTAATCCGCCTGACGCTGACCATCCTCGCGCCACAGATGCAGTTGACGTGCATAACTTTCCACCAGTTGCAATTGTTCGGCGCTGCGACCAGTGAATTGCAGATAGCGCAGCGTTTCGCGGTCGATGGGGAACATGGCGCAGGTGCTGCCGAACTCTGGCGACATGTTGGCAATGGTGGCGCGATCGGCCAGCGGCAGATTGGACAGGCCATCGCCAAAGAACTCGACGAACTTGTCCACCACGCCGTGCTTGCGCAGCATCTCGGTGATGGTCAGCACCAGATCGGTGGCCGTGGCGCCGGGCAGCAGTGAGCCTGACAGCTTGAAGCCGATCACCTGCGGAATGAGCATGGTTACCGGCTGGCCCAGCATGGCCGCTTCCGCTTCGATGCCACCCACGCCCCAGCCCAGCACGCCCAGTGCATTGACCATGGTGGTGTGCGAGTCGGTGCCTACCAGCGTGTCGGGGTAGGCAACGCGTGCGCCGTTCTGCTCCACATCGAACACGACGCGCGCCAGATACTCAATGTTTACCTGATGCACGATGCCGGTGTTCGGTGGCACCACCTTGAAATTCCGGAATGCGGTCTGGCCCCAGCGCAGGAACGCATAGCGCTCCATGTTGCGGCCAAATTCAATTTCCGTGTTCTGCCCCAATGATTGCGCCGTGCCATAGCGATCCACCTGCACCGAGTGGTCGATGACCAGCTCCGCTGGCGCCAGCGGATTGATGTCATTCGGATTGCCGCCCAGCTTGACCATGGCATCGCGCATCGCCGCCAGATCCACCACCACCGGCACGCCGGTGAAGTCCTGCATGATCACGCGACTAGGCGTGAAGGCAATTTCGTAGTCAGGCACCGCCCGCGGATTCCAGTTGAGAATGGCCTCGATGTCCTTGTGCGTGACATTCACCCCATCCTCAAACCGCAGCAGGTTTTCCAGCAGGATTTTCAGCGAGAAGGGCAGGCGGTCCAGATCGTGTGCTGGCTGTAATTTCGACAGATCATAAATGCCCAGCGACTGGTTGCTGAGGTTCAGGGTTGAGCGGGTCTTGAAAGAATCAGCCATCTTCCACCTCGAGGTTGACGATTTGGGTGAGCCGGACAGGCTCAGGTGTTATCGCCAGTTTGGCAGTATTTTTAGCACGGAGTTCGACTTCATTCATCCAGCCTGGCGTCGGTAACGACATCCGGCGCGATGCTACAGCGCTACACTCCTGATGCTCACGCCAGCACTAGGTCGGGTTCTCCAGGCTGAATACCGCATTCTCATCGTTGTAGGCAAAGACTTCGGCATAACGGCTCAGACTGATGACGGCGCGCAGGGTCTGTTCTGCCGCTTCCTCGTTCATGAAATCTTCCAGTTCATCGATGAAACGGCGTTTGGGCGCAACATGCGAGCTGCGCTCATCCAGCACGCGACGGATGTGCGCGGCCAGCGGCACATAGTTGAGCAGATGTTGCGCAAAGATGCGCTTGCGCTCATCCAGTTCCGCGTTGGCGAACGCCAGCCCGGCGTCAGTCAGTTTGAGATCGCCACCCTCCAATTCGGCAAAGCGCATCATCTGCAGGGTTTCGGCGATGGGGAACAGTTCGTCGATTTCCATCTGCAGGTCGGAAGCGATCTCCGGCAGATCAGCTTTGCCGCTGAAGGGTGCGGCGGCAACTTCTTCCATTAAGCCTGACAACGCATTCGAGGAAACCCGTGGCAACACGCTGCCAATGCCCGTGCCTTCAAAGCGCTCGGTACGACCACCGACGATGCCGCCTGCCGGTTTCGCGGTCATCGCGACGTAGATGCGTTCAACCAGTTCGCGAAAGCTTGGATCAAGACGATCGCGTGGCTGCGGCAACGTCACGGTGATCTCGCTCAAGATGCGGCCGGGATTGCTACCGAACACCAGAATGCGATCGCACATCAACACCGCTTCTTCAATGTTGTGCGTCACCAGGATCACGCCCTTGATGGGCATGCGGCCTTCCGACCATAAATCGAGAAAGTCGGTGCGCAGGGTTTCGGCGGTGAGCACATCGAGCGCCGAGAACGGCTCGTCCATCAACAAAATATTTGGATGCACGACCAAAGCGCGGGCAAAGCCGACACGTTGTCGCATGCCGCCCGACAATTCGCGGGGATAAGCCGACTCAAAGCCATCCAGACCAATCATGTCGATGGCCGCGAGCGAGCGCTTGCGAATCTCGGCCGTGGGCATGCGTTGCGCTTCCAGCCCAAGCGCCACGTTCTGATACACCGTCAGCCACGGAAACAGGGCAAAGCTCTGAAACACCATGGCAATCCCGGGCGCCGGTCCGGTAATCGGTTGACCCAGATAGTCGAGCGAGCCGGCACTGGGTTGCGACAACCCCGCAATCAGTCTCAACAATGTGGATTTGCCCGAGCCAGAACGGCCGAGCAGGCCAACGATCTGGCCTTCCGCCAATTGCAGGTTCATGCCATCCAGTACCAGCAACTCGCCGCCGTCGGGTTTGGCAAACGCCTTGCGTACGTCGCTGACTTGCAGCAATGGAGCGGTATTCATTGCGTGATCCCAATGTTTGAATTCAGGTAAGTCGGAACTTGCGTTCGGCGTAGTAATACAACGGTCGCCAGAACAGACGGTTGATCGCCAGAATGAAAATGCTCATGGTGGCGATGCCCAGGACGATGCGATGAAAATCTCCCGCTGCGGTGGCGTCGGCAATATAGGCGCCCAACCCATGCGCCCGGACTTGCTCGGTGCCCCAGCTGGCGACTTCCGCCACGATGGCCGCATTCCACGAGCCACCCGATGCGGTGATGGCGCCGGTCACGTAGTAAGGCAGCACGCCGGGCAACGCCACTTTGCGCCACCACAACCAGCCTTTGACACCGAAGTTCTCGGAGGCATAGCGCAATTCAGCCGGCACGGCGGCAGCGCCGGCGATGACATTGAACAGGATGTACCACTGCGTGCCGAGAATCATCAGCGGGCTCAAGAAGATGTCGGCATTCAACCGCCACCTGACGATGCCATAGACGGCGACCGGGAATAACAAGTTCGCTGGAAATGCCGCCAGGAACTGCGCGATGGGTTGCACGATTTGCGCGACACCGGGACGCAAGCCTACCCAGATGCCGATCGGCACCCAGATCAGGCTGGCAACCGCTATCAACACAAACACGCGCAGCATGGTCAGTAAGGCCAGCCCACAGACTTGCATGGCTTCATCGATTGCCGTGTTGGCGATCAATACATACACGATGTGCCATAGCGCGAGCACGATGATTCCCAGCAGCAGCGCAAACCACAGCAGATCCCAATGCCTAGCGGTTTGCTGGGTCGGTGCAGGGACTGGAGCGCTCTGGGGCACGGCTCGACTGGTCCATAGCACCAGTGAATGAAAGGCAAGTGTGAGTCCACCAATCAGGCGAGAGCGACGCATCATGGTCAGCGCCCATGATTTGGGCACGCGCGCGCCGGGCTCCTGTTCGACACGGAAACGATCTGCCCATGCCACCAATGGACGGAACAACAATTGGTCGTAGACCAGAATCACCAGCAGCATGGTCGCAATCGCCCAGGCGATGGCAGTGAGATTGCGTTGCTGAATCGCCAGCGCGATGTAAGAGCCGATGCCCGGCAGCGCCACGCTGGTATGCCCGACACTGATGGATTCCGACGCGACCACAAAAAACCAGCCGCCCGACATCGACATCATCATGTTCCAGATCAGCGCCGGCATGGCGAACGGCACTTCCAGCTGCCAGAAGCGCATCCACGGCGACAGGCGATAGGACAGCGCCGCTTCGCTCAGTTCATCCGGAATGGTGCGCAGCGATTGATAGAAACTGAAGGCCATGTTCCAGGCCTGGCTGGTGAAGATGGCGAAGATGGCAGCGAACTCTGCGCCCAGCACCCTGCCGGGCGTCAGTGACATGAAGAACACCACCGTGATCGAGATGAAGCCCAGGATGGGTACGGACTGCAGAATGTCGAGAATGGGTACCAGCAGCTTGCCGGCACGTTCGCTCTTGGCTGCCCAGGTGGCGTATGTCAGGGTGAACAGCAGGGACAGCGCCAGTGCGGCAAACATACGCAATGTGGTCCGCGCGGCATACTCCGGCAGATAACCCGGGTCGAGCGACAGCGGTGTTGCATCCAGTTGTGCCAGTGGCGCAAACAATCCACGACTCGCCTCACCCAGGAACGCAACCAGTCCGATCACAACAATGACCGCCGCCAGATCCCAGCGGGTTATCAGCGTGCGTACAAAGGCAAAGGAATCGGAGCGATTGGTCGTCATGCTTTAATTGCTCATCTCACCGCAACAGGATGTTGACGCCAAGCGTGGCGAATGTAGAACCATTCACTACGTGGTCCTGATGACCGACCAGGACATCGACATTGACAGCTTCACTAACAATATGACGCAGACCCAGTTGCGCGATACTCACCTGGTCGTGTTGCACATAGAACTCTGCGAGTAGCACGGTTGCCGTTGTGAGGACGCGTTCCATCCCGACGCCACCAGTCAGTCCCTGACCAATGCCGCGTGTGTCAAGCCACCCAAGATTGGCATGCAGCACCAGGTTACGATGTGCATTGAGCGCGACGCTTACAGGAATGTTGAAGGACCAGAATTCCACATTCTTACTGTCGGCGTTCCATGTTGCGCCGCCAGATGCGCCAATGCCGAAGGCATCTTGATCAAAATCGCGCCAAAGTCGTTTGACACCCAGATTTAGCAGGGGACCTGTGCCAGCCTTGAAAAAATCACTGACGCCGAAGCCAAGTTCAGTGCCCGCGTAATTGCAGGCGGGCACAGCGGTTAGTTCCCGTCCATGCGAATAGGCGCGCGCCCAAGTCTCGACCTGGCAGTGTCCGGCAGGCGGAACGGCGGCATCGTCCACCAGTAAACTGGCGCCAGCATGAGCGCTACCGGTCGGCGCCAGCATCAAACTGGCAACCATCAGTGGGGCGCAAGTTGCTTGAGCTTTGTCCATGATGAATTGCATGTGGATCTGGCAAGGGGGACAACATTTCATTGCAGGATGACGTGCAGGCCCTGATAGCCGACATACAGGCCCACCAACAGGATCACGACGCTCGAAAAGTAGGGCGCCTTGCGTGCAAGCTCGCCAAAACCCGACCAACGCTTGGTCGCATGACGCACGCTGATTGCAGCAACCACGCCAGAGAACACCAGCGTCAGCGCCAGACCAATGCTGAAGCACAGCACCAGTACGGCGCCCAGTGTGATTTTTTTGAGTTGCAGGCACAGCAATAACACGGTGATCGATGCCGGGCAGGGAATCAGACCGCCGGTCAGGCCGAACATCAGGATCTGGCCGTTGGTGACGTGGCGATTCGTGAAGCGACGCCGGATGTCGTTGGCGTGGGCCAGTTCGTGCGGGTCCTGGTAGCCGGGTGCGGTTACATCCAGTGCCGCATAGTCACCTACTGCATGCGCATGGCCATGCTCGGTAAATTCCACATCGTAGTCGTGAGTGTGGTCATCGTGCCCAAGGCGTACCCGGGCGACAAATTCATGTGGTTCCGGGATTTCTTCTGCAGATTCCAGAAAGCCTGCACGCAGTACAAACTTGAACTGCTGCCGGGCGCCATCGGCTCGCTCGGTTTCAACCGTGACGTTTTCCGCCGTCAACCAGGCCTGTGCGTGTTTGTCTTCGGCATGGAGACGGAAGCGTGGCGTTGCGTCCTGTTTAAGAATTTCCAGTCGCAGCACACCGTGACCGGTGTCAACATGCTTCGCGGCGGTGTCATGATGACCGTGATCGTGTTCATGCTCATGTCCATGTTCGTGGTCATGAGCGGCAGCAGCGCGCTGCTGCCGAGCCGTGCGCCACAGCATCCATAGGGCGATGCCAACAATCATGATTGCCGATGCCACCTGGAAGTAGGGCTCGGATGCATCGATGTCGCGCTGGCTGCCAAAGTGCATGCCGACCAGCGCAACCACCCATACCACTGCAGTGTGGGAAATTGTTGCGGCGACGCCCAGCATCACGGCCTGAGCCACCGTGCCCCGAATCGCAATGATGAATGCGGCCATCATGGTCTTGGAATGGCCCGGCTCCAGGCCATGCAACGCGCCCAGCAGGATCGCGCTGGGAATGAACAGCCATGAGCTGGCGGCGCCCTGCTGCAACAGAGCTGCGAAATCTGTCATGGGAATGTCCTACAGGTACTTGGTGATTTCCTGAAACTCCCGGATCGTATCCCGCGAGCTTCGGGAACTGTCGCGCACGGCGTGTTCAAGGCAGTGGTCGATGTGGTCATGCACCAAGGTTTTCTTGGCGTTGACGATTGCCTTCTCGACGGCCTGCATCTGCTGGGCAATCGACAGGCAGTCGCGGCCTTCCTCCAGCATGCCGATGATGCTTTTCAGATGCCCCTCGACCCGCCTGAGCCGCTTGACGACTTCCGGATGGGTGGTGTGTGTTGCCATGTCCGTATCATATCCTGGGGGAGGGGATATTTGTAAAGACCAATTTCAGCCCCACAGGTACCCATCGATGGGTAGGCCAGTTAAGGTCAGGGAGTTCAGTTTCGGCTCAGGAACCGAGATCGGATGAGGATGTTCTGATCAGCTATCTGGTGGGCCGAAATGGAGTTTTTTCAAGATGCGGCGCCACCTGCGGCTTTTCGTTGAGAATGGCCTCGATGTCCTTGCGCGTGACATTCACCCCGTGTTCAAACCGCAGCAGGTTCTGCGGCAGGATTTTCAGGGAGAAAGGCAGACGGTCGAGGTCGTGCGCT
Organism: uncultured Pseudomonadota bacterium; assembly: GCA_963748005.1. Lineage (GTDB taxonomy): Bacteria > Pseudomonadota > Gammaproteobacteria > Steroidobacterales > Steroidobacteraceae > CAILZL01. The sequence goes on from CAVVHH010000003.1 coordinate 487,773, forward strand.
GGTTGCAGCTTGGAAAGGTCGTAGATACCCAGCGGCTGGCCACTGACGTTCAGGGCTGTGCGGGCCTTGAAGGAATCGGTCATCTTCCACCTCGAGGCAGGGATTGTGCGAACCAACAGGGCTCGGTTTTCAGGCTTGGTTTGGCATTGATTGGGGGAGGGAGTTCAAGTTCATCAGGGTTGCTGGTTCAGCATGGACGTACGGGCTGGCGAGACACCTCAATCACAAATCGTCATTCCCGCACAGGCGGGAATGCTATGAAAAATGTATCCTTAAATCCTGCTTGCTGGCGAATGCGCGACACGAGAGAGAGGGATATGCCAAGGACACCAACGAAAGCGCGTAAAAAGAATACTACCAAGGTCAAGACACGCGCATATGACACAGCCAACTATCTACGTGATGAGCAGGATGCGGCCGCTTATCTAGAAGCAGCACTCATGGGTAATGAGGCTGCCGTGATCGCCGCAGCACTGAGCGATATCGCACGCGCTCACAGCATGACTCAAGGCAAAACCAGACAGCGTCGCTAGCATTGAATATGAAATCTATAGAGCACGACTACGAACACTATCTCAGCACTGTCGCCGAGATGCTCTCCGCCGAGGGAATGACGGAGGCAGTCGCTGTTCTTCAATCTGCAAAGCTGCGGATCGAAGAGACTGGCTACGACAACTGGAATGGCGGTACGACAATCTGGACGATATATCTCACTATTCAACCAGCTGCTTATGCCCGCCTCGGCGCAAAACGTGAGTCGCTTGAAAAGCAGATCAACGAACGGTTAAAGCCCGTGATCACGCAACTTACGAGTGACTGGTGCTCAGTCAGTATTGTGCCTGCAGTGGAACCGCGCCCGGAATGGCGCGAAAACAGTGATAGCGTGTCACGAGAAACGCGACGGAATATTTTCGACGGACTCAAACTCGATAAGGTTTGCTGGAGTGGTAGGTTGGAGGAAGTGGAATTTTTGCAGAGACTCTTCGAACTTGAAACGCTGCCCTCACACGATCCCCGCTACAAGGATGCTGCCCGTGATATCTGGCAGCACCGCGTCAATAACCCGAATGACTGGCCCGACGACTGGATCTTCGATGACAAGCGATTCGACCTACTTAGAGGTCCATCTGAAGTTTTCCTGCGGTTCCTTTGCGAGATGGTTCATCCGGTCGTCAGACCGGATCGGGATGAGGCACTTAAGCTTGTGCAACATTTCAACGACCAGCTGCGCCAAGAAGGATGGAATCTCGTTGAACAAGAAAAAATTGCGGGCCGTCCTCGATTTGTTGCAGAGCGCATTCAGCATGCAGGTGGCCGGGCGGTTTCCCGCGCGCGGTCGGTTGCCGATGCCTTGAATGCTGGCTGGATGCAGAAAGAGATAGAGAGACTTGAAAACTCTATCGATCGAGATCCCGCACTTGCCATCGGGACTGCAAAGGAACTGGTCGAGAGCTGTTGCAAGAGCATTCTTGCAAAGCGCGGTGTTGAGTTCGCGCGCGGTGCAGACCTACCGGCACTTACAAAGCTCTTGGCGAAAGAACTCCAGCTTGTACCGGAAGGCATACCCGACACAGTGAGGGGTTCCGAAACTATCAGGCTGATCCTCCGTAACCTTTCGTCGCTCACGCAATATCTTGCTGAACTTCGCGGGCTTTATGGCACGGGGCATGGCCGTGATGGCGGGCATCGCGGCCTTGAACCGCGTCATGCGCGGCTCGCTGTCGGGACGGCGGTGGCATTCATCGACTTTGTCACCGATACATACCACCGGCGTCTTGAAAAGAACCAAAAAGACGACGGAAGTTAAGGCGTATTTCACTCAGTCGTTTCTTAAACAGTAAGATGCATTCGTGAATACGCGATGTGATTGTCCCGTCGCAACTGCTTTTCGGTGGAGTAAGCACTCGCCGTCCTATCAATCACCCCACCCCCAAACAAACCTCCCCGTCATAAAACACCACATACTGTCCCGGCATAATCGCGCGTTGTGGTAGGGCGAATTCAACACTTGCAGTATTGTTGCTACCAATGATCACCGTGCACTGCTGATCGGCCTGTCGATAGCGGGCTTGGTCGTACAGCTGAAACAGCTTGCAAGCTGCTGCATTCACGATGATCAGCGCAACGGCACTTTCGCCATCGCTTCCTGAGCGCATTTCTCATCCTCGCCGGGTAAGCCCGAGACGGCAAGCGCGCCGATCAATTCGCCACCATTCATCAACGGGAATGCGCCTTCGCGCGCCACACCGATATTCGGGTTCAGCGAAATTTCCTTGGCCAGTTTGGGATCGGTCCTGGCTTTCTGCTCCACCGCGCCGGACGACGTCCGGTATTTCACCACCGTTTGGGCCTCCGTGTGGGTGATCAGCTGGGACCGTTCGTCAGCACCGTCACCCGAGAGCAGCACCAGGGGAATGCCAACCGAGTCCGTTACCAGGACGCTTACCTTGCCGCCCTTGGCTTTGCACGCTTCAACCGCTGCGAGCGCCAACTTGATGGAGGTTTGCAGGGTTGGCCCCTCGGCGCGCGGGATTTCTCTCAGCATGCCTTCGACCCGCGCGGGTGGGGACGGGACGTAGTACAGCGGCACCGGCGCCTCCGGCACTTGCGCCACAGCCGGCCCGGCGATGATGGTTATCAGAGCGGTGATCAGTTTGGTCTTCATGAGAATTCTTTCGCCCCCGAATGCTGAGTCAGTTCCATTCCATCGAACTCTAGTTGGTGCTTTTCGCAGCTTGCGCAGGTGGAGGCATCGGATACTTGGTCAGCGCTTCCTTGGCGCAAACCTCATCGAGGCCCGGCGCGCCCGACACGGCGAGCACGCCGACGAAGGTGGAGCCGCTCATCAGCATCAGCGAACCGCCGCGGATCGATTCAATGCTCGGATTTTCGCGAATCTCTTTCGCAAGCCTGGGATCTGCCTTGGCCTTCTTTGCCAGCTCAGGCGCAGGCATCCGGTACCTCGCTACAACCGCGACTTTGACGCTGGTAATCAGCTGCGAACGCTCCCCGGCGCCATCACCGGAGAGCAGCACTACGGTCGTGCCCACCGAGTCGGCGACCCGAACGCTGACTCGTTCGCCCTTGGCGGTGCAGGCATCTGCCGCAGCCTGGGCGAGCTGCAGGGAGTACATCAGCCCGGGGCCCCTGGCTCGCGGCAACTCTCTGGGCATGGCCTCGATCCGGGCAGGGATGGACGGTTCGAGATAGAGCGCCTCTTCCGCCATGGGCATCTGGGCGAAAGCGGGAGCGACGATAGTTGCAGCCAGTGCAGTGATGAGTACAGCTTTCATGAGTCTTTTTGTTTCCCGGATATTGCACCAGATGAGGCCCGGTCGTGAATACAAAATTCTCTATCCAACCGCAACCGCTTTCTCGATCGCATGAGCACTTGTCGTCGCAGCAATCACGCCACCACCCAAACAAGTCTCGCCGTCATAAAACACCACATACTGCCCCGGTGTGATGGCGCGTTGTGGTGAGGCGAACTCAACACGAGCAGTGTTGTTGTTACCGATAGTCACGGTGCACTGCTGATCGGCCTGTCGATACCGGGCTTTGGCGGTGCAGGTGAAGCGTGAAGCGGGCGGCGCGCCAGCAATCCAGCTTAATTCCGCCGCATCCAGTGCAATCTGCTGCATGGACGGATGATCGTGGCCTTGCACGACGATGAGCTGATTGCGCTTCAAATCCTTGCTGGCGACGAACCACGGCTCTTCTGCATGATTGGCTTTACCGCCGATGCCCAATCCTTGGCGCTGGCCGAGGGTGTAGTACATCAGGCCGGTGTGTTTGCCCAGTAACTCACCGTCGATACTGCGAATCTCGCCGGGCTGCGCGGGCAGGTATTTGGCGAGAAATTCCGCGAACGGACGTTCGCCAATAAAACAAATTCCGGTACTGTCTTTCTTGTCGTGCGTGGGCAGGGCGAGTTGTTTGGCGATGCTACGCACTTCGTCCTTGTGCAATTCGCCCACGGGGAACAAGGTTTTTGCCAGTGCGGACGAAGGCATGGCGTGCAGGAAGTAGCTTTGATCCTTGCCGGGATCCAGGCCGCGTAACAAACGCGGTACTGGCTCATGTGCCACGCGAGCATAGTGGCCAGTGGCAATCAGATCCGCGCCCAGTCTTTTGGCGTAATCGAAACACACACCGAACTTGATTTCGCGATTGCACAAAACATCAGGATTGGGTGTGCGGCCGGCGCGGTATTCGCTGAGGAAATGTTCGAACACGCGGTCGCGGTATTCCTGCGCAAAGCTGACCTTGTGCAGCGGGATGCCCAGCTGGTTGCAAACCTTACGGGCGTCCTGGAAATCTTCGGCTGCGGTGCAGTAGCCGTCTTCGTCTTCTTCCCAATTGCTCATGAACAGGCCTTCGACGCGATAGCCTTGCTCAAGCAACAGATGCGCGGCCACGGATGAATCCACACCGCCGGACATGCCGACGATAACGAGGGGAGCAGAGGACTGAGAGGCGGACAGAGTCATGCGGACATTATAGGGTGATAGCGTCCTTGCTTCCCGCGCGGAAGGAGACACCCTCACCCCAACCCTCTCCCTCAGGGAGAGGGGGATTGTGAACATGCAAGGTTGATCCCGTCCCTGTGTCGGGTTTTATACCCGACATAAAGAGACGCAGGAAATGCCGGGGATGTGCGGAACAAGCCCGGCAACGACCTAAAAAGAGGGGGCTCGAATTAGGCTGACTTCGAGTCGATCAGGTTTACTGCTTCGGACATTTGTGTCAGCAGCGCCAGGGGATAACGCTTGCCGGCGAGGTAGTCGTCAATGCTCTGCAGCACCATGGGGCTGCGCAGATGCGTACTGCGCTGCGCGACTTCATCGCGAGTCAGCCACAACGTACGACGGATGCCGCGATCCAGGCGACGCTCGGGATGATGCTGGGTGACATGGCCGGCAAAGGTCACGCGCAGGAAACTCATGTTGCGTTCGGGGTGCTGCCACAGGTAAATGCCGCTGACCGCTTCGGGGACAAAGGTCCAGGCGGTTTCTTCCAGCGCTTCGCGGACGACGGCTTCAATCAGGCTTTCATTCAGTTCCAGATGACCGGACGGTTGATTGAACACCAGCCGGTGACTGACGTGCTCCTCGATCAACAGGAAGCGTCCTTCCCGCTCGACCACTGCAGCTACTGTGACATCTGGTTTCCACGCCATGGTGGATTGAGTATATCGACCCTGCATTTGAAAATATTGATGTACGTCAAACGCCGACAGGTCTGTCGGCAGACTGCGCCAGACGCCAGGATGTATCGAATTGCGCCATGTAGAAGCGCGCCACCAGCAGGTCGTTGACATCGGCCATGCCATCCCAGCGATCCTTGTGAATGCGATACAACACGCCGCGATCATCGGACAGCAGCAGCTCGGCAGCATCAAGGGCGGGATTTATCAGGGTGCGAACTTCAAATGAAGCCGGCAGCCGTTCGGCCATGGCCAACAGAGCATGGGTGCCGGCCGAGGGCAGGCTGCGTGTGAGGATTCGCACGCGTGCATGGCGGCGAGCCAGCACGAAGCGCTTCACAGCTTCCAGAAATCCGGGGTTGTCCAACAAGCCGGAATTGAGGTCGTCTGACCAGATGGCGAGATGCCGTTCAGCTGCACGCGTGATGCTGACCAGTTGCTCACGGATTTCCGCCTGCGTGGTGAACACCACCGGCGTCCCGGGCAATTGCGCGTGGCTGCCAGTATCGGCGGTAGTTGCGTAGGCCTTTTCAAGGCTCGTAGTCATTGTTTACTCGTCGCTGCCAGAAAATGGGTGTGGCCCGCTATGCATCCTGATGGCGGGGAAACCCTTAAAGTGGGCTGACAGTAAACATTCACCCCCTGTCGGGGCTGTTGACCAAGTCACGCTTTGCGAATTACGTAAAACCTTATGCGCGAAACCAGGTACTCAGGCGAGCTGGTTGGGCAAATTTCCCGGATTACACGGACTTGGCCAGGGCTTCTGCGACGCCGATGTAATTGGCTGGGGTGAGTTTGATCAGCGCCTGCCGGGCTTCTTCGGGCAGGTTCAGTCCGGAAACGAACTTCTGCATGGCGGCGGCATCAACCCGCTGGCCACGAGTCAGCTCCTTCAATTGCTCGTAGGCGTTTTCGACGCCGTAGCGGCGCATTACGGTCTGGATGGGTTCGGCCAGCAGCTCCCAGTTGGCGTCTAGATCTTCGGCCAGGCGCGCCACATTGACGTCGATGCGGTCCAGTCCACGATTGATCGATTTCCACGCCAGCAAGCTGTGAGTCACCGCAACACCCACATTGCGTACCACGGTGGAATCGGTGAGGTCGCGCTGCCAGCGGGAGATCGGCAGTTTGTCGGCAAGAAAACGCAGTAAGGCATTGGCCAACCCCAGGTTTCCCTCACCATTTTCAAAGTCGATGGGGTTGACCTTGTGCGGCATGGTGGAGGAACCCGTTTCGCCAGCGACGATCTTCTGCTTGAAATAGCCCAGCGATACATAGCCCCAGGCATCACGGGCAAAATCGATCAGCACGGTATTCACACCAGCGAGGGCGTCGAAGTACTCGGCCATCCAGTCATGTGGCTCTATCTGGGTGGTGTAAGGATTGAAGGTAAGTCCCAGAGATTCCACGAATTGTTGTCCCAGTTTTTGCCAGTCCACGCTCGGATAGGCCACCACATGGGCGTTGAAATTACCTACCGCCCCGTTGATCTTGCCCAGCACCTGCACCTTGGCGAGCTGATCGTGTTTACGCTGCAGACGGTAGGCCACATTGGCAATTTCTTTGCCTAACGTTGTGGGCGTCGCCGGCTGACCGTGGGTGCGTGACATCATCGGCACCGCAGCTTGAGCATGAGAAAAATCCTGTAAGCGCTTGATCAAATTGGCCAGTGCTGGCAACAAAACCTGATCGCGTGCCTCTTTGAGCATCAAGGCGTAACTCAGGTTGTTGATGTCTTCGGAGGTGCAGGCGAAGTGCACAAACTCGCGTTTGGCCTTGCCTTCGGGGAAAGCATCCAGACGCGACTTCACCAAGTACTCCACCGCTTTCACGTCGTGATTGGTGGTGCGTTCGTATTCCTTCACCTTGGCCGCATCTTCAAGACTCAGACCGGCGGCCAGCTCATCCAGCACCGTTAGCACGCTGCTCGGTATGCCCGCCAGTTCCACTATGCCCGGCTCGGCGGCCAGCGCCTTGAACCACAGCGCTTCAACACGTACCCGCTGGCGGATCAACCCGTACTCACTGAACACCGGACGCAGCTCGCCGGCCTTATCGGCATAGCGGCCATCGACGGGGGAAATGGCGGTGAGAGCGCTTAGATTCATGGGCAAGCCCTGCGGCCAGGCAGTGGAATTTTGGGGCGCGCATCATACCGTAGCGCCGCAAGCTTGTTTAATTTGAAAGGCCACGGCGTCGCGTATACGACGCATGCGGCAAAAAACGAAGAGGTGGTGGTCCTGTGATTCCGCAGTGACTCGATTGGCGCGTTTATTTTATGCCTCGCCTTGAATGCTCGAATCGGCACCAATAACCAACGTAGTCTCGTCGGCAAAATAATAATTGATCACTGGCAAGTTACGTGGAGCGGGCGATCCCTTGATGACTCTGCCCGCAGCGTCATAGCGTGACCCATGACAGGCACAGAAGAAGCCGCCCGCCAGATCAATACCGAGATCAGCATCACCCGGCGGCTTGAATTCGGGTATGCAACCCAAATGCGTGCAAATACCTGACAAAACAATCACATCTGCGCGTCTGGAGCGAAGCGGATTACGCGCATACTCCGGCTGCTCCGATTCAAGCGAGTCAGGATCTTTGAGCAGATGCTGATTGGTGGTTAGACCATCGATAACTGATTGGCTGCGCCGAACCACCCATATCGGGATACCGCGCCACAGGAACTTGATCCCCGCGCCTTCTTCAATGGTTTTGAGGTTCACCGACAACGGCTCACCTGAAAGGCGAGTCACGCTTGAAGGCTGCCAGGAGGAAATGAACGGAACGGCAGTGCTCGCCATACCAACAAAGGTGAGCGCGGAGGTGCCTTTGATCAGAAAATCCCGTCGATCAAAGTCTTCCAACGCGGTGGCATTCATGGACACTGCTCCTTTGAATCCGGCACGGTCCAATCATACTCTGGTTCTTCTGCTGCCGTACCATTCAGCAGACCGCACTTGAAAGCGTGGTCGTTTTCAGGAGTTGCTTCAGGTTCCGCATGTTGGACTAACATTCGGTTGCGGAAATACGGCGGAATCAGCATGTCCAATTCAGGAACTCGCATCGAACACGACAGCATGGGCGAACTCGCAGTACCGGGTGATGCGTTGTGGGGCGCGCAAACGCAGCGGGCGGTGCAGAACTTCCAGATCAGCGGGCTGCGCCTGCCGGCGGCGTTCATCCAGTCGCTGGCGTTGATCAAGTGGGCGGCGGCACAGGCCAATGTCGAGCTGGGTGGGCTGGATAAGGACATCGCCGATGCCATTCAACGCGCCGCACTGGCCATCGCCGACGGCCAGCACGCTGACCAGTTTCCGCTGGACGTGTTTCAGACAGGATCCGGCACCAGCACCAACATGAATGTGAATGAGGTGATCGCGCATCTCGCCAGTGCCCATTTGACAAATGAAGGGGCCGGCAAGGAAGTGCATGCCAACGACCATGTCAATCGCAGCCAGAGCTCCAATGATGTCATTCCCGGCGCGATTCATCTCAGCGCGGCTTTGCAGCTGACCCGCGCGCTGTTGCCGGCCTTGCAGGATTTGTCGCAAGCCATTGACGAGAAGCGTCTTGAAGTTGGCGCTCACGTGAAAACCGGGCGCACACACCTGATGGACGCCATGCCGGTGACGCTGGGGCAGGAACTCAGCGGCTGGCAAGCGCAGATTGATCAGGCCGGCGAGCGCTTGCAGGATTGTCTGCAGCGTCTGCAACAACTGGCCATTGGTGGTACAGCGGTGGGCACGGGGGTTAATGCGCATCCGGATTTCGGCGCGCGTGTCTGCGAGTTGCTGTCGCAACGCACCGGCCTGAAGTTCAGTGTGCATCCGAATCTGTTTGCGGCCCTGTCGTCGCAGGACACGGCGGTAGAACTGTCCGGCCAGCTACGCGCACTGGCGGTGAGCCTGATGAAGATCGCCAATGATCTGCGCTGGATGAACAGCGGCCCGCTGGCGGGCTTGAGCGAAATCGCGCTGCCAGCCCTGCAACCGGGCAGCAGCATCATGCCGGGCAAGGTGAATCCGGTGATTCCCGAAGCCGTGGCGATGGTGGCCGCGCAGGTGATGGGTAACGATACAACCATTGCCATCGCCGGACAGTCGGGCAATTTTCAGCTGAATGTCATGCTGCCGGTGATTGCCTTCAACCTGCTGCAAAGCATCGGGCTGCTGAGCAATGCCAGTCGTGCGCTGGCCGAGCAGGCCATCAAGGGTTTTGTGGTGAATGCCGAGCACATGACGGCGGCGCTGGCGCGCAATCCCATTCTGATCACCGCATTGAACGAACTGATTGGCTACGAGCTGGCCGCCGCCATCGCCAAACAGGCGTACGCGGAACAGCGCCCGATCATCGACGTCGCGCTGCAATGTACGCAGTTCAATCGCGACGAGCTGGAGCGTTTGCTTGACCCGCAGCGTTTGACCGAAGGTGGCAGTGCACGTGAGTAGTCGCGAGTTGCACCTGGCCAGTGCGGATGAATTGCGCCGATTGATTCAAAACAGCATCTCGACCAGTGCTCCTGACAGCAGTGCGCCATTCAATATTGCAGGTTTGTCTCCCGATCAGCATGCGCTGGTGCAACACCTGATACCCGGGCAGCACACACAGGCTGCGGTGCTGGTGCCCATCGTTGTGCGTCCGCAAGGCCTGAGCCTGCTATTCACGCAGCGCGCCACGCACATGCGCCGGCATGCCGGACAAATCAGTTTTCCCGGTGGCCGCATCGAAACCAGCGACGACGGTCCGTTGGGCGCAGCGCTGCGTGAAACCGAGGAAGAGATCGGTCTGTCGCGCAGTCATGTGCAGACCATAGGTTATCTCGGCCCGCATCTCATTTTCACTGGCTACTGCGTGACGCCAGTGGTCGCATTCGTGCAGCCCGGCTTCGAGCTGCATCTGGATGCCAGTGAAGTCGCCGAGGTGTTTGAAGCGCCGCTGACGCATTTTCTTGACCCGGCCAATCACTTGGCGCGCAACCGGACAGTGGGCGACGTCAACATGCAGGTGTACGATTTTCCGTTCGGTGAACGGCGCATCTGGGGTGCAACCGCCGGTATCATCATGAGTTTGTATCGATCGCTTATGCAACAGGTCACGCCGTGAACGATTCTGCGTACCGCCAAGACATTCAACGACTGATCGAACTGATGGCCACACTGCGTCATCCCGACAAGGGCTGCCCGTGGGACAAGGAACAGACCTTTGCCACCATTGCGCCCTACACCGTAGAAGAAGCCTACGAAGTAGCCGATGCCATTGAACGCGGTGATACACCGGCACTTAAGGAGGAACTTGGCGATCTGCTGTTTCAGGTGGTGTTCCACTCGCGCATGGCCGAAGAGCAGGGCAGCTTTGCCTTTGGCGATGTGGTGCAGGGCATCTGCGACAAGATGGTCAGCCGGCATCCGCATGTGTTCGGCACAGATCAGATCAGCGATGCTGAGCAACAGACCATTGCGTGGGAAGAGCACAAGCAACGCGAGCGTGCCGCCAGGCAGAAAAACGGTCCGGTCAGCGTGCTGGACAATGTGCCGGTGTCGCTGCCGGCGCTGACGCGAGCCGCCAAGCTGGGCAGACGTGCAGCCACTGTGGGTTTTGAATGGCCTGACGTGCAGGGTGCGCTGGACAAGGCCGAGGAGGAATTGCATGAAGTGCGGGCTGCCATTGCCGACGGCACTTCGACCGATGCGATAGAAGACGAACTGGGCGACCTGCTGTTCTGTCTGGTGAATATATGCCGTCACATGAAGGTCGATCCGGAAGCCGCATTACGCAAGACCAATCTCAAATTCGAACGACGCTTCAGGCATGTTGAAGTACGGGTACGCGAACAGGGACGCGACCTCACCCAGAGCACGCTGCAAGAGATGGATGGCTACTGGGACGAAGCCAAGCGCATCGAGCGCGGAGCGTAGGGCACACGAGTGTGCGCCCTACACAGACGTTAACCGGGCCGGTTTGACACCGGGCTCTTGAAGCCTTGCGGTTTGATGACCAGCACATCGCAGTTCACCTCATCCAGCGCCCGCTCCGCGGTGTTGCCGATGAAGATGCGCTTCAGGCCGCGCCGTGACACAGCGCCCATGACGAGCAGATCTGCTTTCCAGCGTTTGGCCAGTTGCGGAATGCCATGTGCGGGATCGCCTTCCACCAGCAGCTGATCCTTGCGCGCAAGTGCATATTGCTTGCTGATGCGACGGGTAGCTTCTGCAACCATTGCCCTGTGACGACGCGCTTGGGCAGCGCTCACCGGTACTACCGAGATTTCACCTAGCGCACTTACTGCATCCTGCGGCAAGGTATAGGCATGGCAGATGCCCATGCGGCCGGGGCCAGTGCCCACCACCAGGCCGGCCGCGGTCAGAATATCGCTGTCCAGATCCGCGGGCTTGGCAAAGGCGTGGAACGGGTCCACGGCAGCCAGTACTGACAGCGATGGCTTGAGCTTGCTGGTCCTGACCAGCCACAACGGGCAGGGACAGTTGCGGATCAATTCCCAATCGGTGTTGCTGAGAAACACGCGGGTCAGCGCTGTGTGGCGCTGTGATGCCACGATCAGCAGATCGGGTTTTCGCTTGTACACCTGGCGCACGATGGCATCTGCCGGCGGATAGTCCATGATGGACAGGCAGGACACCTTGATGCCCGACTTCGTCAGTGGTTGCACCAGCTTTTCCAGACGTTGCCGTTGAACGATAGTCAGCTCTTCAAGGGTTTTAGCGCCGCCCAGCAGGCCGGGTATGTTGAATGTCTCCTGCGCAAGGTTGGAAACATGCAGCACTTCCAGCGTGGCGCCGAAGCGTTGCGCCAATGCCGCTGCCTTGCGCAACAAGGCCTTTGCCTGACTGTCAAAATCGCGCACTGCCACCATCATCGTTTTCCAGCGTCTGGCTTTCATGTCGTTTACCTTGTTGTTGACTGCAGGTGGTCCCGTGACTCCAGTTGCGAAGCTTGTTCAGGCGCTCTTCGACATGGGTGGCTGCAGCGACTGCATGACGCGTTCCAGTTTGCGGCGCACCTCGGCGGCCAGCGCATCCACGCCGGGCTGATCCACCAGCTCCATTACCGCGATGGGGTCCATGAACTCGACAAACACGCGACCCTGAGCATCCTGCCTGACCACGACATTGCACGGCAACAGCAGGCCGATGGAGGGGTCGCTGTCCAGCGCGTGGGCTGCAAACGCCGGGTTGCACGCACCCAGGATCCGGTAGGGCGGCATGTCCTTATCGAGTTTTTTCTTGAGTGTCGCTGCCACATCGATATCGGTCAGCACGCCGAATCCCTCTGTCCGTAGCGCTTGGGTAACTTGTTCGACTGCGGCATCGAATGGCAGGGCCACTGTCCTGCCAAAACCATACTGGTTTTTCATGAATTTATTCCCGGTTTCGATACCTGATGGATTGGATGACCGTATGGCTTGAGCGTCAATCAGTGTTTCGGGCACTGGGTGAAAGCCGTACGAATCGTGGTCAGCGACGCGCCAGCAGCAGGCCGACCAGCACACCGGCACGTGCCGCCGCGCTGGCAGTATTGAAGGGAATATCACGCGCATGCGTGGCGGTGGCATCGCTGCTTTCTGACCGTGCCACCGTTACCTGACTGCAGGTGTTTCCCATGTCCAGGTTGGCGGTGTGCGGACTGTCGTGGGATTTTTTGGTGCTGGCTGAGTGCATGCAATTCCCCGCTGTAGAACTCGCGAGTCAGGCTGTACCTGGTACGCTGACAACAAACTTAGCCGGATGGTGCGGGCATCGAGACAGGGCTGCCATGGTGGGAAGCCCGGGCAGTGTTTCGGTTTTCAGCAGTCGCGCGCTCTTATGCAGTGAGGTAAGAGCCTTTCAGTGTCGTCAGAAGCACAATCAGCGTTCCCAGCAGCGGCACGGCGATCACGGCATACCAGGGCGGTGTTGCGAATTGAAACACCCCGGCAATCACCGGGACATAGATCACGACCAGCAGGGCACACAGGGTCAGACCGCAGATCCACCAGAAGATGGCGGTAGGGCGGGTAAAACTCACTTCTGCGGTATCCATGCGCACGCGACTGACAAAGATCAACAGCACGCTGCTGGTCACCATAGCCATGAATGCCAAGGCGCGTGCCTGGGCTACAGGGAGCATCGACAGCGCCGGGCCGTACACGCCGACAACACAAACCAGCGCTACCCCACCGCGCAATACGCTTTGCAGGATGATCTGCCTGGAAAACAGGCTCGCATTGGGTGGACGCGGCTTCTGCCGCATCAGATTCGCGGCTCCCGTATCGGCTTCGAACACGAACGAACAAGCCGGATGGACTACAAATTCAAGGAATACCACGTGTAATGGATACAGCAATAGAGGCCAGCCGAACAGCACCGGCAGCAGGCCCAGGCCGGCGATCGGTATTTTCACGGCGATGATGTAGCTCATGGCATGCGTGATGTTTTCGTAGATGCGCCGGCCCAGACGCACAGCGCCCACCAAGGAGGCAAAGTCGTCGTTCATCAGCACCACTGAAGCGGCCTCGCGCGCCACGTCGGTGCCATGACTGCCCATGGCTACACCCACGTGTGCCGCCTTTAGCGCTGGCGCATCGTTGACGCCGTCACCGGTCATGACCACCACTTCGCCGTTGTGCTTGAGTGCCTGCACCAATTGCAGTTTCTGTTCTGGCGCCACGCGTGCATAGACATTCACTTCACGCGCGCGATTTGCCAATTGCTCGGGCTGCAGTGCTGCCATTTCAGCGCCGGTCAGCACGCCCGCCGTGGTGTCGATGCCGGCCTGATGCGCAATGGCCAGCGCAGTACCGGCATGATCGCCGGTGATCATCACCACCCGGATGCCGGCCTGTTTGCATTCGCTCAGTGCAGCCGGGATGTTGGCGCGCAGTGGATCGGCCAGACACACCAGACCCAGCAGGTTCAGCGTGAACCCATGCGGCGAATCGGGCAGTTGTGTTCCATGCGAACCATGGGCAACAGCAAGCACACGCAATCCATCGCGGGCATAGGCTGACACTCGTTCGTGCAGGGCTGCTCGCTGCGCAATCTCCACGCCGCACAGTTCAAACACCGTCTCCGGCGCGCCTTTCACGGCCACTTCGAAGGGCGCTTCTGCACCGTCCTGCCAGACGTGGGTGACCGCCAGCAGTTGTGGCGTCAAATCATATTCGCGCACCAGCTGCATGCGCGCATAGCGCTCTGCATCGGCAAACTCCAGCGCCGCAGCGCGAATGGCATGCTCCATGGGATCGAAGGCATCTCGCTCGCTGGCCGCCAGTGCAGTGGCCAATAACTGTTGCAGCGACACCTCCAGCGGCGGAGAGTTCTGTGCCAGATCGCGGTGTTGAGTGAGGTCATCCACCACCGCTACGCGCATGCGGTTTTCGGTCAGAGTGCCGGTCTTGTCTACCGCCAGCACCGTCGCGGCGCCAATGGATTCGATGGCCGGCATACGTCGTGTCAGCACACCATGCTGCGAGATGCGCCACGCGCCCATGGCCAGAAAGATGGTCAGTACTACCGGAAATTCTTCGGGTATCACGCCCATGACTACCGTGATACCAGCCAGCACGCCGCCCAGCCAGTCGTTACGTGATAGTGCATAAAACACAGCGATAAAGACGCACAACAATAGCCCAGCGCCCGCCACCCAGCGCACGATGCGACGCACTTCGTGAAACAGGGGGGTGACTTCCGGCGACAAGGCGTTGAGGGCACGGCCAATTTTGCCGATCTCGGTATGAGCACCCGTTGCGGTTACGCGCGCTGTACCGAAACCGCGAATCACCAGGCTGCCGGACATCACCTGCTGATCGGTGCCGTTCTCACCTGCAAATTTGTCCACCGGCAGTGATTCGCCGGTGAGAATGGATTCATCCACACTCAATGCCGTGGCGCTCAGCAACAAGGCGTCGGCGGGGATGCGTTCGCCTTCACTGAGCAACAGCACATCGCCGACGACCAGTTCACGAGCGGCAATGCGTATCTGTTTGCCGTCGCGTACGACCAGGGCATGCGCACCGGACAGGTCGCGCAACCGGGCCAGTGCGTGTTCGGTGCGTCGCTCCTGAAGGACGGTGACGACGATCACCACCAGAATCGACGCTGATAGCGCCAGCGCTTCGCGCATGTCGCCCAGTACGATGTAGATGCCAGCGGACGCCAGCAACAGCATGAACATGGGTTCCAGCACCACATCGCGAGTGATGAGCCAGATGCTGCGCGGCCCGTCTCCGGGCAGTTCATTGGCGCCATCCCGGGACAGACGTGCCTGCGCTTCGGTGCTGCTCAGGCCACTGGCGACGGTATCAATTGCGTTGGGTTCTAGTTGTTTCACCATGGAAGTATGCAGTGCGATCGCCGCCATACGTCAATATGGGGTAGTGCGGTTGTCTATCGCTTCAGGCTGCGAATGGCTCAGTAACCGTAGTCAAGTATCTTTATTTTGATTAATACGCCATCTTCAAAGCGCAGCTCGCGCATGAACTGTTGGGGGCCGAAATTGTAGGTCCAGGTTTCCACCGGCACCGCGACTTCCTGGTCGGACAGCTGGTAGCGACGGCCGTAGCGCCATACCGAGGGAATTCTCCACACGGAGCTGTGGCTGATCTGCACCGGTGTGCCGCAAAGTCTTTCCACTACTGCAGCCACATCGCCTTCGTATACCAGGCGGGTGCCACAGCGCAGGGCTTCGGCCTGGGTCTGGCCAGCCCAGGCCAGCAACAACAGCGGTAACAGGTAACGTCGCATGGCCGTGAAATTACCCTTTTTGTCCGAACTTGCAACGGATGTGTTGCAACTCTCGGCACTTGGGGCATTCTTTGTTAATCTCCATGCCCAGTTCAGCATTTTTGTTCAGCCTTTGGTGTCGCCATGACCGCGCAAACCATCCGTCCCAGCTCCGGCCTTGCCAACGTGAAGTACGAAATTCGCGGTGCGCTGGCCCGGCGCGCCCAGGAAATGGAGCGCATGGGTTACGACATCATTTCGCTGAATATCGGCAATCCCGGCGCCTTTGGTTTCCGCACCCCGGAAACCATGCGCCTGGCCATGATCGAGAACCTCAAGACCGCCGAAGGTTATTGCCACCAGAAGGGCATCTTCCCGGCGCGCGAAGCGGTGGTGATGCAGCAGCAGGTACGCGGTGTGCGCGGCGTGACCGTGGACGAAGTGTTCATGGGCAACGGCGTCAGTGAACTCATCGACCTGTGCCTGCGCGGCCTGCTCAACACCGACGATGAAGTGCTGGTGCCCAGCCCCGACTATCCGCTGTGGACAGCGGCGGTAAATCTGAACCGTGGCCGGGCCATCCATTATCCCTGCCGTCCGGAAAACGGCTTCGTGCCCGACCCGAAAGATATTGAAACCCTGATCACCAGCCGCACCCGCGCGATTGTGGTGGTCAACCCGAACAACCCCACCGGCGCGGTGTATCCGCGCAAGACGCTGGAAGCGATTGCAGCGCTGGCTGAGAAACATCACCTGACGGTGTTCTCTGACGAAATCTACGATCAGATCCTGTACGGCGACGCCGGGTTCACGCCCATGGCGACACTGGTGCATGGTGCACTGTGCGTGACCATGTCGGGTCTGTCGAAGGTGTATCGCGCCTGCGGCTTTCGCGTTGGCTGGGCGGTGTTCTCCGGCGACCTGGAACATGCGCGAGACTACCTGAGCGGGGTAGAGCTGCTGTCGTCACTGCGGCTGTGCGCCAATGTGCCGGGCCAATGGGCGGTGCAGACTGCGCTGGGGGGCTATCAGAGCATCAAGGATCTGGTGCGGCCCGGTGGCCGCCTGTTTGATACGCGACAGGCGATTGCCGACAACGTACGCAAGAGCAAGTATCTCGATGTGCGGCTGTCCAACGGTGCGATCTATGACTTCGTCAGGATCAAGACTGAAGTACTGCCGGACCTTGATGATCGCCAGTTCGCACTCGACCTGCTGGAACACAAACACGTGCTGATCGCGCCGGGTTCCAGTTTCAATGTGCCATACAAGGATCATTTCCGTATCACGCATCTGCCGCGTCCCGAAGTCATCAACGATGTGTTCCAGCGCATGGAGGAGTTGCTCGACAGCTATGCCAATGGCAAGGAACCGGTATCGCGGCCGGCGCCGTCACTGAAGGCGGTTTAAGGCGAACGCAGCTGACATGGAAAGTTCGGCAGTCCAGACCATCAAGCTTGCCATTGTGACGGCAACTGGACTGTCGAAAGATGCATTGCACATCTATGTCGGTTTGATTGTTTTTCTCGGTGGAGTACTTGTTTCCCGCAGATCTATAAGTTCGATCTTGCCGTGGCTGATGGTGCTGGCGGTTGCGACGGCGGGTGAGTTGGTCGACATGCGGGATGATCTTGTCAGCGTCGGGCGCTGGCGTTGGCTTGCCAGCGCTCACGATATAGTCAATACAATATTCTGGCCGTCAGTTTTGCTCCTGCTGGCTCGATACACCCCCGTGTTCGACAGCGGTGCTCCAAGAGTCTGAGTCCCGGTCAGCTCATGTAGGGCGCACACGCGTGTGCGCCGCATACCTCGGGATGCAATTCAAAGGTAACTTATTTTATGAGCCACTCGGCGTACACCGGGTGTACACCCTACACTAGAACGCATGGACGCTTCCCTCTACCAACTCCTGCAACAAGGTGCGACGCTGCTGACGGCAAGTCGTCACCTCAGCCATGCGCTGCATCAGGAATATGCACAGTTGGCACAGGATCAGGGAAGCGTGGTCTGGCCCACGCCGCGCATACTGCCGTGGAGCACTTATCTGCGTCTGGCCTGTCAGCAGCAACGCAGCGCACTACAGCACGCACCGCGTCTGCTCAGCGAACAGCAAGCGCTGGCGTTGTGGGAACGCATCGTTGCCGAAAGCGACAGTGGCAAGGCATTGCTCAATCCCTCGCAGGCAGCACGCAATGCGCAGCGCAGCTGGCAGCGCCTGCACCAGTACCAGATTCCTGTGCGCAAAGTTGGCGCTTATCCAGTAGAAGAAGCGCAGGCGTTTTCAGGCTGGGCGCAGCAGTTCATCGCAATCACGGCGGATAAGGGCTGGCTCGACAGCGCGCGCTTTGCCGGTTTTCTGCTGGAACATGGTTTCAAACCCGAAACGTCGTTGATCGTGTATGGCTTTGATCAGGTGGTGCCAGACATGCAGCGCCTGTTGCAATACTGGTCGACACTGGGCACCTTCATCCAGCGACTGGAACCACCCCGGCAACAGGCACGCGTGCAGGTTTTGTCTGCGCACGATGGCGATATTGAACTGAAGCTGGCAGCACGCTGGGCGCGCACGCAGGTGGAAGCAGGCCGGCGACGTGTTGCGGTAGTGGTGCCGCGGCTGACCGTACAAGCGGCGCAGGTGCAGCGCCGTTTCACCGACGTGTTTGCGCCCGCACAGCGTCGCATTGATGTGCCGGAGGAACCCGCCGCGTTTCGCGTGGTGGCCACCCCGGCATTGAGCAGTTATCCGCTGGTACATCACGCCCTGTTGCTGCTGCAACTGCTGCAGGGCCGGGCAGATGTATTGCTGGTCGGACAGTTGCTGCGCTCGCCCTTCTTTACGGGTTATGACCCTGAATTATCGGCACGTGCGCTAGCCGAATTAAAAGCACGCGACGAACGGCGTGAATACTGGAGCAGCAACGAACTGGAACGTCTGGCCACGGTAAGCGCCTGCGGCCAATTGGCGGCTTGCATGCAGGTCACCAGCAATTATCTGCGCGAGCACAGGAACAATGCCCTGCCCAGCGAATGGACCGAACGCTTCACCCAATTGCTGAAGCTCAGCGGCTGGTCGCGCGGCCGGACGCTGGACAGCAAGGAGCAACAGACGCTCAACAAATTCCAGCAACTGCTGGCCGAACTGAGCGCGCTGGATGAACTGCTGGGCAAGATCAGTTTGAACACGGCCATCAGCACATTGCGTGATGCCTGCAATGCCGAAAGCTTTGCACCGGAGAGTCTGGATCAGGCGGTCACCATCATTGATGTGAACAGCATCGCCGGTATGCAGTTTGAATCGTTGTGGGTGATGGGCCTGCATGCCGGCGACTGGCCGCCTGCGCCCGAGCCCGATCCATTTCTGCCCATTGAACTGCAACGCGCAGCCGCCATGCCGGAAGCCAGTGCCGCGCAGACCTTGCAGCTGGCGCGTCAGCAATTGCAACGACTGATCCATGCTGCTGATGAGGCGATGCTGAGCTGGCCGCAGCACGATGAGGATGCCGAGTTGCGCATGAGTCCGTTGCTGGAGAACTTCGCCGCTGCTGAACTCGCCGCGCCGGTGGTTGCCAACAGTGGCGCACTGGCGCAGCAATTGTTCGCCGCGCGTCCAGCGCTCGACAGCTTTGTTGATGACTTCGCCCCACCACTCGTTCCCGGCGCGGTCAAGGGCGGTACGCGCATTCTGGAATTGCAGAGCCGTTGTCCGTTCCGGGCGCAGGCAGAACTGCGCCTGCATGCACAGCCGGTGCCGACAGTGTCACCTGCGGTGGAGCCCACCGAACGCGGCAAGCTGATACATCGCGTGCTGACTGAAGTCTGGCAGCAACTGAAAAACTCAGACGGTCTGCAAGCAATCAGCCTCAACGAATACGCGGCGACAGTGCGTGGCTTTGCGCAGCGAATTGCGCAGCAGGTACTGCCGGCCAGTACCGTGCATCGCCAGCGTCTGGCGGCACTGGAAGTGGAACTATGCACGCAATGGGTGATGATGCTCTTGCAGGTGGAGTCGAAGCGACTGCCATTCCGCGTGCAGCGTGCCGAGCAGATAGAAACGTATGAACTGGCCGGTCTGCAGATCCGCATCCAGCTGGATCGCATCGATGAGCTGCCCGATGGTGGCAAGCTGCTGATCGACTACAAGACCGGCGCCGGCAACACAACCAGCGACTGGCTGGATCGCGAACCCGGTCGGCCACGCAGTCCACAGCTGCCACTGTATGCCTTGGCGCACAAGCAACAGCTGGCCGGCATTACCTTCGCAGTACTTGCGCCGGGCACCGCGGAATTTCGCGGCCTGGGTGACACTGACAGCATTGCGCCTGGCATTGCCGACTATGCGCAATTGAAACCCAGTTACAAATTGCCTGGCATCGAAACCTGGGACGACCTGCTGCAACACTGGGAGAGCCTGCTCAATGTACTGGCCCAGCAATACCTGTCCGGCGCTGCTTATGTGAATCCCTTGAAGAACGAATGCACACATTGCCATCTGCGTAGTCTGTGCCGCGTGCATGAGTTGCTGGAAGGCATCGAGATGGAAGTGGAGGAGGGCAGTGATGCATAACGAGCACGATGCTTCCTCTTTCCCCTCTCCCTCAGGGAGAGGGATTAAGGGTGAGGGTGATTCTTCATCTTCATCAAGCTTGGATACCCTCACCCCAACCCTCTCCCTCAGGGAGAGGGGGGCGGAGTTGCCAGATGCAGTGGCGCGTGCTGATGCCATCAACCCGCAGCATTCCTTCATCGTGCAAGCGCCCGCAGGCTCGGGCAAAACCGAGTTGCTGACGCAGCGCTATCTGCGTCTGTTAACCACTGTTGAGCAACCCGAGCAGATTCTGGCCATCACTTTCACACGCAAGGCGGCGAGCGAAATGCGCAACCGCATCCTGCAATCGCTGAGCCGTGCACGCACCACGCCACGACCTGTGAAGGACCACGAGGCACAGAACTGGGATCTGGCACACGCTGCATTGCAAACGGATCAACAACGCGGCTGGCAGCTGGAATCACATCCGGCACGCCTGCGCATCCAGACCATCGACTCATTGAATGCTTCGCTGTCGCGCCGGCTGCCCATGCTGGCCGGGATGGGCGCGAGCATGGAAATCGCGCAGGACCAGTGGCCCATTTACGAATCCGTCTGCGAGCGCCTGCTGGAACAGCTGGGCGACGGCAGCACGGATTCACAGCATCTGGAAACGGTGTTGCTGCATCTGGCCAATCGCGTACCTGACTTCATGCAGATGCTGTGCGACCTGCTGGCGCGCCGCGATCACTGGCTGCCGCTGCTGATGCAGCACCGCAATGACGTTGATCTGCGCGACAGCATTGAACACACCCTGTCGGCCGTCATCGAGCATACGCTGCAAGATCTGCTGGCATCGTTACCAGCGAATACACACACCGAGCTTGCGGAACTGGCGGCCTTCGGCGCTCGCAACCGGTTGAACAATGGTGCGAAAGAATCCGTTGCTCAATATCTCGAGGCGTGTCGCGAACTGGTTCATTTACCGCCTGCAGAGTCGCGTGCTTTGAACGCATGGCGTGGCATAGCCCTGCTGGTATGTACTACGGAAGGAGAGTTCTACAAAAAGCTCACCAAGACCCAGGGCTTTCCGGCGGATCAGAAGCCCATGAACCAGCGTATGACACAGCTGCTGAATGATCTGCGTGAAATTCCGGGGTTGAATGAGCGCTTTTCCGATCTGCACGACTTGCCGGCAGCGCGCTTCACGGAGGCGCAATGGCGCGTGTTGCTGGCGCTGCTGCAACTGCTGCCCAAGGCCGCCAGCGAGCTGATGCTGGAATTTCAGGCGATCGGCAAAGTGGACTATGTGGAGCTGTCACTACGGGCACTGCAGGCGCTGGGCACGCCTGAACAACCGACCGATACCGCACTGGCGCTGGATGAGCGCTTGCAGCACATCCTGATCGACGAGTTCCAGGACACCTCCATCACGCAGATGTCGTTGTTACGCCTGCTGACTGCAGGCTGGAGTGAAGGTGATGGTCGCACGCTGTTCTGCGTGGGCGATCCCATGCAGTCGATCTATCGTTTTCGTCAGGCCGAAGTGGGACTGTATCTGGGCATGCAGCACCACGGTCTGCCCGGCGTGCCTGTGCAAGCGCTGCAGTTGCAAACCAACTTCCGCTCCACACAGCCCATCGTCAACTGGGTGAATGGTCGTTTCCCGCACATCATGCCTGCCGATGATGATGCCGAACTCGGTGCGGTGCATTACAGCCCCAGCCTGCCGCGTCCCGATGCAGCCGCTGCCGGTGGCGTCACGCTGCATGCCGGCATTGAACGCACACCGCAACAGGAAGCCGTGGAGATCACGGCGCTGGTGAGATCAGCACTGGCTGCGGATGACAAACAACGCATCGCCATCCTGGTGACGGGCCGTTCGCATGTGGGTGCGATTGCACAGCAACTGAAACAGGCGGGCATCGCCTTCAATGCAGTGGACATCGAACGTCTGCAGGACCGTTCACTGGTGCAGGATCTGATTGCTCTCACGCGCGCGCTCCTGCACCTGGGTGATCGCACCGCGTGGCTGGCCTGTCTGCGTGCGCCATGGTGCGGTTTGTCGCTGGCAGATCTGCATGCGCTGGCTGCTGGCGATGCAGAACAGACGATATTTGATTTACTCACCACTGCTGCTCCCTCCCTTGCGCAAAGCGCGGGGGAGGGCTGGGGTCGGGGCATCACATCTGCACGCCCCCATCCTGTCCTTCCCCCGTCGAACGGGGGAAGGGACGCTTTGCTCTCAATGAGCACCATTCAGTTCAGTGCTGAAGGCCTGAAGCGCTTGCAGCGTTTCACCGCGGTCATGAACACCGCCATCGCCGAACGCGCCCGCCACTCGCTGCGTGACTGGGTGGAGCAGACCTGGCTGGCGCTTTATGGTCCGGCCTGTCTGCGCGCAGCCACTGAACTCGACGATGCCGAAGCGTATTTCGCACGCCTGGATCAACTGGAAATCGCCGGTGACCTGGAAGACCTGACACGGCTTGAGGCGCAACTGAGCAATCTGTTTGCCACCAGTGATGGCACGGCTGCGCGCGTGGAGATCATGACCATTCACAAATCCAAGGGACTGGAGTTTGATGTGGTCATCCTGCCGTCACTGCATCGCATTGGCGGGCGCGATAACGCACGCCTGCTGCGCTGGACACATCTTACCGGCGTGGCTGCCGATGGTCTGGTACTGGCCCCACCGGGCGCCAGGGGTGATGACGGCGACAGCATCTACCAATGGCTGGCAGCTCTGGAAAAGCGGCGCGCGCGTTATGAAAGCCAGCGCCTGTTGTACGTGGCCGCCACGCGCGCCAGGCGAGAGTTGCACCTGTTCGGCAGTGCGGCGTTGAACAAGACTGAGGATGCGCCGCGAACGCCCACGGCCGGCAGCTTGCTGACCTTGTTGTGGCCACAGGTGGAAGGCGAGTTCGTGCAGGCCGTCACACAACGTGTGGTCACGCCGCAAGACAGCCATCCGGTCAGTCCATTCTCACTGCGCCGTCTGCCGCTGGACTGGAGCGCGCCATCACCGAGGCCGGCACTGGCCGGCAAATACAGCAATGTCGTCAATGCCGAAACCCAGCCCGAGTTCGACTGGGCGGGCGAGACCAGCCGCCACATCGGTACCGTGGTACACGCCGAGCTGGAGCGCCTGGTCAAACTCACTCCGGACCAAATGCAGCAATGGAACGCAGGGTTGCGCAAGCCGCAATTGTTGCTGCAGCTTGCCGAGCTGGGTGTGCCTGAAGCGCTGCGATCGGCAGCCTGCGAGCGCATCATTCAGGCGATCGAACACACCTTGAGTGACCCGAAAGGTCGCTGGATTCTGGGCATCGATGTGGCACATCGGGAGGCCGCCTCTGAAATCGCCCTGACCGGCGTACTCAACAATACCGTTATCAACAGCATCATCGACCGCAGTCTTGTCGACGAGCAGGGTACGAGGTGGATCATCGATTTCAAAACCAGCTCGCACGAGGGTGGTGGCCGCGAGGCTTTCCTGCAAAGCGAAGTGGAACGCTATCGCAATCAGATGGATCGCTATGCCAAACTGATGCGCGCCTGGAAGCCGGCGCAGCCGGTCAGGACCGCACTGTATTTCCCGCTGCTGGGGGAGTGGCGCGAGGTTTGACGCGTAATGTATAAGAGTGGGCTGGGTTGAAGTCCCGGCTATCCAACATGGACAAGCGAGCAATGAATACAAGACTGAAGACTGGCAATCAACGTGGCGCTGCAAAAGTATGGGTCATCATTGCACTAATCTTGGTGCTGCTACCCCCGACGTGGGCCTTGCTGACACTTACCTGGTCGTACTCCGACGGCGAACGCGCCGGGGTGTTGCAGAAATTTTCACGCAAGGGCTGGGTCTGCAAGACCTACGAAGGCGAGCTGGCGCAGTACATCATCAGCGGCGTATCGCCGCAAATCTGGAATTTCACAGTACGCGACGAGAAAGTCGCTGAACAGATGAAATCACTGGTCGGCACCAAGGTGCAGCTGCACTACACCGAACATCGTGGCGTCCCCACCAGTTGCTTTGGCGACACGGGTTACTTTGTAGACGGTTTTACTAAGCTGGGCCCGCAGACCATTCCGGGTGGCTGACAATTCATGGAATTTCGGATATCAACAATACGCTGCTGCCGGTGTGGATGATTGTCCTTGGTGATTCGCTGATACGGTATTCGCGGACGGAGTAGCCGAGGCGCCGGGACGAGTCCCGGCCTGCTTGGGCAGGCCTCTGTAAATACTGGTGGTATCAGAAGTGATGGTTTTATCCTGCACGTATAAAACTAGTGAGAGTGCACATGGACGCTGAGAACACTTACCAAGTCTTCGATTGGCTCTGGTCCTCGGGCCAACTCTCTGAGCGCGATATTGCATCGCTGCCTTCGCTGGGTTTTGAGGTTGTCGTAAATCTCGCTTTGCCTACTTCTTCCAATGCCCTGCCAGGAGAAGCGGAGCTCATCACCAGACAAGGAATGGCGTACGTTCAAATCCCTGTTGCATGGGAGAGTCCAGAGCCAGAGCAGTTCCAGCAGTTTGTCGGTGTGTTGAATGCTTTCCGGGGCCGTAAAGTTTGGGTGCACTGCGCCAAGAACATGCGGGTATCGGCGTTTATCTATCTCTACCGCAAGTTGGTACTTGGTGAAGAGGAGAAAGAGGCGTCATTCCCTATGCAAGTCGTATGGACTCCCAATGAAATATGGCGGGGTTTTATCGAGAAAGTGCATTCCATCCACTCGCTGCAAGCCGACCGCACTGACGGACGGTGGCCTCAGCTCGAACGATAGTCGATATGAAACCAGCTGTCGGCTATTCCGGTACTTCCCTAGCACAGAAGCTGGGTATCACTGAGGGAGTCCGAGTACTGCTAGAAAACCCTCCGGAAAATTACCAAGAACTTCTGGCGGCCGTACCACCGGGAGTGAAGTTTGAATCGAAGCTCTCGGACAAAACAGATATCGTCCATGTATTCGCAACCTCAGCAGCGGTGCTGGCCAGGAGCCTGAAGCGTCTGCGCAGCAGCATCCGTCCCGATGCGTCGATATGGGTATCATGGCCCAAGAAGGCTGCAAAGGTTGCAACGGACATTACTGAAGACAAGATCAGAGAGGTGGCGTTGCCGCTCGGGCTGGTTGACATCAAGGTGTGCGCGGTCAATGAGGTGTGGTCCGGTTTGAAACTCGTCATTCGCAAGGAACTGCGCGGAGAATGAAGCCTTGTCTCCGGGGGATGTGATCAGAATGTGTATGAGAAACTGGTGTGCATTGGCTTTGCTTGGAGTCCTCGCCCTGACGCGACCAGCGCTTGCGGACGACAGCGCGCAGCTGCACGGTCTGTGGCGGATGGTCGCGTACGAGGTCGAGAGTCAGGCGACGGGCAAGAAGGAGCCGGTCATGGGTCAGCACCCTACGGGCTACGGCGTGTTCACTCCGGAAGGGCGCGTGTTTTTCATTTTCACCGGCGAAGGCAGGAAGCCGGCGACGACAGTCCAGGAGCGCGCCGACCTGCTCGACACCCTGATTGCATATACTGGCCAGTACCGCGTCGAAGGCGATCAGTGGATCACCAGTGTGGACACCGCATGGAATCCGGCATGGGTGGGAACTGAGCAAAGGCGCACATTCAGGCTGATTGGCGATCGTTTGGAGATTCTCACGCCGTGGCGCGTGATGCCCAACTGGGCCGACAAGGGTACGACACGCAGCATCGTGACGTTCGAGCGTGCGAAATAGGTAATTATCAGGGGAATTGAAACATGAAAATAACAGCAAGACTTGCCGCAGTATTCATCGCGCTGGGTTTCGGATTTGCGCTGCCGGCGATGGCGCAAACACCAGCATTCAAGACTACCTTCGTGCGGCTCGGCTCAGGTGTGCCGGGGGTACTGTATGAGCCCGTAACGCCCGGCGCGAAGAGTGAAATCGGGGTGTTCGTGATGCATTCCGCGGCGGACTATCTGCAGTTCTCCGCGTGTACCGAGCTGTCAAAGCGTGGCTATCGCGTGCTGTGCGCCAACAACACAACCAACAAGTCGGGCACCGAAACCGATCAGTTCATGGACCGGAACCTGCTGGATGCCAAGCTGGGTGTGACCTGGCTGCGCAAGTATCCCGGGGTCCGCAAGGTGGTGCTGTTCGGGCACAGCGGCGGCGGTGTGCTGATGTCCAGCTATCAGGGCATTGCCGAAGGCGGCCTCAAGTCCTGCCAGGGACCCGAGAAGATCTTCAAGTGCGCCGACAGCCTGGCCGACCTGCCTCCGGCAGATGGTTTGATGCTGGTCGATTCCAACTACGGTACTTCGACAATGCAGTTGTTCAGCATCGACCCTGCCGTGACTGATGAAGCAACCGGGCAGAAGGTCGATCCGAAGCTGGACCTGTGGAACCCGCAGAACGGCTTCAATCCTAATGGCGCGAAATATACCGACGACTTCACGCGTCGCTTCCAGACGGCGGTGGGCAAGCGGGAGAATCAACTGATCAAAACGGCGCTGGACCGGATGCAGAAGGTCAACGCGGGCCAGGGCAGCTACACCGACGATGAGCCCTTCGTCGTGCCAGGAGCCAACTCCACCGGTTCCAACAACAAGTTCTTTGCCCAGGACATCCGCTTCCTGTCGCGTACCAGCAAGCCGCGGCCACTGCTGCACAAGGACGGTTCGGTCACGACAGAGATTGTCCATACGGTGCGCGTGCCGGAGAACATGAATCCCACCACGTCGTCGATGGAACGGGGCGCACTGCGCACCACGTTGCGCAAATTCCTCGGCACTTTTGCGCTTCGCGTCGGTGACGACTTTGCGTACAACGAAGATTCCATCCGCGGCGTGGACTGGGCGTCCAGTTACACCACGCCGGCCGGTAATGTCCGCAATGTGAAGGTCCCGTTGCTGACCATGGGCATGACCGGCCACTGGGAGTTCCTGGCCGCCGAGATCATCTACGAGAATGCCGCCAGCACCGACAAGACCATTGCCTTCGTGGAAGGCGCCAATCACGGCTATACCACCTGCACCAAGTGCGAAAAGACGCCTGGTCAGTTTGGTGATACGTTGAAAACGACGTATGACTATATCGACAGCTGGTTGAGCAAGCCGGGGCGATTCTAGGGAAGTGTGGTCGTCTGAATCATGGTGGATGCATTGGCATCCACTGATAAATCATCGGGGGAAGGCAACATGAACAAGAACATTGTTACGCTGGCCGCAGTTGTAATGGCATTGTTTGTCACCGCGACGGCTGTGCGACATGCCGACGCGCAGGTCACTGCACAGCAGAAAGCCAATCCCGAAGCCGCGAAACTGGCGCCTTTGTTCAAGTCAGCCAGCTTCAAGGGCGATCAGGGAACCACGCTGCCTTACCGCTACTTTGAGCCCACGGTGAAGGGTCCGGGCAACGGCAAGTACCCGGTGATCCTCTATCTGCACGGTGAAGGTGAGGCCGGCACGGACAATGCTGCGCAGATCACTACCACGGATGGCGCCACGGTCTGGGTCGAGCCACGGCACCTGGCGGAGAATCCTTCATACGTGCTCGCGCCACAAATCGCGCGGGGCAAGGACTGGACTGTGGATGCGGTGTATTCGGACACGATGGCGCTGCTGAATCAGTTCATCAAGGGTCATCCGCAAGCGGACACGAACCGTATCTACGTGGTCGGCTTCTCCATGGGCGCCACGGGCTTGTACAACATGATCCTGAAGAATCCCAAGCTGTTTGCGGCGGCCATGCCCATCAGCGGCAGCGCGGACAAGTATCTCGCCGACTATCAGGCCTGGACCGCACTGAAGCACATGCCCATCATCGTCATCCACTCCTATGACGATACGGTGGTGCCGATCAGCGCCGCGCAGAACGCCATCAACGCGCTGAAGGCCGCCGGGAATACCTACATCAACGCAGGCGGCGCGACGCCCTGCCTGTGGAGCCCGGGATCGACGCCGGTGCCGCACGATGCGTGGTGGACAGCCTTCCGCAAGTTCGAGGTGGTCTACTACTCGCTGTATCTCGGCGATCTGGCGCGCACGGAGCAGGGCGCGCTGGACCCGGTCACGCTGTACACGCACAAGGACCTGGGCACCGGCGTCGTGCAGGTATGGGACTATGCGCTGGGCACCACCATGGTCATCGAGCGCGCCGACAAGGCGGTGCTGATCGACACCACCATGGGCCGCATCGGTCGCGACGGCGGCATCTACCAGTACATCCGTGACCATGTGCTGAAGAACAAGAATATCGACATCGAGGTGTTCATTACGCATCAGCACAATGATCACATCATCGGCCTCGCGTCCTTCGTCGGCGCTGCGCAGGTGAAAAAGATTTACGTGCATCAGGAAGACAGCGCGCCCGTGAAGCGGCTAATGGGACCGGATGCGGCCAAGGTCACGCTGGTAAAGGATGGCGATCTGATTCCGTTTGACGGCAAGAACATCGAGGTCATTGGCGTGCGCGGCCATACCTTCGGCTCGCTGGTGATGAAGTACGAGAACTTCCTGTTCAGCGGCGATTCCATCGGCACCGGCTACGTGGGGATCTCGCAGATCTCCCTTGAGGAATACCTCGATTCGCTGAAACACCTGCTCGACCGCATGGGCAGCGGCAAGTACATCGTCTACGGCGCCCACACCGGCGAGGTGACCGAGCAGATGACCGACCAGTACGTACGGGACATGCTCGAGTGCGTCACGAAGGTCGTGAACAATACCATCGCCGGCCCGACCTACTGGCGGTCGAACGACATTGCCACGCGACGGGTTTCCGCTGTCCGCGGCTCGGCCATCACCTACAACATCAATGACGTGCACCGCATCAGGGGCGCGCTGCGTGGCCTGCAGATCAGCAAGGGTGTGCTCGGCCAGGGATATGCGCCGCCGGTCCCGGCCTATGTTGAAGCGGCCCGCGGCCCTGCGATGCCGACCGCAGTGGGCTTCCTGGCTTACATCACGCAGTACTACACCACGGTGGACGCCAGCACCGGTACGCTTGACATCACGCCAACGGTGCGCGATCTCGATTCCAAAGGTCTGACCGTGAACGGTACTGCGGTGCGTTCCGGCGAGGCTTACCACGCTACACTCAATGCCGGTGAGAACCGCTTTCCCATCGTGGTCACGGCGGCGGACGGTGCGACACGAACGTACTCGCTGCTGGTCGTGCGGAGTGCACGTTAGTCGCGCTGCTGTGCCGGATACGCGCTGGCATCAATGGCCGCCCGATAGCCATGCCACGTGGCATGGCCAATGACCGGAATGATCACCGCCAGTCCCAGCATGGCGGTGGCGAAGCCGATCAGCAGGCCCAGCACAATCAGCAACGCCCACACCAGCATGGCGCGTTTGTTGCGTAGTACCGCATGAATGCTGGTGACCACAGCGGTGATCGCATCGACACGTTTGTCCATGATCATCGGCAATGAATAGGCGCTGAATGCAAAGGTAATGGCAGCGAACATCGCACCGACCACCGTGCCGATGGCGAGGAAGGGCGCGTACGCGCGCCAGTCAGGCTGGCCTTGATCGGGAAAGAATACGTGAATGATGGTGGCCGCGCGTCCCCACACCAGGAACACGATCAGCAGCACCAGCGCAAACACCATCAGGGTGCTGAAGTCGCGACGCATCTCGCGGATGGAGATACCGAAGCCGGGCACATGACCTTCTTCAAGCTCACGACTGGTTGCGTACAAGCCGATGGCCAGCACCGGACCTACGAATGCAAAGCCGGATAACAGCACCATCTCCACCCAGTAGCCGCCCATGGTCAGACCGAGGTAACTCAGGCCAAGACTGAACAGGCTGATGGTGATGCCGATCGACAGGCTGGGTATGGGCGCACGTTTCATGTCCTGCCAGCCCTTGCTTAACCACGTCAGTGGCTCGCCGGTATGCAAGGTTCTGCATGGCGCAACGAAGGGCAGGTCATTCAACTCGGCGTCGGCATCGAGATTGGGTTCGTTGTGCATCATGGTTCCCCCGCGGTACCAACTTCTTGTTACTTACAGCTCAAACACCTCGCCCTTGCTGGGCATCTCCACTCTGCCGGGCAGCATTTTCTTGAAATTGCCCATGACTGTTTCGTCGCCATGTACCAGAAATGTCGTATCCGGCTTGATGGCGCGATGCCAGGCCAGCAGTTCATCGCGATCGGCATGCGCGGAAAAACCATTGATGGTGTGAATCCTGGCGTGCACCTGAATATCCTCGCCAAACAGGCTGACGTACTTTGCGCCGTCGATGATGCGTCGCGCCAGGGTGCCGGCCGCGGCATAACCCACAAAGATGATGCTGGCGTCGCGTCGCCACAGGTTGTGCTTGAGGTGATGACGCACGCGGCCACCGGTGCACATGCCCGAGCCTGCCATGATGATGGCGCCGCCGGAGACACGATTCAGCGCCATGGAGTCACCGGTATCGCGGGTGAGATGCAAGCCGGGCAGGGCGAACAGGTCGCGGCCACTATGCAGCAACGCCGTGGCCTGCTCGTCAAAACATTCAGGATGCCGCGAAAAAATCTCCGTGGCCGAGATGGCCATGGGCGAATCGAGAAATACCTGCAGGGAGCCGGGCAACTTGCCATGCTCGATACCTTCGCGCAGGTAGAACAACACCTCCTGGGCGCGTTCCAGAGCAAAGGTGGGAATGATGATGTTGCCGCCGCGCTGAAAGGTGCCGTTGATGGCGTCGTAAAGTTCATCGACGGAGGCCGGCAATGAACGATGCAGGCGATCGCCGTAGGTGGTTTCCATCACCACCGCATCGGCATGCGGCGGTGGCACCGGATCGCGCAGCAACGGACGGCCACGATTACCCAGATCACCCGAGTAAATGATGCTGCGCGACTGTCCGGGCGCGGTGTGCTGAATACGAATACTGGCGGACCCCAGTATGTGGCCCGCATCGTAGTAGGTTGCGCTCAGATCCGGCGCCAGCATGATGCTCTGTCCATATACCGCCTTTCTGCCGAAGTAGTCGAAGGTGTTCATGGCATCCAGCACGGTGTACAACGCTTCATCAAGGGGGTTGCCGCGCCCATTGCCATGGTTATAGCGTGGGCCATTGTTGCGTCGCGAATACCGGCGCTGATTGCGCAGCGCTTCTTCTTCCTGCAGATGGGCGGCGTCCAGCAGCACCACGCGCGCCAGTTCGCGCGTGGCGGCGGTGGCGATGATCTCACCCTGAAACCCGCGCCTCACCAGCAACGGCAAGCGACCGCAGTGATCCAGATGGGCGTGCGTCAGCAGCACATAGTCGATGCTGGCGGGTTCGAAGCCAAAATCATCAGCATTGTCCTGCGTCAGTTCATGACTGCCCTGGAACAGGCCGCAGTCGATGAGCAGTCGCTTGCCCGCGCATTCAATCAGGTGGCACGACCCGGTGACATCACGATCAGCGCCGTGGAAAGACAATCTCATGGGTTTGTATCCGGCCGATTTCTTGTTGATGAATTGTCGTACATCGTACGGCTTGCCTCCTAAGGAGATGTCCGTATCACCTGCTGAAAATGCGGATTGTCGTGCTGGCGCCGCAGACTACCCTGCATGACACGAGCATGGAATCCCGGAGTGGTATCACGTGCTCATGTACCGTCAGCTGCTGCAGCCGTCAGTGCGGCCTCGCTTCAGGAGTCACAATGAGCAACGTTTCCAGTCAGTCCATGTCGAACGGTCGTACCGATAAACGAGCCACACGCTCCGCAGGCATGAATAAACAGGACGTGAAGATCACACGCGCCACTCTGGTTGTAGCCGTCATTCCACATCCGGCCCGTGAACAACTGATCAGGGAGGCGGCCTACCATCACGCCGAAGCCCGTGGCTTTGAACCCGGCCACGAGCTGGACGACTGGCTGGTGGCGGAAGCCGAGGTGGATGAGCGTTTGAGCGGCGAGGGGCGGGCTTATTAAACCTTCATATCAAAATAGCGGCGTACCATTGGACTCATGCCAGGACACGATGCTCTGCCAGATGTCATTCGCTGTTTCGGCATACCAGAACAGTTCCCGATCTTCCGGTTCGATCACACCTTCGGCAATCAGATAATCGAAGTCCACTGCGCGTTTCCAGTACTCCCTGCCCACCAGTACCACCGGCACGGGTTTTATCTTGCGTGTCTGGATCAGCGTCAGCGTTTCAAACAACTCATCAAAAGTACCAAAGCCGCCGGGGAAAGCCACCAGTGCACGCGCCCGCAACAGAAAGTGCAGTTTACGCATGGCGAAATAGTGGAACCGGAAACACAGTTCGGGACTGATGTAGGGGTTGGGATATTGCTCGTGCGGCAGGGTGATATTGAGGCCGATTGAACGCGCACCCACATCGAACGCACCACGATTGGCGGCTTCCATCGCACCCGGACCACCACCGGTCATTACCATGACCGACGGATCGTCCGGACCGTTGCCGGCGGTGCCGATCAGCCGGCCCAGTTCGCGCGCCACCTTGTAGTAGTGGCTCTTGGCGAGCAAACGCTGCGCCACCCCCAGTCGGTTCTGCAGTTGCGCATTGCCGGGGTCGCTCGCCAGCTGATGCTGCAGGCCATCGACTTCCAGTTGTGCGGTAAGGGGCTCGCGCAGACGGGTGCTGCCAAACACCACGATCGTATGCTTGATGCCTTGCTCCGCCAGAATCAGCTCCGGCTTCAGGTAATCAATCTGCAGACGCACGGTGCGCGTCTCGTCCATGCTGAGAAAGTCGATATCGTGATCGGGTTGCCGATAACTGGGATGATCCAGAATGGCTTGCACACGCGCCGGCGCCTGCGGATCTTCCGTCACCGATTTGATGTGTTGCCAGGGCAGTGGCTCGCTACGCCTGTGCGGGTGTGCCGGGGTGGGTGGAATATTTTTGTCTTCGCTCATAAATTGCAGCACGATGTGGTTCGTTCAATTGGCAGATTCAGGATGACTGTATGCAACTGAAACAATTCCGTGTCAAACCGGATCATCACGTGGACCTCAAGAAGTGGCCAACACGGATTGCACCGCGTTACAAGTCCGGGAAACACTACGAAGATTTGATGCGGCATCAGATCAGCGCCATGCGCGAGCTGCAAAGCAAGTTGTATGCAGACAATCGTCAGGCGCTGCTGATCATTTTTCAGGCCATGGACGCAGCGGGCAAGGACAGCGCCATCAAGCATGTCATGTCCGGCGTCAATCCGCAGGGCTGTCAGGTATTCAGTTTCAAACACCCCAGCGCCGAAGAACTGGACCATGATTTTTTGTGGCGCACCACACGCTCCCTGCCGGAACGCGGCCGTATCGGCATCTTCAATCGCTCCTACTACGAAG
This sequence comes from uncultured Pseudomonadota bacterium, assembly GCA_963748005.1. Classification (GTDB taxonomy): domain Bacteria; phylum Pseudomonadota; class Gammaproteobacteria; order Steroidobacterales; family Steroidobacteraceae; genus CAILZL01. The sequence goes on from CAVVHH010000003.1 coordinate 521,514, forward strand.
AAGTGCTGATCGTACGCGTGCACCCGGAACTGTTGCAGGCGCAGGGTCTGACCGTTCCGCCAAAGCAGCGCGAAACACTGTGGCACGATCGTTATCGCTCCATCCGGCAGATGGAGGATCACCAGTCGCGCAATGGCACGCGCATCATCAAGTTCTTCCTGCATCTGTCCAGGGAAGAACAACGCAAGCGTTTCCTGGACCGGATCGAACAACCGGAGAAGAACTGGAAATTCAGTCTGGGTGATCTGCGTGAACGCGCCTGCTGGCCACAATACATGCAGGCCTATGCCGCGTGCATGTCGGCCACCAGTACCAAAGCCGCGCCTTGGTACGTGGTGCCGGCCGACGACAAGCAGAATGCTCGTCTGATCATCGCCGATCTCATTGTCGAGACCCTGCGCGACATGAAGCTGGGTTATCCGGAACTAAGTGCCGCGCAGCGTCAGGAGCTGTCGCAGGCAAAGCGATTGCTGCAGAAAACGTAGGTTGGGCTGTCCAGCCCAACATCCTCCTGTTTACCGGCGCTGTTGGGCTGGACAGCCCAACCTGCATCGAAGCCTGCATTGCGATGCGGGCTACAAGGTGCCCGATACCGAGAACGGCCGGCGTCCTTGCGCATCGGGTGAACCCAGATATTGCATGCCTTGCACAATGTTTTGCGGCGCATTGCCGCGTGCTGCCACCTTGGTATCGAGCAGGTAGCTGCGATCTGCAGACAATTTCAAGGTGCCGGTCACATCGATGGCAGCGCCGTCGAGCGCTTCAAGCTTGCCGAACAATGCATCAGCAGTGCCAGCAACATCGGCGGGAAAAGTCAGGCGGTAGGCGCCAATATTATTGGGCTGCCGCGCCGGACCGGTGAGATCCACCACATCCACCGTGCCGTGCGCCGCAATCGGCCAGGTATCTTTCAGCACTAGCTCGGAAAATCGCGCCTGCGCCGTGCCGATCCAGCCACCGGGCAGGCCGCCACTGCCAACGATGGCCTGCAGCGGCAGATTTGCCGACAGATCGCTGAAGGTGATGCGGCCCGTCAGTCCGACGCTGACGCGACTCTGAGCAAAGCCATTCGGTTGCGTGAGTTTGATATCCGCCGCGAGTCTTGCAGTGAGCAGGGGCAGCAAGCGGATGTTCCATTCAGCATTGCCCATGTTCAACATGCCCACCCGCAGGCCGGTGACCTGACCATGCCAGACACTGCCAGTGGTGCTGATCGACGTGACGCCATGTCGCGCCAGTTGTGTGGTCAACAGCGAAGCCGGCAGATTGATCAACATGAACAGCAAGTAACTGCTGATGCCTGCCAGCAGCAGCTTGCCGCGTAAACTGCCAATCATGAGTACATGGCCATTGTTCAGCCGCCGCGAGCGAGCGTCAGACTGGCGTTGACCTGGCCGGGTTGTGGCGTGCGATTGATGTCGGCTTCCTTGACGTGAATGCCATAGTCCTTCTGCAGGGCGCCCAACCAGATTACCAGTGCATCAAACGCGACGCCTTCAAAGCGTATCCGCACGCCGTTGACGCCATCCGGTGTCTGACCGGTCAAGGCGCCCGCGACATTGCCGCTGGTGGCCGAATTGGCGATCAGTACTACCATCGATTCGCTACTGCTGGCCAGATTCGGTTGTGAACCGTTCAGGGCACTCAGCCGCGCCGCGACACTCTGCATCCAGGCCAGATCCTGCTGTTTCTGAATGACGCGTATTTCGCGTTCGTTGATGGTCTTGTACAGCGGCGCCAGACCCAGCGTATAGATTGCCGTGAGCAACACCAGCACTGCGCCGGCTGCAACGATGATGCGTTCACGCGGCTGCAGCGCCATGAAACGCACCTTGAGCTGCAGATAGTATTTCTCGAGTTGCACCCTGATGTCGGTTCTCATGGTCAGGCGCCTTGTTGCAGTTTGAGCTGCAGTCGTCCGTCGATGCGGTTGTCCTTGGGATTGGCCGACTGGATTTGGGCACTGACGCCGCGTGCCTGTGCCTGCTGGCGGATCTGTTCCAGGGCATCGACATTGGGCGCCATGATGCGCAGATCCACGTTGTCATTGCGATACGACACCGCATCCAGTTGCAAACCAGGGACTTTGCCCACCGCATCAGTCAGCGTGCTGAGACTCAGCATCAGACCATTGCCGCCGCTGCCCGCCTGCAATTGCAACAAGCGTTGTTCAAAAGCGCGACGTGCCTCGGCTGGTGCAACCGGAGCGGCACCGGGCATGCCCTGCGACCAGGCCTGGGTTATCTGCTGGTCAAGCGCGCTTTCCTGTTTGCCAAGGCGGATCAGCTCGAAGCTCTTGACCAGCACATGGGCGGCAAACAACCCCGCCAGCAGACCGGCTGCATGGCGCCACGGCCTGAGGCTGTTGCGCAGACTGGTGCGCGGCATATACACGCCTTGCAGCAGATTGATGCCGTTCTGACGTGCAGCCTGCAATGCCAGCAGCGGCAACACGCCATCGGGCAGCAATTTGATCTGCACATCGGTCATGCGTTCGCGAATTGATTCCAGCGCCGGCTGTTCGGCATCGTACTCGGCTTCAGCAACATAAATTGTCAAGGGCGTAGCGGTTTCCGCAGGCAGCAACAATTGCAGTGCATCGGACAGCGGCGCGACATCGAGCGTGGTGACCGGCGCATTGTCAGCTCTGGCGGATACGCGGCCGGCATCGATCAACAGGGTAGTGCCTTCTGGCGTGGCAGGCAGCAGGCTGGTATCGGTATACAGCGCATCCGCCTGCAGGCCGACGGCGCGCAGTGCGAAGATCCAGGCTTGCATCGCATCGTGCGAAACCACGATCACTGGCGTACCCGGTCGTGCGTCGCGTTTACCGACCGCAAAGTGCAGGGCATCGACATCGCTGGCCAGTTGATCCTCCAGCGCATACGGCAAAATCTGGCTGAGCCTGGCGCCACCTTTCAGCGGCGGCAGGACGGGTTCGACGTGCAACGCTTCAGTACCTGGCACCAGCACGATGACTTTGCGTCCGGAGGCGAGCGTGGCTGCTTCCTGCAGGGTGCCTTGCAACACTGCGCCGAGTCGTGCGCCCAGGTTATCCACCAGCAACCATTGCGCAGCCACGCCGGCATCCGGTGTGTCGGCAACGACCGATGGCTGTGCGAACAGGCGGATGACGAGTGTTTCTGAAGCCATGAGTATCAACTAGTTGGTGCCGAAACTGCGCTGGATAACGCGGGTTCTGCCATTTGCGCCGGTGCCGATGCGATTCAGGACACTGTACAGGGCCAGTTCGGTAGTTCCAAGCGTCACCAGAATGTTGGCGCGAAAGTAGCTGGTGGTCTCGGCGAGATACTCCGGGTTGTCCTGCAGCAGCTTCTTGAAATCGGTGTCCGTTCCCAAAGCCGTCTTGAGGTTGTTGAGTGTTGGGAAACAGCCACCTGCATCTTTGCGGTTCTCGGCAAACTTATCTGGATCCGAGCTGTAATCGGTGCCGTTGCTTTTCAATGAATCCAGTACTTTGTCAGTGGCTGTGCACACATTCAGTTTCGAATCGATGGGCAATGCGGCGATGTAGGGTTCCAGTTTCAGGAAGTCATCCTGCTTCATGCCCACTTCAGACATCAGTTCGCTGGTGCGGGTGATCGGCATGTTGGGTGTCAGATAAGCCGGGGTCTGCGCGGCATACACCACATCTTCGGCGCCATCAGGAAATTCCGGGTTACTGTCGGCGTCGAGCCAGTCCACGGTGATGGTCGCATAGCGGACATCGATGTTGAGCAGCTCCAGAAGACGTTGAAACTGGCGCACCCCGGTGTCACTGCGAGTGCCGTCGGGATTCAGCAGATTGTTCAGATTGAAACGTCCCTGCAGGTCTTCGAGATAGCCCTTAATTTCACCTGCACCTTCAAGGACGGGAACAGGAGTCATCGGTGTTGCCCAGGCTTCGGTCAGGTTGTCGTTCTTGGGATCATCCGACTGCAGGATTTCGGCAGCCAGTGCCTCAGCGCCCAGACCCATCTCGTAAGCCTGATCGATCATCATCACGGTGCTGGTGCGACGCTGGTCCATGTAGCCTTCGCTGGCCACGCTGACAGCGAGAATGGTGGCGAGGGCGACGATCAGCACTGCCATGATCAATGCTACGCCGCGCTGTCTTGTCGGGCGTGCTTGCATCACGACACTACCTCGACGATGCGCTTCAGTTCGCCCCAGTCTTCCAGTGTCAGGGTGATCTCGACTGCCAGCGGCAGGCTGCGCGCACGTGCATTGCCGGTGCCGCCGACACTGCTGGGTGGCCAGGTGGTTTGCCACTGGCGATTGCGATCCATGAAACGCAGGCTGAATGCGGTGACCTTGTCCACCAGCACCGCTTCAACCGGCGTTGCGCTCAGGGTGCGATCCAGCACCGTCCAGTAATCGCGATACAGCTTGCCGTCCTGCAGGCGATAGCCCACGCGTTGCAGGGTGGCGCGCGAGACGCCGGCAGGATTGCTCCAACCGGCACGAGTCAGTTCGACTACATGGGTGCCCGCAGCATTCAAGTACAGCGCGGGATTGACAGTGGCAGCAGTGGCATCGCGTACCGGACGTGGTTCGAGCTGTTCGAAATCCTGGGTGACGCGCGTTACGGCGCGCTGTACGGCTCGGGCACGCGCCATGGTTTGTGCCGCGCGTTCGCGTTGCATCAGCAGTTCGTTGTAGCCGCTCATCGCCAGTACCCCTACCACGGCGAAGATGGCGATGGCGATCAACAACTCCAGCAGGGTGAAGCCGCTGTGACTGGAACGAATGCGATTGCTGATCATGGTGCGCTCCCGGGAGTGCCGGAGCCACTGGTAGCACTGGAGCTGGAGCTGGAACTCGATGATGAACTGCTGCCAGCATTGGCACGGCGTCGTCCTGGATTCACATCCCAATCAACGCGACCACCGCCGTCGCTGATGGCCCTGCCATAGAAACCGGACACACGCGCAATGCTGGCATTATCGCCGGCAGACTTCGGCGCCACATTGACATCAACGCGTTGCATGGTGGTGGCATCGGTGGCGCTGATCGTCATGCGCCAGTGCCAAGTGGTGCCGGCCATGTCCACATCGCCGTTTGAATCGCCACCGGCAGGTGCGCTATTGCCCAGGCGCACCTCGGTGAGCTTGTTCATGGCCACCCAGTGTGCAATGGTCTTCGCGCGCAGGTAGTTGGCATTGTTGACGGTCTGACTGACCGCCTGGATGACCGCCAGCATGCCAAGGCTGACGATGATGAGTGCCGCCAGCACTTCGATCAGCGTAAAGCCACGTTGTGGGGCAGGGGCGTTCATCGTGTGTCGCTGCCGGATTCAAGATTCAGCGAATTGTCGGCGCCGCCGAGCAGGCGCCAGTAAAACGGATTGGCATCACGCGCCAGACGCAACTCGAATGGCACGATGTCGCCGCTGGAAAGAATTGCAATCTGGGGTCTTACGCCCCTATCAGCCGTGCTGGTGGGGCCGATGCGCGCAATGCTGGAAGCACTGCTGGATTCACTTGACGAGGCAGATCCAAGTGAATCCTGAATATCGTCATGGGACTTCAGGATGATTTCACGGGAATCAAGCCAGAGACGAAACTGCAGGCCTTCCGGTAACGGGTGATAGGCCAGCATCTCATCGTTGCTCAGCACCTGCCATCGGCTGCTGGGATAGTCGTAACGCATGAACAGATAGCCATCCTTTTCTATCAACAGCCCCAGATCGCGACCTTGCAGTTCGGCTTCTTCGCGGGCCTGCCCCAGGATGGCATAAAGACGCCGTCCCTGGTCCTCCACCTCTGTATCGCGGCCGAGCACGCCGACAGACAAGGTGGCAATGGCGAGAATGATGCCGATGATGACGACCACCACCAGCAGTTCGATGAGGGTGAAGCCGCCGCTGGAAGAGATCCTTAGCCTAACCCTCTCCCCCAGGGAGAGGGGATATGGAACAGCGCCAACACCTACCGGAACAGCACTCACATTTACCCCCTCCCTGAGGGAGAGGGCAGGGTGAGGGTGAATCTTCAAGCTACACAACATGCCAGGTTGAGCATGCCCTGATTACTGCGTGTCCCAGTTGCCGATGTCCGTGTTGATGCCTTCGCCGCCTTCCTGATTGTCCGCGCCCAGCGTATACAGGTCGTATTCCTTGCCATGCGTACCGGGATACACATAGCGATAATCGTTGCCCCAGGGGTCCTGACGCAGATTGTCGATGTAGCCACCCGGTTTCCAGTTACGCACCGTTGAATCGTTCGGCTGCTGCACCAATGCCCGCAGTCCCTGTTCGGTGCTGGGATATTTGAAGTTATCGAGACGATAAAGATTCAGGGCAGTTTCATAAGCGCGAATACCCTGTTTGGCGGCAGTCACCTGTGCATCGCCAACGCGACTGATGATGGAAGGCGCGACCAGTGCAGCAATAATGCCGATGATGACCACCACCACCATGATTTCAATGAGGGTAAAACCACCATTGAATTGACGTATGCGGGGTGAAAAAAGTTTGTGCATGATGTGAGGTTCCGTATCTGGTCGGGGTCTGTTAACAAGCATCGGATGATTGTTAACAGACACCAATATTCGCTGCGTTAGTATGTATGAATCATGACCGGTCCGTTGCCGCCCAAGTCCGACCGGCTGCCGGGGCGGCCGGATGATAACAAACGAGTGTAGCCAGTGAATGACAGCACAAATCACAGTTCAGCGCCGCGTCGCCAATGGCTGACGCCCAGTGCGTTCATATTGCTGTTGTTGGCATTTGCCGTCATTGCATTGGCGCTGACCGGTGACGCCGGACGTGAATTGCTGCGTTACCAGCGCGATGCCATTCTGGTCAGGCATCAATACTGGCGCCTGTTGTCCGGGCATCTGGTGCACGGCAGCTGGCAACATACCTGGCTCAACTTGGCCGGATCGGGCCTGATTGTCAGTCTGTTTCGCGGCACCTACAGCATCAGGTCATGGATGGTAATCGCACTGGCCAGCGCGGCCTGCATTGATCTGGGCCTGCTGGTCCTGATGCCCACTCTGCACTGGTATGTTGGATTGTCGGGTGTCTTGCATGGTGCCCTGGCCGCTGGCGCCGTGGCCTGGTGGCGTACTGAGGAAGCGTGGCTGGCGGCTATCCTGTCGGCCATCCTGATCTGCAAGCTGGTCTGGGAGCAATGGCAGGGCGCTCTGCCGCTGTCAGGCGAGCTGAACGTCATTGTGAATGCGCATTTGTACGGTGCGGTGGGCGGAATGCTGGCTGGTCTGGCGTTCATTCGCAAACTGCATCGTCCGGGACTCAAGAACCCAAAGCAGTAATCTCGAGTAGGCGCAGCTGGTCAGCCCGCTATAATTCGCCACCTTTTTTTCTGGAGCATGTAACAGATGGCATTTGCAATGGTGTTTCCCGGTCAGGGATCGCAGTCGCTGGGCATGTTGTCGGCACTGGCCGAGCAGGAGCCGCTGATCCAGGAAACCTTTGCAGAAGCTTCAGCGGTGCTCGGTTATGACCTGTGGCAGCTGTGCCAGCAGGGACCGGAGGAGCAACTCGGCTCCACCGAAAAAACCCAGCCGGCCATGCTGGCGGCGGGCGTAGCGACCTGGCGGGTGTGGCGCAGACATGGCGGCCTGCTGCCGGCAGCCATGGCCGGCCATAGTCTTGGCGAATACACAGCACTGGTATGCGCTGACTCCATAGAATTCAAGACAGCGGTGGATCTGGTGCGATTCCGCGGTCAGGCCATGCAAAGTGCCGTGCCGCAGGGGCAGGGCGCCATGGCGGCGATCCTGGGATTGGAAGACGCCGACGTGGTGGCGGCCTGCGCCGAAGCAGCACAGGGTGAAGTGGTGCAGGCAGCCAACTTCAACTCCACCGGCCAAGTGGTCATCGCCGGTCATAAAGCTGCCGTTGAACGCGCCATTGAGTTGCTCAAAGCCAAGGGCGCTAAACGCGCGCTGATCCTGCCGGTGAGTGTGCCGTCGCATACGGCGCTGATGCGTCCAGCGGCCGAACGTCTTGCGGAGCGCCTGCGCAGCATCGATATCAAGACGCCGAATATGCCTGTTTATACGGTGGAAATGCGCACGCACGGTGATGCCGACAGCATTCGCGCCGCCCTGTTCGAGCAACTGGTGGGGCCGGTGCGCTGGGCCGGCACGGTGCGCACGATTCTGGGCACCGGCGTTAAAACTCTGATCGAATGTGGTCCGGGCAAGGTGCTGACCGGCCTGAACCGTCGTATCGACAAGAACAAGGATCTGGCGATGTTAGCCATCGAAGATCCCGCGTCGCTGGCCGACGCTCTGAAAGCTGCGAAGGAGTAGTCGATGTCCGAACAAGTAGCGAATGGAGCCCTCCTGGCTGGGGAAGTTGCCTTGGTGACTGGTGCCTCAAGGGGTATCGGTCAGGCCATTGCCCATACCCTGGCAAAAGCCGGCGCAACCGTCATTGGTACGGCTACCAGCGAAGCGGGTGCCGCCGCCATTACTCAACGTTTTGCCGAGGCCGGCCTGACCGGGCGTGGCCTGCTGCTGAACGTGGGTGACCCGGCTTCGGTCGAGGCCTGCCTGAAGGATATAGAGGCAAAGGAAGGTAATCCCGGCATCCTGGTCAATAACGCCGGCATCACCCGCGATAACCTGCTGATGCGCATGAAAGCCGAGGAATGGGACGAGATCATGAACGTGAATCTTGGCTCGGTATTCCGGCTGTCCAAAGGCGTGCTGCGCGGCATGATGAAGGCGCGCAGGGGCCGTATTATCACCATCGCCTCGGTGGTGGGAGTCATGGGCAACGCCGGACAGGCCAATTACGCGGCCGCCAAGGCCGGGATCATCGGTTTTTCCAAGTCCCTGGCGCGTGAAGTCGGCTCGCGCGGGATTACCGTCAATGTGGTGGCGCCGGGTTTTATCGCTACGGACATGACGGAAAAACTGGGTGAAGAACAGCGCGCCAGGCTCATGGAGCAGGTACCGCTCGGCCGTCTGGGCAATGTGAACGACATCGCGCAGGCGGTGCTGTTCCTGGCGTCGTCCCATGCCGGCTACATCACCGGCGAAACTCTGCACGTCAATGGCGGGATGTACATGATCTAGGTCTGCGGGTGTAACGGGTCCGATCACGAGAGTCAAGCGCGGCAAAGTCCTTGTGTGTGCTTGGTTTTTTTAATGGTTGGACACCCGCGCCACTTCACATAGAATACGCGCCCCATGCGGCAGGCCGATGGCTGGCCGCGGCCCGCAAGGGGATTCACCACAGAGGACTCAGATCAATGAGCAGTATCGAACAACAGGTTAAAGCAATCGTCGCCGAACAGCTGGGCGTGAAAGAAGAAGAAGTCACCAACGACGCTTCTTTCGTCGACGATCTCGGCGCGGACTCACTCGACACCGTCGAGCTGGTCATGGCGCTGGAAGAGGAATTCGAGACCGAAATTCCTGATGAAGACGCTGAAAAGATCACCACCGTTCAGCAGGCAATTGACTACGTAACGCAGCGTCGCAGCAAGGCCTGAGCCTGCTGCACGCGCCCATGCCACGGATGGCTGGGCTTTCCACAGTTTCTCCAATCCCCAATCGTTGAGGTGCCGCTTGTCCAAGCGACGCGTTGTCATTACGGGCCTTGGTATCGTTTCCCCCGTCGGTAGCACCATTGAATCCGCCTGGGCCGCCGTACTGGCAGGTCAGAGTGGCATCGGCCCGATTACCCGGTTCGACGTCAGCGCCTTCCCGGTACGCTTTGGCGGTTCGGTGAAAGACTTCAATGGCGAGGACTATCTGGCGCCCAAGGAACTGCGCAAGATCGACCCGTTCATGCACTACGGCTATGCCGCCGGTACGCAGGCATTCAGGGATTCCGGTCTGGAAGTGACGCCCGAGAACTCACCCCGTATTGGCGTGGCCATGGGTGCCGGCATCGGCGGCCTGGATACCATTGAAGACAATTACGGCAAGTATCTGGGCGCGAATAACAGCCCCAAGCGCATCTCGCCGTTCTTTGTGCCGGGCAGCATCATCAACATGATCTCCGGACATCTGTCCATCAATCACAAGTTGACCGGGCCGAATATTGCCACGGTCACCGCTTGTACTACATCGACGCATGCCATCGGTATCGCGGCACGCCTGATCCAGTACGGCGATGCCGACGTGATGATTGCCGGTGGCGCGGAAATGGCCACCACGCCGCTGGGTCTCGGTGGTTTCAGTCAGGCGCGTGCGCTGTCGCAGCGCAATGATGACCCGCAACGCGCCAGCCGTCCCTGGGACAAGGATCGCGATGGCTTTGTATTGTCCGATGGTGCCGGCGCAGTGGTGCTGGAAGAGTACGAACACGCCAGGGCGCGTGGCGCACGCATTTATGCTGAATTCGCCGGCTTTGGCATGAGCGGTGATGCGCACCACATCACCACGCCACCGGAAGACGGCGAGGGCGCACGCCTGGCCATGGCCAATGCCCTGCGCGATGCCGGCATGAATCCCGGCGATGTGCAGTATGTGAATGCCCATGCCACTTCCACCGAACTGGGCGATGTGGCCGAAACCATGGCCATGAAGCGCGCCTTTGGCGATCACGCCTTCAAGCTGGCAGTCAGTTCCACCAAGTCGGTCACCGGCCATCTGCTGGGCGCAGCCGGCGTCGTGGAAGCCATTTTCTCGGTGCTGGCGATTCGCGATCAGGTGGTGCCCGCGACCATCAACCTCGACAATCCGGGCCCCGGCTGTGATCTCGACTACGTGCCGAACACCGCACGCAAGATGCCCGTCAATGTGGCCTTGTCGAATTCATTCGGCTTCGGCGGCACCAATGGCAGTCTGATATTCAAGGCGCTGAAATAGACCTATAAATAAACAGGCGAATGGCGCGTAACCGTCATTCGTAATACGGATCATTGCCGTTGCCGGGCAGTGATACATTGCGTCCGTGTCAGCCGCTGATCCCATTTTTCCTGCAAACGCATCATCCAACGCGTCACAGATATGGCCGTTGGGTCAGTTGCCAGCGCATGTCCTGCTGGAGCTGAATGCCCTCAATCCCAGACGCTACCCGGTACTGCTGGAATCCTCGGCAGCCAGTCTCGACGGCAACAATCATGACATCCTGATGGCATTCCCCGGTGAGCAATTGACCCTGCACGCCGATGCCGGACTGAGCTCACCACCGACGGCGTGTTTGTCGGCCACCACGTTTCTTACTGCGCTTGACCAGTGGTGGCGACAGGAGCGGCTCCCCGAGCTGCCGCATTCCCTGCCGTTTCATGGCGGCTGGTTCATCTATCTGGCTTATGAACTGGCGCGTGAAATAGAGCCCACGTTGCATATGCCCGGCTGCGGTGTGATTGCACGCGCAGTGCGCATACCTGCGGCCATTGTACGCAGCTGCGCCACGGGCGAAGCCTGGTTTGTTGCGGAGCCCGGTTGCGATGATTACCACCTGCTGATGCAAAGTGATCTAGCCCACATGCGACAGCCGGCTGCGAATACGGAATCGACTTTGACCGTGACCGAAGAAGAACCGCAGCAGTTCATCGACGCTGTCAACACTGCGCTCAATCACATCGCTGCGGGCGACATATATCAGGCCAATCTGTCGCGGGGCTGGCGTACGCAGCTGTCGCCAGAAGTTACGCCACAGGCGCTGTATGGCGCGTTGCGTCGCGCCAATCCGGCGCCTTTTGCCGGTCTTGCAATCCTGGGCGACAATCACGTCGTCATCAGCTCCTCGCCGGAACGACTGATTGAGTTGCGTCATGGCTGGGCCAACACCCGGCCGATTGCCGGCACGCGTCCCAGACATGCTGATCCGGTCATTGATCGGCGCTTGCTGGAAGAGCTGCACGCACATCCCAAGGAACGTGCCGAACACATCATGCTGCTGGATCTGGAACGCAACGATCTCGGTCGCATCTGCGTGGGCGGCAGTGTCGACGTGAACGAATACATGAGCATCGAGAGCTACGCGCATGTGCATCACATTGTTTCCAATGTGCGTGGCCGGCTGCGTGATGACGTAACACCTGCAGCAGCCATCGCGGCGGTGTTTCCCGGCGGCACCATTACCGGCTGTCCCAAGGTGCGCTGTATGGAAATCATTGCCGAACTGGAACACACTGCGCGTGGTGCATACACTGGTTCGATGGGTTATCTGAATCGCGATGGCAGCATGGACCTGAACATTCTCATCCGTACGCTGGAACTCGACGGCAGAACGCTGGCGTTTCGTGCCGGCGCGGGCATCGTTGCCGATTCGATCCCGGAACGCGAACTTGAAGAAACCCGGGCCAAGGCACTTGGGCTGGTGCGAGCGCTGCAGTCGTAAGGCTTGGCTCATCAGGAAAAAATACATGCAGGCGGCCTTGCTCAATGGACAACTCATCGATAGCGAGCAACCTGCGTTGTATCTGAACGAACGTGGCTGGCTATATGGCGACGGTCTGTATGAAACCATGTTGCTCAACAACGGCAGCATCCGGTTTCTGGCCGATCATCTGGAACGCCTGCAATCAGGTTGCGAACGATTGGGCATGCCCGTACCTCCAGTCACGCTGCTAACGCAGGAACTGCAGATGATATGTTCGCAACAGCAACACGCCGTGATCAGACTGACCCTTACGCGCGGTCGTTCTGAACGCGGCTATCGTCCAGCAGAATTGCCGCAACCCACGCGGGTATGGCAGTCATTTCCCGTGCCCGCTAACACTCTGTCAGGCATCAAACTGCGGTGGTGTACTACCCGACTATCGCGTAATGCAGTGTTGGCCGGCATCAAGCATTGCAATCGGCTGGAGCAGGTGCTCGCTCAGGCCGAATGGCGCGACGCCGATATTGCCGAGGGCTTGATGCTTGATACCGAAGGCGAGCTGGTATGCGGCACCATGAGCAATGTATTTCTGGCGCTGGAAGGGCGGCTGATAACCCCTGATCTGCGCTACAGCGGTATTGCGGGTGTCATGCGCAAGAACGTTTTGCGGCTGGCAGAGCGATTCAACATTGAGACCGAGCAACGTGCGGTTCGAGCCGAGGAAGTGCAGGCCGCGCAGGAAGTATTTGTCTGCAACGCGGTGCGCGGGATTCAGCCAGTGATCAAACTTGAGCAGCAGCAATGGCAAATCGGTGAACTGACAGGGATGTTGTTGCAGGCACTGCAGGACAGTTGAGATGCGTACAGCGTTCAAGGTCGCAGTTATTGGTTTCAGTATTGCTCTCGTGCTGGCAGCCGCCGGCTCGGCCTATGCATGGCGCTGGCTGCATCAACCCATCGCCGATACACAAGCTGGTACCTTCGAAGTTGTGCGCGGTTCATCAGTGAGTCGCATTGCCGCGGATCTGCAGCAGGCCGGATGGTTGCAGCATCCGCGTGTCTGGACTGCATGGGCTCGCTACCAGCAGGTCAGCAACAGGATCAAGGCTGGCGAGTATGCATTGACACCCGGCATGACGCCGCAGCAACTGCTTAACCTGCTTGCCAGCGGCGATGTCATCCTGCGCAGTCTCACCATCGTGGAAGGCTCGACCTTTGCCGAGTTCAGGCGTGCTCTGGGCAGCCGCACCGACATCACTCACATGACTGCGAATCTGCCCGATGTGGAAGTCATGCGTTTGCTTGGGATGCCGGATATACATCCGGAAGCGCAGTTTTTCCCGGACACTTATCAGTTCGCCAAAGGCGGCAGTGATGTCGACATCCTGCGCATGGCTCAGCAGCGCATGCAACGCGAGCTTGCTGCCGCGTGGCAGGCGCGCGATCCTGAATTAATTCTCGCCAGCCCATATGAAGCGCTCATTCTGGCTTCGATTGTCGAAAAGGAAACGGCTCTGGCCAGCGAACGTCCCATGATCGCCGGCGTATTCATCGAGCGCCTGGCACGCGGCATGCGGCTGCAAACCGATCCCACCGTCATCTATGGTCTGGGGCAGAGTTTCGACGGCAACCTGCGCAAGGCAGATCTGCTGCGTGATTCACCCTACAACACCTATACTCGCACCGGCTTGCCACCTACACCCATCTGCTTGCCGGGCACTGCCGCCTTGCAAGCAGCAGTGCGTCCGCAACGAACTGGCGCGTTGTTCTTTGTAGCTACGGGCAAGGGCGATGGCAGTCATCACTTTTCACGCGATTTGAAGGAACACAATGCGGCCGTGCGGAGCTACCTCAGCCAGCTGCGCGCCCAGTAGAATTCATGCAGACACGCAAACCAGGCAAATTCATTACGCTCGAAGGTGGCGAGGGCGCAGGCAAATCGACGCAGCTGGAAGCAGTCCGTACCGAACTGACCGCTGCCGGTCTGGAGGTAGTGGTCACGCGCGAACCCGGCGGTACGCCACGCGCTGAAAAGATCCGTGAACTCCTGCTGGCGCGCAGCGAAGAAACCATGCCGGAATCCTGTGAGTTGTTGCTGATGTTCGCGGCACGCGCCACACATCTGCACAACCTCATCCTGCCCAGCCTCCAGCGGGGCGCCTGGGTGGTATGCGACCGCTTTACGGATGCCAGCTATGCCTATCAGGGGCACGGTCGTGGACTCTCCTTGCAGCACATTGCACAGCTCGAGACATGGGTGCAGCAAGGCCTGCAACCGGACCTCACGCTGCTGCTGGATGCTCCCGTCGAATTGGCCATGCAGCGCGCCCGTCAACGCAACCTGGCGCAGGGGCAGGGGCTCGGCGATCGTTTCGAGGTGGAACAAACTGCATTTTTCGAGCGGGTGCGTCAGGGCTACCTGGAACGTGCGCGGAATGACCCCGGACGTTTCCGACTTGTTGATGCCAGTCAACCGCTGGTTGAGGTTACGACTCAGGTGCGCGCAGCGATCAATCAGTTCATCGACCAGCACAGCTCATGAGTGAACCCACTACCAAACCGATTGAATATGTTTTGCCACTACCCTGGCAACAGCCGTTGTGGACGCAGCTCAACAGCAGCTGGAAAAACAACCGGCTGCCACATGCGGTGTTGCTGCACGGCACCGCCGGTCTCGGCAAGCTGCTGTTTGCCCAATGGCTGGCCCAGGGTCTGTTGTGCGAACGCCGCGGCGCCGAACTGCAACCCTGCGGCCAGTGTGCCAGCTGCAAATTGTATGCAGCAGGATCGCATCCGGACCTGGTGCTGGTATTTCCGGAAGAAGACAAGCAGCAGATTTCAGTGGACCAGATTCGCGCTGCCAATGAGCGGCTGAGTATGACCAGCTCGCGCAGCGGTTATCGCGTGGCAATTATTGAACCTGCCCATCAGATGACAGTTGCCGCCGCCAACGGGCTGCTCAAGACGCTTGAAGAACCGGGCCAACGCAGCTTGATTATTCTGGTCACTTCCCAACCCTCTGCCATGCTGCCGACCATCCGCAGTCGTTGTCAGCAACTGGGAATGCGCACACCCCAGTCAAGTGAAGCCCAGGTGTGGCTGGAACAACAGACCGGTAAGCGGTTGCCTGCCGAGCTGCTGAGCTATGCCTGTGGCGCGCCGCTGAAGGCCCTGGAATATGCGCAGGGTCGATTTGAAGCTCTGCGCCAGTCCATGTCCCCGGGCGTCCAGGCGCTTGCCGAGGGCGGAGATGTGACCCAGATCGCCCAGAGCTGGGCCGATGACCAATTGCCGGACCGGCTCAACTGGCTGGATGGCTGGATCGGGACGCGCATCCAGCGGGAAATTCTCAGAAATGCCGACCCAGTCACGCGCGAGTCTTTGCAGGGCGCAGCACAAGTGTTAAACATAAGCGCAATGTTTCAGGTCCTGGACAAGCTCCGGGAGCTGAAAAAGTTATTGCGACGCACCGCGCTGCAGCGAGAACTGGCACTGGAGATGGTGCTCCTGTTGCTGCAGCGAGCCCTGAACACCCGAAACTAGAGCCAATGTGACCCGTCAATGCGGCAACCCAGCAGCAAACCAGGACTTCTGACCCTGACCATCAAGGACAAGAGCGCGCTCTACCTTGCCTACATGCCGTTTGTAAGGAATGGCGGGTTGTTCATTCCCACCAACAGCAATTATCGCCTCGGCGACGAAGTGTTCATGTTGCTGAACCTGATGGGCGAAGAGGAAAAACTGCCCGTGGCCGGCAAGGTGATCTGGATGACCCCCAAGGGTGCGCAGGGCAAGCGCACCGCCGGCATTGGCGTGCAGTTCAGCGAACAGGATCGCGGTAATACCCAGCGCAAGATCGAAAGCTACCTGGCCGGCGCCCTGGGTGGCGACAAGCCAACCCACACCATGTAAAGCATCTCAGGCTGGCCGAGCCATCTGGCCCGTCCGGACGTGCACCGCAAATTTCAGGGGGTGGACAGTGTCAGCATGGATTGCAGGCCGCCCCGCAACACATAGGTATGAAACCCGCGTTCGGACAGGATATAAGCCGCCGCGGAACTGCGTCGCCCAGTATCGCAATACACCACATAGTGTGCCTTGCGATCCAGCGTCTTGAGCTTGATACGGATGAAGTACAGCGGAATGTTCATGGCCGCATCCAGATGCTGACCCTCAAATTCCGACGGTAAACGCACGTCCAGCCACTTGGCGCCACCGGCCACCAGCTTCTCGGCCTGATACTGGTCGACGTACTCCAGCATGGGCTCGTTGAGCAGCTGTTTGAAATCTTCCTTGCCGAGCCGCATCAGGGTGCCATCCGTCAGCATGGTGATATTGGCATTGCGCTTGGCTTCGGAAATCAGCGCCTCTTCGCCAAAAGTATCACCCATGCCCAGTTCGGCCAGCTTGATGCCGTCCTTGTTCAAAGGCGTCTCGCGCGTGACCTGGCATTTGCCCTTGACGATGACGTAAAAGTAATCGCCTTCGTCGCCTTGCTTGATGACAGTCTGGCCAGCGCGAAAATCCACTCGCTGCAGGCGCATGAAAATCGCCTGGATGTTCGCCGGCGGTACCTTGTGGAAGGCCTTGGTCTGCAGCAGCGTCGTCATCCAGTCATCGGCGGCATCGTTGGCCTGGGCGTTGTCCAGCTCGCCGACCTCGTATGAACCGGTCTGGTCCCAGGTCAACATTACATCCAGCAGATCACTGTCGATGGACAGATACTCGATTCGATCCGAGGCGACTACCGCCGTGTAACGGCGCGGCATGATGGGCGCCAGCGGATTGCGCGCCTCCGGCGTACCGGCCCGAATCACGGCCACGGACTGGCCATTCTGCAGCAACTCAACAACGCCACTGACCAGGTAGATGGTGCGCTTGTCGTTGTCACCCTCCTTGAACAGCGTGCGGTCGAGCTGCAGCTCGCGCAACGAAGCCTTGCGTGCCAGGGCGTTCAGATTTTCAGATTTGAGACCATCCAGCGGGGAGAAGGATCGCAGGGTGCTGATCTCGAGTGGTTTGCTCTCCATTGGCTCTCTGGATAATCAAATTGATTGGTCATGCGCATGACGAAAGGTGATTGAGTACACAGGACAACCACCGCAATACAGCGGCTGATGGTAGCACAGCAATTTGCGCCAAGCCGCTCAATTACCTGCATAAATGTGAACTTGAACGGCTTTGCGAATGATCACAGCAGGTTCATCTGCCAGCCGGAATCCGGTTTGAAATGCGCTCCGTACCTGGCCGCCAGCTGCTCCAGCTTGCTGACAACCCGGGTTGAACCGAGGCTGCGTGCATACTGCAACGGACCGCCACGGAATGGTGCGAATCCGGTTCCGAAAATTACTGCAGCGTCGAGCAGATCGGCATCCTCAACCACTCGCTCGCGCAACACCGCCATCGATTCGTTGAGCATCGACAGGATCAGGCGGTCCTCCAGATCAGCACCGGGCGAACCCGTGGCGGCTGGTTTGATCGGTTTGCCTTCCTGCCAGATATAGAAGCCCTGACCAGATTTCTTGCCCAGGTGTTTTTGCTCTACCAGTTGCTGGATGATTTTTGCCTGTGGACGTGCATAGGCCTGCGCGAGAATCGCTCCCACGTGCAGACAGACATCCAGTCCCACCACATCAGCCAGCTCTATGGGTCCCATGGGCATGCCAAAGTCGGTGGCCACCTTGTCCAGCATGGCTAGCGGCGCCCCCTCGTCCGCAGCGCGCATGGCTTCGTTCAAATAAGGCATCAGGATGCGGTTGACCACAAACCCCGGCGCGCTGCGGCAGGGCACCGGCAGCTTGTCGAGTTGCCGCGCGAAGGCAATAGCGGCTTGCATGACCTCCGGACGCGTTTCACGCGACTGGATGATTTCAACCAGCGGCATGCGCGCCACGGGATTGAAGAAATGCAAGCCCACGAATCGTCCTGGGTCCTGTAACCCATCAGCCAGAGACTCCAGCACGATACTGGAGGTGTTGCTGGCGAGGATTGCACCCGGTTTGAGCTTGGGTTCGAGACGTGCGTACAGTTCTTTCTTCGCCGTGACGTTCTCGAAGATGGCTTCAATCACGACGTCCGCTTGTTCCACTTGTTGCGCCTCGACATCGGCCTGCAGTCGCGCACTGACCCGAGTACGCTCTCCGGTATCTGTATAACGCTTCTCAAAGAATGTCCTGGCGCGATCCAGCGCTGGCTGAACGAATTCCATGGCGCGATCCTGCAGTGATACCTGCAAGCCGCGTGCTGCGCACCAGCTGGCGATATCGCCCCCCATTACACCTGCGCCGACCACATGCGCATGACTGGCCTTGGTCGCAGCCTTGCCACCCAGATTCTTCAGACGGTCCTGCAACATAAACACACGCACCAGATTTTTTGACGTTGAGGTGCAGAACATGGCTGCAATGGAGCGTGCCTCGGCTTCATAGGCCGCAACACCCTGCGCACCGTGCTGCTGCCACAGGTCGATCACGGCGTAGGGAGCAGGGTAGTGCTGCTGGGCGGCATGACGTTTCACTTGTGCGCGCATTTTGTTGGCAATAAACGGTCTCACGACGGACCAGTTCAGCATGCGGGCGGTCAGGGCAGGGCGATGCAGGGGCGGTGCGCTCAGTGCCAGCTGTCTGGCGGCGGCGCGTAATTCATCCTGGGGCGCCAGCTTGTCGACCAGACCTATTTCCAGTGCTTTATCGGCCCGAATGGATTTGCCGGTGAGTATCAGATCCATTGCTGCCACCGGACCCAGCAACCTGACCGCGCGCACCGTACCGCCGAATCCGGGATGAATACCCAGCTGCACTTCGGGCAGCCCTAACGAAGTCTTGCCGTCACCGGCAGCGACGCGATACCGGCAGGCAAGCGCCAGTTCCAGACCACCGCCCAGAGCGTGGCCATGAATTGCAGCCACCGTCGGACAGGGCATTTGTTCAAGGCGGTCCAGCACGCGCTGGCCGGAGCGAATCAGTTCATAGGCCTGCGCCGCTGATGTCAGCTCGGTGAACTCCTTGATGTCCGCCCCGGCGATGAAACCGGAAGGTTTGGTGGAAATTACTATCACGGCTTTTGGCTTGAGTTTGGTCAGCGCCTCCAGCTTGCCGTCCAGATCGACCATCGCGTCATGGGACAGCGTATTCACGGTGGTTGCCGGTTTGTCGAATTCAAGCCACGCAACCCGCTCGTCATCCACGGAAATTCGCCACATTTCGGTTGTCGTGTTCATGGCTCTGCCTGTGGGTTGATTGTAGCGATTGAGCTTATGCGTCACTGCCGTGAATGTTGAACTCACAGATCAACGGTAAGTGATCCGAAAACGACACTGATGGAATTTCAAACCGGATCATTTCGATCTGCCGCGAATGCAGTATGAAATCCAGCTCGCGACGCGGTGCGCGGCTCGGATAGGAGGGCAGCCCTTCGCGATTGGCGCTGACCAGGCCGGCTGCTTCGCAGAACAGGTAGATTTCATGATCCCCCCAGAAGGTATTGAAATCGCCCGCTACAATCACCGGTTTCACGCATTGCTTGACCAGCGTATGCAGGTAGCGCAGCTGATCGTGACGATGCCGGAACTTGAGCGACAGGTGCACCAAGAAGATGGCGCAGTCTTCCAGCTCCAGCTCGATGATCAGGCGCTTGATGCCGCTTTCGAAATAGTGAAACCGCTCGCCTTCGACCCGTGGCGCAGCCAGAAATGCATTGGACTGTTTGCGCACGATCGGCAGCATGTTGTTTATCGAGCTCACGCCGTACTTGCATTGGTAGATGGAGTAATGGCCGAGCGACTCGGCAATGTACTCGGCCTGATTGATCAGGCCTGACCGGACCGAGCCGGTGTCCACCTCGATCAGGCCGACCACATCCGGGTCCTCCTGTTTGATGAACCGGGTAATGCCGTTCAGTACCCGTGGATTGCTGCGCAGGTACCCGGCCCCCGGCAAAGGCAGGTGAAACATGGCTCCGGTACCGGTTGCATAGCGGATGTTGTACAGCAGGAATTTCATGAGTGTGTCGCGAACAGTATTTTCAACATATAACCCGCGCTTACAATGCGCACAACTGGCGCGAAACTGCATTTCGCCCGTATGGCAGGATTTGGGAGCTTCCGATGAGTTCGGTATCGCAACAAAACCCGGTTCGAGTGTTCGTCGCGCACGCTTTTGAGCCTAATGATGACTATGGCCGCGTGTTCGAATACCTCGAAAGTTCGCGCAATTTTTTCTACCGGAACTGCAGTGTTCCGGCACTGCCGCAGGGTCTGGACAAGGAAGGCTTGCGCCAGGAACTGCGCAAACAGATCAATCTGGCCGAAGTGGTGCTGATTCCGGCCAGTCTGTATGGCCCGCACCGTGAATGGGTGGATTTCGAGCTGAACTGCGCCAAGGGCTTCGACAAACCAGTGGTCGTGCTCAATGCCTTTGGGGTGAAGATGAAGCTCCCGGTTCAGCTGGAAGCACTCGCCGACGAAATTGTTGACTGGAATGAACGCGACATCGTCGATGCCATCAAGCGCCAGGCACGCCACGAAGAATCCACGCGCTGGGACACCGTGGAGTTCAAGCTGGAAGACTTTGCGGAATTCAAGCGGGACAAGGACAAATAGAGCCGTTCGAGGTGTCCGAATGCCCAGCAGCTAGATTCACAACACTTCGCATAATGTATATTATGTAATATTAATGACGCACAGATACTTACTGTCTCGATTCTGGTACCGCCGGCGCTGCAAACCATTGCTCCCTAGGCACAACCTTGGGCACCTCGGGATCGCCTTCGTACGCAGGTGTCATGATCTGCACGCCATACTCGTTGAATACATCCAGCAAGTTGCGATGCAGATCCGTGTACAGCTCGCCCATCGCCTGCACGTTGTCACAGTAAACATTCAGTTCGTAGGTAACCGCAAAGTCGCCCAGCGCCGTCTGGCGAACGAAAGCACCCGGTTCCGGCTTGAGGCCCGCCGTGCGTCGCGCCGCTTCCAGCAGCATCGCCTCCACTTGCCGCCACGGCGTCTCGTAGCCGATACCGACCGTGGTGTGCAGGATCAGCCCTGCAGTCTTGGCGAGCACGCTGTAGTTCACGACTTCGCTGCTCAGAATCGTCGAGTTCGGCACGATCACTTCTTCGTTCTTTACCGTGCGCAGGTGTGTGACCTGTACGCGCATTTCGGTGACATCGCCGGTGATGTCACCGATTTTCACACGATCGCCGACCTTGAAAGCACGCCGGTAGGTCATCAGGTAACCCGCCAGCATGTTTGAGACGATCGACGACGAGCCCAGCGAGAATACGACACCGATAAACAGGCTGATGCCCTTGAAGGCATCGGAACCCGAACCGGGGATATAGGGATATGCCACGACAACGGCGAAAACAATGATCAGCACGCGCACGATCTTGTAGGTTGGCTCAGCCCAATCGGGATCGAAGCCGTCGATGGTCACCTCTGCGCGACGCAGCGCGACGAAGAACAGATGGACGAGTTTCAGCAGCCAGCGCGTCAGCACGAACAGAATGACGAGGAACACCAGGCTGGGCAACTCATTGAGCAGACCTAGTCCCATTATGCGGAGTGGTTCCAGCACATTGCCCAGCAGCTGTATCGACGCACCGCGCGTCCAGGGAAACAGCTGTAACACATACTCGAGATAGATAAACGCCAGCACGGCTATGGCAAAGGTCCTCACCACACTGAGCGTGCGGACCAGAAATTTCCAGATGCGTTCGGCACGCACTACTTGAAAAGACTGTATGCCCACTGAGTGAATTCGCGTACGGTAACGCTGCATGGCGCTACGCGCGCGCCGTCCCAGCCAGCGCACCAGCACTATCGCCAACGCAAATGCGAAGGTCGCTGCGAGTGAAAGCAATACACTTTTCTCGATCGTCGCCGCAGCACGGGCCGTACGCCAATCTTCGATGGCTTTGCGTATGCGCGCCGCGTACAACTCGGCAATGACCTTGCGCCCCACTCCTTCCAGCCGCGCATCGTCCTCTGTCACCACTACCAGGCTCGTATCGCCCGCCATGACGCGAGTGCCCAGCTCTGTGTCGACGGTGTGAACATCTTGTGCTTTCAGCTGGGAATCGGTGGCGACGTCTTCGATACGTTTCGTCACGACGGCTGCGCGCTCGGCTGGGGGAAATCCCGGCACGCCCGCTACACGAAACAGCGTGGCGCCATCAACCTCGACTGGCGCGAACGATACCGCTACATCGGCATTTGAGGCCGTGGCATTCGCGCCCGCTTCCTGCGCGCGTGCCGGCTGCGCAATGCACAGCATTGCAAGCAGCAAGCCGGCTATGAACCCCTGGAGCGACTCGTACGTACGTTGTTCGAACTGCTCGGCCATGAATATTGATAGGGTGATCTGATCGCGCAATGGGATTTTGGCCTGATCCCGACGGATGGTCGGGCGACACGATCTTTGTCGAAATGCAGCCATCGCGCCCTACGTAGTGAGGGCAGTGTCCTTCGTACTTGATAAAGTCTGGCGATCCGGCACAATCGGCTCATGGTTACCGAAACGCCCATTACAAGAGGCGCAAATAAATGGCGTTGCCCGCATTGCGGCTTCCACATTGGCCACGCCCAGGGCATGTTTGTAGACACCGGGAAAATCCTGAAAGTCTATCTCTGTCCAGGATGTTGCAAGACTTCGACCACCGCGAGCACCACCAATGATCAGACTGCAACAGGCGAAGCACCGCATGGTCCTGCTGCAGATGGCCCTGTAAAGCCTGCTGACAGGGACTAGCACCAGAACAGCTCGATAACGCCCGAAAGAAATCAAGGTATCGGCAGGGCTGCGCGCCCCACCAAAGCCTTGGGTGCCCTACTCCTGACGGGTTGTTGAAAATGAGATATTCAATAACCTGCTAAACCAGGAACTCTGCCGCCGGATCACGCAAGTTGTAGTGCGAGCTCATGGCGTGCCCATAAGCGCCGGTGGTGGCGATCAAGAGCACATCGCCTTCGACAGTAGATGGCAACAATCGATCCGAACCCAGCATGTCGCCAGACTCACAGATGGGGCCCACCACATTCACTGTTTGAGTTGCAGGCTCGTTGATTCGGCTCAAATTGAAAATGTCATGGTGCGCGCCATACAGCGCCGGACGGATCAGCGAGTTCATGCCGGTATTGATGCCGACGTATTGCACTTCACCCTTGCCTTTGCGCTGGGTGACCTGCGCCAGCAGCACACCCGATTCGGCCACCAGGTAACGGCCAGGTTCCATCCATAGCTTGATGCCGGGGTGCCGGTGCTTGAACTCGGTCAGCACCTGCGACAGCGCGGCAATATCGAATCCGGGATTGCCGAGTTTCTCCGGCACGCCCAGCCCGCCGCCGATATCCAGCATGCGCAGATCCTTGAAACGCGGCGCCAGACCAGCCAGCGTATCGGCGACTTCGCGCCAGTTATCAACATTGAATACGCCGCTGCCGGTGTGGGCTTGCAGGCCGACCACGCGCACACCGTGCCTGGTGACCAGCTCGCTCAGTTCATCGAAGTCAGACAAGGGAATACCGAACTTGGAATGCATGCCGGCAGTGCGTACATGGTGATGATGACCGCGGCCATACCCGGTATCCACACGCAGCAGGACTTCCTTGCCTTTGAACAGTTCTGGCCAGGCTTGCAGGACATAGAGATTGTCGAGCGTAATCCACACACCTTGCTGCAGGGCGAATTCGTATTCGCTGCGGGGTGCGAAATTGGGTGTGAACAGGATGCGCTTGCGATCCAGGCCGGGTAATGCATCGAACACGTGTTCCAGCTCACCGCGCGATACACATTCCAGCCCCAAGCCTTCAGCAACAAACAGCTTGAGGATTTCCGGATGCGGATTGGCCTTCATGGCATAGAACACCTGATCCAGACTGGCGATGCTCTTCATCGCACGCGCCTGACGCTGCAAAGTGGCGCGGTCATATACATAGGCCGAGCCATGTTCATTGGCGAGCTTCAGCAGGGCAGCCTGCTTGCCGTGCCACCAGGCAACCGCATTGGCGGGCTCTTCCTTCGGTCCATACAACTGTTCCCAGGTGGGGCCGAGAATATGACTGTCCGGCGAATCGCTGATGGTGATCTGATGCAGGCGGCTGACCAGACGATCGCCCTGCCCTTCATCCAGCACGAAGGTCAGGTTCAAGTCGTTGGCGGCCTGCGTGACCAGGTAGATCTTCTGTTCTTCAAACAGCTCCAGCGCATCGCCCAGCTTGTGCAGGATGGCGCGAATGCTCTTGCCTACCAGACTGACTGCAGCGCAGGGGCCGATAACTTCAACGCGACACAGCAGGGCGAGATCGGCTACCAGTGTTTCGACGGCTTCCCGCGTCAGCGTATTGGCAGCAGGATCCAGTGACACGGTGACATTGGTTTCAGAAGTGGACACCAGATCCACGGACATGCCGTGGTTCTTGAACACCTGAAATGCATCGGCCAGAAATCCCACCGAATGCCACATGCCCACGGTGTCCATGGAAACCAGCGTGATGCCACTCTTGACGGTGACCGCCTTGACGTGTGCGTCGCCATCGCCGCCGTGGGCGGTAATGACCGTGCCTTCCAGATCGGGTGTCTGCGTGGCGTACACATACAACGGAATGCCGTACTGCTTTACCGGCATGATGCAACGCGGGTGCAGCACCTTGGCGCCGGCACTGGCGATTTCCTGTGCTTCATCGTATTCCAGCGCGCGCAACAGACGCGCAGTCGGTATGGAGCGCGGATTGGCGCTGAACATGCCCGGCACGTCGGTCCAGATTTCCAGACGGCGTGCCTGCAGCTTGGCGGCAAAGTAGCTACCCGACGTATCCGAACCCCCGCGGCCCAGCAATACTGTATCGCCTGCGTCATCGCTGGCGATAAAACCCTGTGTGATGTACACGCGACCGGGATGCGACCATTGCGCCTGCAAAGCCGCGTCAGGCTCAAAGTTGCAAGTGGCGGACAAATAGGTCGCACGCGTGCTGGCATTGCGCAGGATCACGGACTTGAGCACCGTGCGCGCATCCACCCATTGCACATCGAATCCTTGAGAGGCCAGAAAGGCAGCGCCCAGACGCGTTGCCATCAGCTCGCCCTGCGCCATGACGCGCGCGCGCAGACGTTCGCTGATTTCACTGACCAGGGCGATGCCCGAGGCAATCTGCCGGAGGCGATTGAACTGCTCTTCCAGCTCAGGACTGGGTGTGATGCCCAGATCGCGCGCCAGATCGCGATGTCTGTTGATAATGGCATCCAGCGCGCTTTCCCAGCCGCCACTCAATGCCTTGGCCAGTAACTGTTCCAGGCTATCGGTAATCTTGGAAACAGCGGAATGCACTACCACTGGCTGCAAGCCTTCCGCCAGACGCGCCTTGACGATGCCGGCAATGTTTTTCCAGTTGTTGACCGAGGAGATACTGGTGCCACCGAACTTCAGCACGACCCATGGGCTGGAGTGGGTGGAACGGGTGACTACGGAAGCGTTTGGCGTGTTCATCTCAAGGCCTGTTATCAGCGGTGCTTATACGTGCACATAAAAACAAACGGGGCTCACATGCCTGGCTGTGGCCCCGTTTCGGAATCGTTGCCAGCGTTCACAGGCTGGCTTAAGTACGGCGGCGGCTCAGGCGTCTTCGTCGAAATCCTGCAATTGTTTCTGCAGGCGTTTTTCGGCAAGCACATCTTCCAGCTTGCTCCAGGCCGCCTTACCCTTCTTGACAGGAGCGCTGGCAGCGCGATTGCGGCGCTCAGCACGTTCCATCAAGCGGTCGTAATCTGTTTCGTCGTCACTGGACGCGACAAATTCATCGTCGATATCGAAGTGGTCGCCGTCTCTTTCCACGCTGGTTTTCCTGCGAAATATCCCCGGAAATCAGCCCAAAAATCAGCAACTTCAGGCGCCGGGTCCACCTTGAAGCCCGCGGACTATATACGATGTTGCGTGGTTTTCAATGGCTGTCGTGGAATGAGCATTTCCTTTCTCGGCATAAACCTGTAGTGCATCAGCCTGCCGGTGCACTGGAAGCCGGGGGCGACTCCTCCACCCATACCGGCTCGCCCGGTTCGGCCTGCAGGTGCTGCTGGGCACTGCCGTGTGCCAGTGCGATTTCCAGCGTTCTCCAGGAATTGACCACCCCCAGCAGCTCACCATGCGGCGCAGAGCCATAGCTACTACGCAGCGGAATGTGGTGGTTACGGAACCCGATGGCAGGATTATTGAAACTCTGCAGGCAAACCGCCTCGATATCTGTGATCAGGTTGCCGTAGTGGTCGGCCCACAGAATTTGCCCCTGTCCCAAGGGACGATCCGGTGAGGTTTTCCTGTGTTCAATGTGCCCGCCCAAAGCGTTTGGTGGCTGCCGACCTGCAGCAATTTCAGCCACTAAGGGCGCAAAGATGTCACGGCCATGAAAAGTCTGGCTGGGTGTGGGTAGCCGCAAATGTTCCAGGTCGCTCAGCTGAAATACCCGCCACTGGGCTTGGGGTGCACTCAGGAATACCGCGTCCAGCAAGCCATTATCCGGTGCGATAAAGACCTGGTCTGAAGCCTGCAACAACACCATGCCACGTTCCGTGCCCACGCCGGGATCAACAACCGCAAGATGAATGGTTCCAGATGGAAAATATGGCCAGACTCTTGCCAGCCAGAACCCCGCCAGACGGGGCTGAAACGCCGGTACCTGGTGGGTCAGATCCACCAGGCGGGCTGCCGGGTGGCGGGCCAGCACGACGCCTTTCATCACGCCTACATAGGGATCACTTAAACCGAAGTCGGTTGTGAGCGTGATAAGGCCGCTGGCTTGGAAGGCGCTAGTGAGCATTTAAGCGATTGAATCTTGATAAAACAATAATTTGCAATATATTGTTGTATAACTATTTCCAAAGCCAGCAGCAACCCAATGAGCGCCTCAACAATTGCGGCAGGTGATGCACCTACCATCAAAGCGCCCGATCCCTGCACGCGCAAACCCATGTATCGACCGCCGCCCGGCGCAACCGATGCGCACTGCCATATCTTTGGACCTGCTGCGAAATATCCGTTCTCGCCGGATCGTACTTATACGCCGCATGACAATGGTCTGGACGACTTCAAGCGCCTGCAGGCCACGCTGGGACTGCAACGTGCGGTGCTGGTCAATGCCAGCTGCCACGGTGTCGATAACACCGTAATTGTCGATGCCATCGCGCAGAGCGGCGGCAAGTACCGTGGTGTCGCCAATGCCGATGACAGTTTCAGTTCCGCCGATTTTCGCAGGCTGCATGAACAGGGCTTTCGCGCGGTACGCTTCAACTTTGTTGCGCACCTCGGTGGCGTACCGGACATGGGCGAGTTTCATCGCATAGTGGAACGCATCAAACCGCTGGGTTGGCATGTCGATCTGCACTTCGATGCCAGGGATCTGCCGAAGTACGATGACATGCTGCAGAACTTTCCCGTGCCTTTCATCGTCGATCACATGGGCCGAATCCCGACACAGGAGGGTCTGGATCAGGCACCCTTCAAGGTGCTGCTGAACCTGCACCAGCGCAACCCGAAGTGCTGGGTGAAGATCAGCGGTGCCGAACGTGTCGCGGCTGGTGAAGGGCCGCCCTTCACCAGCGCCGTGCCCTTCGCGCAAAAACTGATAGCTGCGGGCGCCGATCGCATACTCTGGGGCACCGACTGGCCGCATCCGAATATCGCGAAGCACATGCCGAATGACGGCGATCTGGTCGATCTGATTCCCCTGATGATGCCGGATGCCGCCACACAGAAGCTGATTCTGGTGGACAATCCCCATCGCCTTTATCAGTTCACCGGCTGAACGAATGCCATGACCAGAACACCCAAAGAGTATGACGACATCCCCGGCACCACCGTGTTCGACGCCGAACGCTCGCGTCAGGGTTTCCATCTGAACCAGTTCTGCATGTCACTGATGAAGCCCGAAGGTCGTGCGGCATTCAAGGCCAATCCCGAAGAATATCTCAAGCGCTGGCCAATGACGCCAGAGCAACGCGAAGCCGTGTTGCAGCGCGACTACAACCGGATGCTGGAGCTGGGCGGCAATATTTATTTTCTGGCGAAGATTTTTTCCACAGATGGCCAGTCGTTTCAATACGCCGCGGCGACCATGACCGGCATGTCACAACAGGAATATGCCCAGATGATGTTGAACGGTGGTCGTTCACCCGAAGGCAACCGCTATAATTCAGAACAGACGCTGGAGAAAAAGTAGTGGCCAGGATATTTGCAGGGCTTGCCACCTCACACGTACCGGCGATCGGCGCAGCAATTGATCTTGGCAAGACCAGAGAGCCTTACTGGCAACCGCTATTCACCGGCTACGAATTCGCCAAACACTGGATCAAGCAGGCCAGACCGGATGTAGTCATCTTAGTGTACAACGACCATGCCTCGGCATTTTCGCTGGAATTGATTCCCACCTTTGCTCTGGGCTGTGCGGAAGAATTCAAGCCTGCGGACGAAGGTTGGGGACCGCGTCCGGTGCCGGTGGTCAAAGGTCATTCGGAGCTTGCAGCGCATCTGGCGCAATCGTTGATTCTGGACGAGTTCGACATGACCATCGTCAACAAGATGGATGTAGATCATGGTCTCACCGTGCCATTGTCGCTGGCGTTTGGCCAGCCTGCAGAATGGCCATGCAAGGTGATTCCCCTGGCGGTCAACGTCGTGCAATATCCCCCGCCCACCGGTAATCGTTGCCACAACCTTGGCAAGGCAATTCGCAAAGCGGTGGAGTCCTATCCGGAAGATCTGCGTGTGATGGTGTGGGGCACTGGCGGCATGTCACATCAGTTACAGGGTCCGCGCGCCGGTCTTATCAACAAGGAGTTCGACAATCGCTTCCTTGACTGGATAGTGGACGATCCCCGGCGATGTGCCGACATTTCACACGTGGAATACCTGCGCGAATCCGGTTCCGAAGGCATTGAACTGGTCATGTGGCTGATCATGCGCGGCGCCTTGAACGACAAGGTCCGACAACTGCATCGTTTCTACCATGTGCCCGCGTCGAATACTGCGGTGGGTCACCTGGTGCTGGAAAACGCATGAGGCTCGGTGGCTTCGGCACGACGCGCTGCTCGACCGATCCGGCTGGTGAGAGATCAGATACTGGATTCGGTGACACCCACTGCTGAACCGCGATGACGGAACTCTGCCTGCAGGTGCTCCACCGCCAGCTTGACCTTCAAAGGCACATGTCTGCGGTGCGGATAGATGGCCCATACCGCTTCATCGTCGGGTCGGTGTGCAGCAAGAATCTCCACCAAGGTTCCATTGCGCAGGTGCTCCTTTACACTTGCCAGTGGCTGCAATATCGCGACCAGACAAGCAGATAGGCCATGGGGGTTACATGAATCTGTGCAGTGTTCTCGTTGTTGGTGGCGGAATCGGTGGGCTGTCCACCGCGATTGCTCTGCGCAATAAAGGTTTTGCAGTCAACGTTGTGGAGATACGTCCCGACCTGCATTCGTCGGTATACGGTGTAGGCATCATTCAACCTGTCAATGCATTGCGTGCTCTGGACGCAATTGGTTGCGCCAAGGCATGTATGCAGGCCGGATATTCGACGACTGCCTGGGGCAGGCTTCTCGACGTCGACGGCAACCTGATCCGTGAGATCCCCGGCGCGAGGATTCCTGGCTCGGATCTGCCGCCCATGAACGGCATCACTCGCCCGAAGCTGCACGAAATACTGACCCACAAGGCACTCGAGGTGGGTGTAACCATCGAGTATGGCAAAACCTTCAAGGAGTTCCGCGACACGTCCGACGGAGTGAAAGTGGTGTACAGCGACAACACCTGCAACACCGTGAGCATCGTTGTTGGCGCAGATGGCGTAAGGTCAAAAGTGCGACCCTACGTTCTGGGGGATGCTGTCGAGCCGACTTACCTTGGCCAATCGGCTTTCCGTTGCAACCTCCCCCGCCTGCCTGAGATTGACCGCATCATCCTGCAGAAAAGTCCGCAGGGTATGGCTGGCTTCGTGCCTATCGGCCAGGACCTGGCCTACCTCTTTTACAACAGCACCCGGGAGCGCAACGATCGACCGGACCCTGACAAGATGGATCAGGTGCTGCGTGAAAACCTGGCGCATTACGGCGGGCTGGTCGCAAAGGTTCGCGACAGCTACATCAATGACCCGGCCAAGGTCGTCCTGCATGCCGAAGAGTGGCTGGTCGCCCCCGCACCCTGGCACAAGGGCAGAATCGTGCTGATCGGCGATGCAGTCCATACCGTCACGCCGCACATGGGCCAGGGAGCGGCCCAGGCCATTGAAGACGGCATCGTGCTCGCCGAATGCCTGGCAGTGCATGACGAACTTGAGGAAGCATTCACTCGCTATGTCGAGCGTCGCTATGAACGTTGCAAGCTGGTGGTGGAATCATCGGCGCAGATCGGCAAGTGGCAGATGGGTTCGCAACCCACCATGGAACAGGCGGCCCTGCAGGCCAGTCTTACACAGCGAGTCATCGAAGCGATGATTCAGCCGATTTGAGATGGATTGGATGTAGTTTTCTGTGGTGAGACCGGCCTGCGACGCTGGAACTCTGTCTGCAGGTGTTCCACCGCCAGCTTCACTTTGAGCGGTACGTGACGGCGATGCGGATACACTGCCCACACGTCTTCGTCTTCGGGTCGGCATTCCGCCAGCCCCTCCACCAGCGTGCCATTGCGCAGATGTTCTTCTACGTAGAAATCGGGTAGCTGGCACAACCCGAGGCCCATCAAGGCCGCATCAATCACGGCGTAGCCGCTGTTACAGCGGAAACGGCCGTGAGGCCGGTGCTCGTAAGGCCATCGATTGCGGGAAAAAGACCAGCTTTCGTCCGCGCCGCAGATGCAATCGTGCTGCGCCAGATCCTCCAGCGACTGTGGCATGCCACGTCGCTCAAGGTAGGCAGGCGCTGCGCACAGATATCGCGTTCGCGTACCCAGCAGCGTGGCCACCAGTCGTGAGTCTCGCTGGGGACCAAAACGGACCGCAAGGTCGATGCCCTGATCGACCAGATCGATCAGTTCGTTCCACAGCAGCACATCCACCCTCAGCTCTGGATGCCGCAGCATGAACCGGTTGATCATCGGCACCACGAAACGCTCCGAGCAGGTCATGCGCAATTGGCCCTGCAATTGCCCTGATTCATCCAGCATGCTCGCCAGTGCGTCGTCACGATCTTCCAGCAGCTGACTGCAGCGAACCAGGAATCGTTCGCCTGTTTCAGTGAGGCTTACCCGTCGCGTCGAGCGGTATAGCAGCCGCTGCCCGAGACGATCTTCCAGCTGGGCCACTTCACGACTGATTTGCGAAGCAGACATTCCAAGCCGTCGCGCGGCTTGGGTGAAGCTGCGCGCCTGCGCGACCGTGTAGAACTCCTCAATGCCGGACCAACTGCCCATAAGCTCACGCCCCAATTATCCCGCTATTGCAATAGTGTTTTCTGCTTGGGGCCGATTATCACCTTGCGGCGGGGCTTTTACACTCCTTGTCACTGAAGCTGACCCTGGATGCCGCGAATGCCGGTCGGCGCGAAACCCATAGATAAACGGTGACAGCCATGTCGAAGTTCCTGAAAAATCAATGGTATGCAGGTGCCTGGGGCAGCGAGATCACCGACAAGCCACTGGGTCGACGCCTGCTTGGCGAGCCAGTGGTGTTCTTCCGCCAGGCCGACAACAGCGTCGCAGCGCTGGTCGACCGCTGTCCGCACCGTCTGGTGCCGCTATCCATGGGCACCTGTGTGAACGGCCGCATTCAATGCACCTATCACGGCATGCAGTTCGATGGTACGGGCAAGTGCGTGCACATTCCCGCACAAAGCGTCATTCCCCCCAAGGCGCGGACCCGCAGCTTCCCGGTGATTGAACGCTATGGTCTGGTGTGGATCTGGATGGGCGAAGCGGATAAGGCCGATCCAGCATTGATACCCAAAGTAGAGAAGTATGGTGAAACCGGTTGGGACGTGATCGCCGGCGGCTACCAGCACCACCCGTCCAACTACGTGAACATCATTGAAAACCTGATGGACCCGTCCCACACCACCTTCCTGCATCCGAACACCATCGGCAATCCGGCCTCCAGCGAAACGCCGACCAAAACGGAAAGGAATGACCAGTACATCGTTGCCTATCGATGGCTTGACAACACCGAACCCTCGCCGCACGACCGCAGACGCTTGAACGTCGATCAGAACATGAAGGTCGACCGCGGTCAGTTCTTTTACTTCTATCTCCCTGCAATGTCGCGCGTGGAAACCATCGTGCTGCCCACCGGCACCGAACGCACGGAAGACAACATGTGTGCCAAGGCCCTGCGCACCTACAGCTACAAGTTCCTGACACCCGAGAGCGAATCATCGACTCATTTCTTCTGGACCCATGTCCGCAACTATCTGGTCGGCGATCAACAAGCGGCGGACATGCTGCGCGCGGCACTCGAACAGACTTACAACGAAGACCTTGTGGTTGAAGTCGCCATGCAACGCTCGCAAGAAGAACTGGGCGTCCGTCAATTCATGGCACTTGAGCTCGATCGTGCGCCCATGATGGCTGTGCGCTTGCTGGAGCGCATGATTGAGGCTGAAAACGCGCGTCCTGCTGCGTAACGCACAGCGGGCAGGTAGTCATGAGCGATGTGCACGCACGTGTGGTGATATTGGGTGCCGGCCATGCCGGTGGCTCAGCGGCCGCACTGCTACGCCAGTACGGTGCACAAGGTCCGATCACGCTGTTGGGCGAGGAACCGATCCTGCCCTATCACCGACCGCCGCTTTCCAAGGCGTGGTTGCAAGGCGAGGCGAGTGCTGAATCACTGGCGCTCAAGCCGGCAAGCTTTTACGCCGAGCAGAACATCCACTTCCGGCCCAACACCCGAGTTACATCAATTGATCGCGGCGCACGCACAGTACTGCTCGCCGATGGTTCATCACTGGACTACGACTATCTGATCCTGGCCACCGGTGCGAGACCGATTGCATTGCCCATTGCAGGCGCTGCGCCACAAGGCGTGCTGTTTCTGCGCACCGCTGCTGATGCCGAGGCGCTGAAAAATCAGATCGGTCCCGGTAAGCGTCTGGCGGTAGTGGGCGGCGGCTATATCGGTCTGGAAGTGGCCGCTTCTGCTCGTGCACTTGGCGCCGAGGTCGTGGTGCTGGAACGCGAGCCACGGTTGTTGTCACGAGTTGCCAGCGCACCGCTCTCCAAGTTTTTCCGTGACACGCATGTCCAACATGGTGTCAGATTTGAATTCAATGCCAACGTCGCGGAATTTCAAGGCAAGGATGGCCGTATCTGCGGCGTCAAGCTGGATGACGGCCGCAACATCGAGTGTGATGCGGCGGTCGTAGGCGTTGGCGCCCGACCCAACGATGAACTCGCTGCTGAAGCAGGGCTGGAAACAGCGCGCGGGGTAGTTGTCGATCGGCATGCTCGCACCTCCGACCCGCACATCTTTGCGATTGGCGATGTCAGCCTGCGGCCAACAACGTTCTACAACCGCATGGTGCGCATGGAAAGCGTGCCGAATGCGCTTGAACAGGCCAGGCAAGCTGCGTGTGCCATTACCGGCCGCCCTGCTCCCGCTGAGGAAGTTCCCTGGCAGTGGTCGGATCAGTACAACATCAAACTGCAGATCGCCGGCTATGCCTTTGACGTGGATGAGATCGTCATGCGCGGCGAACCCGGCAGCGGCAAGCTCGCGGTATTCCATCTGAAAGGCGATCAAGTGCAATCGGTTGAAGCGATCAATGCGCCGCCGGAATTCATGATGGGTCGCCAGCTGATCGGTAATCGCAAAGCGGTCGACAGGGCCAGGCTCGCCAACCCGGCCATCTCGATCAAAGAAGTCGTGGCCTGAACAAGCCACATGCCCAGGATTACCTACATTGAGTTCAACGAAACTCCGCACGTCATCGAGGTCAGGCCCGGCCTCTCGGTAATGGAGGGCGCGGTGCTGAACAATGTTCCGGGCATTGATGCCGACTGTGGCGGTGCGTGCTCCTGCGCCACCTGCCATGTATACGTGGACGCAAGCTGGGTCGGAAAACTCGGGCCGAAATCAGACGTGGAAGCCTCCATGCTCGAATTCGTAGCTCATCCCAAAGACAACAGCCGCCTATCCTGCCAGCTGCAAGTGAGCAATGCGCTCGATGGCCTCGTGGTGCGCATGCCGAAGAGCCAGCACTAGACGAGATGCTAGTCCCTTTCGTTGTTTCATCGCAGAGCGCGTGTCAGAAACGGTAGCGATTGATCCAGCCGGTAATCAATATCCGAGTGCGTGTCATCGAATTCTTCGTAGCTATGCTTGATGCCTGCCAGCTGCAGCCGCTTGGACAGAATTCGCGTGCCGTAGTGAATATGGTACTGATCGCGCCAGCCGCAATCGATGTAGATGCCGCGCAATGAGCGCAGGTTGTTCCGGTACTTGCTGACCAGATTGATGGGGTCGTGTTGTTGCCAAGCCTGCCAGCGTGCCGGTAT
Source organism: uncultured Pseudomonadota bacterium (assembly GCA_963748005.1). Taxonomy (GTDB): domain Bacteria; phylum Pseudomonadota; class Gammaproteobacteria; order Steroidobacterales; family Steroidobacteraceae; genus CAILZL01. The sequence continues at coordinate 556,243 of CAVVHH010000003.1, forward strand.
CACTTCACCGGTGTCCAGATTGAACGGCAGGCGAAAACCATTCGGCGCCTTGCGATCCGGGTCATAACTGGCGGCCATGCACAGATTCATCAAGGCATGTACTTCGCCGCCAGATAACTTTGCCTTGCTCCACACCTTGTCGAGAAAACGTTTAACTCTGCCATCATCCAGCCCGCGGTCGGCACCAGGCTCCAGCTTGGCGACGGTCACCGCGCCGGCACGTCGTGGTCGCGCGCGATACTTGGCGAGTTCGTTCAGGGTGTTCGGCCAGTCATGCCAGTACACGAAATCGAAATACGAATCACCGGAGTGATTGGCAATGGCGCCCCACGTATCGGCGTACTTCATGCCATGAATGATCGCGCCATAACCACCGGACGATTTGCCGAAACAGCCACGATGTTCGCGCGATGCCAGCGTGCGGAACTCGCGATCGACAAACGGAATGATTTCCCTGATCAGGTAATCCGCATACGGACCAATTGCCGAGGAGTTGATGTACTGATTGCCACCCAGCGCGGTAAAGCAATCCGGAAACACGACGATGGCAGGCGCCATCTTGCGTTCGTGAATCAGACGCGCAGCGCGCTCGGGAATGTTTTCACTGAAGTTCTTCCAGGCGATATGTGACAGACCCGAGCCGGTGTAACCCGCCAGATCCATCAGCATCGGAAAACGTTTGGCGGGATACCGGTCGTATTGTGGTGGCAACCACACCGCCAGTTTGCGCACATGCGGGTCACCAAGGGGATTGAACTGCAACCGTCTGGAGACGTGTTCCAGTATCACCACTGTGCCTGTGGACCAGTGCGAGCGCTTCAGTGCCATGTGTGCATCCCGCCTTGCTGACAAGAACGAGATATGAACACACCTGCCATAAGAGTTGAATATGGTTGTTCAGTGCAGATGACGCAAACAAAAACGGGCCGTGAACCCAAAGGTCCACAGCCCGTTCGTATTCCAGTGTTGAAAGCAGCCTGGATCCAGACTGCTTTTCAGGCTGATTGCTTACCAGCGACCGCCGCCACCGCCGCCGCCGTAGCCGCCGCCACTGCGACCGCCACCGCCGCCGTAACCACCGCCGCCGCCCTTGGGCTTATCCTGGGCTTCGTTGACCTTCAATGGGCGTCCGCCCATGTCCTGGCCATTCAAGCTCTGGATGGCGCGCTGTGCATCGGCACTCGGCATTTCAACGAAACCGAAACCGCGGGGGCGGCCGGTCTCGCGATCGTTGATCAGGCTGACCGAATCAACCGTGCCATGCTGTGAAAACAGGGCGCGAACAGCGGCTTCGTCAGCCGTAAAGGGCAGGTTGCCCACATAAATCTTGCTCATGAAAAAACCTTCTTAAAACAACCATCACCGGCTTCTTTGACAAGCGCGGGAGCGGGCTAAAAAACGAATGCTGAGCCACTGCACAGCATTTACTGATCGGGAACGGTTCAGTTGTAGACCTGTATGTCAGCCGGAAGGTAGACAGCAAGGAAGACAAAGTAAAAGGTCTCGAACGGCGTGCAATATACAGGGTTGCTAAATTATTGATAGACCTGAACGCAGAATGTCAGGTGAATTGCGGCCTCAGGGGCTACACTCCCCAGCAAACTCGCCCATTTTGGGTGCGTTTACCCCGGTCTGGAGAGTCCAATTGGTCAAGACACCCAACTTCAAGCAGGAAAAGAAGCAGCGCGAAATGGCGCAAAAGAAGAAAAACGAGCAGAAGCAGCAGCAAAAGGCTGCACGCAAGGGCGGCACCCCCGATCCGCAGCCGCAGTGAGCTTGCGGGACAGCGGTCTTCCCCGGACCCCAGCCGCTGTTCCAGCCGAGCAGGTCATTTTCGAGACCAGGCGCTGGCTGGAAAAAGCCGTTATCGGGCTCAACCTCTGCCCTTTCGCTGCTGCGGCGCAGAATGGCAATCGGGTGCGGTATTGCGTCAGCACCCACCAGACTGCAACCGGTTTGCTGAAAGAGTTGTCGCATGAGTTGCAGGCGCTGCAAGACGCCGATCCCATGGAATGTGAAACGACGTTGCTCATTCACCCACAGGTGCTGAACGACTTTTATCGCTACAACGAATTTCTGAACGAAAGCGACGCCGCCATTACGGCACTGGGACTGGAGGGCGAACTACAGATCGCCAGCTTTCATCCTGACTACAGGTTTGCCGATAGCGACGCACAGGACATGCAGAACTACAGCAATCGTTCACCGTACCCCATGCTGCACTTGTTGCGCGAAGCCAGCATCACACGGGCAGTGGACAGCTATCCGGGCATCGACGACATCGTTCCCAACAACATGCGCACGCTGCGCACCCTGGGTGCCGACGGCTGGCAGCGACTATGGACCGACAAGTCATAGAAGAATTGCCGGAAAAAAGGAGGCGCCAAGGCCATTAAAGCTAGGGCGCCTCGTCAAGGCCAAAAGTACCCGCGAGCGATGTGTCAGCCAACACGTCGCTGCAGTTCACGCACTTTCGGTTCATTCTCCAGCAGCTGCAATCCTGCAGCCGTATTGGAAATCGGGATGTGATAGTTACGATGTAATTCGCGCACGTCGCCAAGTAGTGCCGCGCGCGCCGCAATCCAGTTGAGAATCTCGACACCCTGAGTGCCGGCCAGCTCGATGAGCTCGCGGGTGCTGTACCTGGTCAGTGATTCCGGATCGGCAACAAGAGCGTCCAGACATAACTGATCGAATTTCTTGTTGATGAATCCGGCGCGCTGGCCATCCAGCTGGTGCGACAGACCACCCGTACCCAGCACCACCACTTTTATGTCTTTGGGGTAACTCTCAATAGCGGCGCCCACTGCCTTGCCCAGTGCGTAACAACGCCGCGCCGAAGGCATGGGGACCTGCACCGTGTTGATATTGATGGGCACCGCCCTGACCGGCCAGTTGCCATCCTTGCCATCCCACAACAATTTCATGGGCAGCGAGAAAGCATGATCCACCAGCATTTCCTGGCAGGTGGCGATATCGAAATCGCTTTCCACCAGGTGATTAATGATATGCCACGACAATTCCTGATCGCCGGGGAAGGCTCCCAACGGCGGAATGCCCCAGCCCTCGTCTTCATTGCGGTATTCAGCCGCAGCGCCAACCGCAAAGGTGGGCATGTTGTTGAGGAAGAAGTTCAGACCATGGTCGTTGGAGAACACCACGGCCACATCGGGTTTGACCCGGTTGAGCCAGTCGCGCACCGGCGGATAACCGTCAAAGAATGGCTTCCAGTAAGGTTCCTGCTGCAGGCCCTTGGCAATGGCGCCACCAATGGCAGGAAGATGAGTGGAGCAGATACTGCCGACGATTCGCGCCATGACTAGTGTCCTTCCACAGAGCGACCGGCTTCGAGCAGCTTGGCCTTGAAATCCGCCACGGACATGCCCGTTTGCTGGGCGCCGATATCCTGTACATTCAGACCGAAAATACCCGCCAGCTTGGCAAGGTAGTAAACATTGCCGCCCGCGGCAATCATGTCCAGAACGTTCAAACGCTTCACCGCGTCAAATTGCGCCGGCGTCAGGTTGTACTTACGGCAGTAGGCATCCGGATCGGCACGAAAAGCTTCGCGATTCTCGGCTTTGTTGAACGAGTAACACATCCGGTTCAGCGCATACCCCTTCATGGCTTCGGCGCCGTCAAAAATAGTGGTGCCGGGAATGGGTTGCGCTGCGGACGTTGGCATTTGGCCACCCTGATTAAATGCGGGCTGAGACATGGATAACCTCTATGGGTATCTGCTTTAGCTGGAGCATATTGTTCGACGCGACGATACATGCGTCGATACGGGGTTCCTCGTGTGCTACTACGGTGATAGCGCCATGAATCCTGGCACTGCGAGATTCAGCCTTTGCGCCTGACCGGTTATGATCACAACCCTGTCCAATCGGTGCCGAAAGGGGTTAACAATGAGAATCATCGACTGCCACGGTCACTACACGACTGCTCCTGGCGGCCTGGAGGTATTCCGCAATGCACAGATTGCGGCGCTGAAGAACGGCACTGCCCGGCCCACCGGCAAACCGGTCATCAGCGATGATGAAATCCGTGAGAGTCTGGAAGGCGCGCAACTGAAACTGCAGCGCGAACGTGGCACCGACCTCACCATCTTCTCGCCACGTGCCAGTTTCATGGCACATCACATCGGCGACTTTGATATCAGTTCAACCTGGTCAGCCATTTGTAACGAACTCATCTACCGCGTCACGCAGTTGTACCCGGACAACTTCGTTGGCGGCTGCATGCTGCCACAGTCGCCGGGCGTGAAAGTCGAAACCTGCGTCGCCGAGCTGGAAAAATGCATCAAGGAATATGGTTTCGTCGGGCTGAACCTGAATCCGGATCCATCGGGCGGGCACTGGAAGGAACCGCCGCTCACTGACAAATGGTGGTATCCCATCTACGAAAAAATGGTCGAGCTCGACGTACCGGCCATGATCCACGTCAGCACCAGCTGCAATGCCTGCTTCCACACCACCGGCGCGCATTACATCAACGCCGACACCACTGCAGTCATGCAGCTGATCGAAGGTGATCTGTTCAAGGACTTCCCTACCCTGCGCCTGATTGTTCCGCATGGTGGCGGTGCAGCGCCCTATCACTGGGGGCGCTACCGTGGGCTGGCGCAGGCGCTGAATCGCCCGTTACTGAAAGATCACCTGCTCAGGAACGTGTACTTCGACACCTGCGTGTATCACCAGCCCGGCATCAACCTGCTCACCGAGGTGGTGCCGGTGGACAACATTCTGTTTGCCTCTGAAATGGTCGGCGCCGTGCGCGGCATCGACCCGGAAACCGGCTTCAACTACGACGACACCAAGCGCTATGTGGACATGACGCCGCATTTGAGCGCCGAAGACAAATACAAAGTGTTTGAAGGCAACGTGCGCAAGGTTTTTCCGCGGCTGGATGCGCTGCTGAAGCAGAAGGATGGCAGGTAATCGGCTCGGCCGTCGAAAAGAATGTTGCCGAAAATGCAGTGGCCTGCAAGGCGCATGAGCTGAAACTCCTGCGCCTTCCTTTAATCATTGCTATTTTTTCGCGGCGTCATCATTCAACGATCGCCTCAGGTATCGCGCCCGGATGTGGTGAGTTGCTCGATATAGCGTACAAATCTTGGATCCTCGCCGTGGAGAAGTTTTGGCAGGTAGCCGCGGAAATGTGGCTTGTGACACCATTCTAGTATGTAGTCTTCCCAGGAATTCCAGCGTCGCGCCTGATTGGGAGACATGGCATCTTCGTACAGCAGCAGGTACGCTCTTTCGAACAGCGACATCAGCATGGTAAAGATGATCAGCTGTCTTTCTTTCTGCTCATCATTCAGAGATGGCGTGGTCTGATCAGAAAACAGCCTGAGATCCGGATTCTCCAGTGCGACCTTGAGGAAATCCTGATAACTGTCTGACAATAACTGGTACACCTCTTCCTCTTCGTTCTCGCGTTCCTTCCGCTGTTCAAAAAAGAATACAGCAATGGCCAGTGGCAGACCTATCACGGTCACCACATAGCTCATCAGTTCCCATGTTTCAATTGACATGCAGCAGACTCTCTCGACACATGATGTTTGTGCCCAGGCGCGAGCCCGGAAGATGATGAATGGACGAGGAGCGATGCTTCTCGCCGGTCGCGTCAGGGCGCTCTATTGGATGTGTCGTATCGGAGAAGCGCGACCCATGAATTACGAATGCAGCCATTCAGATGCGGTATCCATATCTGTAAATACGCCCACGTTGCCGCCACGGTTGACAACGACGTTGTCGAAAAAAGTGTCGCGCATGTCTTCCCTTGCTAGCAACGCAACGCGCAGACCGATATGCGTCAGAAAAGCAGCGTCCTTGCCGGCCTGAAACAGCTCCGCCGCGCCGAAGTTAACACGCAAATCTCGGGCATCAATCAAGGCCTTCTTGCAGTTGTGCGTCAAACACGCATCGATCAGCGGCTGAAACAGATTCCGTCCCTGGCTGAACAGCGTATTGGGGAACTTCCCTGACAGGCCGATGTGCAGCACGCCGTCTTTGACGAGAAAGTTCTCCTTATAGTCGCTCATGTCCCTCACCTTTGAATGCCTGACGTGTTTCAGCTATCAAGACTCTGCAAGATAAGCATTGCTTGATAAATAACATTGAAGCCGAATCGGCGGCAATTAGTGGTTATTCACAACGCTTTGCCCAGCTTGTGGCGAACAGCCACATGCCTGACAGATCGCTTCAGGACATGACCAGCTTGTCGGTAGCATACAATCGCAGCTGGCAACAAGCCCTCTTCCAGCTGCATGGAAGAGTCTTCGCAGTCCGCCAGCTATTACGTCTCCGATGATTACTTGTATTCAAGCCCCAGCTTGGCCAGCGGCTCGCGGAAGTTGTTCAAATCCATGCCCAGTTCGCCGGCGGCAAACTGCTTGCGACGGGCTGCTTCAGTGGCGGTGCGCTTGGCAGCGGCCACAGCAATTTTGGCAGCATCGGCACGCGGCACAACCACCACGCCATCGTCGTCGGCGACGATCACGTCGCCCGGTTCAACGCGCTGTGCGGCGCAGATGATGGGTACATTCACCGATCCCAGACTGGCCTTGATGGTGCCCTGCGCGCTGATGCACTTGCTCCATACAGGAAACCCCATGTCTTCCAGTGTTGCGACATCGCGTACGCCGGCGTCGATCACCAGACCAATTCCACCATGCGCCTTGGCCGAGGTCGCCAGCAGATCGCCGAAGTAACCGTCGTTGCAGGGCGAAGTGGGAGCAACCACCAGGATGTCGCCCGGTTTCAGGACTTCGATGCAGACGTGGATCATCCAGTTGTCACCGGGCGGGACGGAAACCGTTACCGCCGAGCCCGCGATGGCGGCGCGTCGATAGATCGGGCGCATATAACTTGCCAGCAAGCCGGTACGTCCCTGCGCCTCGTGCACGGTAGCGACGCCATAGGATGCCAGTGCTTCAATGTCACTGGCCGCTGCGCGTTCAATTTCGCGCACGACAACATGTTTGCTCACGGATTTTCCTCTGGTCAGGAGAGATACAAAGAGGTCGCAATTCTAGCCAAGATGAGGCAGTTCCGGTTATTAATTATGGCTCAGCTGCATACGTCTTTCAGAGAGCCGCCATGGGCGCCGGATGACGCAATCCCGGGCGTCGTTTATCGGCCGCTCCAGCACAATGCTGCGCACATTGCACGCGCCAATGTCAGCGTAAACATCGAGCGAAATGGCAATCACGGTCGTATCCTGCAAGCACTCATGCAATTGCCTGCTTTACGTATTGCTCCAGCGTTGCCCCACGTCCCACCATCAAATGCCATCGTGACGCGTCGCGCGGGTGCGTCCTGGTCGGTCGCAGAACAAGACGGCACGCGTTTGCCGTGAAGGATCGCGCGTCACGGTTAATCTTGTCCGGAGACATCGCATGCCCAAGAGAACCACAGCGGTTGCCAAGCCAACGAGCAGCAATGCCGCGGCCAATCCCTTGAGCAATGAGGAACTGGGCCGCATGCACGCGTGGTGGCGCGCGTGTAACTATCTCGCGGTCGGCATGATTTATCTGCGCAGCAATCCGCTGCTGCGTCAGCCGCTAACCATCGAACATGTCAAACATCGCCTGCTCGGTCACTGGGGTGCCAGCCCGGCGCTGTCGTTTACCTGGCTGCACTTGAATCGCCTCATCAAGCGCGATGATCTGAATGTGATCTTTGTTGCCGGGCCCGGCCACGGCGCACCGGGCGTGCTTGGGCCGGCCTACCTGGAAGGAACTTACTCGGAGGTTTATCCGGACAAGAGCGAGGACGCTGAGGGCTTGGGGAAATTTTTCAAACAGTTCTCTTTTCCCGGACACATCGGCAGTCACGTCACACCCGAAACCCCGGGCTCGATCCACGAAGGCGGTGAACTGGGTTATTCGCTTTCGCATGCATTCGGTATGTCTTTCGACAATCCTGACTTGATTGTGGCCTGCGTGGTCGGCGACGGCGAAGCCGAGACCGGTCCGCTCGCAACTGCGTGGCATTCAAACAAGTTCATCAACCCACAGCGCGATGGCGCCGTGTTGCCTATCCTGAATCTGAACGGCTACAAAATCGCCAACCCCTCGATCCTGTCACGCATCAGCCACGAAGAACTCGAAGCATTATTCGTGGGGTATGGATATACGCCCTACTTCGTCGAAGGCGATGACCCCACCGAAATGCATCAAAAGATGGCCGCGACTCTCGATGCCGCTATTGGACAAATTCGCAGCATTCAACGCGAGGCGCGCGGCGCCAAGATCATGTCACGCCCACGTTGGCCGATGATCGTATTGCGTTCACCCAAGGGCTGGACGGGTCCGAAGCAGATCAAGGGCCACAAGGCGGAAGGTTCGTGGCGCTCGCACCAGGTGCCGTTGTCCGATGTGCGCGAGAATCCGGAGAGCCTGAAGCTGTTGGAAACCTGGCTCAAGAGCTACAAGCCTGAGGAGCTGTTCGACAGGAATGGCCGTCTGGTCGCCGAATTGCGTGAGCTGCCACCCAAGGGCACGCGACGCATGAGCGCCAACCCACACGCAAATGGCGGCTTACTGCGCAAAGACCTGAAACTTCCCGATTTCCGCCAGTACGCAGTAAAGGTTCCACAAGCTGGCGCCATACGCCACGAAAACACCAAGCCGCTGGGCGAGTTCCTACGCGACACCATGCGCAACAACATGACAAGCTTTCGCGTGTTCGGTCCGGATGAAACTGCTTCAAATCGCCTGCAGGCGCTGTACGAAGTGACCAAGAAAACCTGGATGGCCGACATGTTGCCGGAGGACGCCGACGGCGGCGAGCTGTCGCGCGACGGGCGCGTGATGGAAATGCTCTCGGAACATACGCTGCTCGGCTGGCTCGAGGGTTATCTGCTCACCGGTCGTCATGGATTCTTTCACACCTACGAAGCGTTCGCGCACGTCATCGATTCGATGTTCAATCAGCACGCCAAGTGGCTGGACATCTGCAAGAACCATGTGTCGTGGCGCGCCTCTGTAGCATCCGAAAACATTCTGCTGTCCTCCACCGTATGGCGTCAGGATCACAACGGTTTCTCGCATCAGGACCCCGGGTTCATCGACCTGGTGACCAACAAGAGTCCTTCGGTGGCACGCATTTACCTGCCGCCCGACGCCAACACGCTGCTAGCCGTCGCCGATCAATGTTTGCGATCGACCGACTGCATCAACGTGATCGTCGCCGACAAGCAAAAGCACATGCAGTTCACCACCATCGACGAAGCGGTGGTTCATTGCGAGAAAGGCATCGGCATCTGGACTCGCGCCAGCAACGACGCAGGTGTCGAACCGGATGTCGTGATGGCCTCGTGCGGCGACGTGGTGACGCTCGAGGCGCTGGCAGCGGTCGCCATCCTTCGCGAGCGCCTGCCGGATCTCAAAGTGCGCTTCGTCAACGTGGTCGATCTCTACAAGATGCAACCCGCCTCAGAGCATCCGCATGGGCTCACCGAGCGCGAGTTCGACGGAATATTCACGACCGACAAGCCAGTGATCTTCAACTTCCACGGCTATCCCTGGCTGATCCACAAACTCGCATATCGCCATCACGATAACCTGCATGTGCGAGGCTACAAGGAGAAGGGCAACATCAACACGCCACTTGAACTGGCGATCCTCAATCAGATCGATCGCTTCGATCTGGTGATCGACGTGATCGAGCGGGTGCCAGGACTCAGTGTGCGTGCAGCGCATCTCAAAGAGGAAATGCGCAACGCCATCATCGACAACCTCAATTACGCGCACACACATGGCACTGACCGCACCGAGATCACCGAATGGGTGTGGCCGTACTGACGTCATGAATGCAGCGCACCGTGCACCAGCGGAGTGCCGACGCTCGTCGGCAAAATATGCTGGCGCGCACTCGACAGCACGCTCGCAGCACCCCAAGATATCGCCCGGACCGCACAACAGATGCCGGCTCGAACCACCCGTATGCCGTGGCGGCGCTGAGCGTGGCGGTATCGGGGCTCATTGAACCTGTCGATCTTGCAGGAGACCTCATGTCGATCAATCCTCTCGCCGGTAAGCCCGCAACGCCGGAGATGCTGGCGAACATCCCGCGGCTGATCACCGCCTACTTCAGTGAGCGTCCTGATCCGGCAAATCCCGCGCAGCGAGTGGCGTTCGGCACCTCGGGTCACCGCGGCTCGGCGTTCAAGAACTCGTTTAACGAGGCGCACATCCTCGCCGTCACGCAGGCGATCTGTCACTACCGCAAGAAACAGGGCACCGATGGCCCACTGTTTCTCGGCATCGACACGCACGCACTCTCGGAACCCGCGTTCGTCACGGCGCTCGAAGTGCTCGCGGGAAACGGTGTCGAAACGATGATCGCGCATGATGGCGGCTACACACCCACGCCCGCCATCTCGCATGCGATTCTCACCTACAATCGCGGCCGCACCGCAGGGCTCGCCGATGGCATTGTCATTACGCCATCGCACAATCCGCCAGAAGACGGCGGCTTCAAGTACAACCCGCCGCACGGCGGTCCGTCGGAATCATCGGCGTCAGCCGACATCGAGACGATGGCGAATCGACTGCTTGCGGAGATGCTGACAGGCATCGTGCGTATGCCGATTGCACAGGCGCGTCAGGCGGCGACGACGCATCGTCACGATTACATCGGCGCCTATGTTGCCGATCTTGGCAACGTGCTCGACCTGGACGCAATTCGCGGCGCACATCTGAAGATCGGCGCCGATCCGCTGGGCGGTTCCAATGTCGCCTACTGGGGGCCGATTGCCGAGCGTTATGGCCTCAACATCGAAGTGGTGAACAAGGAGGTCGACCCGACGTTCCGCTTCATGTCACTGGACTGGGACGGACGCATTCGCATGGACTGCTCCTCGCCTTATGCGATGACGCATCTGGTCGCACTCAGCAAACGCTTCGACATCGCATTCGGCAATGACACCGACAGCGATCGACATGGCATCGTCGCGCCCTCCTCCGGCCTGCTCAATCCCAATCACTATCTGGCGGTTGCGATCGATTATCTGTTCACCCATCGTCCGCACTGGTCCGCGACTGCTGCCATCGGCAAGACCGTGGTGAGTTCAAGCCTTATCGATCGCGTGGCGGTAGCACGCGGGCGCAAACTCATGGAAGTTCCGGTCGGATTCAAATGGTTTGTCAGCGGCCTGCACTCGGGTGGACTCGGTTTTGCCGGTGAGGAAAGCGCGGGGGCCACCTTTCTGAGAAAAGACGGGAGCGTCTGGACCACGGACAAAGACGGAATATTGCTCGGCCTGCTCGCCGCCGAAATGCGCGCGACCACCAACCGCGATCCCGGTGAGCTGTACCAGGCGCTCACGAATGAACACGGTGCGCCCGTCTATGAACGCATTGATGCTCCGGCAACACGTGAACAAAAGGCGCGACTCGGCAAGCTCGCGCGCGATCAGGTGCAGGCCTCAATGCTCGCTGGAGAAAAAATAGAAACCATCCTCACGCACGCGCCGGGTGATGGCAATTCCCTCGGCGGGATCAAGGTAATGACGAAAAACGGCTGGTTTGCTGCACGGCCGTCGGGTACAGAGGACGTATACAAGATTTACGCAGAGAGTTTTCTGGGCACAGATCACCTCCGACGCGTACAGGCAGAGGCACAGGAATTGATTACAAGAGTGCTGTCTGCGAAGTAGAACGAGGGCCTGCCTTAATACCGTACACGAGGCTTTCTGGGAGTGTGGCTCGCTGGTATCGAACCCATATGGAAGGTGAGACATATTCCGCGCGTGAGGGCATGACAGTCGGCTGGAACATGATCCTCGAGGTCATGGAGTGTCATCTACGTGAAGCGTGCGGGATGCTTCACAAACGGCCGCGTCGATCGACAGCGGAGAAGTTCAATGCCGCATCGCTCCAACACCCGAAGATGCCTTTACTTCAGACAAGTTGTTTGAGATTGCACTCCACACGCCAGCGGAGGGAGTGAACTGAACTGACAAGCCCTGGTGCAAGCCAGTTTCTATTGTTTGCAACTCAATAACCCAGCCACTTGTGGTCAAATTGGTCAGATTCCACCAGCTGTAGTGGCATTGCCTGACGGTATTGCAAGTTACATAATCTGCCAAGCCGTTGCGATCTCCACAGGGAGATTACCGCAGGCGAGGGCCCGATTCGGTTACACCATCGGGCCTTTTTTATTGCTCGAGAACCAATGGCCCGGTACTTCATCAATGTGAACTGCGTCCGTACAGTGCTCGGAGTCGTCACGTACTGCGTGTACGCTGCGGCTCCTGCGCTCCGGTCGAACGCAACCTGGCTGCGCTCGCTGTTCGTGTTGTTAGATGCTCTAAAGAAAGTCTGATTAACTCCGTTCATCCTGAGCTTGTCGAAGGATCCTTCTACAAAAGCAAAGAACGTTTCGACAGGCTCAGTACGAACGGAGGGTAAATCAGAGGCTCCCTAAGTGTTACGGGCGCGACTCAAATACTGACGTTGGCTGGCTGTGGAAATGATTTCCTCGCCCCCAGTTGCCAAGTGTTCAACGACTATCGCTTCTTCTTCGCCGAGTCTTAGTTTGATGCCGGCTTCATAGAGGTTTTTAATGTGCTTTCGGGCACATAGGTTAAGGTAAATGGTGGGTTGGGTGGGATTCGAACCCACGACCAATGGATTAAAAGTCCAGTGCTCTACCAACTGAGCTACCAACCCATTTATCTTTGTGAGCGTCTGGCGCCCGTCAGGAGGGCGCGCATCATACCCGATCGAATCTGCAAATTCACTGCCTGCGTACCGCTGCCCTCCACTGCTGGCCAGCAGCTTTAAGCAGATCGGTAACGCGTCGGATCGGCAATACCCGCTGCCGCGAATCCGGCACTGCGCAAGCGACAGGATTCACAGCGGCTGCACGCCCTGCCCTGATCGTCAGCCTGATAACACGATACGGTCTGGCCGTAATCCACGCCCAGTTGTACGCCGCGCTGAATGATCTGAGCCTTGGTAAGGTTGATCAGGGGCGCATGTACCTTGAAGCGGCTGGTGCCTTCCACGCCTGCCTTGGTGGCCAGATTGGCCAGCGCTTCAAACGCACGGATAAACTCGGGACGGCAGTCGGGATAGCCGGAATAGTCCACCGCATTCACGCCGATGAACATATCGGCGCTGTGCAGCACTTCCGCCCAGCCCAGCGCCAGTGACAGAAACACCGTGTTGCGGGCCGGTACATAGGTAATCGGAATGCCAGCCTGCGCCACCTCGGGTACCGCGATGCTGGTATCAGTGAGTGCCGATCCGCCAATTCCAGCGAAGTCGATACGCATGGTGCGGTGTTCAACAGCGCCCAATGCCTGGGCAATGCGATCCGCGGCATATAGCTCGGCACGATGACGCTGACCGTAATCGAAACTCACCGCATGACAGACGAAGCCTTCGGCTCTAGCGATGGCCAGCGTAGTTGCGGAGTCGAGACCGCCGGATAACAGAACGACAGCGTGTTCATTACTCATGTTTCAAGCCAAAAAACGGGTTCGATGGCCAGAGCGCTGCGACTCCGCTCCGCGACCGGATCGCATGACTCCGGTCACCGAGCGGAATCGAGGTGCCCTGGAGAAAGACCAACAGATATTTCACTTGCCGGGTGTTTCGCCCCAGAGAATTTTGTGCAACTGCACTTGCACACGCACCGGCAGACGTTCAGCCAGCACCCATTCTGCCAGTTGCGCTGCGGGCAGTTGGGCATAGCTGCTGCTGAACAGCACCATGCAGCGCTCATGCAGCTTGTACTTTTTCAGCTGCGCGCACGCCCAGTCGTAATCGGCGCGATCGCACAATACGAATTTCACCTGATCGCGGGAAGTCAGCAGCTCGATGTTCTGGTATCTATTGCGATGTACTTCGCCGCTGCCAGGTGTTTTCAGGTCCACCACGCGCGCTACGCGCGCATCCACCGGCGCGATGTCCAGGGCGCCGCTGGTTTCCAGCGACACGCTGTAGCCTGCATCGCACAGCGATTTCAACAGAGGAATGCAACCTTTTTGCGCCAACGGTTCGCCACCCGTTACGCACACATGCCGCACACCATGCGCTGCGACTTGTTGCAGCACATTACTGATTGGCTGCCACTGGCCGCCATAGAAGGCGTACTCGGTATCGCAGTAGGTACAGCGTAATGGACATCCGGTCAGACGCACGAACACGGTCGGCCAGCCGACACTGTCAGCTTCGCCCTGGATGGACAGAAAAACTTCTGTGAGTTTGACGCGCCCGGCAATGGCAGCGGCATCTTCCGCCAGGCCCTCTGCAGTATCAGGAGTTGACATGGGATTAGCGCAGCCAGCTGCTGCGTCAATGTCCTTCGGACGTCATCTTGCTCAGACGCTGTTGCGCAAGCTTGCCTGAATTGGTATCGGCGTACTGCTCTGTCACCTTCTGCAAGGTGGCACGCGCATCCTTGTAGTTCTTCAGTTCGTACAAGGTATACCCCAGCTTCAGCATGGCGTCGGGTACTTTTGCCGAATTCGGATAGGAGTTCAGTACGGCCTGAAAATCACGTTGTGCCTGCGTATAGTCCTTGAGCACGTAATGCGCCTCACCCAGCCAGTACTGTGCATTGTCCAGCAGGCCGCTTTGCGGATAAGTTTTCAGAAAGCTGGAAAACGCATCTGCTGCTTCGGAGTACTTGCTGTCCTTGAGCAGGTTGAAGGCATCCTGGTATGCATCACGATCGCTGATCTGCGGTGTTGCATGACTGCTCGCGGCTACGGCAACCCTGCCGGTCTCCAGCGCCAGTATGCGCTTGTCCATATCCGCATACAGGTCGCGCTGCTGGTTGCGCAGGGTGTCGACTCCATGCTGAAGTTCTTCCAGCTGGCCACGCAGCGCGCGCAGCTCGTTCTGCAAGGCATCATCCTTTTGCGCCAGTTCCATCAGACTCTGGTTGTTGATCACCCGTTCAATACGCAGCACCCGTCCATCGATTTCAGTAAGCTTCTGAAAGGTCGGGTCCTGTTCGCGCGGAGTGGCACAGGCAGACAGCATCAGGCCACACAGCAGCACGCCAAACAGGCGTGTGCCGGTGTTGCCATTGCTGAAGCGCGTATTCATGCGAATCCCGTCACCCTGATCAACCGTCGAGTTTCTCAATAGCCGAATTCAACGCGACGGTTCTTGCTGTACGCGGTTTCGTCGCTGCCAGCCACTGCGGGACGTTCTTCGCCATAGCTCAGTGTGGTCACCTGCGCTTCCGTTACACCCTGCAACAACAATGCACGGCGCACGGCTTGCGCGCGACGCTCACCAAGACCGATGTTGTATTCGCGTGAGCCGCGTTCGTCGGTATTGCCTTCCAGGCGCACTTTCAGGTTGCCATTGGACGACAGGTACTTGGCGTGTGCGGCGATGACGGCGTTGTACTCGGGTTTGATGTCCGAGCTGTCATAGTCGAAGTACACCACCATGCCGACCCTGGTCAGTTCCTGTTTCGCCAGTTGCTCGGCGGTCAGCTGCTGGCCGCCCTGGCTGGTCGGTGCCTGATAGCCGGAGGTATCTGTGGTACCGGTGGTTGCAGCCGGAGCGGCAGCAGTCTGTTCAACGGGCTTGGTCTTGCATCCCGCCAGCATCACGATCCCCGCCATCAGAACAACAATCGACGCGCGCATGGATAAAACCCTCATCAAATTAAGTCAGTAAGAACAACAGTAAAAAAAGTTTGAATCACGAATATTGCCACAATGCAACCCCGCTCGCAGCCCTGATTCAGGTCTGCCGAGGGCCGTGACCGTTCATTTGTCATTTCGCCGGCAAGGGGCCCCATACGGCTTCACGAACCTCACCGCTGGTCGCGCCCAGTTTCTGCTGCGAGCGGCCGTCGCTGGATACCAGCGCCAACACCCCGCGACCGCGATCCTGAGTGGCGTAGATCAGCTGTGCGCCGTTAGGCGCAAAACTGGGGCTTTCGTCCTGGCGTCCCCTGGTCAGCACCTGCAGCGCATTGGTTTTCAGATCCAGCAGCCCGATATTGAAGCCGTCGCCGGTTTGCGTCACCAGCGCCAGCTGCTTGCCATCCGGTGAGATGCGCGGCCGGGCGTTGTACCTGCCCTCAAACGTCAGACGACGTGGCGTGCTGCGCGGATCGTTCGAACTCACCTCGTAGATCTGTGGCGAACCGGAACGATCTGAGGTGTAGTACAGCTTGCTGCCGTCCATCGACCAGGTCGGCTCGGTATCGATGCCGGGATCAAAGGTCATGCGAGTCAGCATCTGCGAGGCCAGCTCGAGGGTGTAAACGTCCACATCACCATCCTTGCGCGATAACGTGAGGGCCAGCTTCTTGCCATCCGGCGACCACGCTGGGGCGCCATTGATGCCGGCACGTGCCGAAACTTTGGTGCGGGTGCCCGTGGCCAATGCCTGCACCCAGATGGCTGCAGTTTTGTTTTCAAACGACACATAGGCAAGACTCTGCCCATCAGGCGACCAGGCCGGCGACATGATGGGCTCGCCGGAGTTGGCGATCACCCGGGGATTGGCGCCATCGGAGTCAGCCACGGTCAGTTTGTAACGCTGTTGGGGCGGCGTGCCTTCCACGTTCAGATAGGCCAGGCGCGTCGAGAACACACCGGGAATGCCGGTGAGCTGCTCAAAAATCATGTCGGCAATGCGATGTGCCGTGGCGCGTAAAGCTGCCGAGCTGGAAACGATGCGCTGGCCCAGCAGGCGCTGGCCATTGAGCACGTTGTACAGTTCGAACTGCACTGTATATCGATCCGTGCCATCCGGTGTCAGTTTGCCCACGGTGATGAAATTGCTCTTGAGCAAGCGCCAGTCGGTGAACTGGATCTGGTCGCCGGAAGTCGGCTTCTCGATCATGTCGCGGCGTTCCAGGGGAGCGAAACGACCACTGCGCGCCAGATCGTTGTGGATGATCTCGGCCACATCCACAGTCGGCACCACCGGGCCCGGTACGCCAAAGGGCACCACGGCGATGGGAATGGCGTCATTCATGCCTTGTGTGATTTCAATGACCAGTTGCGCCCGTGCGCCGGCGGACACAAACAGCAAACCCAGCACCATGAAAAATGCGCGAACTGAAGGCTTCATTCCTACTCCGTAGGCTTGAAATTTAATATCAAATTACGTTCAAACAAACGTGGATCGGGTGGCGGTGGCAAGGGTGAAGCACGCTGTACGGCCGCTTCTATCGAAGTGCGCACTGCAGCGTCACCGTTACATTTACCGACGGTTGCTGACAACACCGTACCACCGGTTGCCTGCACCACTCTGACTTCACACTCCAGACCCGACCTGGCGGTGGCCGGCTTGATCCAGTTGCGCATCACCTTCTGCTGGATCAGCGCCACGTACTGATTGAGCAGGCCGGAATTGACCGCACTGGTACGCCCTTCTTCGGCAGCCATCTGTGCCGCGAGTTCCGCCTCACGCGCGGCCTGTGCCCTGGCTTCGGCATCGGCCTGACGTTTCAGCTCGGCATCCCGCTGCTTCTGTTGGATATCGGCCAGGCGTTTTTTGTCGGCTTCCTGTTTCTGTCGCTGCTGCTCGGCCGCAGCCCGCTGTTGTTCCTGCGCCTTTTGCAACTCAAGTTGTTCGCGTTTCAACTGCTCCTGCTTGAGTTGTTGCTTTGCCTGTTCCTGCTTCAGGCGTTCCTGTTCCTGACGCTGTTTTTCCCGCTCTTCCTGCTGGCGGGTATCAGGTTCTGCGGGTGGATCCGGCACAGCCTGCTGCCTGACCAGCTGGTTCAGGGTATTGCGATCTACCACCACCGCGTTGATCGCCAACTGCGGGATTACCGATTGACGCGAACCCCAGTTGAAACCCACCAGCAGAACACCCAGCAACGCGTGGACCAGCAGCGCACCGCCCCAGTATTTCAACTGGTCGCGCGAGTCGTCCCATTGGCGGTGCGTAGCTGTCATCGCGAACTAATTGCCAATCTTGCGACGCGCACTGGCCGCCGTGGCGGGATCGGTGACAAAGCCCACCTGCAATGCGCCGGCGCGTTGCAGCAGCACCATGCCTTGCACCACCTGCCCATAGGGTACGGCGGTATCCGCTTTCACCAGTACCGTGGTAGTGGGTTCACGCCGCAAAACGGCAGACACGCGCTCGGTAACGGCATCCGCACTCAGCGCCTGTTCCGGCTTGCTGCCCACGCTCAGAAAGTAGCGACCACTCTTGTCCACGCTCAGGATCAACGGCGGCTGATTGCGCGGATCCGGCGGCAACGGCGCAGCGCCAGCCTTGGGCAATTCCACCTTGATACCCTGTGACATCAGGGGCGCGGTGATCATGAAAATGATCAGCAGTACCAGCATCACGTCAATGTAGGGAACCACATTGATTTCACCCATCAGCTTGCGGCCACGTCGCGCCATGGGTTACGCCCCTTTGCTGGCCGGTGTAGCAGCCGGTGCCGGGCGCGCGGCGGCACTACGCTGCAGGATGGTGGACAGCTCTTCAACAAAGGTGTCGTAACGCAATTCCAGACGACTGACCTGGTCTGCGTAGCGATTGTAGAAAATCACCGCAGGAATGGCCGCGAACAGACCCATGGCAGTGGCCACCAGGGCATCCGAGATGCCCGGCCCCACCTGAGCCAGAGTCACCTGTGCTGCACCACCCAGGCCGTGAAATACGCTCATGATGCCCCACACCGTGCCGAACAGACCGACATAGGGACTGGTCGAGCCGATAGTGGCGAGCATGGACAGACTTTTTTCCAGGCGGTCCGTTTCCTTCAACAAGGCCGCACGCATGGCGCGCCGGCTGCCTTCAATGATCTGATCGGAACCGATGGCGCCATGTTGTCGCATGCGGCCGAATTCGCGAAAGCCGGATTCAAAAATACTCGCCACGCCGTATGACTTGCCCTTGTTGGCCTCGAGCCGGCGATACATGGCAGTGAGATCGCCGCCCGACCAGAACTCGTCTTCAAACTTGTCGGCCTCGGCGCGGGTTTTGCTCAGCTCGGCACGTTTACGCAGAATGATCATCCACGACGTGACCGATGCTGCCAGCAGCAACGCCATCACCAGCTGTGCGACCACGCTGGCATCGCGCACCATCTCAAACACCGACATATCATTCATGCCTGCAAGCTCCCAACGATCTCTCTGGGCAAGGCCCGGGGTTTGAAACTGCCCGCATCAATGCAGGCCACCCGGATCTTGCCATCCAGCAACAATTCGCCATCCACCGTATCACGGTGAACAAACTGCTCAAAACTCAGACTGACCTTGCCAATCTCGACGATGCGGCAGCGTATCTGCAACACATCGCCATACCGGGCCGGACGCCTATAATTGGCCTCGACCTGCGCAACGACCATTATCACGCCGTGTTGTTCCTTGAGCGGCATCTGTTCGATACCCAGCGCCCGCAACCATTCGGTGCGTGCCCGCTCCAGAAACCGCAGGTAGTTGGCGTAGTACACCACGCCGCCGGCGTCGGTATCTTCCCAGTACACACGTACCGGCCAGACGAACTCGGAACACATGGTCTCCGGCATTACACCTCGTCCTCGCGAAACAGATCCGGCGTCGCGGCGCGCTCCGGGAGTTTGAGGCCAAAGTGCAGATAAGCGCTGCGTGTCGCCATGCGGCCACGGGCGGTGCGCATCAGGAAGCCCTGCTGGATCAGGAAGGGTTCGATGACATCTTCAATCGTGCCGCGCTCTTCGCCCAGCATGGCCGCCATGCTTTCCACGCCCACCGGTCCGCCATCGAATTTTTCCATGATGGCCAGCAGCAGTTTGCGGTCCATCACGTCGAAGCCCTGCGGATCGACATCCAGCATGTCCAGCGCTGCCTGGGCGATCTTGCCGCTGACGGCGCCACCGGCTTTGACTTCGGCGTAGTCGCGCACCCGCCGCAACAGGCGATTGGCGATACGCGGCGTGCCGCGCGAACGCAGGGCAATGTGTTGCGCACCTTCGCTGTCCATGGGCACGCCCAGAATGGAAGCGGAACGCTGCACGATGTGTGTGAGGTCGTGCACGTTGTAAAACTCCAGACGCTGCACGATGCCAAAACGATCGCGCAGCGGCGAGGTCAGCAGGCCGGCGCGTGTGGTGGCGCCCACCAGCGTGAAGGGTGGCAGGTCGAGCTTGATGGAACGCGCCGCGGGTCCCTCGCCGATCATGATATCCAGCTGATAGTCCTCCATGGCCGGATACAGGATCTCTTCCACCACCGGACTGAGGCGATGAATCTCGTCGACGAACAACACGTCGTGCGCCTGCAGGTTGGTGAGCAATGCTGCCAGATCACCAGGTCGTTCGATCACCGGTCCGGAGGTTTGCTTCAGACCCACACCCAGCTCATTCGCAATGATGTTGGCCAGCGTGGTCTTGCCCAGTCCCGGTGGTCCGAAGATCAGCACATGATCCAGCGCCTCGCCGCGCTTGCGTGCCGCCTCGATGAAAATTTCCATCTGATTACGCACGGCAGCCTGACCGACGTAATCAGCCAGTTTTTTCGGGCGCACGGCGCGGTCGTAGGTTTCGTCCTCGAACTGTTCGCCGGCAGAAACGATGCGGTCTTGCTGGATCATTATTTCTGTACCGCCGCTTTCAAGGCATGCCGGATGATTTCTTCCACGCTCTGCAAGGCCGGATCAATCGCCTTCAGCAACCTGGTGATCTCAGCAGGCTTGTAACCCAGCGCCATCAGGGCACTGAAGGCCTCGCCCTGCGCCCCACCATTGCCTTGACCATTGACCTGAGTGATTTGCGGGAAGCTGGCAAGTTCACCAAAGCCTTTGACTCGATCGCGCATTTCGATCAACAGCCGTTCGGCGGTCTTGCGCCCCACCCCGGGAATGCGCACCAGTGAGTCGGCATCGCCCGTGGTGATGCACATCAGCAGCTCATCCACATTGATGCCCGACAGAATGGACAATGCCAGCTTGGGACCAATGCCGGACACCTTCAGCAATTCGCGGAACATGCGGCGTTCGCGCTCTGACCCAAAGCCGAACAGGATGTGCGCATCTTCACGCACCACCAGATGCGTGAACAGATGAATGTCGCTGCCAGTCGCCGGCAAGCCATAGAATGTGGACATGGGTGCATCCAGCTCATAACCCACACCATGAACTTCCACCACCAGCTGCGGCGGTTGCTTGGTTATCAGCTTGCCGCGCAGAAAACCAATCATCGTCGGGTACCTGTTCGGCCAGCCGCTGCCAACAAACCGCGCAAACGGCGCGAATGCGCATGACACAGCGCGATGGCGATGGCATCGGCGGCATCGGCGCCCATGTCGCCGGTGAGTTTCAGCAAGCGTTTCACCATCAGTTGTACCTGAGTCTTTTCGGCAGCACCGGAGCCCACCACCGCCTGTTTGATTTCCCGCGGCGCATATTCAAACACGCTGGCCGGCACGGCAAACGTGGCGCTCAACGCCGCGCCGCGTGCCTGTCCCAGTTTCAGCGCGCTGTCGGCGTTGCGATGCATGAACACCCGCTCGATGGCCACTTCATCGGGCTGGTGCTGTTTTACCAGTTCGGCAACGCCGGTGAAAATCTGTTTGAGCCGGTCCGGAAAATCGCTGCCATCGGCGCGAATGCCACCGCTGACGACGTAATTGATCTGTCCGGCATCGCAGTCGAGTACGGCAAAACCCGTGACACGCGAACCGGGGTCCAGCCCCAGGATGCGCGCACGCAACGGCATGCTCAGTACCGGCTTGGGTTGCAGCTCGTCAAGGCTGCCTGGCCGGCGCGATGACCGACTCACTTTGCGCGTGGCCACGACGCGAGCAGACGCAGTCATCCAGCCCTCTGTGCAGTGAGATGGCGACCGATTCTGCGTATGTGGTGCGTGCGTGATAACAAAACCCGTACCTTGTAATAACCAGACCGCAGAGTGACAAACACATGTTGGCCTGCAAGCGTCGCGTATGATACCGGCATTAGCCAGACATGTGGTTCCCAAGCTTGATTCCGACCGTCAGTCATACCCATCCCGACACACCAACGCTGGTCGCGTTGCGCTCCGCATTGACTACGGCGCTGCCCGATACCGCCGCCAGTGCTGCGACCTTGCAGCGTGCCAACGCTGTTGCAGAGATCGTGCAACCGCTGGGCGTGGACGAAGACATCGTGATGGGCGCCCTGCTCTATCCCCTGCTGGAAGCCAGTCTGCTGGACGATGATGGTGCCGTCGCGCTGGCAGGTCAGAACGCCGCACGCATGGCACGCGACAGCGTGCGCCTCAAACAGTTTGAATCATCCGGCGGACATCCCACTGGACAAGCGTCGGCGATGCGATCTGCGGGTCAGGCCGAAGCCCTGCGCAAGATGCTGCTGGCCATCGCTTCGGATGCCCGTCTGGTGTTCATTCGTCTGGCGGATCAGTTGTATCAACTGCGCCACGCCAAGGATCTGGAATCTGCAGAACAACAGCACCTGGCGCGTGAAACCCGGGAAATTTTTGCGCCCCTGGCAAATCGGCTCGGTATTTGGCAGTTGAAGTGGGAACTGGAAGACCTCAGCTTTCGCTATCTCGATCCAGAGGCCTACAAACGCATTGCCGGCTGGCTGGCCGCCAAGCGTGCTGATCGCGAACGTTACATCGCCGACGTTCAGGCCGAACTGCGTACCGCACTGGACAAGGCTGGTATCAAGGCGGAGATCGCTGGCCGGCCAAAACACATCTACAGCATCTGGCGCAAGATGCAGCGCAAGGGCCTCTCGTTTGAGCAGATCTACGATGTGCGCGCTGTACGCATACTCGTCGACAGTGTCGCCGACTGCTATGCAGCGCTGGGTATCGTGCACAGCCTGTGGCCATTCATTCCGGGTGAGTTCGACGACTATATCGCCACGCCCAAGGACAATCTGTATCGCTCACTGCACACCGCTGTGATCGGACCGGGCAAGCTGCCGCTGGAAGTGCAGATCCGTACCCGCGACATGCATGAGCATGCCGAGCTGGGTGTAGCAGCGCATTGGCGCTACAAGGAAGGTGGCCGCGCCGATCCGGCCTACGAGCAGAAAATCGCCTGGCTGCGGCAGATTCTCGAGCCAGCCGAACATGCCGATGCCTCGGGTCAGGCCGAGTCGGAAACCGACTTTCTGGAACGCATGCGCGCCGAGCTGTTCGAGGATCGTGTGTACGCGCTGTCGCCACGCGGTGAAGTGGTCGACCTGCCCAAGGGTGCCACGCCGCTCGACTATGCCTATCACGTGCATACCGAACTGGGCCACCGCTGCCGCGGCGCCAAGGTCAACGACCAGATCGTGCCGCTGACCTATGTGCTGAGTAACGGCGACAAGGTCGAGATCATCACCGCCAGGCAACCCCATCCCAGTCGCGACTGGCTGGTGCCGTCACTGGGATTTCTGGCTTCGCCACGCAGTCGTACCAAGGTCCGTGCCTGGTTTCGCAAACAGGACGAAGGCCAGAACATCGCCCAGGGCCGGCAGATTCTGGAGCGCGAACTGCAACGACTGGCGATCAATGCCGTCACCCTGCCCGAGTTGCTGGATGAGCTGCACCTGCCCAACGCCGAAGCGCTATATCAGGCACTGGGCGAAGGCGAGCTGACCGTTGCCCAAGTGAGTGGCGCGGTGCAGCGCCGTGCACGCCCTCAGGAATTGCCCGGCACTTTTCTGCGCAAGTCCAAAGCCAGCAAGCCCGTTGAAGGCATCAGTATTGATGGCGTTGGTGACTTGTTGTCGGTATTCGCGCGCTGCTGCCGGCCGGTGCCGCCGGAAAGCATCGTCGGCTATATCACGCAGGGACGCGGCATCAGCATCCATCGCGATGGCTGTGCCAGTTTCAAACGCCTGCAGGAAAAGCATCCGGAACGCGTCATTCCGGTGGACTGGGGCAGCAGCGCCGGTCAGGAGTTTGCGGTGGACATACTGGTGCACGCTTACGATCGTCGTGGCCTGGTGCGCGACATCAGCGCCGTACTCACCGATGCCAAGCTCAGTATTCAGGCCATGAACACCCTGACACAACAGGATGGCGTGGCCGACATGCAGCTGCGCATCGTGGTCCACAATCTGGAGGAGCTTTCGGGCGTGATGGGCAGAATCCAGGGGCTGCCCAATGTGATCAGCGTGCGCCGCAAGAGCTGAACGAGACGCGGTATCGAGCGCAGGGTCTAGCTGCTTGGGATGTCGCCGGTCAGCCTGCCCAGAAATTTGAAGGCATACAGCATCACGCGGCCGCGTATTGCCTTGCGTGATCCCGTTACACCGGGCAAGCCGAGCTGCTGCATTTCCCCGATGGCCGCGTCATCGCCCTCATCCGGATGCATGGCGATCCAGAACAATATGCGCGGTAAATCTTCCGCTGCCACGTCCTGCCGGAGCTGGTCCAGGACGATATGCGGCAGGAAACGTTCCACCTCGCTCATTTGCAGCAGATCGGCAACAGCGATGACATACAAATAGTTGCGGACGCGTTGCACGGGATCGGCTTCGCGGCCGGGTGGCCAGGCCAGCAGGTCAATGCTGATCTGATCAAGCTGCTCCGCCACCAGATCATCGGGTTGTTCCGAGGCCGCGGCAATCGGAGATACCAAACCGCCGTCCGGTGGCAGTCTTTCGAATGCGACGCGCTTGAAATCTTCTGCGCCGAGTGACTTCCATCCTGATTGTTGGGGCGCTTGACTGGACAACACAGCCTGCGAAGCCATGCTTGTATCCTGGGCAAAGTCCTGCGTACCGCCAACGTCCTCCAGCACGACCTCAGTCGCCGCTACACGCCCTTGCCACACCGCCAGCAACCCTACCAACATCCAGACACCCATGGCCAGGAACAACCAGCCGTTGCTGCCGCGCATGCGTGTGCGCGTGTCGGCGTCCCAGCGGAACAGACGTAGTCCCGCAAGCAATGCCGCTGTTCCAATCAGGGCAAGCGCCGCCATATCGAAGCCGACGCCTGCCAGACCGGCACCGGTGACATTGCTCTGCAACGCAGCAACGGCATAACGACCGGGAAAAAAAGTCGACAGATACAAGGCCCATTCCGGCAGCGCAGTGAGTCGTACCGCCACGCCACCAATGATCAGCATGGGCAGAAAAATGCACTGTCCCAGCGCCTGCACCGTAGGGACGTTGTCCGCCAGCACTGCGATGATCAAACCCAGTCCCATGAACGCAGCGGCGGTCAGGATAAAGGCGAACAACAAACCCAGCGGATGTGCGGGGGACGGCATGCCCAATGCCAGGGCCAGGCCAATCTGCAGCAGCGCGGCAGCGAACAGCAGAATGAAGCGCGTCGTCAGTGTACTGGCGATGAACAGCCAGGCGGGTGTCGGTGACAATCTGTAGCGGCGCCATACGCCTCGTTCGCGTTCGCTGACCAGCGTGGTCGGCAGACCAAAACATGCTCCGCCCAGGATGGTGACCGTCAGCAGTTCACCCAAGTGCAGCGCGATGGGCACCTCGTCATGGCGGTACAAGGTCCAGAAAGCAATCAGAAAAATAAGCGGAAACAAAAAGCCGTAGATCAGAGCCATCCGGTTGCGGATGGCGAGGGTCAGGCCCAAACGGATCTGAATGAGAAAAACAAACATGTCGATCAGGAATGCGCTTGCGACGCGATGATTTCCAGCAAGGCATCTTCCAGTGTGCCTTTGCCTGCCTGCAGATGCACTACCTGCATGCCATGCTCAGCGAGTACAGCGAGTAACCGGGCAAGGGCTTCCCCTGCATTGGCTGTTGTGAAAGACAGTTCTGTGTCTTCGCAACGGATATCGCGGAACAGCGTCGGTGGCGTGAGCCAGGCAGGATCGATTGTCTGGTCGGTGGTCAGTTCGACACGCATTGCAGATCGCAACGTGGCGATCAGCTCAGCTGGTGAGCCAGCCGCGACGATCTGCCCGCGGTCGATAACGGCAATCCGGTTGCACAGCTGCGCTGCCTCATCCATGTCGTGAGTGGTCAGCAGAACCGAACGGCCTTCCTGCCGCATGGCCTGGATGTAATTATGAAATTCGCGACGCATTTGCGCGTCCAGTCCCGCGGTTGGCTCGTCGAGTACTATGACATGCGGATCATTCACCAGCGCCAGGGCCAGAGCCAGGCGTTGCTTCTGTCCTCCTGATAGCGTGCTCACCCGGGAATCCGCTTTCGCCTCCAGACCAAACCGCCCCAGCAGGGGTTCGACAGCAACAGCGCTGTGGAACAGAGCGCCAAATGAATGCAGTGCCTCGCGTGGCGTAATGCCGTCCTGCAAACCGGTGGTTTGCAAGGCCACACCCAGCTGCTGTCTGGCAACACGCGGCTGCGCGCGCACATCGATGCCGCAGATGTCGATCGCCCCGGAGTCCGGCTCGACAAGTCCGACTATGGATTCCACGGTGGTGGTCTTGCCCGCGCCATTGGGTCCGAGCAAACCGAAGATTTCGCCGGCGCGCACTTCAAAACTGACACCGTTGACCGCCCGGATAGCGCCGTAGCGCTTGCAGAGATCACGGACTGTCACACCAGGGAATGACAGTCCGCTATCGACGCGTTGTGCGCTGCCTTGGTCGTTCAACGGCGCGGTAGCGCCAGTTCGGCTTCGGTCCACGGTGTTGTCCGGTGTGTGTACGCTTGTCGTATTTCGTTTACTTCAGCCGGCAACACCGGTGAGGCGGTATTACCGAACGAACGACGCACATACGTCAACACCGCAGCCACTTCTTCATTCGACATGGCTGCGCCCAGCGGCGGCATCAAGCCAACCGGACCTTCCTTGCCATTCATCAGGATCAGAATGCTATTTTCCGCATCCGAGTTGGCCCACTTGGAACCCGCCAGGCGCGCGCCAACACGTTCGATGCCGGCGCCATCAGGCAGATGGCAGGCGACGCAGACTTTTTCATAGGCAAGCTTGCCTTCGGCAAAGCGCCTCTGCTCGTCCGGTGTCAGTGGCGCCACAGCCGGAGGTCTCGGTTTGCCGGGCCAATCCATCAAATCCAGCGCGGCCTTCGCGGCGCCGGACAATTCGTCATTGCCTTTCGACAGGGTAATCAGCACCCGGGGGGCAGCATCGATTGCGAAGCCCTTGACCGCACGCTGGCGCGCCACGCCCGGCACAGCGGCACCGGCTCGACCACCCGCAACGGCACCGCCGCCGACACGGCCACCGCCACTGAGTTTCAACCCTTGCGTGAGGCCTTGCAGAACAGCAATACGCACCGCTGTCGAAAGCTGCGCATCGCTGGCGATGCCCAACAATGCCTCTACTTTTGCATGATCACGGCCCATGCTGGTGGCACCTGCCAGCACAGTAACGGCATCAACGCTGGGTGCGCGATCCCTGACCAGCAGGGCCAGCGCTTCGCTTTCCCGGTCACGCAAGCCGCTCACGGCCGCATCCACGGTCATCGAGTCGTCGCCATATGTCCTGATGACCTGCAGCAGCGACGCAACCCGGGTCGCCTCAGGCAGTTCTCCCAGCGTTGCTGCCAGCTGGCGGCGCACAAACCAGCTGGAATCGTTGAGTGTTGCGAGTACTGCGGCCTGCATGGTGCTGTCCGAGCCAAGCCATTGTTCCGACAGACGCAGCGCCGCAGCGCGCACATCGGCAGACTCGTCCTTCAAGGCGGTCAGAACCAGTTCTGGACGCAACGCTTTCATGCCATCCAGTGTCCACAGCGCATGCAGGCGCGGACGTGCATCGGCTGCGCTCGCCAGTTTCTCCAGCGCCGGTACCACCGACTGATCATTGCGTTGTACCAGCAGCTGCTGGGCAGTATCACGCCACCAGCCATTGTTGTGCGACAGGTGCGCCACCAGCTGCGCTGAGGTGTCCTTGCTCATCGATGGTTTGTCATCGACTTTCATGCCATCGTAAACAACACGGTAAATGCGGCCGTAGTTGAGTCCCTTTGCCAGCTCGCGTTTGGCGTTGTAGTTGCGCAGATAATCGGTCTGGATGGGGCCGTCCTGGGAGATGCCGCGGTACATGTCGAGAATATAGAGGGTGCCATCCCAGCCACCGGTCAGCGCCACCGGACGAAAGCGGATATCGGTCGACGCCAGAAACTCGCCCTTCTTGTAATAGTCCTCTGCCGACAGTTTGCCGTTGTCGTTGGTGAGTTTGAGCAGATGAACAATATTCGTCGGACCATCCACTACGAACGGCTGGTTCTGCACATCCTCGGGCAGGCTCTGGCCGCGATAAATCAACGGCGACGACACACCACCGTAATAAGTAGAGGTCTTGTCCTCGCGGAAAATATCGGTGCGATAACCGCGGTTGATGCCCTGCGTGGGATGAATCGGCCAGATATAGGTGTCTTCCTGTTTGACCAGCGACTCATACAAACCATTGGTGCGTACCAGGTTCGGATTGCGCGTGAAGTACCTGGGCGCGACGTAGTCGACAAACAGCGGATCGGTGTTGACGTTGCGATAGATGCGGCCGCCATTGTCCTGGGTGATTCCCCACTGGCCACGACGCAGGGTCGGCCGGGTCTGGAATTTGCCGTCTTTGAATTCAACATCCCAATTGTGCTCGGAGACATAAATCGTATTGTCCATGCCCCAGTACAGACCATTGGCGCCGTGCTCGAGAACACCCTGGGTAGCAAAGGTATCGGCAATCAGTTCTTTGGTATCCGACTGCAGATCACCGTTGGTGTCGCATGCCTTCCACAGCTTGGGCGGCTCGCCGACCAGCGCACAGTTCTTGTCCAGAATCTTGAACGCGCGCGGCAAAATCAGTTTGTCCATGAACACGGTGCGCTTGTCGAATGCGCCGTCGCCATCGGTGTCTTCGAGAATCACCAGGTCGTTGATCGGTTCCTCTGAATCTTCCATCTGTTCGTTGTAGGAGAAGGCAGGCATCTCCATCACCCACAGACGGCCATCGCCGTCGAACTCCATCAGAATCGGATCTTTGACGAGAGGTTCGGAGGCGATCAGTTCAAGGTGGTAACCGGGCGGCATGGTAAAAGTCGCCAAGGCATCCTTCGGCGCAAGCGGTACCGATTTTTCCGGTTCGTCGGTTTGCACCGGTGCGGGCCAGGGCTTGTTGGCTTCAGACGTGGGAAGTGTGGGCTGCCGTAGCACAATCACAAGCCCGACAACAATGACGAGGACGATTCCGACCAGAGCGGCACGCAGGCGCATAGGGATACTCATTGGTTCTGGAGACCCCAGCCACTGGACCAGGATGCTGGGATCAAATTAGAGTGCTTGAATTTATCGAATATTGTATACACTTTCGGCGCGCCAACGAAAGCTTCGCTTGCCGCTTGAACTATAACTTGGTGCATTTTGACGAGCTTCATGACCAGATCCCCCGCGTTGAAACCGGGCCGTTTCTTCTCGAGTGCAGCGGCATATCCCATGCTTCGAAAAACAGTCGGCTGGCTCTTGCTGATCAGCCTGTTGTTGGCTGTGACACTAGGGCCGTTCCTTGTCTTTGAAGTTCCATTCGAGGCCTGGTTGTCGACTACCCTCGACAAGGTGCGCATGCATCCCTGGCTGTTGGCCATCATGATTGTTGCCTTGCTCGCGGGTGACTGCGTTCTACCCGTGCCTTCAAGTCTGGTCAGTGTATTCGCTGGCGCTGCACTCGGCTGGGTAATCGGCGCAGTCGTCATCTGGTTCGGCATGTGTTGTGGCTGCCTTATTGCCTATGTGCTGGGTGCCAGTGGTGGACGATTGCTTGCCATGCCATTGCTGGGCGAAGCCGAACTGGTTCGGGCGCAACGGCTGTTCACCAGGGTCGGGCCGGCTGCGCTGGTAATCACCCGCGCTGTGCCGGTGCTTGCAGAGGCTGGGGCGCTCGCCGCCGGAATGGTTCGCATGCCCCTGTGGTCCTTTATCGCCGCGACCACTTTCGCCAACGCACTGGTGGCCGTTGCCTTCGCCATCACCGGGGTGACCGTTTCAGTTGGCTCATTCCTGTCGGTGTTTTTTGCGCTTGCCGTGCTGCCTGCCATTGGCTGGCTGATGTGGCGCATCTTTATCAACCGCCGTCATCGGCGTTTTCCAGAGTAGTTCAATGACGTTTCGCCTTGCTTTTTTTTGCGGCGCAGCTGCCGCGATTCCGTTACCTGCCGGTGCGCAGTCGGCTATTGCTCCCCGCGAAGTGGTGGTTACCGCGTCGCGACTCACGACCTCTCCCGACACACCTTATTCGGCATCGGTCATTCCGGGCGCCGAGCTGGCCGGTCGCATTGACGTCGCCGACGCGTTGAATGGGCTGTCGGAAATCTATGTCCAGACACCCGGAGGTCGCAGTGGCGCTGCGTCCATTTTCCTGCGCGGCGCCGATCCCAATTTCACTGTCGTGCTGTTCGACGGCGTGCCGCTCAACAACTCGACCAACAGTCGTGGCGGTGCAGTGAATGTGGCCGAGATCAATGCATCGACGCTGGAACGGGTCGAAGTGGTCAGTGGGCCGCTGTCGAGTCTGTATGGTTCCGGTTCTCTGGCGGGCGTGATCAATCTGGTTGCACCGGCCGGAACGCCCTCTCATCAGGTACAAGCCGCGCTAGGCGCAGGAACAGAGGGTTACTGGTCGGCTGGCGCGCGCTGGCAAGGGCCGTTGCCGGCAACGTGGGCGGCTCGATCGGTTTTATAGCCGATGACGACGGTGAACAAACGCCGGATGCCAGTTTCAAATCGCGGACTGTCACCGGCAAATTCGCGCCACTCAATCAGCAAGATGCCGGGCGGTTGATTGTGCGTTTCAATGAAACCGAAGCAGAAACATATCCGGACAGCAGTGGTGGACCACGACTGGCCACTCGTCCCGGCCTTGAGTCGCGCAAGGGCCGCGAACAGCTGGCGGGTCTCAGCCTGCCCGCCTACCGCTATGAGTCGGCGCGTGTGGACATCTCCGCATACATCGTCGATCGGCGTGATGACACCGTGAGTCCCGGCGTTGCGGGTTCAGCGTTCAATCCAGTGGGCATTCCCGCAGGTACCGATGTCTCGCGCTACCAGCGCGTGGCCGGTCAGGCGACAGGACGAATGGATGTGCAGAAATGGACGCTGGGTGCTGGTATCGAAGCGCTGAGCGAATCCGGCAGCAGCGAAGGCGCGCTGAATTTCGGCGGCTTCAAGGTAGCCAACAACTTTGATCTGGATCGCTCCACCCTGTCGGGTTTCATCGAAGCCAATCGTACCAGCGAGCGATGGGCATTCAACACCGGCCTGCGGCTGGATGATGTGGACGGTCTCGAATCAAGCCTGACTGCACGTGCCGGCGTGCGTTACTTCATTCCCGACACCCGGTTCTCGTTGCGTGCCGCGGCCGGCAGTGGCTTCAAAGCGCCAAGCTTCTATGCCCTCGGTAATCCCTTTGTAGGCAATGCCAGTCTAAAACCCGAGGAGAGTGTCGGCGGAGAATTTGGCATGAGCTGGGATGGCGCTTCCGGTAATTCCGTTTCCATCACGCTGTCCCGCACACGTTACGAAGAGCTGATCGATTTTGTGCCGGGACCGCCACCACGACTCGAGAATCGCGATCTGGTCATCTCCGAAAGCATTGCTGCTGCGGTGACACACGTCTTCACGCCGCATCTGTCCGGCTCATTACAGGCCCAGTTTGCGCAAACGCAGGACGATGCCACCGGTACTCAGCTATTGAATCGACCGGAGTGGCGCGCCAATGCCAATCTCAACTGGCAACCGGTTGAGTCACTCGGCATGGTCATTCGCTACCGCTATGTTGATGGCCGGGACGACTATGCCATACCGGTTGGCGTTCAGGAACTCAGCGCCTATAACCTGGTGTCTGTCGAAGCGATGTGGACTTTCATTGCGGCGACCACGGCGCGTCTGGTTGTGGCTAACGTATTCGATGAACACTATGAAGATGCGCTGGGTTTTCCTGCGCCCGGTATCGGTGCCCGATTACTGCTATCACATACGTTCTGAGCTGATGCGTACAGCCGGGCTCTATTGCCCGGACCCAGAATTGCGATGGCTACTTTAGTGGAGCCAGCCGGATCACGGCACCGGGCGTGGCTGCAGATAGGCTCACGCCAGTGCCACCGCCAGTTGGATTCTGCAGCAATACATACAGCAAGCCGTCCGGCCCGGTCGTCACGGTACGAACACGGCCGTATTGCTGGAACAGCACTTCCTGTGCAATTACCTTACGTCCCTTGATCTCCAGGCGACGCAATTGCTGTCCAGCCAGGCCGGCGACAAACAGATTGTTCTTCCAGCGCGGATACAGCTTGCCAGCGTAAAACTGGATTCCGCTCGGCGCGATCGTTGGTGAGTAATAGACGATCGGTTGTTCCATGCCAGGCGCGCTGTGCAGCGTGAGGCCCGGTTGAATACCCATGGTGATCACACCCCAACCGTAATTCTTGCCCTTCTCAAGCAGGTTGATCTCGTCACCGCCGGTGGGCCCGTGCTCGGATTCCCACAGCAGGCCCGTCACCGGATCCCAGCTCAGCCCTTGCGGATTGCGATGGCCATAGGTCCAGATCGATGGCACGGCACCGGGTGTATTTACAAAGGGATTGTCCCTGGGGATCGTGCCATCGTCGTTGACACGATGTACCTTGCCCAGTGGATTCGACAGATCCTGCGCGTTCTTCATCTCGCCGCGTTCACCGAGCGAATAAAACAGATGCCCGGCGCGGTCGAACAGCATGCGGGAACCGTAATGAATATTACTGGCTGTATAGAGCGAAGCTGGTGCGCGGAAAATCTCCTGCGTATCCACCCACTCGTTGTTCTGATTGATCTTGCCGCGAATGATCACTGTCATCGATGGCGGTCCACCCCCACGTCCCTGCCCCGCAGCAGGCGGTGGTGGCACTGCGCTACCTGGCAGAACGTCCGTATACGCCAGATATATCCAGCCATTTTTGCTGTAGTCAGGATGCAGAACAACATCCAGCAGACCGCCGTCCTGTCGCGCCCATACTTCTGGCGTACCTTTCACTGGCTCAGGCACTAATTTGTCATTCGCAATAATGCGCAGATGCCCGGAGCGCTCCGTTACGAGCAGACGTTTATCGGGGAGAAAGGCCATACCCCATGGGGTGTCCAGTCCACCTGCCACAACGTCGATGCGAAAATTCTGCTTCTGGCTGTGGACGACCTGGCCCTCGGGTGACGCCACGAATGGCGGTGCCGCAGTCATGTTTCCGGCTTCAAAGCGTGTGTAGGCGATCAGTTGCCAGATCTGTTCGTCGGTCAGTATTCCCTTGAATGGAGGCATACCGGCTTCGGCATTGCCGGTTTCAATTTTTGTGTGCAGCGTTTCGTCGGTGCGCTCTTCCAGCAAGTTCTGATTGAACAGGCTGGGCGCTCGTCCGCCGGAAAGGTCAGTTCCGTGGCAACTTGCGCAATAGGTTGTGAACAGTGGCTTGCCGGGCGGGATTCGCGGCTGGAATGCGCGTGTGGCCTCCGGGGCGCCGCCTGGCGATGGGGTTGCCGGTGTCGGCAGAGGCTGCTGAGCAATGCTGGACTGGGAGGCAATAACCGCAATCAGAGCCAATGCGGACATCAAGACATGACCACCTGGAAACTTCAACAAACGACGCACTATGACTTCCCCCAGCAATACCTTTTCATCAATCTAAACGCGCAACTGCAGGCTGACCCGCTTGCTCTCTGCATTGCGGGAACCGAGTAAAACGAAGCAGCGAGAGACCAGCGGCGTTTGAAGCAGCGCTGCCCAATCGACGGAGCTATTGTCACTGAGCCTGGCCCGATTCAGCCCGAATATTCATTCGTATACAGTATGCAATTTGTTAGCGACAATGCAATCCTGTCGATGGGGATGAATCGGTGACGGAATGCAATTAAATGTCAGGACTGCTCCATGGCGGGCGTACTTCAGCACCGAGACCAATGATCGTGTGGTTGAAGCAGCCGAGCTCTGATGGCTCATGGATTATCGTCGGCCACTGAAACAAGTCCTATTGATACCAATCGGTAGTTGAAACAACCAAGATGCCAGCATCAGAAAAAGTGTCCGCACCTGACAATGACAATGAACGCTTGAGTCGTCAGCGCTTGATCGTGCGTGCGCTACAGAATGAGTTGCCGGCGCATGCCTTGAGCTGGCGAGATGAGGACGCCATTCCATACGAATGTGATGCCCTCACCGCCTATCGCATAAAGCCCCTGGTGGTCGCGCTGCCTGAGACTGAAGAGCAGGTTCAGGCGATCCTCAGGAGGTGCCATCAGCTGCGAGTACCCGTGGTAGCAAGAGGCGCCGGCACAGGACTTTCTGGCGGCGCGCTGCCTGACTCGCTGGGCGTGACGCTGTCTATGGCCAAATTCAACCGGATCACGCGGATTGATCCCATAGGTCGTACTGCGGTTGTGCAGTGCGGCGTGCGCAACCTGGCGATCAGCGAAGCGGCTGCGCCTTTCGGGCTCTACTATGCGCCGGACCCGTCGAGCCAGATCGCCTGCACCATCGGTGGCAATGTTGCGGAAAACGCCGGAGGCGTGCATTGCCTGAAGTATGGACTCACCATGCAGAATGTGTTGCGCGTGCGTGGCTTCACCGCGGAGGGCGAGCCCATTGAATTCGGCAGCGAAGCGCTGGATTGCGCGGGCCTTGATCTGCTGCCGCTGATCATCGGTAGCGAGGGAATGCTGGCTATAGCCATGGAAGTAACGGTCAGGTTGATTCCCAGGCCGCAGGTGGCTCGCTGCATCATCGCCAGCTTCGACTCTTTGCAAAAAGCCGGTGACGCAGTGGCGGCAGTCATAGCCGCCGGCATCATTCCTGCGGGCCTGGAGATGATGGACAAGGCCATGACCGCAGTAGCCGAAAATTTCGTGCATGCTGGTTACGACCTTGCAGCAGAAGCGATTCTGCTGTGTGAATCGGACGGCACTGCCGTAGAAGTCGCAGAAGAAATTGAGCGCATGAGTGCCGTGCTGCGTGCCTGCGGAGCGACCTTGATCACAGTGAGTCGCAATGAAGAGGAACGCCTGAGGTTCTGGAGTGGCCGGAAAAATGCGCTGCCGGCATCAGGGCGCATCAGCCCCGACTACATGTGCCTCGATTCGACCATTCCACGCAGGCGCATTGCCGACATGTTGCTGGCCATTCAGGACATGGAAAAGAAATACCGGCTGCGCTGCGTCAACGTCTTTCACGCCGGCGATGGCAATCTGCATCCGCTGGTACTGTTTGATGCCAACAATCCCGACGAGCTGCATCGCTGCGAGTTGTTCGGCGCAGAGATTCTGGAAACCAGTGTTGCCATGGGCGGCACCATATCGGGCGAACACGGTGTGGGCGTCGAAAAACTGAACAGCATGTGCGTGCAGTTCAGTGCCGCAGAGCGCGAACAGATGCAGGGTGTCAAACGCGCATTCGATCCGGCATCGCTGCTCAATCCCGGCAAGTTGATCCCGACGCTGCATCGCTGCGCAGAATACGGGAAGCAGATAGTTCGTGGTGGACAGCTGCCCCACCCGGATTTGCCCCGATTCTAGGTTGCTCAGCCCGAATGAACACAACCATACATCCAGCCTTGGGCCAGCTCATCGAGCGTGTACGCGCCGCTGCCGCGGATGCCTCACCGCTCTGTATTCGCGGTGGTGGTACCAAGGATTTTTATGGCGCAGCACTGGCTGGCGATCGTCTCGAGACTACGCCACTCCAGGGAATCACCAGTTATGAGCCAAGCGAACTGGTGATCACGGCACTGGCCGGCACCACGCTCGCGGAGATTGAAGCTGCGCTGGCCGAACGCAATCAGTATCTCGCTTTCGAACCGCCCCGCTTCAAGGAAGGTGGCACGATCGGCGGCATGGTAGCAGCAGGATTGAGTGGCCCTGCACGCGCCAGCGCCGGCTCGGTTCGTGACTATGTGCTCGGTGCAACGCTGCTCAATGGTCGTGCCGAGCTGCTGACGTTCGGTGGGCAGGTCATGAAAAATGTAGCGGGATATGATGTTTCGCGAGTGCTCGCTGGATCACTGGGTGTGCTGGGCGTGATCACTGAAGTGAGCATCAAGGTGATGCCAACTGCACCCGCGGAAATGACGCTGGAGTTTGAGTTTGACGAAGCAGATGCGCTGCAACATCTCCATGCATGGGCCGGCCAACCACTGCCACTCAACGCCAGCTGCTGGACAGCTGAACGCGATACCGGAAAGCTCTATTTGCGCTTGCGCGGCGCGAAAGCAGCGGTAGAGACGACCGGTCAGCGCCTGGGTGGCAGACGCGTGGACGACAACGATGCGACGGCAATGTGGCGCGGCTGGCAGGATCACTCGGCGCACTGGTTTGCAAAGGGTGAATACGACCTGTGGCGTGTCTGCGTCCCACAGACCACGTCCGTACTGCCGCTCTTGGGCACACACCTGATTGAATGGCACGGCGGATTGCGTTGGTACTACTTGCCGTCCGGCCAAGCAAAAACCGTCAGGGAAATTGCTCACGCAGCCGGTGGTCATGCCACACTCTTCAGACCGGCAATTCGTGACCTATCAGGAACCGATAGGCCAGCAATCCAAGCTTTCGATTCATTGAGCTCGCCTCTGGCACGTATCCATCATCGACTCAAGCAAGAGTTCGATCCTTCAAATATCTTTAATCGCGGCCGTTTATATAGCGATCTGTAACACCCTGCATGCAAACAGAACTCGCTCCAGAATTTCGAGACAGCGTCGACGGCCAGGAAGCCGATGCAATTTTGCGCAAATGTGTGCATTGCGGCTTTTGCAATGCCACCTGCCCAACCTATCAATTGCTGGGCGATGAGCTTGACGGACCACGTGGGCGCATCTATCTCATCAAGCAGGTGCTGGAAGGCGCAACACCCACGCGCACCACGCAATTGCACCTGGACCGTTGCCTGACCTGCCGCAACTGCGAAACCACCTGTCCCAGCGGCGTCGAATACGGCCATCTGGTGGACATCGGTCGCAAGGTAGTGGACGCCAAAGTGTCGCGACCCGTTGTAGAAAGCACTGTGCGCTGGGTGCTCAAGGAAGCCCTGCCTTCGCCACTGTTCGCGCCTACGATGAAACTGGTGCAATCGGTGCGCGGCTTGTTGCCGGAAAATCTCAAGGCCAAAGTGCCGGCGAAACAAGCGGCCGGAACCTGGCCGACGACAGTACATGCTCGCAAGATGCTATTGCTGGCTGGTTGTGTACAGCCTTCCATGGCGCCCAATATCAATAGCGCAACGGCGCGCGTGCTGGACGCTGCTGGTATTCAAACCATTGTGGCGCGCAATGCGGGTTGCTGTGGCGCCCTCAAGTATCACCTCAACGATCAGGAAGGCGCCAAAACCCAGATGCGCGCCAACATTGACGTGTGGTGGCCCGAAGTCGAGCATGGTGCGATTGAAGCCATTGTCATGAACGCTTCAGGCTGCGGCGTGACCGTGCGCGAATATGGTCATATTCTTAAAGACGACCCGATATATGCGCAGCGCGCCAGACGCATCAGCGAACTCACGCTTGATCTCAGTGAGCTGCTGCCTCACCTTGTTGCCGTTCTGAAAGATCGTGTGCAGCCGTTGCCTGGCGTCATTGCCTATCACCCGCCCTGTACGCTGCAACACGGGCAGAAACTGCGCAATGGCGTGGAGATCAATCTGCGTGCGCTGGGATTCGATGTACAAGTAACAAGACAGGAAGCAAGCATGTGCTGCGGTTCGGCGGGTACCTACTCCGTGCTGCAGCCGGAGCTTGCCTATCCGCTGCGCGACCGTAAGCTTGGTCATCTGGACATGCTGAAACCTGTCGCGATCACCTCGGCCAACATCGGTTGCATCACGCACCTGCAAAGTGGCACGACAATACCGGTCCGGCACTGGGTGGAAATTCTCGACGAGCAAATACAGGAGAAAGACAAATGAAACATCTGGGGTTGGTCGCACTACTCATCGCGACTCTGAGTACGCCCGGTTTCGCTGCAACTCAAGAACGCTACACAGTCAAGACACTGGGCGACGTCGTCCAGTTGCGGGACGCGAATGCAGACACGACGGTGTCCGTACTCACGCCGGTGAGTAACGCCTACGAAATCGTGGTGAAGGGCCAGAACATCCTGCGCATGAATATCAAGTCTGTTGACGATATGCGCGCTCGCCCGGGCCTGAACGGTGTGCCTCTGCTTGCGCCATTCGCCAACCGGCTGGATGAGACTGCGTTCTACGCGAACGGCCAGAAATACAATTTCGACATGGAGCTCGGCAACGTTCGCGGGCCGATACCGATCCACGGCTACTTGAGCGGAGCCAACGCCTGGAAAGTGATTGAAGCCAAAGCCGACGCCAATGGCGCGTGGATCACCAGCAAGCTGGATTTCTATCGCATTACTGCCTACATGCAGCAGTTCCCGTTCGCGCACACTTTGACGATGACCTACCGCCTCGCTGGGGGCGCCCTTGAAGTGCGCACGCGCCTCGACAATCTGAGCAACGAACCGATGCCGGTGGCGATCGGCTTTCACCCCTATTTCCAGTTGACCGATTCGGTACGTAACGACTGGACGCTGAATGTCGGCGCCAGGACGCACTGGTTGCTGGCGCAGAACAAGACCCCGACGGGCGAGACCGAGCCTGCTGCAACTTTCTTCGGCGGCGATCCGCACAAGGTGCCGCTGAGCCGTTTCGCCACGACGCCTATCGACGAAATGTTCACCGATCTGGAACGCGACGCTCAAGGCCGCGCTGCAGTCACCATGACCGGCAAGAAGCAGTCAGTGACCGTCAGGATCGGCCCAAAATTCAAGACCGTGCTGGTCTATACAACGGTACCCGGGGCGCAAAACACCCCGCCGCCAGCAAGCCCAACCGCCGCGGCCACGACACGCCCACCTGCCCCACCACCGGTCAGCACCGGCCCGGCGCTGCCGCTCACGGCACCGGAAGTGCCTGTGCCGCTGCGCGGCTTCGTCGCGTTCGAGCCGATGGTCGGGATCACGAACTCGATGAACCTTGCGCATAAAGGCGTATACAAGGACTTACAAAGTATTGAGCCCGGCGGCTACTGGGAGGAAAGCTTCTGGATTGAAGCAGCGGGCTACTAGACACACGTTGGAGGCGGTCAATGTGGACTGGCGATTTGTGTGCCCGTGCCGCCCTCACGGCAGATATGTACATCGCAAACAGTATACTGTATACAGTGAGTTTATACGTGCTCAGTCACGGTAATCAGTGTGCCAGTCATGGCCCACATGCTTGCCTGAATTTGGAAGCGCAGCAGTGTTAGAAAAGAGAATTGCTGGAGCAGGCACGGAGCCCAGCTGGTTACGCAACGCAAACAATATTGACGGGGGATAGCTATGAGATATCGCGATCATCGCAACTTGTATTCACGGTCTGCCATCTTCGGCTTGCTCGGTGCACTGCCGCTGGCCACACTGGCACAAACAACCACAGTCGATGTGAGTGGCGCCAAGAACGATTCGTTGGTGCTCGAAGAAGTCGTCGTCACCGGCACCAGCATCCGCGGCATTGCAGCGGTGGGTTCAGAACCGATCGGTTATGGTCGTGCGGACATCGAAGCTGATTCACCAGTGGATGTGCGCGATGCACTTTCCAACGTTCCGCAGATCGGCAACTTCGGTACCGACGCTGACCAGTCAACGTCCAACCGCTTCCGCACTGCCGGTTATCAACCCATCATTCACAACATGGGTATCTACTCCACCCTGACCCTGTTCAATGGTCACCGCATGGCGGAAGTCGGTGGTGAAGCCGTGTTCCCGGATCCCTCGATCCTGCCCACCATTGCTATCGAGCGCGTTGACGTAATCGCCGACGGCTCTTCGGCAATTTATGGTTCGGATGCGGTAGCCGGCGTAGTGAACTTCCTGTACCGCAAGGGTGTTGATGGTTTCGAAGTCAGCTGGACGGAGGGTATTGATCCGGCAACGAGCTGGTCAAACCGGAATATTGGCGCGCTGTGGGGCACGCAGTTTGGCAACGGCGGCGAAGTCATGGTCGCGTACGAATATTCCAAACACGAGCGTCCGACCAACAGTGAATTCCCGTTCACGGCAGACGCGGACCACAGGCCACAAGGCGGCTCAGATCTGCGTCAGACCAACCAGAACTGTGAATACCCTCGAATCAATTATGGTGGCACCAATTATCAGGGACCCAATACGACTACAGCCACTTACAGCTGTAATCCCGATGGCCCTGTGCACCTGGCGGACAACGGCGAGCGCCATGCTGTTCTGGCAACTGCTCGCTACGATCTTAGTGACACTATCACGCTGTGGACCGAGCTTAACTACTCTGACTACAAGTCAGATCAGGTTGCCAATTGGGGTAATGGCGGTAGATGGCAAAATGTAAGAGTGAATCTTGGCACTCCGAACTACCGTGTTCCCACCGGTGCTACTGCGGGCCAAGCCTTTGAACTTTACAGCGGTGACGGGGTCGGTGTTTTCGGGCATCGTACCCGCATTGCAAATTCGACCGTTCAGGGCGTGACAGCTGGCGTTGATTTCAAAACTGGCGCCGACTGGCAGACATCTCTCCTTATCCATTCATCCAAGACTCACGATCTGATCGACGATCCCGGGCTGGATCTGCAGAACGCGGTAGCGATGATCAGTTCTGGTGAATTCAATCCATTTCTGCTGACGGCCACCCCTGATTCAGTCAAGAACAAGATCAACAATGGTTTCACGCAGCTCAATGATGCGCATCAGTACCTGACCGAGCTGACCATCAAGGCGGATGGTCCATTGTTCGCGATATCGGGTGGTGATGTGCGGGCGGCCATTGGCGCCAGCGAGCGCAATCAGCGTGTACAGCAACTCCAGTCGGGTGGTTGCCCAACCTGCAGCTTCTACATGGTGGTGCGAAACGACGATATCGAACGCAGCGTGGGGGCGCTGTTCGGCGAACTGAATGTGCCACTGGTCAGCAGTGCAAATGCGATGACCGGCATCCAGAAACTGACCTTGTCGCTGGCCGGTCGTTACGACGACTATGACGGCCTGGAGGCACAGTTCAATCCGAAAGCCGGCTTTGACTGGTCACCGATACTGGATCTGCGCCTTTATGGCACCTGGGGCCAGTCATTCGTGGCGCCCAACATGGGTCTGATCACGTCAATCTTTGGTGTGCCGCAACCCGGTATCAATGACCGAGTCGGAACCTCGACCGTAAACTCCACTCTGGATATATACAACTTGGGTGGCGGCAATCCTGCGCTGGAACCCGAAGAAGCTGAGTCCTATACCTTCGGCGTGAACTGGCAACCAGAATTTATAGCCGGGCTGGATATGGGCGTGACCTACTATCACACCGAATACTCCAACCTGATCTACAAACCAACGCGTGCCGATGTACTCAGAAACCCTGCTTTCAAGGATTCATACCTTCTGGGGCCGCAGTCGCCGACCAACCCGAACGTATATCTGCCGTTGTCCACTGCATATGTCAACGAGCTGATCGCTAAAGCGCCGCCGCAGACGCCGATCACGCCGGGGCAGACGTTCAATATGTCGTTCAACTCGTTTGCGATCAACATTGGTTCGCGCATTCACGCCGGTTACGATTTCAACATCCACTACAACTTCAATTCCGGCATCGGCAAGTGGGGTTTTGGCATCGTAGCGAACAAGCAAACCCAGTATGAGGAACAAGTGGTTCCCGGACAGCCGACGTTCTCGCGAATTGGCACCTCGGCCGCGACACCCTGGGCGGCAAGCTTCCAGGCTGACTGGGGCGCCAACAGCATTCCCCTGCGGGTTGGGTTGACCTCGAACTACAGGGATGGCTTCCAGGATATCGGGTTTGCCCCGACTGCCAGCTACCTGACCCACAACCTGACGGTGGCCTACGACTTCGAAAGCCTGTTCAAGGGTGTGACTGCCCAAGTGCGTGTCAGAAACGTCACGGATGAGTCACCCCCCTTCTACAACGTTGCAGAGGGTTATCAGGACGACGTCCACACACCTTATGGCCGGCAGTTCGATCTGACGCTGCGCGCCAAGTTCTAGGTGTACGGATACCGGTCTTACGGAGCAGCTACTGCAACGTAAG
This sequence comes from uncultured Pseudomonadota bacterium, assembly GCA_963748005.1. GTDB lineage: Bacteria > Pseudomonadota > Gammaproteobacteria > Steroidobacterales > Steroidobacteraceae > CAILZL01. The sequence goes on from CAVVHH010000003.1 coordinate 598,146, forward strand.
ACCGGTGTTCTCATAAGCGGTTAACATGAATGCCCGCTACTCTCGCGGGCTGGCAGTTTAAACACTGCAGATAATTCGTAATGATGCAGACCACTCAGAGGGTTCTGCGGGAGCATGATGATGAACAGAAGCATTTTCGCCGGACTCGCGTTTGCGACGGCCGCCGCGACGATCATCTCGTTTGCCCAACCCATCAGTGCCCAGACTGCGTCCGATATCCCGCCGGTGCCGAGTGATCCAACGGTGTCGCCGCCTATTCCCGGCCAGAACGTCAATGGCCTGCGGGTCTACATCCGCACCGGTCTGAAGACCCACGCCCCTGGCCTGCACGATTACCCGCAGTTCCTTGCCGACTGGAGCAAGCTCCTGACGGAACGTGGTGCCGTGGTAGACGGCTCACTACACGCGCCCACAGCTGAGGAATTGGCCAAGACCGATGTGTTGCTGATGTACAAGGGCGACGCCGGTTACATGACAGCAACCGAGAAGGCAACATTGAACGCCTTCGTGAAGCGCGGCGGTGGCATCGTCACTATTCATGACGTGCTGTGTGGCCCCGATCCGGAATATTTTGCGAGTATTGTCGGTGGCGGCAAGAAGCATGGCGAGACGAATTACAGCGCCGGCGCGATGTCCTACACCATCGTGGACAAGAGCAGTCCCATCATGCAGGGTCTGAGCGAGACCCTCACGATCCAGGACGAAGCGTTCTACAGCATGACCTGGGCCAAGAGCCCACAGATTCATGTCCTGGCGACGGTGAAGATGCCGGCATCGCGCTCAGCGGGTACACACGAGGGCGAGGTTGTGCCGCAGATCTGGACCTATGAACACACGCTTGCCGGCGGGCAGCCCGCACGGGCCTTTGTGTGGATGCAAGGTCACACCTATTCCAATATGGCCATGCCCGAACTCAGGGACATGTTGTTGCGTGGTATCGCCTGGGCAGGCAAGAAGCCTGTCAATGAATTGGTCGATTACAAGGCACCGCCGCAACCCGCTCGTGCCCCACGACAGTAGCGGCTCGCTGAGCTAGCGTCGCTCGGAGATTTGCTTCATGGCTTCAAGCGCGGATTGAAACCGCCCTTGAAGCCTGGTGCGTTCCGACTCACGTCGCTCGGGCGATATACTCTCCTGGTCATACACTAGGGTATAAATAAGTCTGGCCTGTTCAGCGCCGGTCGATTCCACCGCCAACGTACCGTGGTATCCGTAGGCAGCCATGTTCACCGAGATATCGGCGCTAAGCACTGTGGTTGCGGTGAGCAATGAACCGAACAAAACGGGTATCGAACTGCGCTTCATTTTGCTTTCAACCAATCTTGTAGCGTTTAACTTGTTGGCGCTGTTCGCCCAGGCCGCTGATTCCCAGCCTGATTTCATCGCCTTCCTTGAGATACACCGGTGGCTTCATGCCGAGACCTACGCCGGAAGGTGTGCCGGTACTGATGACATCGCCGGGTTGCAAACTCATGAACTGGCTGAGGTAGTGCACCAGATAAGGAATGTTGAAAATCAGCGTGCGCGTATTACCTTTCTGCATGCGTTTGCCATTCACATCGAGCCACAGATCCAGATTGCCAAGATCCCCAGCTTCATCCAGCGTCACCAGATACGGACCGAAAGGTCCGAAAGTATCGCAGCCCTTGCCCTTGTCCCACTGGCCACCGCGTTCAAGCTGGTATTCACGCTCAGAGAGATCATTGACCACACATACCCCAGCTACATGATCAAGGGCGTGTTCCAGTGGAACATAGCGAGCCTCGCGTCCAATGACGACACCCAATTCGACTTCCCAATCCGACTTCTGTGATGTCGGCGGCAACAGCACATCGTCATTGGGTCCAATGATGGCTGAAGTGGCTTTCATGAATACAATCGGTTCAGTGGGAATCGCCATACCCGATTCCTCGGCATGGTCGCGGTAATTCAGGCCAATGCAGACGAACTTGCCGACATTCGCCACGGGCTCGGCAAGACGTGCTTCAGCACTCACCTCCGGCAAACGCTCAACATCAATGTTGGCAAGCGCGGCCAACCCGGAGCCAAGTAACGCTGGATTGATGTCGCCAATCACACCGGAAAGATCGCGCCGACGGCCCTGGACATCGAGCACACCGGGTTTTTCGGCGCCCTTCGGCCCATAACGAAACAGTTTCATAAAGTAACCCTGAATTTGACTATTAAGGAAGGTCTGAAGAACCGTCGCGAGCGAAGACAGGTTGCGCGCGACCGGAGCACAGGAACCGGAGTTTATCGAGAATAAATGAGGATTCCGAGCACCGCTCGCGCGCAAGATGTCGAGCGCATCAGCATATTCAGATCTTCCCTAAAGACTCATGCCACCATCGATCACGATGTTGGTACCGGTCATGAACCTGGCTTCATCGGAAGCAAGCATGATGGCCACGGCGGCGATCTCGTCGACAGTGCCAAGTCGACCCATCGGTTGACGGGCGATAAATGCGGCGCGAGCTTTTTCCAGGTCGCCCTGGGCTGACATGCGTTCGTGCAGAGACGGTGTCTCCACTGTTCCCGGGCTGATGGCGTTGCAACGAATGCCTTCGCCAATGAAGTCACGCGCAACAGATTTGGTCAGACCGATCACGGCTGCCTTGGTCGTACCGTAAGCGTAGCGATTGGGCGCTCCGACCACTGATGACACCACCGAAGCGATATTGATGATGGAGCCATCCCGGCGTGCTCGCATCGCCGGCAAGAAGGCTGCAATGGCGTTGTGCATCGAGACCACATTGATCCGGAAGCTGCGCTCGAGCTGGCTGGCATCGGTTTCGAGAATGGTGCCGGCTGCTACAAAACCGACGCAGTTTACCAGTACCGAGACATTGGGGTAGCGCGCGGCCAACGCTGCGACTGCTGCGGTATCGGTGGCATCGACCATTGCGGTCTGTACTCCCGACAGTGTCGCCAGACCTTCAGCTTTCAGGTCAATTGCAATGACTTCCGCACCTTCTCGTAAAAAAGACTCCGCGATTGCGCGACCAATCCCCTGCCCTGCTGCGGTGACCAGACAGGTTTTTCCCGCCAATCTAGGATTCATCGAATTGCACCTTGTAATGGTAATGGGCTCATCGTCCGGCGTTCGTTTTGCAGATAAGTATGAGTTAACGTGCTACGTCAGGCCGGATAGAGTCCGGCACCACCGTCGACACGTAGCACCTGGCCGCTGATGAAACGTGCCTGATCGCTGGCCAGCATGGCGACCGCATCGGCGATGTCTTCGGCAGTTGCATAACGCTTCAATGAAGGGCCCTCTTCCATCATCACCGGATCGGTTTCCCGAGTGGCAAGAAAACGGGCGGTCTTGGCCGGACCGGGACTGATGCAATTCACCCGAACGCCCGCAGAACGCATCTCAAACGCCAGGCAGCGTGTGTAATGGACCACACCCGCCTTGGCGCAGGCATAAGCCACTTCAGGCGAGCTGCCGAGGTGCGCGGCCACCGACGCGATGTTGATGATGGTGCCCTTGTGTCGCTCGGCCATGCCTGGCGCTACCGCTCGGCTTACCAACATGGTGCCCACCAGATTGCGATTGATAATTGCCTGAACATCGTCAAGCAGAAAATCGGTCGCGCCGTTGGGATTCGGTTTGGTGCCACGAGCACCGATATCGCCACCCGCGCAATTCACCAGAATGGAAATGGGACCGAGCGTGGACTGGATCTTGTCAACCATGGATCGCACAGCAACTTCGTCGCTGATATCGCCGGTCACGGCCACACCGCGCACACTTTGCCCGATCAGCGACTGAACTGCTGCAGTCAGCGTCGGATACTCACCATACTGAGCAGGTGCGGTCTCGGAAATATCGTGAATGGCAATATCTGCTCCCATTCGTACCAGGGCATTGGCGATCGCCCTGCCCAAACCGCGACCCGATCCCGTCACGAATGCCACACAGCCGTTTAGGGCGCCTGCACCTGACACTTCAGTTCCACTCATTTTTATCGTGCCCTTGGATAACGGTGAATAATTCCGGACAGAAAATTTCAGCTGTTGTGCAAGCAACTATCTATGTATGAAGTTGTTTATTGGGGCCAGAGCTGGCTTCCGGCAATTCGCCCCTTGCAGCGCCATTGATACCGAAGCTGGAAAACTTTTCGGGATCTTTGTAGCCGGTACGCAAATGGCTGATGATTGCTGCTTCGGGCTCGACATCAGAATGTCCAAGCACCACATCCAGCAAAGCCCGGTGGTGATGCAACCGCCAGCGCTTTAATTCAAAACTGACATTTTCCAATGCCTTGTGCGCGAACAGCGCAGTCGTCAGCGAATCCAGGGTTTTGGAAAGATAAGGGTTGCCCGTGGCATTCCAGATGGTGCGATGAAATTGCAGATCGAGAACCGCTGCATCCATCTCGGTGCCTTCGGTCCAGGCATCCATCATTTCCACCAGGCGAGTGAGAGTCGCGGCATCCTGTTTCTTCAATTTGGTACGACAGAGTTTCAGTGCTTCCGCCTCCAGAACTATGCGCACACTATTGATTCGTTTTACGTCGTCTTCATCCAGGAGCGTGACAAACATCCCGCGTCGCTCATGGTTCATTACCAGTCCATGTTCTTGCAGCTGCATCAGGGCTTCACGTACCGGAATCCGGCTGATCCCGAACTCACGCGCAATTTTGCTTTCATTCAGGCGCTCACCAGGACGCCACTTGCCGGAGACGATTGCTTCCCTGAGCTGGTTATAAATATGCAGCTTCAGGGTAGTCGGCGTAGCGTTTGACTCCTGGTAGGCTGCAGTTACTGGCACAATGACAGGCGCGTTCATTTATCTTAGGTATCCACTATCCGATCGGTGGGATGCACAATTTACTCAGTAAATTTATTTAGCCGCGATCGATTGAGCGCCATGAGCAATAACTTAGCCGTTGACATCAATCTGATTGTATATAGTATACAGCTTTACCAGATGTGGTAGCGGTTTTTAACCTCTCAATTCCAAGCGCCTTCCCGTCTTTCATGCGTGTGAAGGCAACTGAATAAATCCAATACTAACTGTCGCCTCAAGTTGGGCGATCAGGCAGGGGCGTCTCATGTCGCGACATGAATCGACTATAGACTTGTGTCTTCGCGCATGGCTGGCATCAATTGTGGGCTGCCCCATCCAGGTTCGCGGGGACGCATCATGAAGCCCAGTCGCGTAAGGTATGGCGTAGCCACCTTTGCAATTACGCTCGCAGTCCTTGCCTATATTCAACGCGTAGCAATTTCGCAGGCGGCTGTGCCCATGCAGGCTGACCTGGGTCTGAGCAAGGCAGAAATGGGCATGATCTTTGGTGCGTTCGGCCTGTCTTATGCGCTGTTTGAAATTCCCAGTGGCATTCTGGGTGACAAGTTTGGGCCACGTTCGGTACTGGTGCGCATTGTGCTCGCCTGGTCAGCTTTCACGGCGCTGACTGGCGCCGCCTGGAATTTCACCTCACTCTGGATAATTCGCTTTCTGTTTGGTGCAGGTGAAGCTGGTTGTTTCCCGAACCTTACCCGCATGCTCAGCATCTGGCTGCCAGGCAAGGCGCGCATCCGTGCCCAGGCATTGATGTGGGCATTCACCCGCTGGGGTGGAGCGGTGACGCCGCCATTGGCGTTGCTTGCAATTCAATTCTTCGGATGGCGCTGGGCATTTGTTGCCTTCGCGTTGCTGGGCCTGTTCTGGGCTTTGCCTTTTTATAAGTGGTTCCGGGACGATCCTGCACAGCACAAGTCGGTAAACGCTGCGGAACTGGCGCTCTTGAATGAATCGCGCTCGCTGACCAGCCACGAGGGCGAAACTAACTGGCGGCGCACATTGAACCAACCCAAAGTGGCGCTGCTGCTGCTCCAGTATTTCTGCTTCTCGTTCGTCTGGTATTTTTACGTGACCTGGCTGCCTACCTATCTCAAGGAAGCACGGGGCCTGAGCGCAGCGCAGGCAGCGGGGCTGGCGACTCTGCCCCTGCTCTTCGGGGGCTTTGGCTCGCTGATCAGCGGTTTTGTGGCAGCCCAGGTATCCAAGCGCCTGGTGGCCCTGTTTGGTTTCCTGGCATCCGCTGCACTGATATTTTCGGTGACTAAAATTCAGTCTCCGGTCGCGGCAATGATTGCCATGGGCCTGGCGAGTTTTTGCAGTGACCTGACCATGCCCATTTCCTGGAACGCCTGCGTCGAGATCGGCCGGCGTCATACGGCCACGGTCTCCGGTGCAATGAACATGTTCGGCAACCTGGCCGGCTTCGTCGCGCCAGTGCTGGGCGGCTTCATTCTGCAAAGCTCCAGTGGCAACTGGAATATCCTGATCTACATGATGGTGGTTTCCTCTACCATCGCCGGATTGTGCTGGCTGTACCTTGACCCTGAACACAAGGTCACCACAGCCGGCGCTGCAACGACGTCTTAGTTATAACGAGCATCCACACTGGTGATTCAACACCGGGTTGGGATTGGATTTTTTATGAAGATAGATCTTTCCGGTCGCGTAGCAATCATCACCGGGGGCAGCCGTGGTCTGGGCGAAGCCATGGCGCATGCATTGGCGGCGGCGGGCGCGTCAGTAGCGCTGGTTGCACGTGACGCAACCAAACTCGAGAAAGTCAAAAACGATATTGAAAGCAAGGGTGGCAAGGCGGCGTGGTTTACCGGCGATGTCACCAACGAAGACGACGTAGCACGTGTGTGCAACGAGATTCAGGTTAAATTCGGTCCGGCGCATATCCTGATCAACAACGCCGGCACCAACCTGCGCAAGAAGATCACCGACTTTACCTTGAGCGAGTTCAGGGGCGTGGTGGACTCCAGCGTGCTCAGCACCTTCCTGATGTGCCGCGCTGTAGTGCCGCAAATGCTCGGCCACAATTTCGGACGCATCATCAACATGGCGTCGATCCTGGCGCATATTTCATTACCGGAGCGCGGCGCGTATTCATCAGCCAAAACTGCGCTGCTGGGAATGACACGCGCAGTGGCGCTTGAAGTTGCCGGCAATGGCATCACGGTAAATGCAATGAGTCCGGGCCCCTTCGCAACCGAGATGAACGCCGCCGTGATCAATAATCCGGAAGCCAGCAAACAATTTCTTGCCGCGCTGCCGGTGGGTCGTTGGGGCAAGGTTGAAGAGATCGGCGCGCTCGCCTGTTTCCTGTGTTCCGATCATGCCGGTTTCATCACCGGTACCGACATCGTGATCGACGGTGGTTGGACAACCAAGTAATGATGGTTGGCCAATGCCTGCAGATCGATGTCACTGGTTGCAATACGGGATTGAGATCAAGATGAAGTTCGATTCAACCCTCCGGTTCGCCGCGACATCGTTGCTTTGCTTCAGTCTCCTTGCATGCACGGCAATCCCACAGACATCGCCGGGCAAGTCCTTGCAGATCGTCGCCATAGATGTCGAAGGTGGCGCTGCGACCTTGTACGTCACGCCAGAAGGCAAATCACTGTTGATCGATACCGGATGGCCGCCCGGCAGAGGCGGCCGGCGCCCTGCTGACACTGGTCCAAACGCTCAACCCTCATCCGTAGTGAGCAGTGCAGACAAAATCATTGCTGCAGCCAGAAAAGCCGGCTTGAACAAGCTCGACTATGTGTTGATCACCCACTACCACGTGGATCATGTGGGTGGTCTGGGCGAACTTATCAGCAAATTTCCCGTAGAGACAATTCTCGACCATGGGCCAAACCGCGAAGCGCTGGATCCGAACAGCCGAACGCCAATCGCCATGCAACCAGCCTCCCTTTATGTCGAATACGAACGCACCATAGCTGGTCGTCACCGTCAGTCGCTCAAAACCGGTGACAAGCTGCAACTGGGTTCGATAATGCTGACCGTGGCGATCAGCGATGGTGAAGTACCAAAGACGCCACCACCTGGAGCGGGTCAAGCCATCGCGGAATGCGCATCGATGATGGAAAAAGCCGACAATGGCGGCGAGGAAAACGAGCGCTCGTTGGGCGTTCTGCTCACCTACGGCAAAGCGCGCGTCGTTGCGCTGGGTGACCTCACCTGGAACATGGAAAAAGAGCTGGTCTGCCCGACCAGTAAAATAGGCCGCACCGACGTGATGATTGTTTCCGAGCACGGTACCAATCGCGCCAACAGTCCGGCGCTGCTGCGGGCCTTGACGCCGCGGCTCGCGATCACCAACAACGGCGCCCAGAAAGGCGGCGACCCGCAAACCTATGACAATGTGTCCGCGTTACCCGGATTGCAACGCCTGTGGCAGCTACATTTCGCCATCAAGGGTGAACTGGCGCACAACCCGCAGGCAGCTTACATTGCCAATGTCACCGATGATCCGGACCAATACGCTGCTCTGTTAATCTCGGTGTTTCCGGATGGCCGACTGAGCGTACTCAATGAGCGCACGGGCTTTTCGGAAAGTTATCCTGCTTCCGAAACCAAACGACGATAGAAGTTGGAAGATAGAAGTTTTATGACGATTGACCGCCAGCCCGTTCGCCCATTCCGGTCCCGCGACTGGTTCGCCAATCGCGAGCGAATGGACATGACCGCCGTGTATCTTGAGCGGTTCATGAACTATGGCATCACACCGGCGGAGTTACGCTCAGGTCGACCGATCATTGGCATCGCGCAATCAGGCAGTGATCTGAATCCATGTAACCGGGTACACGTGCAGCTCGCAAAACGGGTGCGTGACGGCATTCGCGACGCTGGCGGCATACCGATGGAGTTTCCGATTCATCCGATCTTCGAAAATTGTCGCCGCCCAACTGCCGCGCTGGATCGCAATCTCGCCTATCTTGGGCTGGTCGAAATACTTTATGGCTATCCCATCGATGCAGTGGTGCTGACCACGGGCTGCGACAAGACCACACCTTCGGGCATCATGGCGGCGAGCACGGTAGACATTCCGGCAATTGTGTTGTCTGGCGGGCCGATGCTGGACGGCTGGTTTGAAGGTGAACTGGTTGGCTCAGGCACCGTGATCTGGAAGAGTCGACGTCGGCTCGCGGCCGGCGAGATTACTGAAGAACAGTTTATCGAGACTGCCGCAGCTTCAGCACCCTCAGTCGGCCATTGCAATACCATGGGAACTGCCTCCACCATGAATGCAGTCGCCGAAACACTGGGGCTGTCGTTGCCCGGTTGTGCTGCCATTCCTGCTCCCTATCGCGAACGCGGCCAGATGGCTTACGAAACCGGTCGGCGCATTGTAGACATGGCTTATGAAGATTTGCGTCCGTCAAAAATCCTGACTCGCGAAGCGTTTCTCGACGCCATTGCACTGGTCACGGCCATTGGCGGCTCCACCAACGCGCAGGTACACATTACCGCCATGGCTCGCCATGCCGGCGTGCAGCTGAGCACACGCGACTGGCTCGAGTACGGTTATCACTTGCCGCTGCTGGTCAACATGCAGCCGGCAGGCAAGTACCTGAGCGAACGTTTCCATCGCGCCGGTGGCGTGCCTGCCGTTCTGTGGGAGCTGCAACAGGCCGGCAAGTTGCACGGCGATCGCCTCACTGTCTGCGGCCGGAAAATGAACGACACACTGCAGGGCCGCGAGAGTGTCGATCGTGAAGTCATCAGGCCATTCGCTCAACCGCTAAGGGAAAATGCCGGATTCATCACGTTGAGTGGCAATCTGTTCGATTTTGCGTTGATGAAAACCAGCGTGATTTCCGAGCAATTCAAACAGCGCTATCTCAGTCGTCCCGGACAGGAGTGGATTTTTGAAGGCCGCGCAGTTGTATTTGATGGCGGCGAGGATTATCACGCCCGTATCAACGATCCGGCGCTGGATATTGACGAAACCAGCATCCTTGTCATTCGTGGCAGTGGTCCGCTGGGCTGGCCCGGCTCAGCCGAAGTAGTGAACATGCAGCCACCCGATGCCTTGCTCAAGCGTGGCATCAATAGTCTGCCCACCATCGGCGATGGGCGACAGTCAGGTACGTCAGACAGCCCATCCATCTTGCACGCCTCACCTGAAAGCGCTGCAGGCGGCGGATTGTCGTGGCTGCGCACTGGTGACGGAATCCGCATCGACTTGAACACCGGCCGCTGTGATGCCCTGGTAGCTGATGAAGAAATTGCGCGACGCAAAGCCGAGACGCCACCGGTTACCCCAACAAGCCACACACCATGGGAACAGCTGTATCGCGCCACTGTCGGCAGTCTCGAGAATGGTGCCTGCATGGAACTTGCTGTGCCGTACAACTCGGTTGCGGACAAGCCGCCTCGCCACAATCACTGAGCGAGGCGCTGCGCGAAGCATCGCATGTGAAACGAACGAGTACCCCGCAGCAATCGGGATGGGTGCACAGAATTCAGGGCTTGCTCAATGTGATCGTCATGCGGCGCGGGAGCTGAATCTCGGACGTACCTGCAAGTTGTTAGCCGGCCTATATGGTGATCAACGCGATCTCACGACAGCTTGCCATCACGACAGTCAGGAACCCACAGAGGGCCACGATTTTCATGGGGAAGCGTGCCGACCCACCATCGGGCGATGCCACCTGTTTCTGTCGCGACGGTCTGTTGGGCACAGCGGCCCGCAATGATTGCTCGAACAATCGCACGACGCACTGCGTATCGAATTGTTTTACGAAGTCGCGGCCCACTCTTGCCATCCATGCGCGCCGGCAAGGATCCTGTTTCAAATTCAGAATCTTCTTGGCCAGACGCACCGGACACCCGCTTTCAAACACGACACCCGAACGGTTGGGCTCGAACGCTTCCAGCATGCCACCCACACGGCTGGCAATAACGGGCACGCTACAGGCCTGCGCTTCCGCCACTATCCTGCCGAATGTCTCGATCTCCTGCGAGGGTGCGATGAGTGTGTCAAGCGCCACCAGATAATCTTCCGGCCGATCAGTCCAATCAACAAATACATGTCGTGTTGCATTGGCGTCCTGTGCGATGACCGACTGCGTGTTCCGCCATTCAGGTCCCACGCCCACCCATACCGCATGTAGTTGTGGGTCCTGAGCCATGGCCAATGACAGCGCCTTGCGCAGCACCTCGACACCCTTGCCAAGCTCGTGCCGACCGATGAAACCGACCAGGTAGGCGTCGTCCGGCAGCTTGAGTGCAGCACGCGTCTGTGCTGCCCGAGCCGTATCCGGTTTGAAGCGCTGCAAATCAATCGGGTTATATAACTTGCTCAAGCGTGCTGCCGGCGCGCCTGCGTCTATCAGCGCCTGCAATGCGTAATCAGACACCACGAAAAACCGGTCGCTCAATCGCGGAAACACCACCCGATTGAACCAGCTGCGTATGTAGGCCATGTGCCGGAACACTGCCAGTTTTGTACCTGTCATGAGCGCCAGCACATACAATGCCCAGTAGTGCTTCTGGTGATCCGTCACCAGCCAGTCCGCATCCAGTTCCTTCAGCACGCGCCAGGTAAGGAGCAGCGCACGCGGATCGGCGCCGCCGCGAAACGGCGTTTCCCGTACATCCACACCGGCATCTTTCAGCAAGCGCGCCACATCGCTGGCCTCGCGCACCACGGCCACTACCCTATGGCCGGCGAGCTGGCAGCCCTTGGCAAGATTGATGAAGTGTTGTTCCGAGCCCCATGCGCGACTGCTGGATTCGACAAATACAATTCTCATGCCACCCTCCGCTGCCCAATCGCGGCGTAAGGGGTGGCAGTCTTCAGAGCGAAGCGCAGCATTCCCTTGTTGCCGTTGATGGACACACGCGGCAAACGCAGCAGATCGTGACGGTTATCTGCGAGACCGCGCTGCGTGGTGACTGCCGAGCGATAACCGGCGGCACGTACCATGTCTACGGTTTCCGGCGCGTAGTCCCCATAGGGATAGCAGAAGTGTTCTACCGGCGTTCCAGTCAGTTGTTCCAGCTGTTGTTTGCTGTCCGATATTTCACGGGCGGCAGAGTCAGCCGATAGCTGGTTCAGGTGCGGATGCGTCAGAGTGTGCGAGCCGATTTCATGCCCCTCTGCCAGCCAGCTGTTCAGCTGGGCCGCATTCATCAGCGGCTTCTTGACCTGCAGTTTGTCAGCGTCCCAGACGTTGTGCTCGCCAAGGCGACCGGCCACCACGTAGCAGGTGGCACGAAAGCCATACTGCTTCATGATCGGTGCAGCGTGGCTGAGGTTGTCCAGATAGCCATCGTCAAAAGTGAGCGCCACGCAGGATCGAGATTGACCTGTGTGCAACCTGTACAACCCCTCAGACAAGGTAACGCCGGTGATTCCCAAGCGATGCAGGAGCCAGCACTGTCGATCGAATTGCTCGGCAGTCACATAGAGCTTGGCCATTTTTGCGCCAATGGGCGCACTATTTATATTGTGGTAGTTAAGAATAGTTAAGCGAACCACCAGTTTCTCCGCACACAAGTCTTTAATTTAAAAAGTTAATCGACTTCCGTGCCCCCTTGTTTTGAGACTAGCTTATTGCTTCTTGACATTCCAGCACCAGTAGGAAAAAAGCCCCCCGCTTAAGGGATTGTCCTATCTGGTTTTTGACATTACGTGGGAGGTCCTAGACTACTGCTTTATGGCCAGATCGATCTGGCGTGACTGCAGCGGAATTGAGTCGTGCAAACGAAAACGGGACGCAGCTTCCTGCGTCCCGTTAGATTCCGCCTTTGGCCGCAGCGAATCGCTGCGAACTAGCGATTGGGGAAATCGATCGCGATCTTGTCCGCCGCCAACGCCGCTTCATGGACAGCTTCCGACAATGTCGGATGCGCGTGAATGGTGCGCTGGAAGTCTTCGGTGCTGGCCGAGTACTCCATCGCCAGCACGGCTTCAGCGATCAACTCGCCGGCCATGGGGCCGATGATGTGCACGCCGAGTACTTCGTCGGTATCCGTCGCGGCAATCATCTTGCAGAAACCTGCCGCTGCCTCCATGGCGCGGGCACGACCGCTGGCCATGAACGGGAAGGTGCCGATCTTGTAGGCACGACCGCTGGCTTTCACCTGCTGTTCGGTCTGCCCCACCCAGGCGATTTCCGGCGCGGTGTAGATCACCGACGGAATGATGTTGTAGTTCACTTCAGCATGTTTGCCGGCGATCAAGTCAGCGACCACCACGCCCTCTTCCTTGCCTTTGTGCGCCAGCATCGGACCACGCACCAGATCGCCTATGGCCCAGACGTTGGCCACTGCCGTACGGCATTCGTGATCAACCTTCACAAAGCCACGCTCGTCCAGTTCCACGCCCGTACCTTCGCCCAGCAAGTTGCCGGTGAAGGGACGACGGCCGATGGCCACCACCACCTTGTCCACTACAATGCTTTGTTCGCCGCTGGCATCGGTGTACTTCAGCGTCACGCCGTCCTTGCCCTTGCTGGCAGCAGATACCTTTGCGCCCAGCTTGATATCCATACTCTGCTTCCTGAAGTTCTTGAGCGCTTCGGCGGCCACCGCCTGATCGGCCATGGGCAGGAAACTGTCCAGCGCTTCCAGCACCGTCACCTGTGCGCCCAGACGATTCCATACGCTGCCCAGTTCCAGGCCAATCACGCCAGCACCAATTACACCGAGACGCTTGGGCACGGTATCGAACTCCAGCGCACCCCAGGAATCGACGATATCTTTACCGTCAAAGGGCAGGCTCTTCAGTTCAGTCGGGATGGAGCCGGAGGCCAGCACCACATGGCGCGCCGACAGCATCTGTACCTTGCCATCCTTGTCGGTGAATTCAACCTTGTGCACGCCGCCTTCAGCCTTGAGCAGCTTGCCATGACCGACCAGTGCGGTCACACCCGCGCCTTTCAGCAAGCCGGCAATGCCCTGCGTCGAGGTCTTGACGATCTTGTTCTTGCGCGCCTGCATGGTGGCAACATCAAACGTTGCGCCGCTGATCTTGATGCCATGCAGTGCGAATTCATGTTGCGCACGGTGATACAACTCGGATGATTCCAGCAGCGCCTTGGAAGGAATGCACCCGGCATTCAGACAGGTACCGCCGAACGCATAGCTGCCGTCATGATTCTTCCAGCCATCGATACAGGCGACTTTCAGTTTGTTCTGCCCGGCACGAATGGCGGCGGGATAGCCGGCCGGGCCGGCGCCGATGACGATCACATCGAATTCTTCAGACATGAATACTCCGCAAGATACAAATGAAAACGGACAGCCAGAGCAAGATGGTTACTTGGGGCTGCCCGTGTATTTTCAATCAGTAACGAATTACAGTTGCAGCAACAGCCGCGCCGGATCTTCCAGCGCTTCCTTGATGGCAACCAGGAATTGCACGGATTCGCGGCCATCCACAATACGGTGATCATAGGTCAGCGCCAGGTACATCATCGGGCGGATTTCGATCTTGCCATCCACTACTACCGGGCGTTCCTGAATCTTGTGCATGCCCAGGATCGCAACCTGCGGCATGTTGAGAATCGGTGTCGACAGCAGCGAACCGAACACACCACCATTGGTGATGGTGAAGGTGCCGCCCGTCAGATCTTCCAGTGCAATCGAACCATCGCGTGCCTTCTTGGCATACGCTCCTACTGCAGCTTCCAGTTCGGCCATGCTGAGGTTCTCGGCATTGCGGATCACTGGCACCATCAGGCCGCGTTCGGTGGAAACCGCCACACCCATGTCGTAGTACTCGTGATACACGATGTCGTTGCCGTCGATGGAGGCATTCACCGCCGGGAACCTGCGCAGTGCTTCAATCGCTGCCTTGATGAAGAACGATGAAAAGCCCAGCTTCACGCCATGTGCCTTTTCGAATTTATCCTTGTAGCGGTTACGCAGCTCATTCACCGCGCTCATGTCCACTTCGTTGAAGGTGGTGAGCATGGCTGCGGTGGCTTGTGCCTGCACCAGTCGTTCAGCGATGCGGGTGCGCAAACGCGTCATGGCTACACGTTGTTCAGTGCGCGCGCCTTTGACCGCAGGCAGATCAACCCTGGCAGCAGCGGGTTTGGCCAGATGCTGAATCACATCACCCTTGGTGACGCGACCGTCCTTGCCACTGGCAGCTACGTCCGCGGGATTCACCTTGTTCTCTTCCATCACGCGGCGCGCCGCGGGGCCCGACTTGTCGGCACCCGACTTTTCAGCAGCAGGCGCGGCGACAGGTACTGCAGCGGCCGGTGCAGCTGTGGCGGTTGCCGTCGCACCCGGCTCAATCACTGCCAAAACCGTACCCGCGGTCACGGTGGTGCCGTCCTTGACTTTCACTTCCTTGAGCACGCCACTGGCCGGTGCCGGCACTTCCAGCATGACCTTGTCCGTTTCCAGATCGACCAGATTCTCGTCGCGGGTAACGGCTTCCCCCACCTTTTTATGCCACTTGGACAACAAGGCGTCAGCAACGGATTCAGGCAATTGTGGTACGCGGACTTCAATGCTCATTAACGTGACTCTGAATGGATGGATCGTGAAAAATTACTTGGTGGCAGGCGCTTTCAGACGCGTGGTCTGACGCAGGCTTTCTTCAGTGACATGCGAACGCAATGCCGCATCCAGGAACGCCTGCAGCTCCAGTTCGTGCAGCTTGGTGATGCCCGTTGCGGGTGCAGCAGCAGGCGCACGTCCGGCGTACAGCAGCTGCTGTTTGTTCGACAGCGGCTCCTGCAGGCGATGACGGATCTGGTACCAGCTGCCCTGGTTCTGCGGCTCTTCCTGACACCAGACGATTTCTTCTGCCTTCGAATACTTCCTGACCGTCGCAGCATATTCTGCTGACGGGAAGGGATAGAGCTGTTCGACACGCACGATGGCGATGTCGTCAATGCCATCGCCGCGACGCGATTCGAGCAGGTCGAAAAACACGCGACCCGAGCAGAACACCACGCGCTTGACCTTGTCAGGCTTGATGGCATCGACTTCGTCGATAACGTTCTGGAAGGTGCCCTTGGCCAGATCCTCCAGCGACGACACGGACAGCTTGTGACGCAGCAGGCTCTTGGGCGTCATGACCACCAGCGGCTTGCGCAGTTTGCGCACCATTTGCCGGCGCAGCATGTGGAACATCTGCGCAGGTGTGGATGGCACACATACCTGCATGTTGTTTTCTGCACTGAGCTGCAGGAAGCGCTCAAGACGTGCCGATGAGTGCTCCGCTCCCTGCCCTTCATAACCATGCGGCAGAAACAGGGTCAGGCCACACAAGCGACCCCACTTGGCTTCGCCAGAACTGATGAACTGGTCGATGATGACCTGTGCGCCGTTGGCGAAGTCGCCGAACTGCGCTTCCCAGATGGTCAGGCAGTTGGGCTCGGTGGTGGCAAAGCCATATTCAAAGCCCATCACGGCTTCTTCGGACAGCAACGAGTCAATTACAGTAAATCTTGGCTGGGTCGGCAGCAGGTTCTTGAGCGGCACGTACGAATTACCAGTCGCCTGGTCGTGCCACACTGCGTGACGATGGAAGAATGTGCCGCGACCACTGTCCTGGCCGCTCAAGCGTACTTCGAAACCTTCAGTCAGCAGCGTGGCGTAGGCCAGTGTTTCGGCCATGCCCCAGTCAAGCGGCAGCTGGCCGGCCACCATCTTCTCGCGGTTGGTTACGATCGCCGCCACCTGGCGATGCAGGGTAATGTTGGCGGGCACATTGACCAGCCTGGTACCCAGCTCGCGCAATGCTTCGACCGCGACACCAGTTACGGGTGTTTCATTCCAGTCACCTTCAAGATACTTGCTCCAGTCCACGGTATGCTTGTTGCCGATCAGACCTAGTGCTTGCGGCGCCTGCGACTTGCCTTCATCCATTTCGCGTCGATAACGCTCCACCATGGCGTCAGCGTCAGCCATGGTCAGCACCTTCTCCGCTACCAGACGCTGGGCATACAGGGCACGGGTGGTAGGCCGCTGGCGTATCACCTGATACATGACCGGCTGGGTCACGGCCGGCTCATCGGCTTCGTTATGGCCAATGCGGCGATAACAGACCAGATCGATGACCACGTCCTTGCGGAACTTCATGCGATAGGCCAGCGCCAGTCGGGCCACGAAAATCACGGCTTCCGGATCATCGCCATTCACATGGAAAATCGGCGCTTCGATCATCTTGGCCGGATCGCTGCAATACAGCGTCGAACGTGTGTCGCGCGGATCGTGGGTGGTGAAGCCCACCTGGTTGTTGACGATGATATGCACCGTGCCGCCGGTGGCATAACCACGCGCCTGCGACATCTGCAGGATTTCCATGATGACGCCCTGTCCTGCGAAGGCCGAATCACCATGTACCAGGATCGGCACCACCTTCTCCCCCGTGGCGTCATTGCAGCGCTGCTGACGGGCACGCACCGAGCCCTCCACCACCGGGTTGACCACTTCCAGATGTGACGGATTGAACGCCAGCGCCACGTGAACATTACCACCGGGCGTGCGGATATCCGTGGAGAAACCCTTGTGGTACTTGACGTCGCCAACACCCTTGAGGTGGCTGAGATCGTACTTGCCCTCGAATTCCTTGAACAACACCTCGGGCGATTTGCCGAGCACATTGACCAGTGCATTCAGGCGGCCACGATGCGCCATGCCAATGACAATTTCCGTCACGCCATGCACGCCACCCTGCTGGATCAGATCGTCCATCAGCGGAATCAGGCTGTCGCCACCTTCCAGCGAGAAACGCTTCTGCGCCGGGTACTTGGTGCCAAGATAACGCTCCAGTCCCTCGGCTGCAGTCAGCTGCCGCAGGAAGGTCTTGCGTTCTTCGGCCGGAAAACTCTGGCTCAGGCGGCCTTCGGCAAAACGCTGCTGCAGCCACAGGCGTTCATCGGTATCGGACACATGAGCGAACTCGGCGCCGATATTGCCGCAGTACACCTGCTTGATGCGGGCGATGATGTCGCGGAGTTTGAGCCGCTTGGAATTGGTCCCGGGATCGCCCGGCATATTCATGTAAAATTCGGAATCCAGATCGGCGTCGCTCAGGCCAAAATGCGCCAGCTTCATGATCGCTGGCTCGGGTCGCTGCAGCAGGCCGAGCGGATCAATGTCCGCCACCAGGTGGCCGCGATTGCTGTACACCTGCACCAGCCGGGATACTGCTCCCTGCTTGGCGAGGCCGTCACCCTCGGGAGGCGCCGCAACCGCTACCCGCGTTTCCTTGGCGCGCTGAGCCAGTGCCTCGCGCAGTGGACCGTGCGCAACTTCCACTGGCGCCCCCTGGCGTACACCAGCGAAATACTCACGCCACTTCGGGGCTACCGCAGCGGGGTCGCTAATGAATAGTTCGTACAGGGATTCAAGATAGGCAGCCTGATCTGCACCCAGGGCAGAGGTATCGAGCAGTGCTCGCAATGACTCGCTCATTCGCGCGTAAGTCCTAGTTACTATTGGAAGATGTGCCGGCTGATGGCCGGCAAACAAGGCGCGGTAGTGTATCTGAACACCAGTCAAAATGAAAAAACAAAGGGATAAATTATGCGAAATAGCCCTGCAAAAATGCTTCTGGGGGATGGGCGCTCCATTAACGGGCACCCAGCGTGACGACCGCGTGAACTGGCCGCCACTGAACGGAAGCGCTGCAACGGAGTATTGAGGCAGCGCCCGGGCAGGAGTTCAATCTGCAGCGCACCAATCAGGAGCCGCATACAGGCAGTAAATTGCGCAAACTGATCCTGATAGATTCAAGGACTTAGCGATGCCTGGTAGCGCTGGCTTTGGCGCAGCAGCAGCTGATGTGCCATCCATGTGAAAACCATCCTGCCGTTTGTACAACGGCAGTGTGTTTGGGCAGCGGATGCCCGGCTTGGGAAGAAACGTCAAACAACAGGTCCCAGCTCAGGCCTCTGTGCTTACCAGGTGGCGTACGGCGGCGGCTGGAAGGCTGTGCGGGTGAGGAAGTCTTTCAGATGCAGGCGCCACACGTACCATTCGTGGCCACCATTGATGAAATACGTCGTCACGGGGACCCCGGCCTTCGCGAAGGCACTCACTTCACGGGCAGGTCCCGTGTGCGCTGTAAAGCCTTTGGCATGGATGACATCCTGCCAGCCGCCGCCGACCCAGATAGACTTGCCCTTGAGCGCCGCGACCTGCTCGGGGGTGAGCGTGTTCCACATCGGCGGCAGCCCTGCACTCATCATGCCGAAATACTGGAAGGTTTCGGGGTACCTGATGATGAAGGTGTTGGTGAGCATGCCACCCAGCGACAGCCCCGAGAAGGCGCGATCCGTCGCGGATTTCGACACGTGATAGCGCTGCTCGACGAAGGGGATCATGTTGGCGATCAGATCCTTGTCGTACGCCTCATTGAGCGTGGAGTCGGGATATCCTGTCGCGTTGGGCATCACGACCACCACCGGCTGTATCTCGCCGGTATTGATCAGGTTGTCCAGGATGTTATTGACAACGCCCTGCGTGCTCCAGCCCATCTCGTTCTCGCCGCCGCCATGGCTCAAATACAGTGTCGGATAGGGCCTGGCGCGAGCCACATCGTAGTTGGGTGGCGTGTAGACAACGAGGTAGTTTTCATTCGCCGGTGTGACATGTCCGGGAGACGGATACGTCTCGTGCGTCAGCTTGCCCTTTACCTTCGCTGGAGCCTGCCACGCGTAATCGATGGTGTTGAAGCTTGCGTCGGAAGGCACGTACACCTGACTGTTGTTCGCTACCGACCCGGTCACCACTCCATTCTTGTCGTTCCACGGGCGATTGCTCGGGTCTGATATTGGCCTGCACTGCGGTTGACCGGGCGTGGGCGGGCCGGAGCCGGGAGCCGGTGGCGTACAGTCGACGAAAAAGGCATAAGTGAACGTTCCCGAAGGCAGTGGTGTCGTGTAGGTCCATACACCGTCTTTGTCCTTTGTCATGTCGGCAATCGGGAAATTCGGTCCCGTCGAATTGGGGCGCTGCAACGGGAAATCACCCGGCTGCCAATCTTTGGGCAGCAGCCCCTGACCTTCGACGACAGGGTGATCCGGCGTCGCGGCGATCTGCGGCAACTCGCTGGGCCGAGCGAACGACCACTCGCCCTTTATCTTGACCGTCTGCGCCGCCGGGTTCGCATAACGGAAGGTTACCGTGTAGCCGGTGGGAGCTTTGCCGGTGTGCGTGACTTCAGGCGACTTGATGAGCTTGTCCGCCGCCGCAGCCGGCGCAAAGTTTGTGAAGAGTGCGCACAATCCGGCGACGCCGAACACGCCCATTCCAGTCCTGCTGATGAAAAACTGCATATCCCCAGCTCCCATGTGTTGTTCTTTGAAGGCAGCAAGAATAGACGTCAGTAACGCCTGAGGCCAGCGGCAACGACCGTCTCATGCGAATCGGCTTTCAACCATTACCAGCAAACAACGTGCACAATGAGTTTTGGTAAATTGCTTTGTGCTTTCGGGCACATAGGTTACACATCGTTCCGAGCACATAGGTAACACTTTCAGGCCTTTGCGGGAGACACGCAAATGCCATGGCGGGAGTGTTGCAGAATGGATGAGCGAATGCGTTTCGTGGCCCGATTGCTGGATGGGGAGAAGATGGCGGCCTTGTGCCGCGAGTTCGATATCTCCCGTAAAACCGGCTACAAGATTTTCTCGCGCTATAAAGACTGCGGCTTGCAGGGGTTGAACGACCGCTCCCGCAGGCCCTCTCGGCACGCCAATCGCCTGCCTTTCCAGATCGAGAAGCGCATCGTCCAGCTCAAAAAGGAATATCCCAGCTGGGGTGCGCCGAAGATCCGCGAGAAGCTCAAACGTTGCCACAGCGATCTGTCTGTGCCGGCCATCAGCACTGTACATGCCATCCTGGATCGACATGGCTTGGTCAGTCGAGGACGCAGGCCGCGTTACAAAGCGCAGGGGACCGCGCTGGCGCATCCCGCAGTGCCTAACGCTTTATGGTGCGCAGACTTCAAGGGCGAGTTCATGCTCACCGACCGACGCTACTGCTATCCGCTGACCATTACCGACTTCGCCAGCCGGTACCTGCTGTGTTGTGACGCCCTCAGCACCACTCAAGAAACCTACGCTTTCACTGTATTTGAGCGTGCATTTAAGGACTTCGGACTGCCCTTGGCCATTCGCACCGACAATGGCGTGCCGTTCGCCAGCCGCAGTGCCTTTTTTGGCTTGAGCAAGCTCTCCGTATGGTGGTTGCGACTGGGGATCGGCATCGAACGCATCCAACCCGGCAACCCTCAACAAAACGGCCGGCATGAGCGGATGCATCTGACTTTGAAAAAAGAAGCCACTCGCCCGGCCGGCAGAAACTTCCTCCAGCAGCAAGCCAAGTTCGATCACTTCACGCACCAGTACAACTTCGAGCGTCCACACCAGGCGTTGGGTATGAAGTATCCGGCAGAGCTTTACAGCCCGTCGCCGCGGCCCTATCAAGGCGTAGGCGAGCTGAACTACCCCTTGCACGACCGCACGATCACGGTCACCACCTGTGGCCGCATCTGCATTGGCCGCAGGAAAATCAACCTCAGCCAGGTCTTCGCCGGACAAAATGTCGGCATCAAGGAGGTCAGCGAAAAAATATGGCTCGTAACCTTCATGCACTATGACTTAGGGTTCTTCGATCACGAGACAGGGCGGGTGGAATGTGCAGAGAATCCCTTCGCTGCTAAAGTGTCACCCATGTCTC
The DNA here is from genome assembly GCA_963748005.1 of uncultured Pseudomonadota bacterium. GTDB lineage: Bacteria > Pseudomonadota > Gammaproteobacteria > Steroidobacterales > Steroidobacteraceae > CAILZL01. The sequence goes on from CAVVHH010000003.1 coordinate 619,636, forward strand.
CGGTATAAACCGTTACCCATGTGTCCGGAATGGACCCTTTTAAGATGGCGCCCCGGGCAGGAGTTGAACCTGCGACCTACCGCTTAGGAGGCGGTCGCTCTATCCACTGAGCTACCGGGGCTTTCTTGTCGGCCTGCACGTCGCACCGCTCCCTCACATCTGTGCTTCACAGCATTGACACCTCCCTGTGCGGCAAAAACAAAGGCCAGCGTATATGGCTGGCCTTTGAATTGGTGGAGCCGAGGAGGATCGAACTCCTGACCTCCTCATTGCGAACGAGGCGCTCTCCCAGCTGAGCTACGGCCCCACATATGGCGGGCGCGAAGTTTAACACCGTAAACTGATGGCGCAACAGTCAACAGCTAGTACCGAAGCCGGATGACCGCCGGCTTGCTGAGTCGCGACCTGGCAATCACGAACATCGAACCGTAGTCATTCTCTTCCACTTTGTATTCAACCGCGGTGTTCTCTTTGAGTAGCGACAACAGGCCATCGTGGTTACCCACTATCAGGACTACCTCACCTGCATGGTTGCTCATGATGAAACCGGGCAAACCCTTCCAGTCGGCGGCGGTCACCACGTTAACCGCCAACCCCATTCCTTCAGCCACGGGCGCAGCAGTTTGCTGTGCAGCCAAACCCTCTGCCACGTACACCGCATCCACCCCGCGTTTGGGACGTGCTTCCGCCAGGAACCGCTGCAGGTTTGCTGCCCGTTGCAGCCCTTCTGCACTCAGGCGTGGATTGGCGGCTGCGTCCTGAATCTCTTCAGCGTTACGCACCAGGACAATGACCGTACTGGTACGGGCATCCAGCAACCAGATGGCTGCGGCCACCACCAGCCCCAGCAAAGCCAGGGGCATCAGCAGTGGCACCAGAAATGGCCGCCGCTTGAGACTTTGGAGGTCTGCTTGCATCTCCGGATCATAGCACCGCAGGACGCAGCAGCCGTAAGCCCATACCGGGCTTGGACGAACTGCCATATTTAAACTGAACAGTCATTTGCTCGACGAGGCTGTAAAGTAGCACTGGCATATTTGAGTACGATGCTCGATGAACTGCGTTTCAGAACCGCCAGGTAGAGCAATGAAGTCAGGTACCAAGGTTTATGCCAATGCGTTCGCGGCGCTGCAGGGATTGCTGCGTGACGGCATGAGCATCATGTCCGGCGGCTTCGGGTTATGCGGCATTCCAGAGCATCTGATTCTGGCCCTGCGCGACTCCGGTGTAAAAGGCTTGACCGTCATCTCCAACAATGCCGGCATGGACGATCAGGGACTGGGTTTGCTGCTGAAAAACCATCAGATCAGCAAGATGGTGTCTTCCTATGTCGGCGAAAACAGGGAATTCGAACGTCAGTATCTCTCGGGGGAACTGCAGATAGAATTCAATCCGCAAGGCACGCTGGCCGAGCGTATCCGCGCCGGCGGCGCCGGCATCTATGGCTTCTACACGCGCACCGGCGCCGGCACTCAGGTGGCGCACGGCAAGGAACAGCGCATCGTCAATGGCGACACCTATGTCCTCGAAACCGGTCTGACTGCGGATCTGGCCATTGTCAAAGCGTGGCGTGGTGATACCGAAGGCAATCTGGTGTTTCGCAAGACTGCACGCAACTTCAACCCGATGATGGCCACTGCAGGTCGTGTTACGGTGGCCGAGGTTGAAGAGCTGGTCGAAGTTGGGCAGCTGGATCCGGATCAGATCCATACTCCCGGTATCTACGTGCAACGCATCTTCAAAGGCGAGCACTACAGTAAACCCATTGAACATCACACCGTGCGCAAGCGCGTCTGAACGCTGTCATTACACTCATGCAGTTGAAGGTACGCAAATGAGCTGGACACGAGAACAAATCGCCGCGCGCGCGGCCCGCGAACTGCGCGATGGGTTTTACGTGAACCTGGGCATCGGCATCCCGACCCTGGTAGCCAATTATATTCCGGACGGCCTGAAGGTCGTGCTGCAGTCCGAGAACGGCATGCTGGGCATGGGGCCGTTTCCCTATGAAGGCGAGGAAGATCCGGACCTGATCAATGCCGGCAAGCAAACCATATCCGAGCTGCCTTGCTCGTCATTCTTTTCGTCGGCTGACAGCTTCGCAATGATTCGCGGCGGGCATATTGATCTGTCGGTGCTGGGCGCGATGGAAGTCGCCGAGAACGGCGACCTCGCCAACTGGATGATTCCGGGCAGGATGGTCAAGGGCATGGGCGGCGCCATGGATCTGGTGGCAGGCGTCAAACGCGTGGTGGTGGTGATGGAGCACACTGCGAAAGACGGGGCGGCGAAATTCAAGCCACGCTGCGAACTGCCATTGACCGGCGCCAATGTTGTGGACATGTTGATCACCGACCTGGCGGTATTTGCGCGCCCCGACCGACACAGCGCCTTCCGGCTGCTCGAGGTGGCTGCTGGTGTGACTCTTGAAGAAATCAAGGCCAGGACCACGGCCCGTTACACGGTTGCATTGCAATCAGTGCAGCAACACTGAATACATGTCCCAATAATCGTCCAGCAACACGTTGATTTCTTCCTGCATGGCCTGCTGCACCGACTGCCCGCTTGCAGACGGCGTTCGGACCACCACCGTGCCGATCGTTTCCGGAACTGGAACCGTATCGTGATTGCTGCGGTAAAAAGCGTTGCTGCGCACCCGCTGCGTAACCTGTTTCAGGTGCGCCAGATCGCGTGGACGTTCCTGCAGCAGGCGCAACGCTGCCAGCAGGCGCGTCATCCACGCCTGGCAATCGGCCGGCGAACCATATTCAACGTCCATGACGCGTTTGAACGAGGCATCCTTGGCGAGCATGGCAACGCCTTCGGCGCCCAGCCGCTCAAGCAACTGCTGTGCATAGGCGAGCGTGGCGGTATTGACCAGACGTTTGCCCTCCACACTCAGGCCTGCAAATCCAGGCGCCGCGGCGCCAGCCAGTTCATCGCGCTGTTGCTGCAGGGCGTACAGCTCGCTGCCCACCTGGGTCAATTCAGCCTGCAATGGCTCCAGCGTGGCATTGAACTCGCGACGTTTGGCGTAGTGCCAGAACCAGCGCAGTTTTTCCAGCTTGCGTCGCAGCAGTTGCACGCGTGCTTCAAGTGAATCGGCGCGCGATTGCACATCCAGGAGGGTCTTGTCCGTTTCGGCCAGCCGGCGTTGACGGTTCTGATCGAACTCCATCAACTGCAGGCGCCGCTCGCGTTCGGTCTGCTGCTCGATCAACTCCTGACTGAGTTCGGAAAGTCGCTTCGAGGCCAGCAGCCATACCGCCCGCAACTGGTAGTACACCAGGACGGCGGCCCCATTGTCGGGATTACCCAGAAATTCTTCGAGCTGCTGAAGCCGTTCGCGGGTCTGGGCATGCGCGGTTTCCTGTTTTTTGAGCTGCTGCAACAGACCGTAGTTGTCTTCCTGCAGCCGCAAAAACTCCTTCTTCAGCTCGGCGCGATTCCAGTACAACTGCAGCAGGCGTTCTTCTTCGGCCTGATCCGTGGTTCCCTGCACACGTTTGCGCAGGCCATCCAGTTGATCAGCAATACCCATTTGTCGTATTGAATCAGATGAGAGCTATACAACCGGCATTACAAACCGGTGGCCGCGCTCGACGCAATAATCCAGCCACTTGTTCAGCATGACGTTGCGCAGCCAGCGATCACCCAGCTGGCAATACAGATCCGACTTGATCGAGGCCAGTACTTCATGACGATGCCAGCGCGCGCAGCTCAGTACTTCGGCAACACGGGCGTCGTGATACACCCGCACCTGCAGGTCCGGATCGGCAATCTGGCCTGCCACGGTTTCGAACAGATAGGTGAGCGTAAACGTGGTGGTATAGGGGCCACGTTCTTCGATGCGCAAGTGCAAGGGACAATCACTCGTTACCGCCGAAGTCAACTCACCGCTGATGGCATTCAGGTCGGGAACCAGCTTGCACAGGCGCACATAGTTGCTTTCGTACAGCGTCATGAGACTGACAAAGTCGCCTGGTCGCGAACGCCAGGAAACCGGCAGCAACTCATCATCAGTACGGGCAACTTGTGTATGAGGGAGCATGGTTCGACTATATCACAGGGTTTTTACCTGTCTCCTTGAGGTGTAATTTGCCACCGCAGGCTGCGACCTTGTTCACGTCAGGGTTTCAACGCGCATGAAGTGCTGCCGGTAGTACCTCAGTTCGTTGATCGAATCGTAGATGTCATCCAGCGCCAGATGTGTCGAAGTCTTCTGCAGCCCCTCCAGCACTTTCGGCGCCCAGCGCCGCGCCAGTTCCTTTACCGTGCTGACATCCAGATTGCGGTAATGGAAAAAGCGCTCCAATGCGGGCATTTCCCGTGCCAGGAAGCGTCGATCCTGGCAAATACTGTTACCGCACATCGGCGACTGGCCTCTTTCCAGCCACTGCGAAACAAAAGCGATGGTTTGCAGTTCGGCGTCACCGGCCGTCAGCTGGCTGTTACGGACCCGCTGGATCAGACCGGAACCGCCATGCTGGCGACGGTTCCATTCATCCATGCCCGCCAACACCGGTTCCGGCTGATGGACCGCCAACACCGGGCCTTCAGCCAGCACATTCAGATCCTTGTCGGTGACCACCGTGGCGATCTCGATGATGTGATCGTTCAATGTATCCAGACCGGTCATTTCCAGGTCGATCCAGATCAAGCGGCTATTGTCGACTACCGGCACATGTCACTCCAGATAGATTATCGGGCAGATGTTTTGTGCAGAATAGCATCGTCACACGCCAACATGACATCACATGCGGTGCACCGATTGAGCTGTGCCGCATACCTAGGTAGGCTGACACCATGATTCACACGATGCACAAGCCATGCCCATTCTGACTTTCCTGTTCCTGTTCGCTGTTTTTGCCAGCACTGCCCTGCGTCTGTGGCTCACACAGCGACAAATGCACACGGTCAGGAAACGTCGCGATGCCGTGCCGGCACCGTTCGCGAGTACCGTCGAACTGACTGAGCATCAGAAAGCCGCTGACTACACGCTGGCGCGCGCCAGGCTGGGGCAGATTGATACCCTGCTCGGTACGCTTGTATTGCTGGTCGTAACCCTGGGTGGCGGCATTGATGTGCTGGACGGGTGGTGGCGCACCGCAGCCCTGCCCGATCCCTGGCATGGTGTGGCGGTGATTGCCTCCCTGCTGCTGCTGATGTCCATCATTGACCTGCCACTATCCTGGATTCGCACCTTTCGCGTCGAAGCACGTTTCGGCTTCAATCGCATGACACCACGTACGTTTGTTCTGGACCTGCTCAAGGGACTGCTGCTGGGCGCTGCGCTCGGACTGCCACTGCTGTGGGTGGTATTGAAACTGATGAACTCTGCGGGATCCGCCTGGTGGCTGTATGCATGGGCGGTGTGGCTGGGCTTCAGTCTGTTGATCAGCTGGGCATGGCCCATTTTCATTGCGCCGCTGTTCAACAAGTTTGTGCCGCTGCAGGACGCTGCGCTGGCAGAGCGCATTGGTCAACTATTGAAGCGCTGCCAGTTTTCATCGGCCGGTGTGTTTGTCATGGACGGCTCGGCACGCTCCACACACGGCAATGCCTACTTCACCGGTCTGGGACGCAACAAGCGCATCGTGTTCTTCGACACACTGGTGGGACGCCTCAGCCCCACCGAAATCGAAGCGGTGCTTGCACATGAACTTGGGCATTACAGCCTGCACCATATTCGCAAGAGATTGATCCTGTCATCGGTGCTGACACTGGTTGCTTTTGCAGTGCTGGGTTATCTGGCCAGCTGGCCGGGGTTTTACACGGCGCTGGGAGTGCACCAGCCATCTATGCACGCGGCGCTGTTGCTGTTCATGCTGGCCAGCGGACCGTTCCTGTTTTTCTTTACGCCGATGGGCGCGGCCTGGTCGCGCAAACATGAATTCGAGGCCGATACTTTTGCTTCCCAGCACGCCGATGCACGCGAACTCATCACGGCCCTGGTGAAATTGTATCGTGACAATGCCAGCACCTTGACGCCCGATCCGCTGCATTCGCGTTTTTACGATTCGCACCCGCCTGCGCTGCAACGTATCAGCTTCCTGGAAGGGTTGCTGGCTGCCCAGGCGGGGCGCGCCATGAGCACTCAATGACTACGCAACAGGCCCGCGTGGTCGAGAGCTACGGACGGCGCGTGATTCTGGAACTGGACAATGGCCAATCTGCTGGCGCCGAAGTCTTCGGCAAGCGCCTGCGCGTAGTATGTGGCGACATCGTCATCGTCGAAACCAATCCAGCAACCCATGCGCTGCAGGTGAAGGAGCTACTGCCTCGTCGCACACACTTCACCCGTACCGACAGTCGTGGACAACCTGAAGTGCTGGCCGCCAACATTTCGCAGCTGGCGGTGCTGATGAGCGAACAGCCCCCCAGCGATCCCTATATCGTCGATCGCTATCTGGCGGGTGCTGAGCTGGGCGGCATCAAGGCAATGGTGGTCATCACCAAGCAGGATCTCGACCAGAGCGCGCTGTTCGATGAATACATAAATGCATACACCAGTGCCGGCTATCAGGTGTTCAAGGTATCCGCACAAAGCGGTGCCGGTCTGCCCGAGCTGCGTAACATACTGCACAATGAAACATCAATGCTGGTGGGCGAATCGGGTGTAGGCAAGTCCACACTCACTAATGCCCTGCTCGGCAATTCGCGGCAGATGACGCGTGAGATCTCCGATGCCACTGGCGAAGGCCGTCACACCACAGTGTCGTCGGTGCTGTTTCCGCTGGCGGATGGTGGTGCGCTGGTGGATTCGCCCGGCGTACGTGATTACGCTCCGGCGCCCGTCAGTGACCTGCAAGTGGCATTTGGCTGGCGTGAATTCCGCGCGTACGACGGGCAATGCAAATTCAACAACTGCCTGCATCTGCGCGAACCCGGCTGCGCCATCATGGCCGCCGTCACTTCGGGCGCCATAAACGCCCGACGTTACGACAGCTACAAGCGGCTGCTCAACCTGATGCGTCAGCTATTGCCGTCTTACCAACGACGCTGATTCATACGCGCTGACCCATAACAGAGGCACGACAGCCGCGCCCCACCAGACCATCAGGACTTGTACCCGCCACTGGCAGCGCGCGGCGCACTGCCACGATTGCGTGGTTTGAAACTGCGGCCACCATTGGGCCGCGAATCCGCAGCGCGTTGGCCAGATCGATGATCGCTGGGTCGAGCATGAGGCCGATTGCCATGCGAATGCGCCGACGCGGGTGCGGCAGGTGCAGCCGCACGCGGCGGAGGCGAGGAAATGGCAGGCAACGCTTCGCGACGGATGGCTTTGCCGGTCAGACGTTCGATGTCCTTGAGCAGACCGGATTCATCCGGCGCCACCAGCGACACGGCAGTGCCGCTGGCGCCCGCACGACCGGTGCGACCAATGCGATGTACATAGTCTTCCGGTACGTTGGGCAACTCGTAGTTGACCACGTGCGGCAGCTCCTTGATATCCAGGCCGCGCGCAGCCACTTCGGTGGCCACCAGCGCCCGTACCTTGCCGGTTTTGAAACCGTTCAATGCGGCTACCCGTGCTGACTGGCTCTTGTTGCCATGAATCGCGGCGGCCGCAATCGAATCGTCTTCCAGCTGTTTGGTGAGGCGATTGGCGCCGTGCTTGGTGCGTGTGAAGATCAGTACCTGTTGCCACTCATTGGCGCGTATCAGGTGCGACAACAGGGCGCGCTTGTCTTCCTTGTGCACCATGTGTGCAAACTGCGTGACCGACTCTACCGCCGTATTGCGCCGCGCCACTTCGACTTCTGCCGGATTCTTCAATACACCCTGCGCAAGTTTACGAATGTCGTCCGAGTACGTGGCCGAGAACATCAGGTTCTGTCGTTTGGCCGGCATCAGCCTGATGATGCGCCGGATGTCATTAATGAAGCCCATGTCGAGCATGCGATCGGCTTCGTCGAGCACCAGGATTTCGACCTGGCTCAGGTCTACCGTGCGTTGCTGGGCGTGATCCAGCAGACGGCCTGGCGTAGCGATCAGAATATCGACGCCACGACGCAGTGCATCGATCTGCGGATTGATGCTGACGCCGCCAAATACAACCGTGCTGCGCAATGACAGATACTTGCCATAGCTGCGCACGCTGTCGGCTACCTGCGCGGTGAGCTCACGTGTTGGCGTCAGCACCAGCGCGCGCGGTGCATTGCCATTGCGTGGACTGGCATGCAGGCGCTGCAACAACGGCAGGGTAAACCCGGCGGTCTTGCCAGTGCCGGTCTGGGCGCCGGCGAGCATGTCGCGACCGGCGAGAATTTCAGGGATGGCCCGTGCCTGTACGGGCGTGGGTTCGGTATAGCCGCGTTCGGTGACGGCACGCAGCAGTTCGGGCAATAGCCCGAGATCTGAAAATGACATTAACTAATGATTCCTCTAACCAGCCTGCAGGAATATTTTCCTGGTCCGGTGAGGCGTGGGCATCAAGATCGCAGGGTAACAGTGAGACTGTTTAACTTAGCGAGGGGTAGGAGCAACCCGGACAGCGCTTGTGAAAGCGTGTGCACTGTAGCGCAAACATCGGGTAATTGCACGAGTGAAATCTCTACAAGTCACAAACGGCAATGAAAGCGCAGGGTTTTACAGCTGAACATTCCAGCGCAAACGTACTCAGGGTGTGCAGCAACGCTGTGTGCGGATTAATGTCCCGGGTTACGCACCAGCAGCACTGGCACGCGCGCCTGTCGCACCACCTGTTCCGCGTCGCTGCCCATAACCAGGCGGCTCAGACCACGGCGGCCGTGCGTACCCAGGACGATGATATCCGCGTGACATTGTTCTGCATCCTTGATGATGGCGTTGCCGGCCTGACCGCCGTGCGCCTCGAGCAGCTCGCTCTCCACTTGAATGCCTGTGGCGGAGACTTTTTCCCGGGCAGTATCCAGCACCTTCTGGCCACTTTCACGCAGTGCCTGTATCAGTTCGCCAGAGTAGATTGTGCCCTCGTAGGAAGCCACCACCATCAACTCGTTAACCACATGAATCAGGCGTATTTTTGCGGACTGATCCTTGGCAAGCTTCATGGCCTCTTCCAGACCTCGCGCGGAGGTGTCACTGCCATCGATGGGAACCAGAATCTTGTGATACATGTTCGTTCTCCCTTGATTGGTTCAGGAACGGGCCGGGACTGAGGGCGAGGACGCGATAGCCGGCCCCTGCATACCGCGCATTTTGCGCATGCCAGCCTACCCGGTGTCCAGTGCCGGAATCCACTAGTTGATGGATATTTTCCACTGCCAGAACTGCGACGGCGTTTCTGCACCGCGATCAGACCTGGTAACGCGCCTTGACTGCAAGGTGCAGACGATCACCTTTCAGTGTGGTCAACGACAGGTCAGCGCCATCATCAGCACGTTGGTTGCGGAACAGGAATTCACTGGGCAGGTAGATGGGCAGCTTGAACTGCGCATCCAGCTCGATGGGTGTATCCGGAAAAGTGCCCTGCGCCAGCCCGATGCATCTGGCCAGCGACCACATACCATGCGCCACGGCCTGTTTGAACTGAAATGCCTGCGCGGTGCGATCAAACAGATGAATCGGATTGAAGTCGCCGGATACAAACGCATAGCGGCGACCGGTATCGGCAATTGTTGCGATGGTCTGTTCGCCGACAACGCGCGCTGCATCACGTACCGCGCGCTCAATGCTCGGGCGCTTGCCCGGCGTGGCGCGACGCGCCAGCATGGTACTGACTTCTTCCCAAACCAGTTTTCCTGCCACCTCACAACGAGTGATGAGATCGTATTCCTGGCCGCTGTCGGTTTCACGCAGTGAGTCATAGCTGACGCTCAGATCCAGCACGCTGTCGGCCTTTATTCCCTGAAACTGCCGGATGACATTGCGCAGATGCACCAGTCCCAGCACCTTCACCGGAAAATCCGCATGTGTGAACACACGCATGTGCAGCGGCATCGCCATGACATGGAGGTATGCATGCGGCAGCGTGCCGGTATCGGCAATGCCGCAGATTTCACGATAACGCTGCAGGTGGCTGGCATTGATACGCACCCGCTCCGTACACAACACCAGCGAGGGCGGCTGGGTACCGGCCGGCGCCAGCAGGGGTTTTCTGGAAGTGAGCACTTTGCAATACGGCCACACCATGGACGGCAGGCCATTGAATCGTTGCTGCTGCGCAGTCATCAAGGCACTCGCTGATTGATCTCGATGGTGACGCTGCCCTGCTCGCCCTGCCTGGCAAACGAATACGTCGCGCTGCCAAACAGGTCTCCCGACTGTTCGGTCGGTGCGCCGCTGGCGGACAGACGCGCCACAATTTCCACGTCCTGCGCATTGGCAAGCGTACGTGTCGGCAGCATTGCATCGTCCGCGGTCAATTCAACCTGCAAGGGCAATTCGCTGGATTGATGACGCTCCACGGCCAGAGGTGGTCCGGGTTGCTGTGGATTGCGCGCCAGCACGAACAGTGAGGCCGGCTGCTGCAATTGTTGCTTGAGCGCAGCGGACAGGCTGACCTTGACCAGCACCTTGCGCGCCGAACTGCCGGCTGCCACCGGCGCAGCAGCAGGTTCGTTCAATTGCTGGTTGAGATCCTGTATCTGCCGTTCCAGCAAGGTGCGCACCTGCTCTGGCGGATTCAACGCCAGCAATGCCTTGAAACGATCACGTGCAACGGCAAGATTCTGTGCCTGCAGCGCCACCAGACCGCCATACCAGAGCGCCTTGGGCTGATTGGGTTGCAGTTTCAGGGCTTCTTCGATGAGCACTGCAGCGCGACCGTTCATGGAACTGGGATCGGTCAGCACCAATGCTTCGGCCAGACCGGTGATGGCATCAACATTCTGACCCTTGCTGATGTCGTAAGCGTGCTGATAGGCGCTGCCAGCCGAAGCATAGTTGCCGTCAGCAACATAGGCCCGCCCAAGTTCCAGCCATGCATCAAGATTGTCGGGTTGTGCCTGGGCTTTGTTCAACAACTCGGTAATTGCTGCCGCATCAGCCGCAGAGCCGGCACCCTCCTGCTGCGGTGGACCGGATAGCCACGGCCAGCTGGTATTGCCAATGTACAGCACCGATGCCAGCACGCCGACACTCAGACCGGTGAGCACGAATACTGATAAACGTCTTGAACGCGATTCTCCCTCAGCGCTTTTCAACAAGGGCCGGGCCAGCAGGGCAAACGCCACCAACAGCATCACGGCACAGGCCAGTGCAAAAGCAATCATGCATTCTCGCTTTCATTGTCATTCTGAGTGTCCATGTCCGCCATCGGCATTCTGGCGCGGCGGGCGATAATACGCACGGCAACGCCGGCGCCGATGAGCAGGAACACTGCCGGGCCCAGCCACAACAACCAGGTACGCTGTTCGAAGGGCGGTTTGTACAGCACGAATGCGCCGTAACGATCCGTCATGAATTTCAGAATTTCGGTATCGGTCTGCCCTGCCGCCAGTTTTTCACGCAGTTCGCGCCGCAAGTCGCCTGCCAGCGTTGCGCCCGAGTCGGCAATCGTTTCGTTCTGGCATACCAGGCAGCGCAGTTGATGCGTCAGGGCTTCGTAGCGTGCCTGCAACGCGGCATCTTCAAAGGCAGGTTCACCGTCGACTGCCAACGCAGCAGGACTAAACCATGCCATGCACAGCAACATCAGCAGACATGTCCTGCGCATCATGCCCCCGCCCCGCTGGCACCCTTGATCAGCGGCACAAACTTGTTCTGCCATACCTCGGGAGTGAGTATCCCGATGTGCTTGTAGATCACCATACCGCGTTCGTCGATCAGGAAAGTCTCGGGCGCGCCGTACACACCAAAATCAATCGCCACACGACCCTCCTGGTCGAAGCCAGTGGCGAAATAGGGATTGCCTAACTGACTCAACCATTGCTGTGCCATCGGTAACTCGTCCTTCCAGTCAATCCCGACTATCGGCAGCAGGTTCTGCTGAGCCACCTGCATCAGGAAGGGATGCTCTTCCCGGCAACCCACACACCAGGTTGCCCAGACATTGACCAGGTGCTTCTTGCCGCGCATATCGCCGTCACTGATCCTGGCGGCCGGATCTTCCACCTTGAGCAGAGAATAAGCAGGAGCCGGCTTGCCAATCAATGGCGAGGGCACCATGCTCGGATCGCGGTAGAGGCCCACTACAAAAAAACCGATGAGTACCGCGAAGATTGCGCCAGGAATCAGAAAACGCCACATGGGTTCAGGTCCTCGCGGTCACGGAATCGGCAATCGGCGCAGGGCTGGTGACCTTGGCGCGATAACGACGATCCAGCACGCCGATGAAACCGCCGATAGCCATAATGACTGCGCCCAACCAGATGAAACGCACCAATGGCTTGTACTGAATGCGCAGACTCCATACGCCGTTGCCCAGGTCATCCCCCAGCGCAACGAACAAATCGCGCCGCCAATGTGCATCAATACCCGCTTCGGTCATGGGCGTGGTCTGCACACGATAAACGCGCTTCTGCGGATGCAATACAGCCACTTCCTGCCCATCACGAGTAATGCGTACCGTGCCTTGAATGGCATCGTAGTTGGGTCCAGCAACGGGTGTGGTATTCAACAAGGTGAATTCATAACCGGCAATCTGCGTACTCTGGCCATTGCTGAGACTCAGGTCTTTCTCGATCTTGTAGGTTTCGACCGTGGTTGCTCCCAGCACGAACACGCCCAGACCAATATGCGCCAGGCTCATTGCAACAATGCCCGACGACAGGCTGTGGCCGGCGCGCAGACGCGATACCGGATCGATCAAAGCCGAGAGGATCACCCACGAACCCGCCAGCAAGCCGACAAAACACAGCGCCGAGAAACGACCGAAGACAGCGATGCATATGGCAGCGGCAAACACCGCAGCAACCGCCAACGCAATCAGCAGAGACTTGCGCACTGCCGCAAGGCGCGCCTGTTTCCAGCCGGCATGCATGCCCACCGCCAGCAAGAGAATCAATGGCAGCATGGGAATCAGGAACACTACGGAAAAGTAAGGTGGTCCCACCGAGATCTTGCCCAGATTCAGCGCGTCGATAAACAACGGATACAACGTGCCCAACAGAATCAGTGACGCAGCCACGACCAGCAGCACATTGTTGAATAGCAGGAACGACTCCCGCGACACGGCGCCAAAGCCCGCTTCGGACTGCAACCTGGGCGCACGCCAGGCATACAACGTCAATGCGCCACCAATGCACAGCGCCAGAAACACCAGGATGAACAGACCGCGACTGGGATCGCTGGCAAAGGCATGCACTGATACCAGCACGCCCGAACGCACCAGGAAGGTTCCCAGCAACGAGAGTGAAAAACCGAAGATCGCCAGCAATGCCGTCCAGCTCTTGAACAGACCGCGTTTCTCGGTCACCGCCAGCGAATGAATCAGCGCGGTGCTCATCAGCCAGGGCATGAACGAGGCATTTTCCACCGGATCCCAGAACCACCAGCCGCCCCAGCCGAGCTCGTAGTACGCCCAGAAGCTACCCAGCGCGATACCCAGTGTCAGAAACAACCATGACAGCGTGGTCCAGGGTCGTACCCAGCGCGCCCAGGCCGAATCCAGCTTGCCTTCGATCAATGCCGCCACCGAGCAGGCGAATGGCACCGCCAGACCGACATAGCCGGTATAGAGCATCGGCGGATGTATCGCCAATGCCGGATCCTGCAGCAAGGGATTCAGATCGCGTCCTTGCAAGGCAGCCGGCAGCAACCGCTCAAACGGGTTGGAGGTGGCAATGATGAACAGGGCAAAGCCGCCGCTGATCAGGCCAAGTACGCCCAGCACGCGACTGATGAACGCCGGTGTCATGGCGCGATTGAATACGCCCACTGCCGCTGACCACACCGTCAGAATCAGCAACCACAGCAGCAGCGAACCCTCATGTGCGCCCCACACCGCCGCAATGCGATAGAACACCGGTAATTCGGTATTGGAGTTTGACGCAACGTATAACACCGAAAAATCGTTACGCAGGAATGCTGCTGTCAGGCAGGCAAATGCAAACAGCACAAACACCAGTTGCCCGGCTACTGCCGAACGCGCGGTCGCCATCCAGTGTTCACGCCGTGTCGCCGCACCGGCCAGACCGAAAAACGCCTGCACCAGCGCCAGCGCAAAGGCAAGTATCAACGCAAAGTGACCGAGTTCAACGCTCATTAGTGTGCCTTGCCTGCGCAAATGCGCAGCCAGTAATTAAAGACCCTGATTGGACTCGCCGGACGGTGCAACAGCCGGCGACGTAGCCCCGGTTGCAGCACGCCGTGCATCGTGGCTTTTCTTGATGGCTTCCGCCACATTGGGCGGCATGTAATTCTCATCGTGTTTGGCCAGCACTTCCTCGGCAACCAGCAGTCGTTGCCCGGGTGCCAGACCGGTGGCGTCATCCACCAGCTTGCCGCGTACCACCACGCCCTGACCTTCGCGGAACAGGTCGGGCAACACGCCACTGTAGCGTACCGTTACTTCATGTGAGTAATCGGTGATGTCGAACTGAATTTGCAGGCTGCCGGACTCGCGCTTGACGCTGCCCTGCTCCACCATGCCGCCGAGACGGAAGGTGCGCCCCGCAGGCGCTTTGCCGGCAATTACATCGCTGGGCAGGATGTTGTACTGCACATTGCCCTTCAGAGCCGTGAGCAGAAATGCCGCAGCCGCAGAAACACCCAGCAGAATCAGGCCGACAAAAATCATGCGACGACGACGTGGGGTCATGAGCGTTGCTCCCCGGTCGTAGTCGCTGCCTGCGCGCGACGTTTGGCATGCTTGAGTTCGGACTGCCAGTTGCGGCGCACCACAAACGCCAGATACAGCAATCCCAGCAACGTCAGACCGTAACACGACCAGACGTACGCGCCATAGGTACCCATCTTCAACGCTTCAACCGACATTACTCCACCCTAAACTTCTTTGAGCAACCACTGCGCATTTCGTTCGCGGCGCAGGATCTCGGTACACAGACCGGAACACAGCAAGGCGCCGAAATACATCAGGAACGCCAGCATCATTACCAGCAACGGCGCCACCATCGACGGATCAATGGACGATTTGCCGAGCAACGATAACGTCTTCCCCTGGTGCAGGCTGTTCCACCATTCCACCGAGTACTTGATGATGGGAATGTTGACCACACCCACTACCGCCAGTACCGCAGAGGCTCGATCCGCCCGACCAATATCGTCAAATGAAGCACGCAGCGCCATGTACCCGAGATACAGAAACAGCAGAATCAGTTCCGAGGTCAGGCGCGGATCCCACGCCCACCAGGCACCCCACATCGGTTTGCCCCAGATCGCGCCGGTCAGTAACGCCAGGGCGGTGAATACTGTACCGGGCAAGGCACAGGCCGCTGCCACGGCGTGCGCCAGTTTCATGCGCCAGATCAGACCGATGCCTGCTGCAATGGCCATCATGGTGTACACCAGCAACGACAGCGAAGCCGCCGGCACGTGTACAAAGATGATTCGATAGGCATCCTTCTGCTGGTAATCCGTCGGAACCACAAACAGCCCTGCATAAGCCGCCCACAGCATCATCGCCACCGCCGGCCACAACAGCCACGGCCGCAAGATGCGTGCAAACGCATACGCGCTCGGTGGCGATGCCAGCTTGTGAAACCACACCCAGTTCATGTTTGCCTGTCAGCTCCTTTATCCAAATTTGTCGCGGCGAAGTCGTATCCGATCAATTGACCTTTTGCACTATTCAATACTGATCCGTATCGCAGCCGCCATGGCGAAGGGGCCCAGCACCAGCGCCAGCATCAGAATTGCAGCCAGCAGACTCAGCGGCCCGGTGACCACCTCGCCCTGCAAGCCCATATCCAGCGCTCGTGCGCCAAAGATCAATACCGGCATTTCCAGCGGCAGGACCAGCAATGCCATCAGCATGTTACCGCGTCGCAACCCGACCGTGAGGGCGGCACCGATCCCTCCCACTACACTGAGCACCGCCGTACCCAACAATAATGTGGTCAGTAACAACGGCCAACCCGTTGCGTCCAGCCCCAGTCCCAGCGCAATCAGCGGCGCCACCAGCACCAGCGGCAAGCCGGTGAGTACCCAGTGTGCAACCGTTTTGTTCAATAACAGCCAGGGTAGCGGTTGCCCGGACAATACCCACTGTTCCATGACGCCGTCTTCCACATCGGGCCGGAACAGCGCGTCGGCTGCCAGCAATGAAGCCAGCATGGCGGCCACCCACAACACGCCGGGTGCAATTCGGCGCAGCTGCGCCAGCTCCGGACTGATGGCCAGGGGAAACAAGGTGACCACCACCACGAAAAACACCAGCGGCTGCAATACCTGATCCCAACGGCGTAGCGCCAGTCGCAGATCGCGCGTTATTACGATGCCGGCCAGCTGCAGCGGAGAGAGCGCCTGCATCAGTGCAACTGCAGACTGCGCGTACCGGCGTAGCCCGGCAGCAGGGACTGGTGGGCTGCAGCGAGAATCATGCCGCCCTGCTCCAGATGTTTGACCATCAGCGATTCCACCGCGGCAATCCCGGCCACATCGAGATTGGTAATGGGTTCATCCAGCACCCATAGCGGTGCGGGCGACAGCAGCAATCTCGCCAGCGCCACGCGCCGCCGCTGACCGGCCGATAGCACGCGTGCAGGCAGATCAGCACAGTGGGCAATCGCCAGTGAGTCCAGGGCTGCGAGACACTGCCCGGTACTCACCAGATGTTGCAGCCCCATGGAAAACCGCAGGTTTTCAACTGCGGTGAGATCCAGCTTGAGCGCGTTGCTGTGACCCAGGTACAGCAGATTATGAAGATAAGCGGCGTTGCCGCCTGAGCATGGTTGACCCTGCCAGTGCACTTCACCTGATTCGGCGGGCAGCAACTGCGCCACAATGCGCAGCAGGCTGGTCTTGCCCACACCATTCGGACCATTGAGTTGCAGCAACTGACCGGCAGCCAGTGCAAACGAGATACCGCGCAGCAGGTAATGTTCGCCACGCCACAAGTGTATGTCGCGCACTTCAAGCAGTGCGTCGGCTGGACGCTGGACGTGGGATGGCGACATGCAGAATTGGAGCGGATCCTGATAAATGGTGCGGGATATTAGCAGATCGAAAGCGGCCATCCGACGTCGTGCGAAAACGACGCAAATCCAGCTACAATCACGCTCCTTCCTCTGGTGAGGCGCTCTGCATCTCACCCACCCTGTCGTTGCGCCAGCGGGTTCAACACACAAACTGCATTGCACGCGCAGCCGGGTGCTCACCTCATGGCGGTGTGGCGGAATTGGTAGACGCAGCGGACTTAAAATCCGCCGATGTTAAAGTCGTACCGGTTCGACTCCGGTCACCGCCACCAGCGCCACTTCCAGAAGCGTCCAACAGCGTCTGGCGCAGTTTGGTCTCAACGCCGCAGCGCAAAAGCACAGCTTGCAAGCCGTACCCTCGGCACTTGCCGGTATGTAACACCGCTGTTTCTCTTGTTGGATATTGACCAGTGGGCGTATCGTAACCCCACCACGATTGCAATCAAGAATCTGGCACATTGTGCTGTCGTGCAGGCTAGCCGGATCTGGTGGGGCCGAGCGTCGTTCCAAATGTAGTCTGGCAACAAACATGTACGTCGATTCGTATAGAACCCGAAACCGGGTCATTGCGATTGGGGCCACTGCCATTCTGGCACTGCTCGTAACCCTGCTGTTGCCACCGTTCAGGCTGGGTATCCTGCCGGTGGAGGCCATGTCCTACCCATATCTGCTGATCGAATTGTTCACTGCGATCATCTCGATCCTGGTGGTGGCAATTTCATATCACTCGCTGGCTGCTGAACCCTATCTCGCGCGTGCCAATCTGCTGATTTTCGGCTTTTCGGTTGTGGCGGCATGCGACCTCGCGCATGCGCTGAGCTTTCCTGGCCAGCTCGGCTTCGTGGCTGACGGCGGAGTTGCCAGAACCATCTATTTCCGATTGATGGGCCGCAGTGTCGAGATTGCCACGCTGATGGCGATCGCCGGCCACGTCGCACTGCCGGGCAGCAGGCGACACTGGTTGCTTGCCGGCGTCCTCACCTGTGGACTGATAGGCTGGTTCGGCATTGCACACATTGACTGGTTCCCGGAGGTTGTTCGAGACGGCAGACAGACGCCTTTCAAGCTCGGCTATGAGTATGCACTGGCTGCACTTAATGCCGGCACCGCAGTAGTGTTTTGGCGACAGGCGGCCACCAGCATCAGTTCGTTCCGTTACCTGCTGTCCGGCGCCTGCCTGGTCATGGCCGTCGGCAATGTAATGCTGGCCCAGTATCGCTCGCCATGGGAGTTCACCTTCACCTTCGGGCAAACGCTCAAGGTCATCGCGTACGCCTTGATTTACCGTGCCGCGTTCGTCCATGCAATCAAGATACCCCATTATCTGCTGCAGGAATCCGAGCGGCAGCTGCGCAACAGCCAGGAACAGCTCAAGGCTGTCAGTGACAATCTCCCGGACGGAATGGTGTACCAGTTGACCATCCTGCCAGGCGGCAGTCATCGTTTCCTGTTTGTCAGCGCCGGCATCAAGCGACTCACCCTGAACACTTTGTCAGCAGAGGACGTCTTGCAGGACGCTTCAAAACTGTATTCCATGCTGGTGGCAGAAGACGCCGGGCGGCTGCGTGCCGCCGAAGACGACTCGGCAAACACCATGCGTGCATTCAATCTGATTGTGCGGGTGCAGATCCCGGACAAGCTGCGCTATTTGCACATGTGCGCCCAGCCACGCAGACTGCCGGAAGGCGCGATCGTCTGGGATGGCGTTGCCATTGACGTAAGCGAACGCGAACTCATCGGTGCCGAAATGCGCAGGCTGAATGCCGAATTGGAGTACCGGGTTGCAGCGCGCACTGCGGCGCTCACCCACGCCAACAAGAGCCTTGAGTCTTTTTCCTACATAGTGGCCCATGACCTGCGGGCGCCGCTGCGCAGCATCGCCGGTTACACCGGTGTGCTCAAGCAAGAGTACGCCAATCGCCTTGATGAAGAGGGCAGACAACTGCTGGACAATATTGCCGACAGTCGCGAGACCCTCTCCAATCTGATCGACGGAATACTCGCTGTTTCCTTGCTCGAACACGCCAGACTGCAGCGCAAGCCGGTTGATCTCAGCGAGCTGGTCACGGACATTGCCAATGACCTTGTTCTTGCCGAGCCACAACGCCAGGTTCATTTCATGATACAACCGGGACTGATCGCTGATGTTGATCCGGCACTGATGAAGAACACCCTGCACAATCTGCTGCACAATGCCTGGAAATTCACCGCAGGACGCACGCCTGCCGTTATCGAATTTGGCGCCAGTGATGTGAATGGCAAGCGAACCTACTTCGTTCGGGACAACGGTGTTGGTTTCGATCCTGCCCAGGCCGGGCACCTGTTCGACCTGTTCCACCGCCTGCCGGCGCAAGGCCATGTCACCGGACACGGTATTGGACTGGCTTCGGTGAGAAGTATTATCGTGAATCACGGCGGTGCGATCTGGGCCGAAGGTGTTCCCGGCCAAGGCGCTGTTTTCTATTTCGAGTTGCCAACAAGGTTTGAATTTTCACATCCTGCTGTAGCTGAAAGCGCAACTTCCTGAAGCCAGCAACGCGGGTTCACGCATGACAATGTTGAATCAAATTTTGTCGTCTGGAATCCAGTCCTGGCGTGACTCGCTGCCAGGTGCATCTCCAGCCCCGGGGAACTTCAACTGTGAGTTCACAGTCCGCCATACAGACACGGAGATAAGTACCACATGAACAAGCACCTCAAATGGCTGATTCCTGTCGTGATCGTCGCGTGCGCTGCGGCTGTCTGGTATTTCATGCCACATCAGGGGCCAGACACATTGGAACCGGAGGTCGCCGCACCCTCACCTGCGTCCACAACCGAACCGGCCATTCGTCACCCACTATCCGGGCAAGACGCGGCGCCTGTGTCCGACGAGGATGGGAGCGACGATTCCCTCAGGGCATCCCTGGAGCGGTTGTTCCAGAGCACAGACTTCACCGATGCGTTGATCCCGACGCAAATCGTCCATCGCATTGTCGCCACCGTGGACAATTTGCCGCGTGACAGACTTGCCGTCGAACTTCGGCCCTTGCGTGCCACACCCGGAAATTTTGTGGTCTCTGGGACTGAAGACAACTGGATCCTTGCGACCGGCAATTACTCGCGCTATGCCCGTGTCATGCACGTTGTACGCATCGCCAATGTCGAGGAGATTGCCAGCTGGTATCGTCGTCACTATGCATTGTTTCAGCAGGCATACCGGAATCTGGGTTATCCGGAAGGCTATTTCAACGACCGCCTGGTACAGACAATTGACGATTTGCTGAATACACCGGAAGTGACGGAGCCTATCCATCTGATTCAGCCGAAAGTGTTCTACGAATTCGCCGACCCGGCGCTGGAGTCGCGTTCTGCCGGGCAGAAAACCTTGTTACGCATGGGGCCTGACAACATCAAAGTCATCAAGGAAAAATTGCGCGAGTTCCGGGCCAGCATCACCAAGCCCGCACCGTAGCTGCAATCAGCTGTCCGGCGCGATTCACGACTTGAACAGCCCCGGTGCAATGCCGGGGCTGTACTTAAACCAATACAAATGCTCAACCGCCGGGTTTATGGCTTTGGTGCCGGTGTCGAGCCACTGCCGGGCATGCCGGGACCGCCCTGACCATGCATCATGCCGGATCCTTGACCCATCATTCCCTGGCCCATCATGTTGCAGGCCTGTCCGCCCATCGCCTGACAGCTTTGCATCATTTCCTGGCGACAGTCAGCGATCGCCTTGTCGGAACGCAGGCAGGTGGCCATTTTTTCATGTGCTGCTGCCATTTGCGTGCGCTGTTCCTTGGTGGGTGCGGCTGGCGCTGCAGGCGTAGCTGGTTTGGTGGGTGCAGGATCTGCAGCCCAGACGGATAAACTCGCTATACACAATGAAGCGACGAGCACAGCGACCGTGCTCGATTTTGGGGAGTAAATGGATTTCATGGCTATTCCTCGCAATTATCGGGGCGGCGACAGCAACTTGAACATATGCGCGTCGCAAGAGAATCCGGCAACTCGCTGAGCCCCAAGAGTGGGACGGCAACTACGCGCGGACAACCCGGATAAATGCTTATCTCCTGCACCAAACACGTAGTACAACCCCGGACAGCACGTAAATGCCCGGCAGCTGAGCTTCACCGGGCATTGGCGGCGAGTAGTACATCAATCGGCCTTGCTGTGATGCAGCTGATCTACACTCCCGGCAACGGGATATTGCATCCATGTAGGTCGGCCGAATATCGCTCCTTGCAAATTCGGCATTCCCTACATCCATGTAGATACCGTTTTACACCCGACTGCCTAGAATGTCGGGTGTAAAATCCGACCTACAACGGAACGGAATATGACGAAAGCAAGCGCCATCATTGAAGCTGGCACTACTTACCGGTCTGCTTGGTAACTCCGAACTTTGCCTTTACTGCTTGATCAACGTGCCGTCCGGCAAACGCAGATCTCCCCAGCCGTAGTTCAATTTGCCGCGTTCGGTGTTGTCGTGCTTGAAGGGATATTTCGCGGCAGCCTTCTCGTCGATTTCGACACCCCAGCCCGGTGCTTCGTTCACATAGCCGTAGCCGTTCCTGATTTCCGGACAACCCTTGAAGATTTCCCGGGTGGCATCGCTGAAGCCGGGAATTTCCTGAATGCCGAAGTTGTAGGCGGCAATGGACAGCGTGACATTGGCGCAGTGACCGACAGGCGAGACATCGCCCGGTCCATGCCAGGCCGTGCGCACGCCATGCAGTTCAGCCAATACGGCAATCTTCCGGCATGGCGTCAGTCCGCCGGCTTGCGAGATGTGTACACGAATGTAGTCAATCAGACGCTCGGTAATCAGCGGCGTCCATTCATGCGGACTGTTGAACAGCTCACCCATCGCAATCGGCGTGGCGCATTGCTGGCGAATGATGCGGTAGTAGGCGAGATCTTCTGGTGACAACGGGTCTTCCAGAAAGAACGGCCGGTACTGCTCCACGTCCTTGCACAGCTGCAGCGCCTGGGTGGGCGTGATCTTCTCGTGCACATCATTGAGCACATTCACATCGTCGCCCAGGTCTTTGCGAATGCCTTCGAAGGTATCCAGGATGCCGCGGATGTACTTGGTGCGATCGAACACCGGCGCCGAATGCAGCACGTACGGTGGTCTGGCTGCTGTCGTGTCACTACCTTCACCACCGCCACCGCCCAGATTGAATCGGAAGTAACGGTATCCCTGCTCCTGGGCTTTGCGAATGCTCTCGACCACCTGTGTCACGTTGTTGCCATTCACACCGGTATAGAGATCTACCGCTTCGCGACACTTGCCACCGAGCAGCTGATACACCGGCATGCCCGCCTGCCGACCCTTGATGTCCCACAGCGCCTGATCCACGCCACTGATGGCGTTGTTCAGCACCGGACCATTGCGCCAGTACGAACTGTTGTACATGGCCTGCCACAGATCGTCGATGCGATCCGTGGGTCGCCCGATCAGAAATGGTTTCAAGTATTGCTGGACAGCGGCGACCACCAGATCAGCGCGCTGCGTGAAGGTGGCGCAGCCATAACCGTACAAGCCGTCCTGGTCGGTCACGATCTTGACGACGATCAGGCGGACGTTGCCCGGCTGTACAGCGATAACCTGTACGTCCTTGATTTTTGGTGTAGCCATGCCGCGTGCGGCCTGCGTGACCCGGGTTTGCGCCAATGCTTCACGCTGGGTGAGCGCGCTTGCCACCGCACCACCCGCGAGGGTCTTGATCAAGTTACGCCGTGAGTTCATGAGCTCCCCAAATACTGCACGCCTGGACCGGGTGGTCGTTATAGTTCGGTAGGACTTCCAGATCATGGGCCCTCGTGACATGCTGGGACACTTGAACCAAACCGTCAATGTTGAAGAGGCCAATTCCCAGTATGCATTCCCTGGATGTCGTTACCTTTGGCGAGGCCATGACCATGTTCGTTGCCGACCGGCCCGGTGATCTGGCTGAGGTCGACCAGTTCGTAAAGCGCACGGCGGGCGCGGAAATGAATGTGGCTTCTGGCTTGTCGCGTCTGGGTCTGAAAGTTGGTTGGGTAAGTCGCCTGGGTGAGGACTCATTCGGCCGATTTATCCGCGCCACACTGGCGCGTGAGAATGTGGACTGCAGCCGCGTTGCCATTGATACGGACGCCCGGACCGGGTTCATGCTCAAGACCAAGGCGGAGCACGGCGCCGATCCGCGCGTCGAATATTTCCGTAAAGGTTCAGCGGCCAGTCGTTTGTCGCGTGCCGACTTCGATCGCGAGTATTTTCTTGCGGCGCGTCATCTGCACGTCACCGGCATCACACCGGCCTTGTCGGACACCTGCATGGACTTTACGCACCATGCGATGGAGTTCATGCGCGCGGCAGGACGCAGTATTTCTTTTGATCCAAACCTGCGTCCGTCGCTCTGGCCTTCGGAAGCCGTCATGGTCGAGAGCATCAATGCGCTGGCGGCAAAGGCCGATTGGGTGCTGCCCGGCCTCGCCGAGGGTCGACGTCTCACCGGACTTTCCGAACCGCACGATATCGCCGGCTTTTATCTCGATCGCGGTGCAAAACTGGTGGTGATCAAGCTCGGTCCGCAGGGCGCTTATTTTCGGGATGCAGTGCAGGAAGTAGTGGTACCGGGCGTTCCGGTGAGCAATGTGGTGGATACCGTCGGTGCCGGAGATGGCTTTGCAGTGGGCGTGGTCAGCGCGCTGCTGGAAGGCCTGCCCATCAATCAAGCTGTCATGCGCGGTAACCGCATCGGCGCCTTCGCCATCCAGGTGGTTGGCGATATGGACGGACTGCCCACGCGGGCACAGCTCGAAGCCGCTGAACGTAACTGACAGACCAATAAATCAACCAAATAAACCAACTGGGGATTTGTACGTTGGAACACACCAAACTTGCCAGCCGCCGTTGGTGGTTTCTGATGCCGATCGTGTTCATCACGTACAGCCTCGCCTATCTGGATCGGGCGAACTACGGCTTCGCCGCTGCGGCTGGCATGGCAGCCGATCTCAATATCACCAAGGAACTGAACGCACTCATTGGTTCGCTGTTTTTTCTCGGATACTTCTCATTCCAGATTCCCGGCGCCATCTACGCGCAGAACAAGAGCGTGCGTACGCTGGTGTTCTGGAGTCTGATTCTGTGGGGTGGCTGCGCCACGCTCACCGGCATTATTCGCGATGCCAACTGGCTGCTCGTCATTCGCTTTTTACTTGGCGTGGTCGAGGCCGCAGTGCTGCCAGCCATGATCATCTTTCTGGCCAACTGGTTTACACGCGGCGAACGTTCGCGTGCCAACACCTTCCTCATCCTTGGCAATCCGGTCACCATTCTGTGGATGTCAGTGGTCTCCGGCTATCTGGTTGAGGCGCTGAACTGGCGCTGGATGTTTATTATCGAAGGCGCGCCGGCGATCATCTGGGCGGGTTTCTGGTGGTGGCTGGTGTGTGACAAGCCACGCCAGGCGAGCTGGCTGAGTGATGCAGAAAAAGATGCGGTAGAGAACGCACTGGCCAAAGAGCAAGTCGGCATAAAAGCGGTCAGGAACTACGCCGAAGCCTTCAAGTCAACCAAGGTACTGCTGCTATGCGCGCAGTACTTCTGCTGGAGTATCGGCGTGTATGGTTTCGTGCTCTGGCTGCCGTCGATTCTCAAGGAAGGATCGAGCATGGGGCTGGTCGAGGCTGGCTGGTTATCCGCAGTGCCCTACTTGCTGGCGGTGGTGTCGATGCTCACGGTGTCCTGGTTCTCGGACAAGCTGCTCAATCGCAAGGCGTTCATCTGGCCTGCATTGCTGATCGGCGCGCTGGCGTTTTATGGTTCGTACCTGCTTGGCGCCTCGAACTTCTGGCTGTCGTTCTTTCTGCTGGTGATTGCCGGTGGCGCGATGTATGCACCTTACGGCCCGTTCTTCGCGATGATCAGCGAGATGCTGCCGAAGAATGTTGCCGGCGGCGCCACGGCGCTGATCAACAGCATGGGTGCACTGGGTTCCTTCGTGGGCTCATACCTGGTTGGCTATTTGAACGCGGCGACGGGAAGTCCCAGTGCTTCTTATGTGTTGATGGGAGCCGCGCTGCTGGTTGCTGTAGTGATGACCTTGTTGGTGCGGCCCGAGCCGCAGCCTGCACCGAACTATTGATCCGGCAGTTAACAAGATCTGCAAATCTAAGACGCTTCGACTCCGCTCAGCGACCGGAGCTACTCGGATCCGGTCGCTGAGCGGAGTCGAAGCGTCCTGACAGCCAGAGGTAGTTATCCGCCAGGCTAATTGTCACTGCACATACTGCTAATTTAGAGATATTCCGTATGAAGAAACTTGTTGTCTTTCGACCATTGCCAGAAGCCTTGCTGGCGCTCCTGCGTGAGCGTTTTGAAGTTACCCACTTTACGTACGTCGATACCAGCAACCACGCGGCTTTTGCTGCTGCGGTGAGCAAGGCCCATGGTCTGCTGGGCGCCAACGTCACGATCGGCCGGGCGCTGCTCGCGCCGGCCGGCAATATGGAAGTAATCTCCACCATCTCGGTGGGCTACGATAATTTTGATGTCGATTACCTCACTGAGCGCGGCATCATCCTCTCGCACACACCACACGTGCTCACTGAGGCCACTGCCGACACCATTTTTACGCTCGTCCTGACAAGCGCGCGACGTGTGGTCGAACTGGCCGAGTTCGTCAAGGCGGGCAACTGGCAACAAAGCATTGGCCCGTCCGAATATGGCGTTAACGTATATGGCAAGACACTCGGTATCCTGGGTATGGGGCGCATCGGCCAGGCAGTGGCGCGCCGGGGGCACTTAGGCTTCGGCATGAATATCATTTATTACAGTCGTAGTCCGGTGCCGGCAGCTGAAGTGGAACTGAAAGCGCGCCGTGTTTCACTCGATGAATTGCTGGCGCAAGCGGACTTTGTGTGCAACGTGCTGCCGCTGTCGGCCGAGACCCAGAAACTGATTGGCGCCCGCGAATTCGGCTTGATGAAACGCAGCGGCATTTTCATCAACGGCGGCCGTGGCGCCACCGTGGATGAAGCTGCGCTTGTCGAGGCACTGCGCAACGGCACCATCCACGCCGCTGGACTGGATGTATTCGAAAAAGAACCCCTGCCCATGACCTCGCCCCTGATAACCATGAAAAACGTGGTGGCACTGCCGCACATCGGTTCGGCCACGCACGAGACGCGTTACGCCATGGCGCAGCTTGCGGTGGACAACATCATCGCTGCG
Source organism: uncultured Pseudomonadota bacterium (assembly GCA_963748005.1). GTDB lineage: Bacteria > Pseudomonadota > Gammaproteobacteria > Steroidobacterales > Steroidobacteraceae > CAILZL01. The sequence continues at coordinate 645,871 of CAVVHH010000003.1, forward strand.
TTCGAAGGCCGGCCGCAGAACGTCGTCAACCAGGCAGCCATCGCCAAACGCGCCGCTGCCAGCAAGTGAGCCGGAGTTGCCCGCCATGACAACAACACAGGCCGCCTCTTTACCGGTTCGGGCACTTGCGCTCGCATTCGGAGTATTCACTGTGACGCAATCAATTCACTCAGCCAGCGCGGCCGACCTTATCGTTTCCGCCAACGACGCCAAGTATGTTCGTGTGCAAGGCAAGGATACCTATCCCGAAGGCATCGGACCCGACACGCTGACGTTGATCGACGCCTCCAGCTTTCCGCCCAAAGTAAAAGCGACCATCGAAGTGCAGCACACGCTCGCTGGACCGCCACAGGCAGTGGCCATCACACCGAATGGTCGGCTCGCCATTGTCTCGGCACCGAATCGCTATGACCGCGCAGAGCAGAAAGTGGTGCTGGAGAATTTCCTGCAGATAGTTGACCTTTCGGTCACCCAACCGCATGTCACGGAAAAAATCGACATTGGTGCGCATCCACAGGGGCTGGCCATCAATCGCGACGGAACACTGCTGCTGGCAGCAACCATGAATGGCACCGTCGCCGTGCTCGGCATCGACGGCAACAAGGTGACCCTCAAGGACCAGCTCAAGATTGCCGACAAGCGTCTTGCCGGTGTGAGCTTCACGCATGATGGCAAGGCCGCATTGGTCGCGCTGCGCGATGAAGGTGGTGTAGTGGTGCTTGATGTCAATGATGGCAAGGTGAGCACAACACGTGATCGTGTTACCACCGGAGTTGGCCCCTACTCTATCGACGTCTCCAGCGACGGTAAGTGGGCAGTGGTGGGCAACGTTGGCCTCGCAGGGCTTGTCAATCCCGGCAAGCTCTACGCCGACGCCGATACCTTCACCTTGATCGATGTATCACGTCGTCCGTTCCGCGCCGTGCAACACGTCACCGTGCCATCAGTGCCGGAAGGTGTTGCGCTGTCGCCCGACGGACGCTGGATTGCCGTGCAGGCCATGGATGGTTCCAACCTGCAGCCCGACAATCTGGGACGCAAGCCACGCGGACGCGTCATGCTGTTCGAGATCCGCAACGGTGAAGCCATCAAGACATCCGACCTGCCCGGTGGTGAAGCTGCACAGGGCATTGTGTTCAGTGCTGACAGCAAGACAGTACTGGTGCAGTTCAATGTGGAAAAGCAGATTGCGATCTACTCGGTTAACGGTGGCGCGCTGAAAGATACCGGCGAACGCATTCCGATCGCAGGCGGTCCGGCATCGTTGCGTTCTATGCCCCGTTGAAAAAATGCGCCGGGCCGTTCTAATGGATTAGGGCGGCGTGTCATTTTTACCGTACTTATGCTTCCGCTTTTTTCCGCATTGGTCATTCCAATTGGTGAGTTCGACCCGGATCGGAAGTCAGGGATGCTCCAAAGCAGTCACTGAAAGACATAGAAGCGGACGCTCGCTCAATTCTCCCTAATCAGGGGTAAGCTGCGGACTAAGCCGGTTTCACTTCTGCACTCGGTCTTTTGCACATGACACGTGGAATCGCTTCGTTTCCTACGTAAAGGCCTTCCAACACAAGAATCATTTCATTGACTAAATCAATGGCGTCGGGCTCAACGGAGTTTAGGCTTCGATGCGCAACCCTTGGGATGCGGTGAAGTCTGTGCAGTGCGTTGTGGCACGTCACGAAATTGGTATCACGCACGGCTGCCCAATTGCCGTGAATAAAACCCGAAGACCAGTCGTAGTATTTGTCGTAGATGTCTTTGGCGTTGCAGTCTGTCGCGAGCTTCCGCAGGTTGCTGTTTGCCCAGTGACCAACGTCAATATCCAAGAATTCTTGCCAAATATCCTCATTAGCAATCGAATGAAGCGCCACCTCGTCTATAAAACCAGGGAGATCACCTTGTGTCTGTTGAATCTTCAGGAATGCGAGTTTTGCTTGCCCAGCTCCATAGACGCGGTACGATTGCCACATTGTTGGGGTGTCGGTGTGGGCCAGATAGCGGAGGGTGATGCACGCCTCTGCTAGTGCTCGAAGCGAAACAACACCTAATATCCGCGTATGGATTCGGTGCATCCCAATCTCTTCGAGAATGCTAAGCGCATAGAGAACCAGTCCGAAGGCCGAGTCTAAACGCGCATCGACTCGTTCCGCCTTGATATTGCCTCTAAAACGTTCGATCACTTCGTCTCGTGCGGCATACAGGGTTTCCGGGTCAACGCTGGTGTCGATGAAGGTGTAGCCCTGGCCCTCAGAGGGGTCGATGCAGCCGGTATCGCGCAGAGCGTGGGCCCAGAAATCATTTGTCCAGAGGGTGTGCGGGGTTCGCCGCATAGTCATCTCTGTTGACCGGATAAACGGTCTTACCTGCCTCATATCGCCCTTGTCTGGGAACAATCGAAGTGCTTCGAGGCTTTCTGCGGCGGATTCCGGGAAAAACATCCTTCCAGAAATGATCGGAAGAATTACCTTAAACCAGCGTATGTCTGTCGATGCTTCCGACTGGTGATCTAAAACGCGGCCCACTGCGTGAGCCAAAGTATTCCAGTCGTCGCTGGCAGGCTCTACGGAAATTTCCCGCCGCCATCTTTCAATCCCCGGAATGGCATCAATCAGAAGCAACGGACGCAGCGCGGCATATCCCAACGGGTGCTTGAGTGGAATTGAAATGAAATCGCGAAAATCCTCATTGCTCACCTCCGATAGCTTCGTGAGGTCAACAATTACGGTGAAGTTTAGTCCAGTCCCTGTATCTGGCTTCTGACCGGATTTCTTCCGATCTTCGTCTTCTCGCACAAACCATTGTCGGCACAGAATGGCAAGCTTACGAAAACAGTTGAGGTAATCGCGCCGCTCCAGAGTGCCAGCGAGAAGGACCGCCCAAAGCATTTCCGGCATGTGGTGATCTAGCCAAGATGATGGTGTCATCTTGGGGATTTGCGCCAATGGCGGGATCAGCTTAGTTCCAACACGCTGGTGTTGATCGATGGTACTGATATTGTGCTTGGCATACGGCGAGTTTGATCGCCTAACGCTCGCCTTCCTTTTCCTCTTTCCTGCCTTACTCATTGTGCCACCTGCGCATCGTCAGCATATTCGCGAAACGTCGCCCTTGCTTAGCGCTCTTGTTCAACAGCAGCTGCGTGCGCATCTCCAAACATCTCCTCGTATCGAAAGCGAAACGATTGATCGATGACTGCACCTTTTCCGCAAGCTACAAGTTTCGCCAGTAAGTCCTGTGATTCGGTCTGACCAACAGGGAATGGCAGTCGGCCAGGATTCTGAACGTTTGCAGACTGCCCTAGGCCTGCCGCGAAATCTGCAAGTAGCAGGAGTGGCTCATCCTCCTCTGTCGAGACGATCACTGAGCGTGTTCGCAGAGACATTCCCAATTGGTTTACACGTAGCTGGTTATTGTCGCTTTCGCTCCACAAATATCTGAACACGTCCTGATTCTCTTCGCCCTTTAAGTCGGAGTCGATAACGACGGTTCGATCATAAAGATTGAGACCTCGCGAGTCCTTGGCTGTGAGCGTGCGGCACTTTGCTACTGCCTGCGCCATGGCTATGGTGAACGCGAAGTTAAACACAACGAAAAGAGCAGCGTTCGCTGGCTTCACGAAGCCAGCAGCACGACGATCTTCCTTGACGATTGCATTGTGGACCGGCTTAGCAGCTTCCCAGAACTCAGTCCAGCCGGGTTCCGTCTTGACGAAAGAACAGATAGCAACTGCGGCAACGGAATTGCAGATCAATTCAACCATTTCGGCGGAGTCAGAAGCGCTGCTCTGACCCCATTTCTTAAACCGCCGAGCTACGCGAGTACGTAACTCGTCCGCAGCACTTGCTTCGATTGCAACAGCAGCCGATGTCACTCGTTCACTTCCTGAGATGTCTCGCGACAACCGTCCAGAAAGATCACCCACAAGTAAGAAGTGCACTGGATCCATAGGCGCTAAAGGGTATTCAACAGACGCCGACGCCCGGGCAGTTCCAATATGGGGGAAACATTCTGGCGCAAGTAAGCAATGTTTTCACAGCGGGTCCTTTCCGAGCTGTTTCTCTATTATGGCCAATATACCTGATAGAAGTAGTTGCTCTAAGCCCGAACGTCCGCTTTAGAGGGGAGCGATGGGGTCTTGATACTTGCTGAATAGCACTGCCGAAAACTCCCGGTGGTCGAGAATCAAGACCTGACCCCAATGCCGCTGAAGACTATCGCAGTGCCTTCACTTTCCGCACGCCACGGTCATACACCCGACGTGTCATAGACGAGTTGGCAAGGCCCGCCAGCTGCATGGCCGCCTCAATCGACTCGTTATCGCTCACACACTTGGCGCGCAGGTCATGGAACGTGAAGCGCTCCTTTACTACGCCGCGCTTCAGTGCACGGCCCATCCAGCGCTGCCAAAGAGCCTTGAAGCCGTCGGATGTGTACGGCTGACCGTCACGGCGCCTGATCAGGTACATGCGGGGGATTAGTGGCGGCAGACGACGCGCACGCACAAGCAGTTCTTCAAACGCTGGCGAAATCTCGATGGCCAGCTTCTTGCCGTTCTTGCCCTGTTCGAAATAGATCAGGCGCTTGTTGGTGTCGATCTGTCTCCATGTAGCGCGCAGCAGGTCGCCCTGGCGCTGACCACAGATCAGGGCAAGCTCCATCGCGATCTTCACCGAGTTGGAAACGATGTTGTAGAACGCCTTGAACTCAGCATCCGTCACGTATCGTGTGCGTGGTTTCGTCTCATTGCGTTCTACGCCTGTGCAGGGATTACGCAGATCGTCGTGGATATACCAACGGCCCACGGCTTTAGAGAACACGGCTGACAGCACGCTGATGTGGCGATTAGCCGATACCTTCGCCTTTGTCTGGTCAAGGAATAGGCCCACATCGCGCGGCTTGATGTCCAGCGGATTGCGATGACCGAACTCGGCGCGCAGTCGGTACAAGATGCGCTTGTAATCACGCTGGGTACGCGGCGCCAGCTTCGGCACACATTCGCGCTCGTACCGGTCAAACAGGTCGTTCATGGTCACCATTGGCTCGCTCCTTTAGATAGATGAGCCTTTATATGCCAGCCCCAATTCGCTGTGAATGTTGGTTGCGTAAATCATGAGAGGTGAGCACTAAGGCCTGAAGTACCTTTATTTGGCTCCAGCAATTCCGCGATCTTTTACTGTCCGATAGCCGCGACGGCGCGACGAGAGTGCCGGGTGTCGGGGGTTCGTGGTTATTTTTTCACTACCGATGAGTCGCAGCCTGGCTTGGCATGAAGACCGGAAGGGATCGACTTGATCTGACGAGGTAACGCGCCAAGAGAGCAGCTCAACAACCCCGAACTCCCGACCGGGAGATTGGGGGTATTTCCAACAATGTCTGTCTCCATATGATCCACGCTTTGCTCACGACTCTAGCTGCTATCGATAGTGGATTCCAGAATCGCTTTCCCACACGGCAAATACCAAAATGCAGCCACTCGAACGGCCACTAACGGGAACTCTGAAACCGCGTTGCGAACGTCCGCTCCGGGCCGGTTTCTCGGTTCATCCAGCGCTACCCAGCGCGGAAGTTAGCACTCACGATATCCTCTGGCGACAGATCCCTGACGCGTCATCTTTTAAATGACGTATTTGATTTCCAGCTTGTGCGCCGAGGCCATCATGGGCAGCGGGTGATCGGGGGTCGTCTCCGTGCTCCCATTCATCGCTTATATCGCTGTTGAAATTGATCATTCGGCGCTCGTCAGTGCGTCAATGCATACACCGCATAGTTAACACCCAGACGAATACCCAGATTGGTATCCTCCTGGGGATAATGCGGTTCGTCTGCCCATTGCCAGGAATCACCGAGGTCATTGTTGAAGGCAATTGCCACCATGACCCGGCCATCGTCGTCGAGGATTCCACGCCAGCGCGAAATTGCACCGTCTTCGCGATAAGGTTGGTCGTAACCCCTGTAGAGCATTGAACGAAAATTACCCACCTGCTTGCGTTCACCCAGGTCATACACGGTATGAAACATGGGGTGATCATCTGGCAAATCGACGACCGGACGATCCGGAAAAATTCGTTTCAGACCGGCTTCGAATCCCGCCCATTCATTGGTGCCGAAGAAGCTGTCGCACAGCAGGTAACCACCGCGCAGCAGATATTCGCGCAGTTTATCCACCTGAGCATCGGTCAACTGCCAGCTTCCGGGCAGGCCGACAATCAGAAACGGCCAGTCGAACACATCATCGCCATCGTCCAGATTTACCGGCTGCTCCACCGAACGCACATCAATCAGGCTGAGGCGCTTGAGCAACCGGATAAAAGTGCGATCACCCTTTGGATAATCCACGGTCCAGCTGGTGCCGCCCTGCGTCCAGTTACCGCCATGACGCGCGCCGTAACGCCCCACGCCGGGATACATCAGACGGCCCACCACGAATTCGGCAGGTACCCGGTAATCGGCAGGTAAGTCGGTGTCGGCGTCATACTCCATGCTGGGATAAACGCGAAACTCACGACCCGCATAAACAGCCGCAGAGCCAAGAATCAACAGCATGCCGATTGCCAGCGTATTGAGCGGAAACCAGCCATCCGGAATAAATCGTCTAAGGGTCATGGCATGCTGGAAAACGATTTGCGTACCTGGTTGGCGTTTGCGTTAAGCACAAGAGCTTTTCGAGGGACTGTACACTGATCGGAATCTGCTCAATGCGTCATCGCATAAATTACGTAGTTGATCCCGGTTTTATGCGCCGAGGTGGTCATGGGCAGCGGATAGTCGGGGTCATCTTCGTGCTCCCAGGCATCGCCCATATCACTGTTGAAGTTGATGGCCACCATCACACGGCCATTGTCGTCATACACACCGCGCCAATGCGGCGGACCTTCCATGCGCGGAACGGTTCCACCATTACGTCCCCACCCCAGATGCCGTTTGCCGGGTAACGGGATGCTTTGATCAGTCGGGAAAACAATATTCATCAGCACGTCGTCGGGTGGAACTTCGACAATCGTTCGATCCGGAAATACTCTTTGCATGGCAGCCTGGAACACTGCCCACTCGTACTCGCCGTGAAAGTCATCCACCAGCAGGAAGCCACCGCGCAGCAGATATTCCCTCAGATTCGCCGCCTCCTGTTCGGAGGGACGCCAGCTGCCCTTGCCGGGTTGCTGCAGGAAAAGGAACGGATAGTTGAAAATGCGCTCGTCGCTCAACTCCAGATGCACGCTGTCCGCCACCGCCGCAACCCAGGTCAACCTGCGCAAGGCGGCCGTGAAATGCTCTTCGGCAAGCGGATAGTCAATCGCCCAATACGGCTGAAAGTAGCCATGCGACCCGCCGCCACCGGTCGCCGCGTATTTGACCCGTGCCATATGAAACTCTGCTTCGGGACCGCTGATTTCCCGGGTCCGCTGTGTTTCAGCCTGGCTGAAGGCGATTCCGCACAGCAGGCCGGCAATCCAGCAGAAGTGTTTTGCGGTCGGGCTCATTCGAAGTGCAGTCGGTTACGCGGCATGGTGAGCCGCTGGAAACCATTCTACTGTCATGTGGTCGAACAGCAACGTCGGTGGTTACCGTGTTCGGCCGCCCTGCTGTTTGCAACTGCTGACGCGTACCAGCGAATAGTACCTACCACTGATCAGGAGCAGCCATGTCAATCCGCAAGCCATACATTGCATTTGCCGCCCTTGTTGCCGCGCTGGTATTGCCGGCCGCATTCGCTCACCACGGCTGGAGCGAGTACAACGACAAGATGGAGTTGAACCTCACCGGCACCATCATCGAATCCAATTACAGAAACCCGCATGCCACCATCAGGGTCAAGACCGCCGACAAGACCTGGTTTGCCTGGCTCGCACCGATCTCGCGCATGGAGTCGCGGGGTATGAACAGCGAGATGGTCAAGGTCGGTGCCACCGTTACCGTAGTTGGATATCCGAGCACCGCCAAGGCCGACGAAATGCGCGTCGAACGCATCATCGCAGGTGGCAAGACTACTGAATTGCGTTGATCCAGGGCCTGCCCGCGCACCCCTGATGGCAGGGATTTCGATTTCCATCTGGATGGGTGTAATCATTTGCGGGCGCTGGATGGCGTATGCGTGAGGTCACCTCCTGCCGAGCGGCGCACTCTTATCCCGGACACTTTGTTGACGTGTAGGGCGTCCTGCACAGCAAGAAATCAATTGCGGCAGCTACATTCTTATGCACCAATATGCAATGCTCAGATGTCCTGGAAAGAAATGATTCCCGATTAGTGCTGCCTGGTCACGATGCTTGTGCTGTCTTGCGGGCGGATACGGCGAATAACTGTTTTTAGGGGAGAAACTAATGAAGATTCGTGTGCGCAGAAATCGCGACTCGGTGCTTACCATGCGCAACCTGGTGTCGCTGGGCGTTATTGCCAGCCTGGCCGCGTGTTCCAAAAATCCTGCTGACTCGATTCAGATCGACGCTGACGATATTGCCGGTGTAGTCACCAGCAGCAATGGTCCCGAAGCAGGTGTGTGGGTCATTGCGGAAGCCGAAGGGCTGCCCACCAAGTTCATTCGCAGCGTGGTCACCGACGACGCTGGTCGCTATGTCGTCCCGGATCTGCCTGCGGCCAAGTACAAGGTATGGGTACGCGGCTACGGACTGGCCGATTCAGCGAAAACCGAAACACAACCCGGGCAGCGCGTGAACATCGCTGCAACCGTTGCGCCGGATGCTGCGACAACCGCAAAGGTGTATCCGGCCGCCCACTGGTACGCCATGATGAAGATCCCGGAGGCCAGTGAACTCACTGGCGTATTGCCCGGCGGTGTCGATGAATATCTGGGCTACATGAAGAACCTGGCCTGCGTGGGCTGCCACCAGCTCGGCGATCTGGCCACCCGCACTATTCCGAAGGAGATCGGCACGTTCACGGATTCGAAGGAAGCATGGATCCGTCGCATCCAGTCCGGACAGGCGGGAGCGCAAATGATGCAATGGACGGCGGGACGCATGGGCCTGGTGCCAATCAAGTATCTGGCCGACTGGACTGACCGCGTGGCCGCTGGTGAACTGCCCGCTGCCAAACCCGAACGTCCCAAGGGCATTGAGCGCAATGCGGTCATCACCGTCTGGGACTGGTCCAGTCCCAAGGCCTACCTGCACGATCTGATTTCCACCGACCGGCGCAATCCCACCGTCAATCCCTATGGCAAGTTGTTTGGTTCGCCGGAACTCAGCACCGATGATTTTCCCATCCTCGATCCCGTCAAGAACGTGGCGACAACTTTCAAGGCGCCGGTGCGCGATGCGGACACACCCAGTGAAGATCGCATTGCCAATGGCGCGCCCTCACCTTACTGGGGCGACGAGCTGATCTGGAACAGCAAGGCCAACACGCATAACCCGATGCTGGATGAAAAGGGTCGCGTCTGGTACACGGCGCGCGTGCGTCGCGAGGAGAATCCGGCGTTCTGCCGCAAGGGCTCGAATCATCCGTCGGCCAAGCGTTTCCGCTCGACAGGAATCTGCGTGAAGCGGCGCGTGTACGAACCCGACACCGGCAAGTACACCTTCATCGACACCTGTTTCGGTACGCATCATATGGCCTTCACTGAAGACGACACCAACACCGCATGGTTCAGCGGCGGCGGTCAGGTCGTCGGCTGGTTCAACCGCAAGATCTGGGAAGAAACCGGCGATGTTGAAAAGGCGCAGGGCTGGACCGCGCTGGTGATGGATACCAATGGCAATGGTAAACGCGATGCCTATGTCGAACCCGACAAACCGCTGAACCCCAAACTCGACAAGCGACTGCCGCAGGCTTTCTATTCGGTGTCATGGAGTCCAGCAGATGGATCGATATGGGGAACGATCTATGCAAATTCCCACCCCGGTTCGATCGTCCGCCTCGTTCCCGGCAGCAATCCCCCTGCCACCGCACTCGCTGAAAGCTACAACGTACCCGCACCGGGCTTTGGTCCGCGCGGCGCAGATGTCGACCGCAATGGCGTGGTATGGGTGTCACTGGGCAGCGGCCATCTGGGTGAATTCGATCGTCGCAAGTGCAAAGGTCCATTGAATGGTCCGAAGGCTACTGGCGATCAGTGTCCTGAAGGCTGGACGCTGCATCCGCTGCCGGGCCCTGCTTTCATCAATCATCCGGGCTTCAGCGTGGAATCCAGCTACTACACCTGGGTGGATCAGCACGACACCGCCGGCCTCGGCGCCAACGTGCCGATTGCCACCGGCAATCTGTTTGATGGCCTGCACGCTTTCGTCAACGGCCAGATGGTCACGCTGAGCGTGCCTTATCCGCTGGGCTTCTATGCCAAGGGGCTGGACGGACGCATTGATGATGCCAATGCCGGCTGGAAGGGCCGTGGCCTGTGGGCCAGTAGCGGCATGCGCACCCCGGCACATCTGGAAACCGGCAAGGGATCCAAGCCGCTTGCAGTGCATTTCCAGATACGTCCTGATCCGTTGGCGCACTAGCGCGAATGATCGAGTAGAAACTGGGTTTCTGCTCGATCAGATTGACTCACTTGAAGGTCGCGGTTGTTTTGCAGCCGCGACCTTTTTTCTGTCAGTCGAAATGCGCTGCAAAAGAAAACCAGCCGTTTTTGAGAACGGCTGGTTGAAGTTGACAATCAATTTGAAATCAATCCGCAGGATCAGAGAGTGTCAGTTCATGCGAACTGACACTTTGGCTTCCTAGAACTTGAAGCGCACCCCCGCGGTGTAGTAACGCCCGACGATGTCGTAGCCCGTTGGCACCGGGTAGTAGAAACCCGGGTTGCCCGTGAAAGCCGTAGACGCGTGCAGCGGTGGTTCCTTGTTGAATGCGTTGTTGATCGACAGGAACGGCGTGAATGTCATCCCGCCTGACTCGATGTCATAGGTAGCGGCGAGATCGACGTAAGTGAACGCCGGAATATCCTGCCCGGGGGCATACACCAGGGTTGGGTCAGCGCTCGGCGCCAGGCCGTCGAGATAGCGAATCTGTGCATTCATCGCCAACTTGTCGAGCTTGTAGGTTGCGTTCAAGGTATAGCGCTGCTCCTGCACGGCCGGCGAACCCGGACCGACGCTGGCAGCACCGGCAAAGTCCAGTAGGGTTGTACCCGGCAATGTGCGCTGGTACAGCACCGGCTGGAAGGCCGCCAACAACCGCAGGTCGAGATAACCGGGTCCCAGATTGGTGGCATAGTTGATCTCCACATCGACGCCATGGGTGCTGGTCTCGGCAATGTTGAGGTTCTGCGACTTGATCAGCGTCGGATAGTTCGCTGTCGTGCGGTCGCTGAATGGCAGCGGGCGAATATACAACGAGCAGATCGGTGAGGTGCCGCCGGACGCCTCACATAACTGCTGGGCGGAGGGACTATTGCCGCCGACCGAGGCAATCGCATTGTCGATGCTGATGTCGTAGTAGTCGATCGAGAAGCTCAGCCCCGGAACCTGGCTGGGCGAATACACCAGACCCACCGTGAGCGTGTTAGCCACTTCGGGGACCAGATCGGGATTTCCCCTGGTGGAGGTGTTGGTGGATCCGCCAAAGCTGGTATGCAGGTCGGTGAACCCGGTAATCGACAGGCTCTCGGCCTGATACAGCTCAAACAACGAAGGTGCGCGGATGTCCTTGGAACGCGTGCCGCGCACCCGCAGGTCGTCGAACGGCTGCCAGTTCACGCCCACTTTCCAGGTCGTATCCTCGCCGGTAGTGCTGTAGTCGGTGTAGCGCGCTGCGCCATTAAGTTCCAGCACCTTGGCGAAGGCCTTGTCCGCCAGCAGCGGGAACACTGCCTCGACGTTGGCTTCCCACACATTCGAATCGCCATTGGTCGGCGCCACCACATTGCGGGTCCAGTTCTGGGTGCCGGTGCCGTTGATGGCTGGGACACGCAGACCAGTGGCATTGAAGGGTGTGCGCGGATCGTCGCTGGTGTGCATCCTGAGTACGTTTTTGCGATATTCCGCGCCGGTGGCCACCGAGATCGGACCCGCCCAGGTCCTGCCCAGCTGACCCGTCAGGTTGACTCCGAAATCGTCCAGCGTGTTCTTCGCATCCCACCAGGTATCGCCAGTGATGTAGTCGATCGAGGCCTGCGAGGGTGATTTGTCACCAAGAATATTCATGGGGACGCATCCGGGATAGAGCCCCGGATTGGTAATCGTCACACGGCAGACGATGTTGTTGTTGCTGTCCCGCACCGCGTCGATGGCCGCATAGAAACGCCCGTTGTTGACGTTGTCGAAGGAGTCCAGACGGACACTGCCTTCACCGCGCGTGTAGAAAGCGTCCCAGTTCCAACTGTCCCCGAACTTCCCTTCCACACCCGCAGTCAGCATGATGGCCTTATTCACGGCATCCATCAGGATCAGGTTGCCGAAATCGTCGTTGTAGCGACCCAGACCGAATTGAGTGACCGGCGCAAGGCCGCCACCCGGACTATTCATGATCGATTGCACATTGGCAGGCAGGTAAGCGTTGCCGGTGTAGATATTGATCGCATTGGGAGAAGTATAGGGTCGGAACTCGTTCTGCCCGTGATACGAGTTCTCCGATTGTGACCAGTTGCCCTGCACGAAAGCGGTGACGTTGTCGGTCATATCAAATTGATAGCGGGCGAACGCCTGCGTGCTGACCAGCGGCGCGGTTGCCGCATTGCCGTTGACGTAGCCGCCGTCACCACCACTCGATATGCCGTTAGTGCCGGTAGCCGTATCACCAATGTTATACGACCCCAGAACACTGCCCGGCAGGAATTGAGTGTTCAGCAGCGAAGCCGGCAGCAGCTGGCCTGCAGCCGTCCCCGTCTGGATGATCCGGCCGCCGAAACTGGTGGTATTCAATCGACCGTTTTCGGTCCTGCGGAAGGGATTGGCGACAGTGCCAGAACCGGTTTCCTGCCAGATCGCTCTGCCCAGGGGACGGTCATACTTGCTCTCGATACCTTCACGATCGAAGTGTTCAGCGCTGAATATGAAGTGGCCGCGCTCGCCAACTTCGGTGCCACCGGCCACGCCAATGCGCCAGGAATTGTCATCGCCATAGTCCGAGATGCCGTACTGCGCGACGCCCTTCAGGCCAACGAATTGCTTGTCGAGGATGTAGTTCACCACGCCCGTGACGGCGTCCGAACCATAGACCGCAGAGGCGCCGCCGGTTACCACATCGACGCGCTGCACCAGCATCTGCGGCAGGGTGTCGGTGTTGATATCACCGGTGAAAGTCGTCCCCGGTACGCGTCGACCATCCATCAGAATCAGCACACGATTGAAGCCGAAGGCGCGCAGGTTCAGGTAGTTGCCCTGATTGGGATTGGCGCCATTGCCGAGCGTGGCCGCACTACGCGAACTGTTGAACGCCGGCAGCTTGTTCAGTGCATCCGGAATGTTGGTCGGTGTGGCAACAGCCAGTTGTTCGACATTGGCAACGGTCACCGGCGTTGGTGCGTTGTTGCCGTTGCGCACGATGCGTGATCCGGTGACCACAATCTCGGTCAGCTCCTGCTCAGGCGCCGTCGACGTGGTTTGCGCGATTGCCTGTGCTCCCAACGTGCTCACACCAGCGCAAATCGCCAAGGCGATTCTTGAACTTCTCATAGCAGCCCCCTCCTCTATTAACTACACAACCAAAAAAAACTTTCTGTCACCGCGTTTTGCTGCGGTCATGCTTCGATAATCAAATAAAACTGTTACCCGGCTTGCGCAGCCACTTGTTCAGCCAGCCACTCAGGGCGACGGTACCCCCACACTCGCCACGATCTCGGCTGCACCGTCCGATTTCACCAGCTTCAGGCCCGGCTTGACCTTGGAGTCCGTAGTCGCCGCGCCGCCCGCAATAGCCTTGTCCAGCGCCTGTCCAAGCTGGTCGACATAGGACGGACTGGTAAGCCATTGGTAGTTACGCGACGTGTAGAGAATGTCGTAACGACCATCAGTACCAGCGCGCCACTGCGACAGTGCAGCCTTGTAAGCCGTCGCTCCGCCCGGTGGTGTCCACCCGGAATCAGCGCCCTGCACGCCCAGCGCATTGCCAGCGAACAGGATCCGGTCATTCACATCCAGCAGTGTCACGGCTGATGTACCAAAACTCTGCACCTCAAGCCGCAATGGCCTGCCAGCTTTGTCCAGACCCAGGTCAATGGCATCGCCGGCTTTGAGCGGTGTAGTTCGTCCCTTGATGGCGCCCGCCGGCGCGTAAACACGTGCAGCCGACAACTGTGCAAGGCCACCGCCTGATCGGGATCGCCATCGGTGAGCACCACTTCCAGCGATCCCTTGCCAACGAGCTGCTGCACAAATGCTTTCAGTCCGGGCGCACCGGAGCCCGAACCAATCAGCAGCGTTTTCTTGCTGCCCTTGAGTACATGGAACACTTCGCCCTTCGGGCCGCGGATCAGAAAAAAATCAGCCTTGATACCCAGTGCCGTTTTTTGCCAGGCGAGTGATCTGCCATTGTTCTGGATAACTGCTTCGGGATCCGTACGGCACGATAAGGCGTCGACGGTGGAGCTCCTGCCGGATACGACAGTGGCCAGCGAATAAACGATCTGCGCCGAGCGCAGCGTTGCCCATACGAGTTCACGTCCGACTTCGTAGGTCTCACCCACAACCGTACCCTTGAGCAGGCCTTCGGCAAGTTCGGCTTGATCGAGAATGTATTGGCGATCCGCCGGCCGACCGTTGATCGGCGGTTTGCGACGTGGGCCAAGGGCATACTGGTAGAAATGAGAGCCGAACATGGCGAGCTTGGGATAAGGGGCGGTCAGCTCGGCCAGATGTCGAGCGGATTCCAGGTAACGGGTGATCGGCCCGATCTGCACCCAGACAAACGCCGAGCCCAATGCATCACCGCTGAACAACATCTGGTTCTCGGCATCGAGATAGCCAGTTGAACCTGGGGTATGCGGCGGCATTGCGATTGCGGTCAGCTTGCGATCACCCAGATCTATTCCGGCAACGGCAGTGCCATTGCCATTTTTGGTGGAGCCGCCGCCCTCACGAATTGGCACCCAGTTGGCTGGCGCCAGTGCTGGCCAATCAAGGTCCATGTAGTAAAACGGGCGGTCCCACATACGGAAGTTCTGGCCGGTGTGGTCACCGTGGCTGTGCGTGTTGGCCACCACGAAATCCAGTGGCTTGGCTCTGAGTGAACCATCGCTCTCGTGCGCAAGGATGTAGCGAACCACCGTCTTGAGGTCATTGACGTTGTCGGTCGCCGTAGCTGGATTGCCGGTATCGATCAACAGCGCGCGATCGCGTCCCTCCAGAAGATACATGGTCGTGCCCTGCAGGCCCCCTCGGCCCTCCGGGCGTGGATACGGGAAATATTGTTCGATCCGGATAGTCCGTTGTCCCTTGGCATTGGTGGACATCAGATAGGCGGTGTACTGGCCCCACGGATTCTGAGCTGCGAACGCGGTCGTCCAGCCTTCCTCATTCTTGATTTCACCGACAAAGCCGGGAAACAGCTTGAAATACTCTATCGGCGCCGGCGAATTAGCCGCGTTTTGCGAATATGCGCTTGGCGCAGTCATGGACAGGATGGCTGCAATCACCCGCACCCCGTCACGAAGTAATCTCCGCATTGTCATCCCCCGTAAATTGATCGGTCAGTCAGTCAATGTCGGTGTAGCGTTCCGACAACAAAACACTAACTTATATGCCCAACCTGAAACTTATATCCCAATCATGGCAAATGACAGCGCTGCCGTCCAGCTTTAAGGCGTCTGATTTATTGCCGTTTTAGCAAACGCACTGACAGATCCCGTTGCGGCGATGCAACACAGCCACTGTGAGTTCAGGACTAGACGGGTGGTTTTTCGGCAGGTGGTTTGGGCGCGCACCAACGCAATTCGCCTACCAGCGGCGCCGCCTACGGAAGGCCGTTAGCACCGCTCCAGTTTCTCTGCGTCAGTAATGCCGCTTTAGGGCAACTGGGCGGTGGGAATAGCAACAGCCATTTGCAGTGGCAATGCTGCCTCTACGCAAATCAGATAACGGAGTGAGTTCCATATATTTTTTCTTCAGCTATTTGGGTTCCACAGTACAACCTCGCAACAGCTTTTCGATGGTGCCATGAGCAATCGCTTCCTGCGATGCGAGCGGCAAGACACTGAGTGCCTTTCTGGCAATGTCGGTCAGATCGACGGCGCGCTGTTCACGGCCCTTAGGGCCGGTTGGAGCGATATCCATCCCGAATATGAAGCGGTCCGGATAGCGTTCCAGCAGCTTGCGCCACTCTGGCGTCAATGCTCCATTTGCATCCAGCATGGTACGTTTGTCCGGGCCATTCGGACCAGTTACCGGTGGACTGCCAAAACCGTTCAGTGGATCGAGGCGGATCGACAGTTCAACGTAAATGTTCGGATGCGCGGCCAGCAGCGCTGCAGAAACCTCCGGCCCGGCGTTGAAACCCGCGTGCGCCAGAATCAGCGGCATGTGCGGATACAGTCCGGCAATACGCCCGAATGTCTCGATGACTTCCGGCGTGTCGAGATTGACATGACTGGTGAGTGGCACTCGATGGGTATCCGCCAGTTCATATACCTTCAGGCGCAGCGGATTCATTAACGTGATGGTAGCCGGCTCCGGCGGATCCGACGTCGTCCCGATTTCACCGAAACCGCACGCACTGCCCGAGTCGAGCATTCTGGCAAAGGTGGCCAGCGTGTCGGCGTTCAGCGGAAGCAGATTGCTGCTGGGAGTGCGGGCAAAACCGACGAACGGGATGACGAAGCCGGGATAGCGCTTGATCAGGTTCTGCTGGTCCGGTGGGAGACTCATGATCACGACCGCGGTAACCCCTGCCTTCCTGAACATCGTCATCTGTTCGTCGACAGTCATGTTCGGCAGCAGATGCGAGTGCGCGTCTACGAAGCGCAGCGGCTCGGCGCTCTGCGCGGAGAAGGGTAGCGTCGCGATCAGCATCGCAACGCTCAGTGACAATAGCTTGCTGCGCATCAGAAGCGACCCGCTTTCGCCAGCCAGCTGTCAACGAAGTCAAAGGTTCGCTTCTGCGTGTCGCCATACTCCGGCTTGCACGGTGTGAAGCTGTGTGCAGAGCCCTCTACAGTCGCGTACGTCTTGTCCTTCGAAGCGAGATGATCGTAGATGATCTCGCCGGGCACGATCAGATAATGGCAGCCCATGGTCAGCACCAGGGTCGGTACGGTGATGCCTTCGGCAGCGCCGGGCGACGAGCGCAATGAGGATTTCCAGTCGACGCCGACAATGTCGTCATCGGTAATTGCAAAATCCCTGGTCGTGCGCAATGCATAGTTGGCCAGAAAGCCCCGCACGGTGGTGTTGATGCTCATGCCATCCAGCGAACCAATCGCGCGCAGGTTCCGCGCAGCGGTGGCGGGCCGGACCGTCCTGATGATCACCTCGGGTGTCGTGCCATCAGCTTTCAGCAGCATGTGCGGCTTCTTCGTGTGCGACACGAAGTTCAGGTCAGCATGGTACAGACGTATCGCCTGGCCGCCTTCGGTGGCCGCCGGAATAACCATCGGTTCGTCATCGGTGAATGCACCCTTGCCCTGTTCGATCACCTTCAGCCGCGCCAATGCGCCATCCACCAGCTGCATGTTGCGGGCTGACTGCGCCGCGTGGAACTTCTTCGCGAATTCAGGCGTGTACTTCGCGCTACCGGTTTTGGCGTCATAGCCATTGGCAGCGGCGTACATGTCGAGCTCCGGCTTGCGACCCTTACCGTCCCAGGCCGGATCAATGGCACTGGTCGCGTGGAATGCACCAAGTGTGGGATCAAGCAATACGACGCCATCCGGCCTGGCGAGACCCGTTACGTCTTCGCTCTTGCAGGGATACAGCATCTCGGGATTCTGGCACCCGGCTGGACCGCGCTCGGCGACATTCGCATAGGACGAGATCAGGTGCCCGCCGCCGCTATGGCCGGTGACCACTACGCGCTGCACGCCGGGCAACGTGCGCAGGTAACTGATGCCGCGCGAAATGCCCTTGGCATAGCCTGCCGGGTTCGAATCATCACCGCGAAAATTGACCATCAACACGCGATAACCGCGGCTGGCCATCTCAGGACCGACTTCGACATTGAAGTTATTGCCACCCGGATGTTCGTACACCAGCGCAATGCGCGCGTTCGATACCGGTGACTCCGGTTCGTACAACAGTCCGTCATCATTGTTGGAACCAAGGCGCACATAGGTCGTGTGGAAGCGCTCGGTTTTAACCGGTCCCATTGGCGCGCGGCCGGTGCGGCCGACGTTCGCCTGCTCTGCAGGCGCACCAACTTGCTGTGCGTGCAAGGTCGCTATGCAGGCACCCGCGGCCAGCAGAAGCAGCGTTGAGAGTTTGCTGTGCATCGATTTGACCCCTCAGAAATATTGATCGTTCTGCCTGCTACTGGCTGGCAAGAGTCACGACTGTAGATGCATTGCTTCCGATGAACAATTGCGCCCGGCACAGGAATGATGGGCAAGGAACCAGATCGAATCCCCTGCTACGACACGCGTTTCTGTTGACCATTGTGTACGCCTGACTTACTGCGCCTTGCCCTCCCCGACGGGTTCAAGTCCACTGGCCTTGATCGCGCCATAGGCTTCCGGCGAAGCGAGAAATCTGATCAGCGCACGCGCGCCTGCCGGCGCTTTGGCGCTGGTGGTGATGCCCGCCGAAAACACCGTGACCTTCTGTGTCTCGTCCGGAATTGCGCCGACGATTCGAATGCCCTTGATGGGCAAGAGCTCGCTGAATTGCTGGAAACCAATTTCGACATCGCCACGCGCAACAGCTTCGCCGACCGGAGTTCCAAGTATCCTGTGACTCTTGGCGGCCAGTTCCTTATCGATGCCGAGACGCTGGAACAGTTCACCGGAAAGATAAACGCCGCTGGCACTATCGGAATAAGCAACTGACTTTGCATTCAGCAACGTACGCTTGAAGGCTTCCACAGTACTGATGTCCGGCACCGGCGCGCCTTCACGCACGGCCATCGCAATTTTCGAGCGCACCAGATCGACTTGGCTTCCAGCAACAATCTGTTTTTTTGCAACCAGCGGATCGAGACCTTCACGCGCAAGAATAACCACGTCAATCGCCTCGCCCCGATCCAGACGCATCGGAATTGCCGTGGGCGTCGTGCCCATAGATGCACCCCATTCGGTAATCAGATGGTGATGCGTATTCTTTTCAAAAGTCGGTGCCAGCTCTTTGTACGCCGCCGTGAATGCGCCCGACACGACAACGTGGATATCTTCGGCGTTGGCCGACTGACTGCACGCAATGGAGCCGGCTGCCAGCACCAGACACAGGAACTTCGAAAACATTGCGGATCTCCAGCAGAAAATATTCCGTGAATAATGAAGCACCGCGACCGGCGCGTTTGCTATCAGGTCGCGTGGATCGTCGCCGTGCGGCGTTGCATGGCGAAAGACACCACTGATATCAAGCCAATAAACGCAGCAACCATGAGCCATGCACCGGGTATCGCCCGATCGCCCGTCACGCCAATCAGATACGTGGCGATGGCCGGCGTGAAGCCGCCGAACAACGCAGTAGCCAGGCTGTAGGCCAGGGAAAACCCGCTGGTACGCACATGCGCTGGCATGATCTCGGTCAGGAACACCACCATGGCGCCATTGTACGTCGCGTACACCATCGCGATGCACAGCAGCACGATCAACAGACGTTCGAATGATGGATCGGCGACCAGCCAATGCAGCAGCGGATAGCCAGTCAACAGACCAATGAGCGAAGCGCCGATCAGCAGTGGCAGACGACCGACGTTGTCAGACAGCGCGCCCATCGTCGGCAGCATCACGAAATTGAGCAGGCCCACGCACAATGTCACGATAAAGCTCTCCTGTGCGCTCAGGTGCAGGACTGTACTGCCGTAGGTCGGCGTATAAGCTGTGATCATGTAGAAGAACACCGTGGTCGTGACCACCATCATCATGCCGCGGATCACGATGCTCCAGTTGGTCACAAGGGTATTGCAGACTGTTTTCAGATCCGGTCTTGTTTTCTGGGCCTTGAACGCGTCGGTTTCCACCAGTTTGCGTCGCATCAACATCAGGAACGGCACCAGCAGACATCCGATCAGAAAGGGAATGCGCCAGCCCCACGCAGCCATGTCGGCCTTGCTGAGCATGGAATTCGTCACCAGCCCGATGGCCGCTGCAAACACCACCGCCAGCTGCTGGCTGGCCGACTGCCATGCTACGTAAAAGCCCTTTTTACCTGGCGTGGCAATCTCCGACAGATAGACCGATACGCCACCGAGTTCAACACCGGCGGAAAAGCCCTGCACCAGTCGACCCGCTACGATCAGCAGCGGTGCCGCCAGACCAATCGTGGAATAACCGGGCGTCACTGCGATAATCAGCGTTCCCAACGCCATCAGCGCCAGTGTGAACAGCAGGCCCTTGCGACGACCATGTTTGTCGATATACGCGCCAAGGATCAGCGCCCCGACCGGGCGCATCAGGAATCCCGCGCCGAACGTCATCAGTGTCAGCATCAACGACGCGAACTCGCTGCCTGCGGGAAAATACGCTTTCGAAATGGCCGACGCGTAATAGCCGAAGACCATGAAATCGTACATTTCCAGGAAATTGCCACTCGAAACGATGGCAACGGATTTGGCCTGTTTTAGGCGCGCGCTCGACGTCATACCGATCCCCACTCACCATGAATTTTTGTACTGCAACTGGTTGGCGGCGCGAGCGCCGTCAAGGGCCATTTGCCATCTTACTCGCATCCCGGTCAACCATCAGGCCGGGATGCGGAAAGGGTGATATTCGAACCCAAGACGCCGGTCAAGGATCGCAGGTCTCCAGGATCGATGTATTCGTCCCCTCTACCGCCGCACCGACAGCAATCACGCCACAAACAGAGATCGCAGCTTACGGATATCGTCGAGTTTTTCCAGGTTGTTGAGCTGCGCGATCAGTTTGTCCGACTTCGCGGTGCCGAGCACGGGCACCATCAAGTCACGCACCTTGGCGTTAACAGCCTCAGTCGACAACGGATTCTCTTTCGTGCCGGGGGGGAATCGTGTGTGATGTTCAACCTTGCGACCATCGGTCATCGTTACTTCAACGACAGCACCGCGAGGCGCAGCCGGATCCATCAGGGCAGCATCGCCCGTCAACTGCACCTTCTGGCGAATGGCCAGCACTTGCGGATCCTTCATCAGGGACGCGTCGTGGCTGTCATTGAACGAGACTGCACCTTTCAGCAGCGCGAGCGAGACCAGGTGCTGGCAACTCACATCCGCCATGGCGCTGTTGCCGACGATGCCAATGGCATCGGTGGGCAGCTTGACCAGAATCGACTGCACATTGGCGGGCGTGAGGCTGTATTGCTTGCGCAGCGCCAGCAGCGCATCGAGCGCCGACTGATTTGGATACCCAACTGAGAAAGTCTTGATCGCCGATTCGGTGACATAGAACAGACTGCCCAGTCCATCCACCATGGCTGCAGGCTGCGGCTGGGTAGACAGCGCGATGAGCAGGTTGTGTGTGCCATCCAGTACGTCGGAGATGCCGGTCATGCCCGCCTCGACCATGGTCACTGCCATGACGCCGTTGCGTGCACCCATGCCCGCGAAGTCAAACGCCTTCTCGATATGATCTTCGTCATTCACCCAGCTCCACAGCCCGGAGACCTGTTGCGCGGCATACGAGATTGCGAAGCGCATGCCCTGCTCGTCCAGCTTCGTCAGTGGTGCGGCCGCACCGAGTGCGCAGAAAGTGGAGCTCGTACCTTCAGCGCTGCGGTGCGTGCCACGCACATGATCGGGTCCAAGCGCCATCAGCAGACGGCAACCCACGTCGTAACCAAGCGCAACTGCGCGGATAAACGCTTCACCGGTGGCGCCATTCTTCTCTGCCATCGCCAGGGCGGCCGGTACTGCAGAACAGCCGGGGTGTGCCTTGGTCACGGGCTCGAAATCATCGGTCTCATCGGCGTGAGCGCACATGGCATTGGCAAGCGCCGCGTTGGCCGCAGTCGTACGTATATTCGAGGCGACCACACTCGCCTGCTGCGTGCCACCCAAGTTGCGGACATAGTCGGTCGCCATCATGCCTGGCTTCATGCGCGCACCCGACACGATCGCACCAAAAGTATCGAGAATGCGATGCTTGCATGCTGTCACCGCCGCTTCCGGCAGCGCACGCTCGCGCGCCGACACCATGTAACGCGCAAGCTGTCCGGTGATGTCTGCATTCGCTGCGGCACTGCCCTCGTAGGGACGCAGCACGCCCAGCGTTGCGAGCGCTCCTGCGGAACCGAGCAGGCGACGGCGAAAAGGTGATCGAAGCTGTGACATTGCAGGTAACCTTGGTGACAGACAGGCGAAGACGCAAAACTAAACGATCCGGATCGACATGTCGTTCAGGCCCTCGAGTTTGCACAGCAGTACGTCACCCTTCACTACCGGGCCGACATTCTCGGGCGTGCCGGAATAGATGATGTCGCCGGCCTTCAGCTCGAAAGCCGCAGACAGTTTGGCTATCTGTTCGGCAACGCTCCAGATCATTCTGGAAAGATCGGAGTTCTGCCGGATCGTGCCGTTTACCGCGAGTGAGATCGCACCTTTGGTGAAATGGCCCACTTTCGACACGGGATGAATGGGCCCCAGCACGGCAGCGTGATCGAAACTCTTGCCAATCTCCCATGGCTTCTTTTCCGCCTGCATGGCGTTCTGCAGATCGCGCCGCGTCATGTCCAGTCCCAGTGCATAACCATAGACGTGATCGAGCGCTTTTTCCGGCGGTATATCGACGCCACCCGACTTCAACACCGCGACCAGTTCGACTTCATGGTGATAATCCTTGGTCAATGACGGATAAGGGTGATCTGCAACCGTACCGATGGCAACATTCTGGATTGCATCGGTGGGTTTCTGGAAGAAGAACGGCGGCTCACGCGTTGGATCGGAGCCGCGTTCGATCGCATGCGCTGCATAGTTGCGGCCGATGCAATAGATGCGTCGTACCGGAAAGACACGAGACTCGCCGATGATCGGAATTGTTGCTGCCGGTATCGTGAACATGGGCGTTGCATCACTCTGAGCGGCAGCCATGCCTGATGACACCATGGTTGTCGAGGCGGCGGCACCCATGGTTGCGGCAACGAAATTTCTTCGGGAAGTCTTATGCATGATTAGTTCCTCAAGCAGCTTCGTGCACGGCATGCGCGAAGCCCATAGTCTGGATAGCTAAAGTCAATGTGCCAGTGGATCAGGCCGTATCTGGACCTTGTACACTTTAGGATAAGCTTCCGTGCCGCCTTCGCTGTGGAAATTTGCGCGCGTACCTGAGGTGGTCCACACCCCACGGCCTTTCCAGCCTGATGAGGGGTCGTCGATGCGGCCGTCGAAATTCTTGGTGAAGAAACCCAGCGGATAAGGTACCCGCAGATTCACGAATTTGCCGTTCACCAGTGCCAGCAGCGATTCGCTGCCATTGGCAGAGGCGATGGGTACATTGGCGCCCAGGCCCAGCGTATTGTAGCGATCAACCCAGACGTAGTAGGCGTGGTTGGCGCTGCCCCTGGGATCAACTCCCTTGAATTGCGGACCCGGCAGACGATAGAGCTTCCACCCTTCTGCGCATAACTTGCCATCTGCTGCCTTCGGACCATTTTGCGGGCCTTTGCACAGCCTGCGATCGAAGCTGGCGAGCTGACCGCTCGACAGCGCGGTCCACACCAGGCCATCCAGTCCGATATCGATGCCGCGCGGACCGAAGGTGCCTTCAGGCGGCTGATATATTTCCGTGAGCGCCGTGTTGGCTGGATCCGGTCCCGGAATCACGTGCACCAGGTAACCCGGTTGATCCATCAGTGAGAAGGCACGATCCATCGACTGTCCCCAGACCGTGTCGTCCACAGGACTGGGCATGATGCCGTAGAACGACGCCACGACCCGCTTGTCCTTTTCCGGATCCAATGGATCTTTGGCGCCAACATAGGCATCTCGTTTGCCATTGCCATTGGTATCAATGATCAGCGGCGTCCAGCCCTGTGCTGCAACGCCGTCCAGCGTCTCACGGAACTTTCTGGTGTTGAGCCAGCCGACCACGCCACCGCCAAGGTCCGGTCCGCCAGCACTCATCCACAATGTGTCATTGGCATCGTGACCAAAATACAGATGATGGGTTGAGTAACAGGTATTGATCAGATCGAACTTTCCGGTCCTGGGATCGAAGCGCGACAACTGGCGCAGCGATATTTCCTGCGGTGCAACTTTTGCCGATGGATGTGTGGATCCCGCCTTGCAATAATCCGGATTCGGCGCTGGCCGCAGCCGTGCGGTGAACCACACCTTGCCTTCCGAATCGAACATGACGTTGTGGATGCTGGTGTGGCCATCCCAGATGGCTTCATTGCCCCAATAAGCTGATGGACCATGCGGCACGTCAGCGAATGAAGGTGTCTTGGGATCAAGATAAGGATGCTTGATCTCCGATGCGATATTCCTCACCGGATCAAGCGTCGGCACGAAGTCAGTGCTTTCTTCCGGCGAACCATAGATCAGGCCGTTGGCATTGAGCGTCGGATTACGCTTGTCGGTCGCAATCGCATCATGCTGATAGTGTTTCGGTGAGGCCCAGTCCCACATCGTGTAGACGACATTGCGTTCAATGCCGGTGGGTCGCGCGGGTTTGTCAAACGGCAGTTCGCCTGCGGCGATGCGGTCAGTCCAGTTGGAAAAGATGGAATAAGCGCTGTCGCTGCCCATGCTGTTCAAGGCGATTGCCATGTAGTCCATCGCCTGCCCGGCCACGGTACGCATTGCCCACGCCGCGTGTGAGTCGTTGCCATTCATGAACACTTTGGGCACTTCACGCACGCCGCGCGAGCCAAACGCGTGGCATGACTGACACCGATTCTTGATGGTGTCGATCCATTGCCCCTGGCTGGTCATGGTTGGCGGCATTTTGTTGCCAGTTGCACCGGTGCCGGGGAATTCGCTGCTCGCGGGAACATTGATCATGGAATACCAGTACATGCCCGGATACAGCTGCGCCGCTGCAGCCGCAGAGACTGCCAGCTGGGCCTTGAAGTCGAGCTGCCTGCCTGGCCGGGCATCAATCTGTGGAGTGTCCTGCAACCCGTAACCGCGCACCCATACTTTGTAGTTGGCATCTGGGAGGTCGGGAATGACAAACCGCCCCTGGTCATCGGTCACAACGACCTTGGCATACCTGGTCGGCAGATCCTTCGTTTCCGCGATGACCCAGACACCTGCTTCAGGCCCGACACTGCCGACGACGCGACCACCAATGTCGTGCGATGAAATGTCGACCTCTGCAGCCAGCCCGGCGCTCACCTGCAACAAGGCGATCAAGCCCGGCCATGCGACATCAATCAGCTTTAGTGTCATCTACTTATCCCCCATGTCGTACAACAGTGGCTCCGCAAATAGCTGGCGTGTGAAGCCACTGAGTCTGGACAGTTGCTGTCAATGAGCAAGCGGATTTGGCCGCATCTGTATCTTGTAAACCTTTGGATAAGCGTCCTTGCCGCCTTCGCTGTGAAAATTCGCGCGCGTGCCCGAGGTGGTCCATAGACCGCGGCCCTTCCAGCCCGCATTAGGATCATCGATGCGTCCGTCTACATTCTTGGTGAAGAAGCCGAGCGGATACGGTACGCGCAGGTTGACGAATTTGCCGTTCACCAGGGCGAGCAGTGACTCACTGCCGTTCGCATTGGCAATGGGTACATTCGCACCCAGGCCCAGTATGTTGAAGCGATCGACCCAGACATAGTAAGCGTGATTCGCGCTGCCTTTCGGATCGACTCCCTTGAACTGGGGACCGGGCAGCCGGTACGTCTTCCAGCCCTCCGGACATATCCTGCCTTCCGCAGCCTGAGGGCCGTTCATCGGCCCCTTGCACAGCCTGCGGTCGAAGCTGGCGAGATGGCCGCTGGACATCGCGGTCCACACCACGCCGTCCGAAGCGATATCCGTGCCGCGCGGGCCGAACACGCCTTCGGGCGGCAGGAACAGTTCGGTGAGAGCCGTGTTGGCGGGATCCGGGCCGGGGATGATGTGCACCAGATAACCCGGTTGATCGATGCGGGAAAAACCACTGAACATGGATTGTCCCCACACCGTGTTGTCCACGGGGCTGGGCATGATGCCGTACATTGACGCTCTGACGTGCTTGTCCTTGTTGGGGTCCACCGGCTGGTCCCATTCCACCCAGGCGTCACGCTTGCCGTTGCCGTTGGTGTCGACCACCGTGGCAGTCCAGCCCTGCGCGGCCACACCGTCACCAGTTTCGCGGAATTGTCTGGTGTTCAACCAGCCCACTGCGCCGCCGCCGACTTGCGGCGCACCGGCGCTCATCCACAGCGTCCGATTGGCGTCATGGCCAAAATAAAGATGGTGACTGGTGAAACAGGTGTCGATGAGATCCCATTTCTGGGTGACGGGATCGTAGCGCGACAGCTGCCGGTCCGAGGTATTGATCGGGAAGGCTATTGCATTCGGATTGGTGGAGCCCTGCTTGCAGAAGCTCGGGTTCTCTTCAGGCGGACGCAGGCGCGCGGTGAACCAGACCTTGCCCAGTTCATCGAACATCACATTGTGAATGCTGGTGCTGCCGTCCCAGATGGCCTCATCGCCCCAGTAGGCGGAAGGTCCGTGTGGAGCGTCCGCAAACGATGGCGGTTGCCTGAGAAATGGCTGCCTGATTTCGGAGGCAACGTTTTTCACAGGGTCAAGCGTCGGCACCAGGTTGGTACTCTCCTCGGGTGATCCATAGATCAGGCCATTGGCATTCGAAGTGGGCTTGTTCCGGTCCGTCGAAATCGCATCGTGCTGATAGTGATGGGGCGAGGCCCAGTCCCACATGGTAACGACCATGTTGCGCTCGACGCCGACCGGCCGCACCGGCTTGTCGAAGGGTAATTCGCCGGCCGCCACGCGGTCGGTCCAGTTGGCGAGAATGGCTTGCGCACTGTTCTGTCCCATGCTGCTGACTGACAGCATCATGTACGACATGGCCTGGCCCGCCACCATGCGCATGGCCCAGGCGGACCTGGAGTCATTGCCATTCTTGAACACCGCGGGCACTTCACGAATGCCCCGCGAGCCCAACGCATGACAGGACTGACACATGTTCTTGAGGTTATCGATCCATTGCGCCTGACTTTTCATAGTCGGCGGCATCTTGTTGCCGTCATCACCTGTGCCCGGAAATTCACTGTGTGCGGGCACATCGATCAAGGAATACCAGTACATGCCAGGGTACATCTGCGCCGCTTCGGCCTCGGACGCCACCGGTTCAGCCTTGAATTGCAGTGACTTGCCCGGACGGGCGTCCACATGCGCCGTGTCCTTGAGCCCATAACCGCGCACCCAGACTTTGTAGTTGGCATCGGGAAGATCAGGAATGACAAACCGCCCCTGATCATCGGTCACGACCAGCTTGGCATACTTGGTCGGCAGATCCCTGGTTTCGGCAATGACCCACACGCCCGCTTCTGGACCAATCTTGCCGATCACACGGCCGCCGATGTCGTGCGACGAGATATCGATGTCTGCAGCCAGTGCAGCGCTGACTGACAGCAGGTAAACGAGGCCGGTCCAAACGGCATTGATTCGTTTGAGTGTCATCTATCCCCCATTGTGTGCAGCAATTCGCAGAGCATCCGGTTAACTGCATTCGTCCAGCATCCGGGCAATCATGGGCAACCATGCGATTATCATTATTCAAACCTGTCGCATTCAATCGCCCTGACACTTTTTCGCACATCCAGACGCGAGCTGATCATGTGCCGTGAGTCGGAGTTGGGGGCTGCGGAACGGCACTGCGACTCCACGATGGAGTCAATGCGTACGCTCCATCACCGAGCAAGGCCTGCACAATCAGGGCGAGTCCCCATAACAGCGGAAATTCGGCGCCGGCGACTGTGAAGAAGAAGCCGGTCCGTACCAGCCAGAACTGCGCAGCACCGAGCATGAGTGGCAAGGCAAACAGGCTTACCCAGCGAGTGAAGATGCCGGGTATGAGCAACAGAGCGGCGGCGGACTCGGCGCATAGCACGTAGATCACGACCACGGTGGAATAGCCTGCTTCATGCAATCGGGTCACCCACAGGTCAAACCCGAACACGAAGAATTTCCAGTAGATATGCGTGATAAACAGCAATCCGAGTGTGACCCTGAGCAGCAGTGCTGCATAGGGTGCGCTACGTTGATCAAGCATTGTTCTGTTCCCCTCCTCGTTATTGTTGGATTCGTCGGCAACCTTGTGCAGGGCCGTACGTGCATCAGCCGGGCGTCAGGCCCTTGGCTTTGAATACCGCAACAGCGGCAGGCGATCCCAGGTAGGTAATGAAGGCCTTGGCCGCTTCTGCTTGGTGGGTGTTCGCTGCGACGGCTGCCGTGAATATTACTTCGCGCTGCACCTCGGCGGGAAACGGACCCACTACATCCAGCCCCGGAGCCATCAGCACGTTCATGACAAACACCGCCAGCTCGCCCTCACCACTGGCAACCGTCTGAACGATCTGTGCCGGCGTGGCTTGCGCCAGGGTCTTTGGCTGCATTGCCTCGCTGATACCCAGCACCTCGAACACCTGCAACAGCTGGGTGCCCGTCGCGCTTGCGGGTATGGTGACGATGGATCGCGCATTGAGCAGTGCCTGCTTCAGCGCATGGGTTGTACTGATATCTGGCTTCGGTGCGCCCGTGCGGACCGCGACAGCAAGTCCGGCGCGCGCGATGTTGGTTGACGGTCCGGGTGCAAACTGCGCACGGGCACTGGCGTCCTTCAGTACATCCTGCGGAAAGACGCCAAGATCGAATGGGCCGCCTGTATTGACCAGCTTGATCAGTTCGGGCGTGGTACCGAAACGAAAGCTCAATTTATGGCCTGACCTGCGCTCGAATTGTACCGCCAGCTCCTTTAACGGTTCTGCCATGGCGCCGCCCGCCAGAACCTGCAGCTCGGCAGCCTGCACCTTTGCGATCAACAACGGCACAAATGCCAGGCCCAGCATCAGGGCGGCTATGGTACGAAACGACTTTTTCACGATACCCCCATGACCCGATTGTGGCGCTCCAAACCGGAACTTTCCCTGCACGCCAGTGCAGGGTGAACGACTGCTGTCCACCTATTATCGCCTCGCCACTTTACCGTATGTGAACAGCTGGCGGTGACATACGAGCGGGTCGCGGTTCGCAGCCCGATTGCGGATCTGGTTAAAAACGTTCTGGATATTGCGGCTGAGTACAACGGTACCGATGCAGTGCAATCGCCTGGGCTTGTGTGTTTGAATGCAGTGTCGGGTTACAGGTGTTCAATCAGGTCACCCGCTGCGATTCGTGGATTCGGGAACAACGGCCGTCTTTGCATGAGACTGGTCGAGTTGCATCGGTGAGCCCGATAAGTGATGTCTGATACGGGGGAAGCATGCAGTTGCGGCGGTTCTGGACTCAGGTGGTAAGCATTACATTGATCAGCGTGGCAGGCGCCGGATCGGCTGCTGCAGCTGTGACAAAGGTAGAAATCATTTCCGTCGAACGTGCAGCACTTGAAGGGAAGTCGTTCGGCAACACCGGTACTTACGACAAGGTCAAGGCCCGTGTGACGGTCGCCGTTGACCCCGCGGATCGGCGCAACACCATGATTGCCGATATCGCGCTTGCACCCAGGAACGCAGAGGGCAAAGTCGAAGCAATTGCAGACGTCGAAATCCTCAAGCCCACTGATCCGAAGCGCGGCAACCATACGCTGTTTTATGAAGTGGTAAACCGCGGACACAAGCTTGCACCCGGCATTTTCAATGACGCATCTTCACAGGCGATGGAAAAAGCCGCCGACGCGGGCAACGGCTACTTGCTGCGACAGGGCTACACGCTGGTGTGGAGCGGTTGGCAGGGCGATTTCACTCCAAGAGCCGGCGAGCTGGCGCTTGCCGTGCCAACGCTCAAAGGTGTCACCGGCCGCATTCAGGAGGAATTGCTGTTCGACAATCTGACCAGTCCGTTTGTCGCTACGTTGTCATGGCCGGCCGCCGACATGAATACGGCGAAACTTACCGTCCGCGCGCGTTATTCCGATCCGCACACCTCACCACCGGACATGTCCTTCCGTTTCGTGGATCCGCTGCATATCGAAATTACTCGACCAACAGGATTCGATGCCGGCGCTCTTTATCAGCTCGACTACGTCGCAACAGACCCGAAAGTACTGGGACTGGGTTTCGCCGCAACGCGTGACATCGTTGCCTTCCTGCGTCGCGACGGGAGCACCGACAATCCGCTGGCCGAAGCCGGCCAATCGACCATCCAGCGAGCTTACGTTTACGGGCAATCGCAAAGCGGCCGGTTTGTGCGGGAATACCTGTACCTGGGTTTCAATGAAGACCTTGCCGGCCGACCGGTGTTCGACGGCATGCTGCCGCATATCGGTGGCGCCAGATTTACTGCAACGAACATGCGCTTCGGTCTGCCCGGCCGTAATCCACGCCATCCACAGGATCCCGCGTCGATTACCGATCGTTTTCCCTTTACCTATGCCGAGACCACTGATCCTTTCACCGGCGCACACGACAGTCTGATGACTCGCTGCCGCCAGACCAGGACCTGTCCGAAGATCATCCAGGTGGACAGCGAATACGAATGGTGGAGCTCGAGGGCGTCGCTGTTGGTAACGGATCCCTCTGGCAAACCGCTGTCTCTGCCATCCGATGTGCGACTGTTCATGACCGCCGGAACGCCGCACCTCGCGCGCCTGGATGCAGTAGCACAAGCTTCGAAGCAGTGCATGATGCCTTTGAATCCGCTGCATCAAGGCGTGACGCTGCGTGCACAACTGAACAACCTGGATGCCTGGGTTGCACGCGGTGTTACTCCACCGGACAGCCGTACGCCCAATCTCAAGGAAGGCACTCTTGTTGAAGCAACCGCACAGCAACTGAAAACGCCTATTCCCGGTTTGCCCTATACAGGCATGTACGTTCCCGCTGCAGCTGAGGATCTGAGTGTTTCGCCGTCGAAGCTGCTGGGTGAATACAAGGTCCATGTACCCCGACTCGACGCAGACGGCAATATTGACGGTGGCATCCATCTGCCGGTGATCGGTGCGCCCAAGGCAACTTATACCGGCTGGAATCCACATGCAGTGGGCTACGCCCCCACAACACTGTGTCCGCTACAGGGCGGCGCGGTGGCTTTTGCTGCGACCCGCGAAGAACGGCTCAAGAACGGCGATCCGCGACCCTCTCTTGAAGAACGTTATCCTTCGCAGAGCGCTTACGTCACCAAGGTGGATGCCGTTGCGAAGGCGCTGGTGCGGCAGCGGCTGATGCTGGCTGAAGACCTGCCACGGCAACACCAGGCGGCGCTGGACGATACGCTGGCCAAGCTTCGCCGGCCAGCAGGCGCCACAGCGGCAGACGGGAATGAATGATGGGCGTCTGGAACTTTGCTGCACATTGCTTGCCGCGCTATTCAGTTCGATGGTTACGACGCAGGCATGCGAACACACGCTGCAGCTGATTGCCGAGTAACACATTGTGCGCGCACAGCCTATTGAGCCAGGTGCCATCGAATTGCATGATAAGGATCGTTCATTCAGGCCAATGAAAAGGCATCTGGCAGAACCAGATGCCTTTCATCATCGACTCGGTGGATGTCGGGTCTGAACTTGAACACGCCATCCAGGGTGAGCATCGAGTAATCACCGCCGACTTTTCTGAAATAGACCGTTCACTCCATGTACCGCGCAGTTTCGGCGTGAAGGCGAATTGGATGGGCGATGCGCTGCCGCATTGATACGATGTACGTCATGAACAATGCATCTCCTTCATCGGGTAATGGCGCGCCCTCTTCCGGGCGACCTGCGCCGGGTTGGCGGCAGAGTCTGTACACGGTGATCTTCGAGGCGGATACCCGCGCGGGCCGGGCCTTCGATATGGTACTGGTTGCCCTCATCCTGTTCAGCGTGATAGTGGTTGTGCTCGACAGCATGGCCGCCGTGGATACCCGCTTCAACCGCCTGTTCTATGTGCTTGAGTGGGCGTTAACGCTGGTGTTCACCGCCGAGTACATCGCGCGCCTGGTCTGTGTGCCGCATCCCTGGCGCTATGTGCGTAGCGGTTTGGGCATCATCGATTTGCTGTCGGTGCTGCCTACGTACCTGGCCGTACTGGTGCCCGGTCTGTCTGTGTTGATCGACGTGCGCGTGCTGCGCCTGCTGCGCATCTTCCGTATCCTCAAGCTCACTGAGTATGTCGCCGAGTTCGGTGCGCTGGGCCGGGCACTGGCCGCATCGCGGCGCAAGATCCTGGTGTTCATGTCCTTCGTGTTTCTGGTCGTGGTGGTGATGGGTACCTTGATGTATGTCGTCGAGGGTCCGGCCAACGGCTACACCAGTATTCCGGTGGGCGTTTACTGGGCGATTACCACGATGACCACCGTCGGTTTCGGCGACATCGCACCCAAGACGGACCTGGGCCGCGTGATCGCCTCGGTGATGATGCTGCTGGGCTGGGGCACGCTGGCCGTGCCGACCGGGATTGTCAGCGCCGAGTTCACTGTGCAGCGCATGAAAAAAAGTCCCGTCACCCGCCGCTGTCCGGTGTGTCTGAGCGAGGATCACGTGGCCGATGCGCGCTACTGCAAGAACTGTGGGGCACGGCTGCCTCCCTTGCAGCATGATGCAAACGATGGGCCGGATATGCAGGACGGTGGCTGACTTGCTTGCAGGTCGCGGCGTGAATGTGCTCTCCTGCCACCCAACATCCTCACAACCCCGAGTAGTGCGCCCATGCCGGCTGAAACCTTGGAACTTCCCAACGGCCTGATCATGATCCTCATCAGCGGCAAACTTGCCTATGATGAGCTCACGGCATCCCAGGCAGAAGCACTGCGAATCATGAAGCAGCACGACAAGGTACGGCTCCTGTGCCTGGTCGAAGACTTCCAGGGCTGGGAAAAGACCGAAAAATGGAATGACCTCGCTTTCCAGGAAGAGAACGATGCCAGGATCGAGAAGATGGCCCTGGTGGGAGACGCCAAGTGGAAGGATATGGCGCTGGCATTTGTGGCGGCGGGACTGCGCGAATTTCCCATCGAGTATTTCAGCCATGGCGAAGTCGCCAAGGCGCGCACCTGGTTGCGCAGCTAGGGAAGGTCTGAAGAACCGTCGCACCCAGTTGTGTACCGCGGAAGTTGAGCGATTCGACGGCCTTGCCGGACTCTCCGGTGTAGCCAAGGTAGCGATACAACGCGCTGATCCCCCCCCAATTGAACGAATATCCCAGACCGGCCGCGGCCTTTACCGAGTCTGCCAGCCTTGCGAAACCTCCGACTGCGCTTCCGCCTGCAGGGGCAATGTCGCGCAAACGAGCACGAATAGCAGAGCAACACTGTGCTTGAAACGTATTATTACCATCCCCGTGACCAGTCGGAACGACGTCCTGATTGGCGCAGTTGAATGCGGCTTGCTAAACGACAACTGGCAACGCTGCACAGGCAACCTGCAACAGCTGCTGGCAATAGGCCGCTTCGGGCAGCATGAAGTCGAAATAGAAGCGCGCCGATTCCAGCAACTGCGCGCGCCCGGCATCACTGATTGCAGCAGCGGGCGCAACGCGTGCGGCTCTCGCCCATGCATAAGCCAGCAATACCAATGACAAGAGCCGCAGGTAATCCATCGCGCCACGCAGCGCGCGTTCGTTATCGCCAGCTGCCTCCTGGGTGATGGTTGCGGTAGCAGCTTCCAGCATCCTGATGTGCTGCCCCAGCTGCTGACCGAACATTGCACAAGCCGGTAAGGCCTCGCAGGCAGTCACCTCATTACGCATGATGTCGATCAGCAGGTCCAGCGCCGCGCCTTGATCAGCCATGACCTTGCGTACTACCAGATCAATCGCCTGAATCTCGGTGGTGCCTTCATAGATAGTGGTAATGCGGCAATCGCGTACGGTTTGCTCGATGCCATTGTCGTGAACGTAGCCATGTCCACCGAACACCTGTAATGCGGTGTTCGCCAGCGCAAACCCATTTTCCGTAAAGCTGGCCTTGGCCACCGGCGTCAGCAAAGACACGAGCTTGTAGCTGTGCTCGCGGCGTTCGATGTCGGGATGATGTTCTGCGATATCCAGCAGATGGGCGATCCAGTACCCTATCATGCGTTCCGCCTGCACAATGGCGCGCTGCTCGAGCAGGATGCGTCGTATCGCCGGATGCTGGATGATGGGATCGGCAGCCGCGGTCTGGTCGCCGCGCTTCGCAGCACGCATCTGCAAGCGTTCGCGCGCGTAGTTCAACGCGTTCTGATGGGCGATTTCGGCGTGGGCCAAGCCTTGCAGAGCAACGTGCAGGCGCGCCGCATTCATCATCACGAACATGGCCTGCAGACCACGATTCGGCTCACCGATCAGCCAACCCTGAGCGTCTTCGAAACGCATGCTGCAGGTGGCGCTGCCCTTGATGCCCATCTTCTTTTCGATGCCATCGCAACGCACACCATTCGGCTGCAGACCATTGGTCTCCGGCAGGAGCTTTGGCACCAGGAACAATGAGATACCCTTGGTACCCGGCGGCGCATCGGACAGCCGCGCCAGCACCAGATGCACGATGTTGTTGCTGAGATCGTGTTCACCACCGGAAATGAACATCTTGTTGCCGGTGATGCGGTAGCGTTGCCCGGACACATCGGCGGCATCGGCCTCGGCACGAGTACGCAACAAACCCAGATCGCTGCCCGCGTGCGCTTCAGTCAGACACATGGTGGCCAGCCACTCGCCGCTGACCAGTTTTGGCAGATACAGATTCTTGAGTTCATCCGAGCCATGTGTGCGCAGGCATTCGTAAGCGCCATGCGCCAATCCAGGATACATTGCCCAGGCATGACAGCCCGCAACCAGCATTTCATACAATGCGGCATTCAGCAGTTGCGGCAGTCCCTGCCCACCGAACCTGCTGTCGCAGGACAATGCCGGCCAGCCGGCTTCGACGAATGCCTGATAGGCAGCACGATACCCCGACGGTGTGCGCACATGCGCATTGTCATGGTTACAACCTTCCAGATCACCAGCGGAATTGATGGGTAACAACACTTCACTGGCAAAGCGTCCTGCTTCTTCCAGGATTTGCGCGACCGTGTTGTTGTCAAGTTCGACGAATGCCGGCACCTGCGCCCAATCCTTGTCTGCCTGCAACCAGGTGTTGATGACAAACCTGATCTCGTCCAGAGGTGCCTGATAGGTCCACATGCTGTCAATCCGGTTGTTGTGCGCGTTGCAGTGTACACAGCATGCCTGCTCTGGACCTGCGTTCTTGCCGCACTTGACGCTACATCGAGGTTCTGACCGACCAGAGTTCCGGAAAGAAACGCAGTTCCAGTGCCTTGGACAGATAGGCAACACCACTGGTGCCACCGGTACCGCGCTTATAGCCGATGATGCGTTCGACGGTCTTCATGTGATTGAAGCGCCATTGCTGGAACTTGTGATCGAAGTCCACCAGATTTTCGGCCAGTTCGTACAGGTCCCAATGTTCAGCGCGGTTGTGATACACGGATAACCAGGCCGCTGCGACTTGCTTGCTGGCCTGATACGGCTGTGACCAGTCTCGATCCAGATATTCCACCGGCACGCCGAATCCACGATGGCTGAGCAGTCGCAAGGTTTCGTCGTACAGGCTGGGCGAGTTCAGCGTGCGTTGCAGTAAATCATAAGTCTCTACATCTCGTCTGTGCACCTCAATCATGCTGGCGTTCTTGTTGCCTATCAGAAACTCCAGCATGCGATATTGATACGACTGAAAGCCGGACGCCCTGCCCAGCGAATTGCGAAACGCCGAATAGTCCATGGGCGTCATGGTGGCCAGCACATCCCATGACTGGCTGAGCTGTGCCTGGATTTTCGCAACCCGCTTCAGACCCTTGTCTACCGGACCGAGGTCATCACGCTGTACATGCCGGATGGCGGCGCTCAATTCGTGGATGCACAGTTTCATCCACAGCTCGCTGGCCTGGTGGATGATGATGAACAGCATTTCATCATGTTCAAAGGTATTGGGCTGCTGTGCACTGAGTATCTTGTCCAGACACAGATACTCGCCGTAGCTCCTGGAGGTGCCCAGATCCCAGTACACCGGCTCGTTGCTGACATCCACCGTAGTTTGCGGCGCAAAATTTTCGGTATTAGACATGTTACTCCGCCAAAGTAGGTCGGGTTAGCGGCTTTACCGCGTTTACCCGACTCGGGGAATGTCGGGTCAAAACCCGACCTACAGGAACATCCATGCTGGTACGTGTCGCCAGGCGCTACTCAATTCCTTGTCCAGTTGACGATAGCCAGGCTCGCATTGCTCCACCAGACCCCAGAATCGCTGCGAATGGTTCATGTGACGCGTATGACACAGTTCGTGAACCATCAAGTAGCGCAATACTTCCGGACGCAGAAACAGCGAGCACACATTCAGGCTGATGGTTCCCGACGATGAACAACTGCCCCAGCGGGTGCGTTGGCGCCTGATCTGCAAGCGCTCAAAGCTGAAGTCAAAGCTTTGCGCCAGATATTGCAATCGACCCTGCAACTCCTGCTGCGCCAGATCGGTCAGCCAGTTGCCGAGCAGGCGCGACCAGCGCACCGGCTCGGCGATTGCGCCCCGCATCAGCAATTGCCGCGAACCCAGCTCACGCAATCTGGGCAGTCCGGCCTCGTGCCGATAATCAATGCGCAGGGACCGTTCGATGGCAGGCAGCAGCAGTTCAGTGGGTGGCGCCAGCAACAACTGCTGCGCCATGCTTTCCTGTACGCGTGCATCAATCCATGCACGATGCTTGCTCACAAACTGCTGCACCAGCTGTGCTGGCGTGCGTGGTGGCACTACCACCTCTACCCGGCCGGCTGGATAGACGCGTACTGACAAACGCCGGGCACGCACACTGGTACGCACGGTCCAGGCATCGTAGGCTTCGCGAGCCGCGAACAATGGCAGCTGCGTTGCGTGCTTCGGCTGGTTGGTAGCAGGGTTGCTCATAATCATCAATGCGTAGCGGGCATCATTACAGCGAATATCATTTAACAGTGAGCGATTGCAGCAGTTGTCGCGCATCCCGATAGTCCGGTGCCAGCACCAGCGCCTGTTCCAGCGCATTGCGTGCGCCCAGCGCATCACCGCGGGCCATCTCCAGCTTGCCCAGCAGGTAACAGGTTTCAGCATAGCCCCAGTCTGCGGTTGTCGCACGACCTGAGGTTTGAACAGCACCGAACCCATTCATCGCCTGCGTAAGGAGCGAATAGGAATTTTCAGCAGAGTCCTGCTGCAAACCCAGCCATGCAGCGATGAACATGACCTGAGGAGCGCTGCCACCCTCTTGCAGCGCCTGTTTCAGTGCGGACTCACGATTACCCCTGTACAGTACACGGCGCATCGGTCGTAAAAATTCCAGCATGCCGTAACAGGCAGCGACCAGCGCGTGCTGCAAGGCCAAGGTCGGTGCATCCCTGGCTGTCGATCTGGACTCGGCGCAAGACTGTGCAAATTGCCGTGCCTGTTCCGGATTGTCCGTTGCCAGGAGCTGCGCCGCCTTCCAGCGCCCGTAGTTGAGATAACTGTCG
This sequence comes from uncultured Pseudomonadota bacterium, assembly GCA_963748005.1. GTDB lineage: Bacteria > Pseudomonadota > Gammaproteobacteria > Steroidobacterales > Steroidobacteraceae > CAILZL01. The sequence continues at coordinate 683,427 of CAVVHH010000003.1, forward strand.
CGCAGTGCGCTATCCATCGGGTCAACCTGCAGCTTTTCCAGTACTTGCCCACTTTGCTGCAGGCTGCGGCTATCAGCGGCATAGAAGGCATACTCGATGCGTCCGGCAAGATCGTCGAGTGCTTCATCCGCACGCGCAGTGGCCAGGTCCGTGCCAGTTGTGCCCAGAATTAGCACCAGCAACACAGCGATTCGACCCCGAGGCTTCAAGCGGTAACAGCTCCTGTACATACTGTTTCGATCATTGCCCAGTGAACCCGCGATTACAATGATATTTTGGCAGCTCAGGCTTCGACGGGGATTACATGTCCGGATTGTTCGATATTGGTCTGAACCTGACCCACGACAGTTTTGCGCATGATCTGCCGGCCGTACTGCAGCGTGCCGCGGCGGCAGGTGTCGAGTGCATGCTGGTTACCGGCAGCGATGTGCCGCACAGCCAGGCGGCATTGCAGCTGGTGCGAAGTCATCCGGCACGGTTGCGCTCGACAGCGGGCATTCACCCTCACCACGCCAAGGATTTTTCATTGGCACAATTGTCGGACCTGCAGGCATTGCTGGCCGACCCACTGGTACTGGCGGTCGGTGAATGCGGCCTGGATTTTTTCCGGAATTTTTCCACGCAGGCCGAGCAGGAGCGGGTATTCCGCATGCAGCTGGAGCTTGCCGCCGGCATTCGCAAACCGGTGTTCCTGCACGAGCGCGATGCGCACGACATCTTCACAGGCATTCTCAATGAGCATCTGCCGCGGTTATCAGGTGGTGTTGCACATTGTTTTACCGGCACGGCTGCACAAGCGATGCTATACGTCGAAATGGGCCTGCATGTAGGAATCACCGGCTGGATCTGCGATGAACGACGCGGCGAATCGCTGCGCGAGGCGGTCCGGGAAATTCCGCTGGATCGGCTATTGATCGAGACCGATGCCCCTTACCTGATTCCACGCGATCTCAAGCCAAAACCGAAATCGCATCGCAACGAACCCATGTTTCTGCCGGCGGTGCTGCGTCGACTCGCAGCGTGCCGGAACGAAGATACCGAGATGCTCGCTGCCGCGACGCGTGCCAATGCGCAACGCCTGTTCAACTGGCAGTAACGGAAAAATCAGCCCTGCAGATTGGGCTGCGCGTTCTTCTTGATGTTCTGCCACACGTCAGCAAACGCTGCCACGACATTGCTGCGTGAGCGATCAATTTCCGGAAACGCCGACGTCAGCTGGTCGATCCGGACCACGTGCTTGGGTTTGCCCTTGGGAAAGTCGCTGCGCTGCGTGAATACCAGGCGGCCTTCCACCGGCACGTCGCCCGCCAGCAGTTTTACCGCGGCAATCCGGTCGTACAGGATCGGTTGCGGGTTGGAGAACGTGAAGCGCAGCTTGCGGCCAATGGCCGTCCACTGAAACATCTGGTCGCCGCCGAATACCGCGCCCGGTATGTCGAACAGATCGATGATCAGCAAGCCACGCTCGGTGAGCAGCAGATAGTTCAGATGCAGCTGTCCACCGCTACCGTTCGGAATCAGTACGTTGCGCAATACTTCATAAGCAATGGATTCGATACGTTCCTGATTGCGACGCTCTACCCGCCGCGCCAACCAGGCACGTATGCCCGCCGTGATAACGACAATGAGCAGCACCGCACCTGCTACCGGATAAACCCAAACAGGCACTCTGTCGGTCACTTTGAATGTGCTCCTTGCAGCTGGCTGCGCAGCGCCGCCAATTGTGGTTCGATCTCGGTTTCCTGGCGAGGCAGCGCCAGCAACTGTGCCAGCGCCGGCGGCACGGGTACGCTGCGGCCGATCAGGGGCTCAACAATGTCATTGAACTTGGCGGGATGCGCCGTGGAGACCAGTACCCAGTGAGCCGCCTGTTGTTCCGCAGGCAGCCGCCAGTACACCTCAGCCGCTGTGGCCGTGTGTGGACACCACACCTGCTGCACAGTTTTTGCGTCGTGTTTGATACGGGTGCGAATCTGATCGTCGCTGACGCTATGGGCACTGACTTGCCGGCGTATCTCATCAAACGGGTACAGCGCACGCAGACGCTCCATGTTGCTGGGGTTGCCCACATCCATGGCAGAAGCCAGGGTGGCGACGCTTTGCCGTGGCTGCCAGTTCCCCGATTCCAGAAAGTCGATGATGGTGCGATTGGCATTGGTAGCCAGGATGACGTGCCCAATCGGTAAACCCATGGCACGCGCCCAGATGCAGGCCATGGAGTTGCCGAGGTTGCCACTGGGAATGATGAAATTGGCGGGTTTGCCGGTGGCGCGCCAGATCTCCAGCGCACTGCGAACGTAGTAGACCATCTGCGGCAGCAACCGGCCGATGTTGATGCTATTGGCCGATGACAGCTCATGTGATTTTGCCAACGAAGCATCGGCGAAAGCTTCCTTCACCATGCGCTGACATTCGTCAAAGGTGCCGTGCACGCTGAAGGTCTGTACGTTGTCACCCCAGCAGGCGAGCTGCGCGGCCTGGCGATCCGACACCAGACCCTTGGGATACAGGACCCCCACTTCCACCCACGGACGACGATGGAACGCAGCTGCCACTGCACCGCCGGTATCCCCGGATGTCGCCACCAGAATCGTCAGTTTGCGCGGTTTGCCGGCGCGAATGTATTCCAGACTTGCTGCCAGAAAACGTGCGCCGAAATCCTTGAATGCCGAGGTCGGGCCATGAAATAGCTCCAGTACCGAGGCCGGACCTGGCGTACCGTGCAGCGTTACCAGCGGCGCGGGAAAATTGAAGGCGTCGCGACACACCTCAGTCAGTACCGGAGCCAGGGTATCGCCTTCAGCAAATGGCGCGATCAGCTTGGTGGCAATGTCAGCCATCTCCGTCAAGCCATCAAAATCCCGTGCGCTGAATGTCGGTAATGAGTCCGGCACATACAGGCCACCGTCCGGCGCCAGTCCCTGGGCAATGGCAGCGCTCAAACCAACGCGGTGTTCGGGGTTGCGGGTACTGTGAAACAACATTCGGTAAACCGTTGAGAACTCAAAGATAAGGGCAGAAGCAACTGGTCATGCAGGGTTGCCTAATCGACCAGATGCGCGCCCTTCTGTTCCAGCGCGGAAATCCAGGCATCACTGTCCAGTCCCGCTGCCTTGAATGCCGCCACCATGCCATCGCGTGCAGCTTCGGCTTTCTCGGCCGGCAACCAGGCAAAAACCGTGGGGCCGGCGCCGGAGATGGAGCAACCCAGTGCCCCTGCATCCTTCGCAGCTTTCTTGACGGCATCGAAGCCCGGAATCAATACACGGCGTTGTGGCTCGATGACCACATCTTCCAGCGACTCGCCGATCAACCGCAGGTCGTTGGTAAAACAACCAGCAAGGAAGCCAGCCAGATTGGCGGTTTGCCAGATCACATCCGAGAGACTGACATCGGGCTTGAGAATCTTGCGGGCGTCCTTGGTGGCCAGCACCATGTGCGGATGTACCAGCACACAGCGAATGCCTGCTGGCATGGGTATCTGTTTTACGTTCGGATTATCAACACCCACCGTCAGCACCAGTCCACCGAACAAAGAGGGAGCTATGTTATCGACATGCACCGAGCCACTGGCCACTTCTTCGCCGCGCATGGCGTGCTTGAGCAGCTCCAGATTCGTCAGCGGCTTGGCTAACAACGCATTGGCTGCAACGACTGCAGCCACCGCCGACGCGGCCGAGCCACCCAGACCGGAACCGAGTGGAATACCCTTCTCAATCGTCAATTCAATGCCGTAGTCAAGTTGTTGATCTTCAACAATACTCATCACGGCACGGCCCGCAGTATTGCGCGCAGCATCCAGTGGCAAATCTTTTACCAGGCCATTGATGGCAGCAATCCGGACACCAAGTTCAGTAGTGCGACGCGCGGTGACGCGATCACCGATGGCCTGAACACTCAAGCCCAGCACATCGAAGCCCACCGCCACATTGCCGACACTGGCTGGCGCAAAAGCAGTTGCCACGGAACGATTGGAAGGAGTCATCAAAGTTTTGCACCGAGATAAGCACAGACACGCAACAGGTCGGCAAACACACCACCCGCCGTTACTTCAGGGCCGGCACCGGGGCCCTGCACCACCAAAGGATTCTGATTGTACCGGCTGGTGGAAAAGCGCACGACGTTATCGGTGAGGTTGATATTCGCAAAGGTATGGTTGCGCTGCAGCTCCACCAGACCGACCGACGCCTTGCGGGTCGCGGCATCCAGTGAGCCGATGTAACGTAGCACGTGATTGCGACCACGCGCTGCTTCCAGACGTTGTTGCATGAGGTTGTCGAACTCAGGCAAGCGCTTGAGGTAGTCCTCGACGCTGCAGGAGCGGAGCGCCTCGGGCACCAATGACTCCAGCGCCACATCCTTGAGCTCCAGATTCAAGCCCATCTCGCGGCCCAGAATCACCACTTTGCGTGCGAAATCCAGACCCGACAGGTCATCGCGCGGATCCGGTTCGGTATAGCCCTTGGCCTTGGCTTCCAGCACCACATCAGAGAACGGCCTTGAGCCATCGTAGACATTGAACAGGTAGGCCAGCGTGCCGGACAGGATGCCTTCGATACGCTGGATCTCATCGCCGGTCTCGCGCAGGTCATGCAGGGTCTGGATCACCGGCAGGCCGGCGCCCACCGTGGCTTCATACAAGTAGTGCGTGCCGCCATGGCGACGCGCGGCATGCAGACTCTGGAAGTAAGCATAGTCGCCACTGTTGGCTTTCTTGTTGGGCGTCACGACGTGAATACCCGCCGCCAGCCACTCAGCATAGTGACTGGCCACTTCGGCGCTGGCGGAGCAATCCACAATCACCGCGTGCGGCAAGTGACTGGCGTGAATGTGCTCGGCAAATTTCTTCAGATCCGCGGTCTCACCCTCCCCCAACCTGGCGAGTTCAGCACGCCAGTCAGCCAGCGGCAGCTCGCCATTCACCAGATTCATGCGCGCGGATTTCATGATGCCGCGCACCCGCAGATCCACATGAAAGTCCTTGCTCAATCGTTTGACTTGCGAAGCCAATTGATCGATGAACGCGCCACCCACCACGCCCGGACCGATCACGCCAATCGATACCGTGTTGGGCGACAGATAAAAACCGGAATGTACGGAACGCAGCGCGCGCGCCGACTGCCTGCCATCGATCACCACCGATATATTGCGCTCCGATGCGCCCTGGGCGATGGCCTTGACACTGACTCCGGCATTGCCCAGCGCGTTGAATACCTTGCCCGCCACGCCATGCGCGCCAGCCATGCCATCGCCAACCACGGCCAGAATGCTGCAGCCGCGCGTGATTTCCACACTCTGAATCTGCCCCTGGCGCAGCTCGCTCATGAATGCATCACGCACCACGTGATCGGCCTTGGTGGCCTCAGCTTCGGGGATTGCGATACAGATGGAGTGCTCGGAACTACCCTGGGAAATCAGGATTACCGAGATGCTGTGCTCGCGTAATGCGCCAAACAGACGATGCGCCGTACCCGGCACACCGATCATGCCCGCGCCCTCAACATTCACCAGCGCGATCTTGTCGAAACTGGTAATGCCTTTCACCAGCAACTCGGATTCCGGTTCGGCACAAATCAGGGTGCCGGGTTTCTGCGGCGCAAAGGTATTCTTGATCCAGATCGGAATGTTCTGCGCGACGGCCGGCGCCATGGTCTGCGGATGAATCACCTTGGCGCCGAAATACGCCAGTTCCATCGCCTCGTTGTAAGACAAGGAATCGATCACCTGCGCATCGGGCACCAGGCGCGGATCGGCGCTGAGCACGCCGTCCACATCGGTCCAGATGATGATTTCCGAAGCATCCAGCAACGCGCCAAATATGGAACCGGAAAAATCGCTGCCATTGCGTCCCAGGGTCGTTTGCAGGCCCTTGGCATCGCGCGCGATGAAGCCGGTGATAATCAGTGTCGCCGGTCCCTTGTGCTGAATGACGCGCGCTGTATTGGCCCGCGAATCTTCCCAGCGCACTGCCGGCCCCAGTGGGTTCCAGTCCACGCTGACAATGTCACGCGCATCAATCCATTCAACGATGCCGGGGCGCTTGCCCCGGCTGCGCAAATAACGCATGAACAGCCGCGTGGACCAGATCTCGCCAAAACCCGCGACCAGATCCCGCACCATTTGCGAAGCGGCGCGAATCAATGCCACCGTGTGCAGGATGCTGGCAATATCCTGACAATCATGGTCCAGCAGTCCGACGTATTCCTTGCGATCGGCTTCGTTCAACAGGGTATCGGCAATGCCGATATGGCGCTGGCGTACCGCTTCCAGCTGCGCGGCCACAGAAGCATCCTGACGTTCCGCCGCAGCAACCAGATTCAACATGGCATCGGTAACACCGCGGCAAGCCGACAGCACTACCCCCATGCGCAGATGCGAGTCCTGCTCCAGAATGTTGGCAACCCGCTCCATGCACTGGGCATCGGCAACGCTGGAACCACCGAACTTATGAACTTGCCACTGTTGATCCACGGACGGGTTCACTGCGGATTGAGCCACTGCTGGTAAATCTCTTTGAGTTGATCTTGGCGCACCCACTATCGGCACCACACGGAATGCAGCGCAATTGGTTCGGGCAACGCAGGACGCGACACTGTACTGACAGTGTTCGCAGCGGGCAAGCGTGGCACTTCAGAAGTTCGGAAGACTGACTGGCTGGCTAACCGGCATCGTCGAAACGTCCGAATGCAAACACTGAGTGTTCGCCATTGGCAGCTCCGGAACGGGCAAATGCAAGAGTTTCGGAAGGATCCAGCGGGACGGCAGGTGCTTTTGCCGGATGCAGATAGGTAATGCGGGCCGGCCCAATTTGCACCAGATCGCGGTGCTTCAGGATATGCCGCACCATGCGACGCGAGTTGACCAGTACACCATTGGTGCTGCCCAGATCAATCAACAGATCCTGAGCCGGTTCTCGCACAATGAGCGCGTGGTAGCGACTGACAAAGGCGCTATCAATCCGCACATCCGCCAGTTCGCTGCGGCCAATCAGTATGCGGTCGCGCGTCATGGACACCACACTGTCTATGCCCGCTCCGACCGACACCAGCAACAACTCTTCGCCTGCTGCGCCGGCCTGTGGTTCAGCCACTTCGGGCGCTTCAGTCTCGGCAAACGAAACATCCAGTCCCAAATGCAACGCCGCCGACAGTATTGACTCAGAGGTGACAGCGTTGTGCGCTTCAATCGCTGCGATTGCCAGAGTTCGTTCGCAAATGCGATTGACCGCCGAGGGCACTCCACCGGTGAGACGATGCAGCAAGGGCATCAAGGTGTGCGAAAGAAGATGGTCAGGATCCTGGCAGCCGGCGACCCGCAATCGATGCGCAACATAGGCTGATAACTGGTCTTCTGTGAGCGGGGAAATCGCCACACGCGGCACGCCTGTGGGCACCAGCTTGGCGAGTCGCGGTGAATCAACAACATGATTGAGCAGCGGCTGGCCAAGCAGTAGCAACTTCACCAGCCGCAAGCCGTCCGCTTCCCAGGAAGCAACATGCCTAAGTTCTTCAAGGACGAGCGGCTGCATGCTCTGCGCGTTTTCAATGATGAGCAGGCAGATGCGTCCATTGCTGACCTGATGAGCGATATACCGCTCCAGCAAAAGACGGAAATCGGTGCGGTCATCGCGATCCAGCTCCACCCCGAACTGACGCAGCGTTTCCAGCAGGAATTCGCGAGGCCCAAGATCCGTGCGCTGCAGATGCGCCACCAGAATCCGGTCGTCGAGGCTGGAAATGAAGCTGCGGACCAGCAGACTTTTGCCGACCCCGCGCTCGCCGGTCAGCACACCTGCGGACACACGCGAGCAAAGTACGCGGCGCATGAAATCGAGCGCACGAAGGTACTGCTCACCGGGGAAAAAGTACTGATCAGTCGCCAGATCGGAGAATGGGGGTGCGTTAAGTCCCCACGTGGCCAGAACTTCTTCTTCCCACGCATCTTGTGGTGTGTAATCGACCACTCGCGGACTGCTCCCCGGAAAAATTCACGACATAATTCTATATGCCATGGAGTGTACCGACCTGAGGGAGTCTTGCAACCTAGAAGATACTGGCCGCATTTTCTGTCACCGATATGCGACGCTCAATTGAAACTGGGGTTGTGCGGCAGGAACAACCTACCCGCCGCAGCACATTATGTGCTTTCGGGCACATAGGTTACACATCGTTCCGAGCACATAGGTAACACTTTCAGGCCTTTGCGGGAGACACGCAAATGCCATGGCGGGAGTGTTGCAGAATGGATGAGCGAATGCGTTTCGTGGCCCGATTGCTGGATGGGGAGAAGATGGCGGCCTTGTGCCGCGAGTTCGATATCTCCCGTAAAACCGGCTACAAGATTTTCTCGCGCTATAAAGACTGCGGCTTGCAGGGGTTGAACGACCGCTCCCGCAGGCCCTCTCGGCACGCCAATCGCCTGCCTTTCCAGATCGAGAAGCGCATCGTCCAGCTCAAAAAGGAATATCCCAGCTGGGGTGCGCCGAAGATCCGCGAGAAGCTCAAACGTTGCCACAGCGATCTGTCTGTGCCGGCCATCAGCACTGTACATGCCATCCTGGATCGACATGGCTTGGTCAGTCGAGGACGCAGGCCGCGTTACAAAGCGCAGGGGACCGCGCTGGCGCATCCCGCAGTGCCTAACGCTTTATGGTGCGCAGACTTCAAGGGCGAGTTCATGCTCACCGACCGACGCTACTGCTATCCGCTGACCATTACCGACTTCGCCAGCCGGTACCTGCTGTGTTGTGACGCCCTCAGCACCACTCAAGAAACCTACGCTTTCACTGTATTTGAGCGTGCATTTAAGGACTTCGGACTGCCCTTGGCCATTCGCACCGACAATGGCGTGCCGTTCGCCAGCCGCAGTGCCTTTTTTGGCTTGAGCAAGCTCTCCGTATGGTGGTTGCGACTGGGGATCGGCATCGAACGCATCCAACCCGGCAACCCTCAACAAAACGGCCGGCATGAGCGGATGCATCTGACTTTGAAAAAAGAAGCCACTCGCCCGGCCGGCAGAAACTTCCTCCAGCAGCAAGCCAAGTTCGATCACTTCACGCACCAGTACAACTTCGAGCGTCCACACCAGGCGTTGGGTATGAAGTATCCGGCAGAGCTTTACAGCCCGTCGCCGCGGCCCTATCAAGGCGTAGGCGAGCTGAACTACCCCTTGCACGACCGCACGATCACGGTCACCACCTGTGGCCGCATCTGCATTGGCCGCAGGAAAATCAACCTCAGCCAGGTCTTCGCCGGACAAAATGTCGGCATCAAGGAGGTCAGCGAAAAAATATGGCTCGTAACCTTCATGCACTATGACTTAGGGTTCTTCGATCACGAGACAGGGCGGGTGGAATGTGCAGAGAATCCCTTCGCTGCTAAAGTGTCACCCATGTCTCCGGTATAAACCGTTACCCATGTGTCCGGAATGGACCCTTAGGAAATTGGTCGGGACGAGAGGATTTGAACCTCCGACCCCTTGCACCCCATGCAAGTGCGCTACCAGGCTGCGCCACGTCCCGACCGGCCTGTGATCAACAACTCCATGCCGTCACGAGGGGCGCGCATCATAGCGGAAGCAACTGGCCCCTAAAAGCAGTTTATTAGCCCTGTCAGCGACGTAGTATTTTCAGCACGTCTTCCAGCTCAATGCGCAACTGGCGGACCAATTGTTGCGACTGGGAGGCATCATCACGCGCCTCTTCACCCTCCAGCCGATTGCGGGCGCCACCAATAGTGAAGCCCTGCTCGTACAGCAGGCTGCGGATCTGGCGAATGACCAATACGTCCTGGCGCTGGTAGTAACGGCGATTGCCGCGGCGCTTGACAGGACTTAGCTGCTCAAACTCCTGCTCCCAATAACGCAACACATGCGGTTTGACCGCGCACAACTCGCTGACTTCGCCAATCGTGAAGTAGCGCTTGCCTGGAATCGGCGGTAATTCATTGTTGTTCGCTGGTTCCAACATACGCTTCTACTCGGGCTTTGAGTTTCTGACCGGGCCGAAACGTAACCACGCGACGGGCACTGATGGGAATTTCCTCGCCCGTTTTCGGGTTGCGCCCCGGACGCTGGTTCTTGTCGCGCAAGTCAAAATTGCCGAAACCGGACAATTTTACCTGCTCACCATTGGACAGCGCTGCGCGAATCTCTTCGAAAAAGAGATCCACCAGCTCGCGCGCTTCCCGCTTGTTCAAGCCCAGTTGGTCAAACAATGCTTCTGCAATTTCTGCTTTGGTCAGTGCCGCCATTGTTATTAGTCTCTGAGTCGTGCATCCAGTTGCTGCGCCAAATGCTCCACTACGCGGCTTATCACCGCGTCGATTTCCGCATCGGCAAGTGTGTGTGAAGTATCCTGCAAACTTAAGCCTAAGGCTATGCTTTTCTTGCCTTTCTCCAAGCCAGCACCTTGATAGACGTCAAATATCGTCAACTCCTTGAGCAGAGCCCCAGCGGCGATACGAACTTCGGCCTCAAGGTGTCCAAATGGCACGTCTTCCGTCACCACCAAAGCCAGATCGCGGCGCACAGAGGGGAAGCGAGAAATTTCTTTATATACAGGTACCTGAGATTCAAAGCTAAGGTTAAGTTCTAGTTCAAAAACGAAAGCAGGATAGACCAGATCCAGGCTCTTGTTCACCACTGGACTCAAGGCGCCGAGCCAACCCACCGGTTGCCCTTGGCGCAGAATCCGCGCGGTTTGACCTGGATGAAGGGCACTGTGGCGACTAGCTGCAAACGAGAATTCGTGCGCAGCACCGGTCAACGCCAGCAATGTTTCCACATCTGCTTTGACGTCAAAAAAATCAACTGCCCCTACCGTGCTTCCCCACTGCTTGGGTATTACCAGTCCACCGGCAATACCAGCAATGACCTGGGTTTCCTGGCGACCATCGGCAGAAAACTGTCGACCAATTTCAAACAGGCGAACTCGAGGTTGCTGGCGATGTTGATTGCTCAGCAACGCCTGCACCAGTCCCGGCCACAACGACAGACGCATTTCAGCCAACTCACTCGAAATCGGATTGGCCAACGCCAAGCCTGGTTGCGCTGGAAACAAAACCGACTGGATAGCCGGATCAGTGAAGCTGTAGGTAATGACCTCCTGATAGCCACGATCCACTAGTTGCAATGCACACCGTTCGATATTGATACGAGCTTCCGTGAGCGTTCCCAGCACTTGCGGCGTTGTCGCCGCGACAGATGGAATATTGTCGTATCCATAAACGCGCGCGACTTCTTCAATCAGGTCTTCTTCAATTGTGATATCGAAGCGCCAGCTGGGTGGAATCACATTCAGTACGTCGGCAGCAACCTGCACCTCCATGCCCAAACCGGTCAGGATACCTGTCACCTCATTGAGCGGAATCTTGTGTCCGAGTAAGTGAGTAATACGTGCAGGGCGCAGCTGGATCGACGCGCGTTCCACAACAACTGTCGAACCAGCCTGCTGGACCGGCCCGGCACTGCCGCCGACACACTCCAGCAGCAACTGGGTGGCGCGCTCCATGGCGCGGAGCTGCAGATTGGGATCGACCCCACGCTCAAAGCGCTGCGAAGAATCCGTCAAAAGGCCGTATCTGCGGCCGCGCCCGGCAATCGCATCGGGCTCGAAATACGCCACTTCCAGCAACACATCGGTTGTTGCATCGGAAATCGCCGAATCCAGTCCACCCATTACACCCGCCATGGCCAGCACATTGTGCGCATCGGCAATGACCAGAATATCTTCGGCCAAAGCTGCTGCTTTGCCATCCAGCAACGTGACCTGCTCACCTGCTCTCGCCTGGCGAATCACCAGCCCGCCCTGCAGCCTGCTCAGATCGTAGGCATGCATGGGTTGGCCAAGTTCCAGCATCACGTAGTTGGTGATGTCGACCACTGCGCTCACCGAACGGACACCCGCGCGGCGCAAGCGTTCACGCAGCCACCAGGGTGAACGAGCGCCGGGCGCGACGCCTTTGATGACCCGGCTCAGAAATTTCGAACAACCCGATGATTCAATACGGGTCGGAAATGTCTGCGTATGCGCAGCTGGTACGGGTATCACCAACGGCAGTTGCAGGAACTGATGACGTTGCGCCGCCACTTCGCGTGCCACACCCAGCACACTCATGCAATCGCCACGATTGGGCGTGAGATTGATTTCGAGCAGGGTGTCGTCAAGGTGCAGTGCCGATACCAGATCCTGTCCAACCGGCAAGTCGCGCGGCAGTTCCAATAAGCCGCTGCTTTCTTCGGCCAGACCCAGCTCTTTTGCCGAACACAACATGCCGAACGATTCGACGCCACGCAGCTTGGCGTTCTTGATCACCATACCATCTGGCAATTTTGCACCAACTGTAGCCAGCGGCACCTTCATGCCGGCGCGTACATTACTGGCACCGCACACAATCTGGATTTCCTGCGTGCCATCATTGACACGACACACTGACAGTTTTTCAGCGTCAGGATGCCTGGTTGTCGAGATCACCTCCGCCACCACAATGCCGGACATCGGCGGTGCAGCGGCCGACTGGCCTTCTATTTCCAAACCCGCCATCGTCAGCGCATGCGACAGCGCCGGGACGTCACGGCCGACATCAACCCATTCGGACAACCATTGCAGACTGATTTTCATTAGTTGAACTGCCTCAGGAAATTGAGGTCGTTCTCGAAATACATGCGGATATCGGTGACCTTGTAACGCAGCATGGTCAATCGCTCTACGCCCATGCCGAATGCGTAGCCGGTAAAACGTTCGGGGTCGATGTTCACGGCGCGCAATACATTCGGATGCACCACGCCGCAACCCGCAACTTCCAGCCAGCCGGTGTGTTTGCAGATACGACAGCCTTTGCCGCCGCAATTCACGCAGGAAATATCGACTTCAGCGGAAGGCTCGGTGAACGGGAAGTAGGAAGGCCGCAAGCGCAGGCCGACCTCCGCTTCAAAGAATGACTTCATGAAGTCATGCAGGATGGCTTTCAGATTGGCAAAGCTGATGTGTTCATCAACCACCAGCCCTTCGACCTGATGAAACATGGGTGTATGCGTCATGTCCGAATCACAGCGATATACACGCCCCGGCGCAATCACTCGCAAGGGCGCTCCCATGTTCTGCATCGCACGCACCTGTACCGGCGAGGTGTGCGTACGCAACAGACGGCCATCGCCAAAATAGAATGTATCGTGCATGGCGCGCGCCGGGTGATTCCCGGGAATATTCAGCGCTTCGAAGTTGTGCCAGTCATCTTCGATTTCAGGGCCATCCACCACGGCAAAGCCGGCGGTTCTGAACAATTGTTCGATGCGCTGACGTACGCGCGTTACCGGATGCAGTCCACCGCTGCTTTGGCCACGGCCCGGCAAAGTTACATCGATGGTTTCCGCCGCAAGTTGCCGCTCAAGCTCCGCCCGTTCCAGCACGGTTCGACGCGCGTCAAGCGCATCGCTGACTTGCTGCTTGGCCGTATTCACTACAGCGCCAGCCACCTTGCGTGCCTCGTGATCCATCTGACCCAGATTCTTCAGCTGATTGGTCAGCTCGCCCTTCTTGCCCAGCAGCTCAATACGAATCTGCTCAAGATCACCCAGTGTCGTGCACGACTGAATTCTTGCCGAAGCCGATGCGACCAATTCTGGAATGGATGTCGTTAAGTCAGTCATGTATCAGCTCATCAATACTGCGAGTTGCAGTTGATTGAGTCCGGTGATTGCAGCCAATGATGCGTTCATCAAGTCCGTGTCAAACGAAAAAACCGCGCCACTCAAACAAGAATGACGCGGCTTTGATCTACAGATTTTCCGACAAGCCTTCCTCACACAGAAGGCTTGTACCTGAATGATCAGGCAGCGGCGGGAACAGCCGCCAGTGCTGCCTTGGCGCGTTCAACGATCGCGGCAAATGCAGCCGTGTCGTGGATTGCCAGATCCGCCAGCACCTTGCGGTCAATTTCCAGGCCAGCTTCGTTGATACCGGCAATCAGCTTGCTGTATGACAGTCCGTATACGCGGGCTGCGGCATTGATGCGGGTAATCCACAGAGCGCGGAAATCACGCTTCTTGGCGCGACGATCACGATAGGCGTATTGACCCGCCTTGATGACCGCCTGCTTGGCAGCACGGAAGACCTTGCGACGGGCGTTGTAGTAGCCCTTCGCTTTCTTGAGAACTTTGTTGTGTCGGGCGCGAGCAATCACACCCCGTTTAACGCGAGCCATGTGTCACCTCCGACTTAAATGTTAGGCAGCAAAGAATCCAGGCGTCCCAAGTCCTGCTTGGACACCATGCTTGGTGACCGCAGCTGACGTTTACGCTTGCTGGGCTTCTTGGTCAGAATGTGACGACGATGAGACTGGGCTCGCTTGAACCCATTGGCAGTGGGGCGAAAACGCTTCGCCGCTGCCCGGTTGGTTTTCAACTTAGGCATTTAAAAAAACTCCGCAACTTTTAGCCTGTTCAATCCGCCATCCCCGTTTCTACAGCCGGGGGCAGCGGTCTTAAAGGCGGGACAACAGCGCCTGAACTTTCGCTCAGAGCTTACCGTTGCTCACTTCTTTTTTGGCCCGATCAACATGACCATCTGCCGACCTTCCATGATGGGCATCTGCTCAACCTGGCCATATTGCGCCAGGTCCTGCTGCACCCTCATGAGCAGATCGCGTCCGATCTCCTGATGGGCCATTTCGCGGCCACGATAGCGCAAGACTATCTTGGCCTTGTCCCCTTCCGTCAGAAAGCGAATCAGGTTACGTAGCTTCACCTGATAATCACCCTCTTCCGTACCGGGACGAAACTTCACTTCCTTGATCTGAATCTGTTTCTGGTTACGCTTCGCTGCGTGCGCCTTCTTGTTCTGTTCAAACAGGAATTTGCCAAAGTCCATCACCTTGCAAACCGGCGGATCCGCGGTGGGCGAAATCTCCACCAGATCCATACCCGCTGCCTCGGCCATTTGCAGAGCCTCAAAACGGGTCAATACACCAGCCTGGTTGCCTTCGGCGTCAATAACTCGCAAGCGCGGAGCAGAAATCTCTTCGTTGCGCCTGACGCGCTTGGAGTTGGTGGTTGGAGCAGCGATGCGTTTAATCCTCTATTAAATCTGATCCAAAACAATCCGGCCGCGGCTCGCGATTTCACCGGCAAGCTTCTGAGCCAGCACCTCAATGGAGATGGAACCCAGATCCTTGCCGCTGCGCGTGCGCACGGCCAGCGTATTGGAACCTGCCTCGCGATCACCGGCTACCAACAGGTAGGGGACGCGCTGCAGCGTGTGTTCGCGAATCTTAAAGCCCACTTTCTCGTTCCGCAAGTCCAATTCGACGCGAAGCCCCTGATTTCTCAGCAATTCGGTAGCTTTCGCGATGTATTCAGCCTGCCCATCGGTGATATTCATGAGCACGGCCTGCACCGGAGCCAGCCACAACGGGAAGTGGCCGGCATGTTCTTCAATGAGAATCCCGATGAAACGCTCCAGCGAGCCGAAGATGGCCCGGTGCAGCATCACCGGTACCTGCTTGCTGCCGTCTTTGGCGACGTATTCGGCGCCCAGACGGCCCGGCATGGAGAAATCCACCTGGATAGTGCCGCATTGCCAGAAACGACCAATGGAGTCTTTCAGGGTGAATTCGATCTTGGGGCCGTAGAACGCGCCCTCCCCCGGCTTTTCGCTCCAGGGCAGGTTTCGAACATTCAGGGCATCGCCGAGGGCTTTTTCAGCGCGATCCCATACTTCGTCGGAACCGATACGCTCCTTCGGACGGGTAGCCAGTTTGTAGATGACTTCCTTGAAACCGAAGTCCTCATAGACCTTGTGCAACAGGTCTATGAACGCAACCGCTTCGCTTTGAATCTGCTCTTCCATACAGAAGATATGTGCATCGTCCTGCACAAAACCACGCACCCGCATCAGACCATGCAGCGCGCCGGATGCCTCGTTGCGGTGACAGGAACCAAACTCGGCCAGGCGGTACGGCAGATCCCGGTAACTCTTGATACCCTGATTGAACACTTGGATATGACAGGGACAGTTCATCGGCTTGACGGCGAACAGCCTTTTTTCCGATTCCGTCACAAACATATCGGCGTGGAAATTCTGCCAGTGCCCTGACTTTTCCCACAACGAACGATCCACCAGTTGCGGCGTACGAATTTCGCGATAACCGTTGCTGCGCCACAGCTCGCTCATGTATTGAGTCAGCGCCTGATACAGGCGCCAGCCTTTCTCATGCCAGAACACCATGCCTGGCGCTTCTTCCTGCATGTGGAACAGGTCCAGCGTCTTGGCGATCTTGCGATGGTCGCGTTTCTCGGCTTCTTCCAGACGGGTCAGATACGCCTTCAGGTCTTTATCATTGACCCATGCGGTGCCATAGATACGCTGCAACATTTCGTTGTTGGAGTCACCGCGCCAATAGGCACCAGCCAGCTTCATCAACTTGAAAGCCTTGAGCCTGCCGGTGCTGGGTACGTGCGGGCCGCGGCACAAATCCACCCAATCACCCTGACCGTACAAGCTGATCGGCTCATTGGAAGGAATGCCGGCAATGATCTCGGCCTTGTAGTGCTCGCCCAGCCCTTTGAAGAACTCGACGGCTTCATCGCGCGGCATCACCCGGCGAGTTACTTGCTGGTCTGCCTTGGCCAGTTCAGCCATGCGCTGCTCGATGGCAAGCAGATCCTCGGGTGTGAATGCGCGGCTATATGCAAAATCGTAGTAGAAGCCATCCTCAATCACCGGCCCGATGGTGACTTGCGCTTCGGGAAACAATTGCTTGACCGCCTGTGCCAGCAGGTGCGCCGTAGAGTGACGGATAATTTCCAGCGCGTCGGGATCGCGCTCGGTCACGATCGCCAACTGCGCATCCGTTTCGATCAGGAATGAGGTATCGACCAGTCGTCCATCTACCCTGCCCGCCAGGGCAGCCTTGGCCAGACCGGCACCGATGTTGGCAGCAACTTCCGCCACAGTGACGGCGGAATGAAAACTGCGCTGACTGCCGTCAGGCAGCGTGATGATCGGCATGAAACCAGTTCCTGTTCATTCGTGGGTAGAGGCCGTTGCGCAGTTTCCCTGATGTAACTTACTTTTTTCTTATTCAATCAAGAGAAAAAGGAAGATCGGTGGGCGCGACAGGTATCTAACCTGTGCCCCGTACATCAAGTTGAGGACGGGGATACACAAGGACTGGCGCGTTCTCAAGGGTGCGAGAGGGTACCGGAGCGATCATCAGATATCAATGGCTTAGCTACTGCTGTACAGGAAGCAGGCAGGAAAGATCGACGCGTCCTCAGTACTACCTTCGTGCCAGCGCACTCGCTGCTTGCATCCCAACGCTGCCTGCGACGCCTCAGCTCCTGAACCTCGCTGTTGCCAAGCCTGACGGCGGCAACTCCGCATTTGAATGTGAGGCAAAGGAGTACAGAATCACGCTTACACTGATTTGCGCCCTGCCGAGGAGTGCCCGATGTTCAGGTCCCCAAAAGAAGTTTCCATCCTTAGCTCCAGCCTGCTCGCTATTACCGCGGCCGCACTCCTGGCGCTTGCAGCGTGCGGCGGCGGCAGTGACAGCACCATGTCCGGCATGTCGGGAGCTTCTAACAGCTCGACCACCACAATGCCCCTCGCGGCCACGCCTGCAACCGGCAAGGTTGCCCTCCTGCTCACAGACGGACCAACAGATGTTTTCTGTCAGATCCTGGCTACTGTCGAACGTGTCGACCTGCTCGGCGGGCCAGCTGCGCCGATCAACGTATTCACGGGTCCAGTGACAGTTGACCTGCTCAAGCTGCGCAATTACACAGATGTCTTCGCCATCAACGCCGAGGTGCCGATCGGCACCTACTCGGTCGTGCGCTTGACGCTCTCCGACCTTGCGCTGGTGCAGTGCGATGCGGCTGGCAATCCCGAGCCTGTATCGGGCTGGGAGCATCCGCATCTGCCGGGCAATGGCAAGCTCGACCTGAACCCACGCAGCACGTTCCAGGTGATCGGCGGTGAGACCGTGATGATCAAGCTCGACATGGACATGACGAAGTCGCTGTTCGTCCACCAGACGGGCAATGGCAAGTGGCAGTTTCGCCCGGTTGTCTTCTGCGACGTGATCAAGGCCAACCAGGACAAACTGGTACGCGTATTCGGCGCAGCAACCGGCATCAACGGCACGCAGTTTGAGATCTGCCCGCTGCGACCTGCCGCGTCGATGGATGGCGGCAGCTCGGTGCCCAGTACCGAGTGCCTGGATGTCTTCACCGACGGCTATACGGGCATCTTCGACCAGACCGGAAAACCGGCGGCTATTAGTACCATCAAGAGCGGCGATCTTCTGACGGCCATTGGCTTTGTCAGCCTGTATGACGACGCCGATGCCGACACCCGCATGGACGATCTTCGGCTGGACGCGACCGTCGTCGAACTCGGTGACCGGGGCACGTTCAAACGGCTGCTGGGCCGAGTGGTTTCCGCACCAGGCAACAACAATCTGTTTGTGTTCGACGCAACGCCCTTCGACAGCTCAGCCAATGCGATCGACGTGCGGCTGCAGGCCGGCACGCGCATCTTCGCGATTGGCAGTACAGTGGAACTCACCTCGGCAGCGCTGCAGCCCGGCACGACAGGTCAAGTGGACGGAGTATTCACCGATCCGGTAAGGAACATTGATCCGCTCAACTCGTCGCTGATCGTGTTGGAGCAGAACACGACTCCCGCGGTCACGTTGCTGGACGCCGTGATCCAGAGCCCGATCCCGGCTGACAGCGACGCGGTGCCCGCCACGCGTCGCTTCACGGTCAACACTGCAACCCTGACCGGCAAGTGCGTCAAGACCGATGCCGGCACGCGCTACCTGTTCATCAAGGAGACGGCCAACACCAGCGAGACGCAGGAAATCACATTCGCTGACCTCGCGGCTGGCAACACTGTGGACGTATTTGGTACCAACGATGTGACCGAGGCGGGATGTGTGCTGGCAGACACCATCCAGAAGTACTCAACTCTGTAATCGTCGAACGGCAGCTTCGACAGGAGAAGGGTCCGCGTGGGCCACTTTCGTCAACTGGTGTCGGGCTCACACAGTTTATGGTTGCTTTTCGAATACCTGCACATTCTGGAATTCCGGAGTTTCCGGGTTCCAGCTGGTGGCAACGAAGGTTTTTCCATCCTTCGACACGGAATAGATGTTGTATTCGACGTTCTCACCCCGGATCTGAAACACGCGCGCCAGCACGTTCGAATTCACTTGTGTGAAGGCGTAACTTTGTTCCTTCGGGTCGCCTGGCGCACTTAGGCAAGATTCTTTCAATGCGCACAGGTGTTGCTTACCGTCAGGCATCACCGAGAGGATCTTCGATGGAGTGGGCGCCGGATACTCCGCGTATATATCCATTCGCAAACCCAGTCCTTCCGGCGTGAACACCCAGGTGAAGCTGTTCGAGCGACGGGTCTGCGCACCGCTCGGACCGGCTCGTCCCATTCTTGACCTTTCAAGATTGATCTTCCATGTGCCCACGAATGCGTCCAGTCCGCTTGTGGTTTGAGCGACTGCCGTGGGCTCAAGCGCGCCAAGGCCCAGTCCGAAAACCACAGCGACAGCAGTGCAGCGAATTTGCCTGGTTAGCAACACGGGATCTCCAGTTTCTTGGCCATGGTTTCTTCAATCAGTAATCAATCCTTTGCCCATCTTACGTCAAAGTCATTGCTCCAGGACCAGGCCGCGATTGTTGACCCACCTGCTACCCGGTGCTAGGTTGCACACGCTTACTGCCACCCCGTGCCATGGTCGTCTAACCGACTTGGTCCAGAAGAATTCAAGTTCACGAGGAGTTGGTGATGAAGGCGTTCGCGACGGCATTTGCATTCTCGTTGGCCACGCTCATGGTCACCATCTATCCATCAATCTCCGCCCTTGCCGCGCAGAGTGTGGCACCACCTGCGCTCGTCGGTCAGGTTACCTCTGTCGAGGAAGGTGCGATGGAGGGCGTGCTCGTGACGGTGAAGAAGGCCAGCGCGACCATCGCCACGACGGTAGTGACCGATAAGAGCGGGCACTACGCATTTCCGCGAGCGCGCCTTGAACCGGGCAAGTACGCGATCACCATGCGCGCCGGCGGTTACGATCTGGCATCGCCTGCAACCGCTACCGTCGTCGCCGGCCGGACCGTCACCGTTGATCTGAAACTGCAGAAAACCAGAAACCTGAGCGCTCAACTCACCAACGCCGAATGGCTGGCGAGCTTCCCGGGCAACGAGGCACAGAAGGCCGACATCCGCGGCTGCGCGCATTGCCATTCACTGGAAAAAATCACGTCGTCCAGCCACCATGCAAATGAGTTCATTGCGGTCATCGAGCGCATGTCGGGCTATCCCCCGCTGGCGTTTCCGTTGATGCCGCAGCGCACACCGTCGCCGCGCGTCGGCGCTGGCGAGATTCCGCGTGAGCAACAGCTGAAGATCTGGCGACGTCAGGCCGAGTATCTGGCAACGCTGAATCACAGCACGGGCCCTGAACTTCGCTATACCTTGAAGACGGCGCCGCGGCCGACCGGCGCTGCCACTCGCGTCATCTACACTACTTACGATCTCCCTCAGGCCACGCGGCAGCCACACGACGTGATCGTGGATTCTCAGGGCTTGGTCTGGTACGCCAGCTTTGGTGAGCAGATTCTCGGCAGGATGGATGCGCGCACGGGCAAGGTCACCGAGTATCAGATTCCACTCCTCAAGCCTGATGCTCCCACCGGCATTCTAGCCATGCGCTTCGACCGTGACGAGAACCCGTGGCTCGCCATGCAGTTTCAGGGCGGCATCGCCAGGTTCGACCGCAAGACCGAAAAATTCCGGACGTGGAGCCTGCCGCCTGAATTCAACGGTCCTCACGTGCAGGTAAATCAGGTGAGCCCCGAGCGGTCATACGTCGACGGCAAGGTCTGGCTGCAGGACGCCGGTACCTACACCGTGCTGCGTCTCGATATTGCCACCGGCAAATTCGAGCAGTTCTCGCCATACAAGATCCCGCGCCCGAATCTCTACGACGTCATTCCTGACTCACAGAACAACGGCTACTTTCTCACCATGGGAGCGGAGGAAGTTGGGCGGATCGATGCCAGGACCGGTGCGATGGAGATCTTCAAGACGCCCACCAGGAACTCGGGACCGCGGCGCGGCATGATGGACAACCAGGATCGCCTCTGGTTCGGCGAGAATCACTCGGACAAAGTCGGGATGTTCGATACCAAGACGCGAACCTTCAAGGAATGGACACCGACTCCCGGCGCCTGGCCCTACGACGTCACGCTCGATCGCAATGGTGAGGCGTGGTCGGGCGGTGAGTACAACGATCGGATTCTGCGCCTCGACCCGCGGAGTGGTACTTTCATCGAATATCTGCTGCCCGGGCACACCAATGTGCGGCGCGTGTGGGTGGACAACAAGACGACGCCGGTGACCTTCTGGGTCGGTAGCAATCATGCGGCATCGATTGTGAAACTGGAGCCGCTTGACGATCAAGCGGCCGAAGCAACCGCCGCGCGCTGAAGCAGGCGGCGGCACCCGGCGTCAGAGCTATTGCTTGTCAAACACCTGAATGTTCTGCCATTGCGGTGTGTTCGGACTCCAGCTGATGATGGTCAACGTCTTGCCATCATGCGATACCGCGTAGGTGGAATATTCTTCGACCTCGCCCTTGGTATAAAAGAGGCGGGCCAGCATATGGGAATCCATCTGCCAATAAGCGTAGGTTTGCGCTTTGGGATCACCGCCCGTGGTCAGGCAGGTCTTGCTTTCGCAGGGGCGTGCCTTGGCATCAGTGATGACCGTCATGGTACGGGTGGGCTCAGGCTGCGGATACTCGTTGTAAACATCCATGCGCAGACCTTTACCTTCCGGCGTAAAGATCCACGTAAAGGTTGGCGAACGCGTGAGGTTCTTGCCATTCGGCCCCATTCGCCCCATCTTGGTGTTTGCGATGTTTACCTGCCATCTGCCCGCGAATGCGCTCAAATCGTTCTTGGTTTGAGCGATTGCAGTAGACACCGACGCACCCAGGCCGAGCCCGAAGGCTACAGCGAGCGCCGCGTAACGAATTTGCTTGCTTAAAAACATGGAATCCTCCGCTTTTTCTGGCCCGATTCCGTTACGGTAATCGGGTGTATTTCGAAATCTTTCATATCGGCTGAATTCGTGCCGACCGAACTCATCTTTGTATGTTCTCAGGGCTGTGCCTTTTTCAATCGGTCATGGGCCTCGATTGCAAACACCGCTTCGATTGTCGCAGCGTAGTATCTGAGCACGGCATCCTTACCCACAACCCAGGGACTCGTCTTGCTCGCCTTGCCTTCGTTGACCAGCCTGGCCTTGTCCCATGCGTCGTCGAGGAAGGGATGGCTGGAAACTACTACGTCGGCGCCGGCTGCAACACTGGCCTTGCCGAACTTCACCAGCGATTCTCGCAGGATCTGTCCACCCTTGGACAGATCCTTGACCCCGACCAGTCCGGTGCCGCCCACGAAGGAGATAACATGCGGCTGGCCATGATCGGTGACAGGAATGATCGTGGAAACGGTGCCGGGCGTATGGCCGGGTGTGAGGTGGAAGCTGATGGTTGTGCCGCCCAAGGTGAGCTGCTGGCCATCAGTGATGGAGACGTCGCGGTTCGGCGGTGCAGCGCGGAGAGTGCCAGCCGCCGCATCCTTGAGTACGCTGTCCCAGTCGATGCCGCTCATCAGCACCTTGGCCTTGTATTTTTCCTGCAGGTACTTCGCGCCACCGAAGTGGTCAGCATGGCCATGGGTTAGCACGACGTATTTGATCCTGGCGGGATCGAGTCCGACGCGGCGCAAGCCGCCTTCAATGTATTGGGCAGCTTCCTCCGCATTGTTCAGCGTGTCGAAGAGGATGATGCCGTCGCTGGTGCTGAGCGCCCAGGCCGACACCGTGTTGATACCGAGGTAGTAGAACTGATCAAAGGCCTTGACCGCTGGCTGCGAGGTCAATTTGCGAGCGGCCGGCATGGGCGGCTCGAAAGTCTTGTCATCGATCAGGTTCAGCTTTTCCGGCAGGTTTCCCCGACTGACATCGCCCTTCAGGATGAGATATGCCAGATCGATGTGGCTCTGCACCGCTTCGGGCAAGCCTGTCTGGGGCGCATCGTAAGGCTCAGCCCTGGCCAACACTGGCAGGCAAAGAATTGCTGCGGTAATCAGCAGGCCATTGTTAATCTTGCGCACGATCTCTTCCCCCACGACACAGTACTCGGTGCGCGAATTTCGGCCCCGGCGTTCATTGTCAAATAGCGACGCATTTTCGCGATGTGTTGATGCAGGCTCAACGCACTCATGGAGAATACAGGCCCGTTGTTCTTCCGGGCAAGGACGAACTTTCGCCATATGGTCATCAACCTGGTCGCAGCCACTTGAACACCGATATTCGCCTGTCTACAGTAGATGGTTCTACAAGCCTGACAAACAGCCGCAAGGGGAAAATGATGACTCACTGGAAACTTTTGGCGGGAGCCGGCTCTTTGGCATTGATCGTTGCCGTCGCAGTCGCGCAAGACAAGGCACCCGCCAAGCCGACCGCAACGGAGCCCGTTCCCAAGTGGGCCTTCCCCGGACCGCTGAACAAGAGTGTGCCGGGCAGCAAGGCAGCCTACAGCGATGTCCAGATGTTCGATCGCACCACTGCGGTCGACTGGTTTTCGGACAAGCACCCCCCGATGCCTGCTGCAGTCAAGGGACGCCTGCAATTGTACGCCTGCGGCTATTGCCATCTTCCGGAGGGCGCGGGTCGTCCGGAGAATGCAGCATTGGCCGGCATGCCTTACGAATATCTCAGGCAGCAGGTCGACGACATGCAGTCGGGTGCCCGTATCGTGCCCGATCCCAGCTTCGGCCCGGGCGTGAACATGATGCTGACCATCAAGCACCCGCAGCTCACCAAGAACGAAGCCTATGAAGCGGTGAAGTACTACTCTGGATTGAAGTACATCAAACACACCAAAATCGTCGAGACGACCGAGATTCCACACGTCACGACCAATTCCTTCGTCTATGTGTTCGATCAGACCGGCAAGCGTGAGCCGCTCGGCGAGCGCATCGTCGAAGGCCCTGATGATTTCGTACGCTTCGAGATGCGGGATCCCAACGTAAGTTTCACGGCCTATGTACCGGTGGGCTCGATCGCTCGTGGCGCTAATCTCTCCAAGGCGGGCGGCAATCCAGCGTTGAGCTGCGAGACCTGCCATGGTGTTGGACTCAAGGGCACCGCCATCGGTCCCCCGATTGCTGGCCGTCCGCTGACGCCCACCTTCCGTCAGCTGTATGCCTTCAAGACCGGCACGCGGAATGGTCCGGGGGCTGCGTTCATGAAGCCGGTGGTGGCGGGCATGTCGTACAAGGACATGATGGATCTCGCCGCCTACGTGGGCTCGCTCGAGCCGTAGGGGTCCGGATTCCGGCCTGTCAATATCGGCATTGCGGATGGCGCGCATCAGTAGGAAGCGCGCCATCACCAGGACTTGCCGTCACGATCTCACCAAGGCGTCTTGCCCCGCTGTTGCAGCATGGTAAAGTCATATTTCATTGAGGGGGAGCAACATGTATCTCAAGCCACTGGTCACATTCGCAGCCATCATCTCCATTTTTTCTTCGTCGGCCCTGCTTGCCCATCACTCCAACGCGATGTACGAGCGTGACAAGGTTATTGAACTCACGGGTACGGTGCGGGAGTTCCAATGGACGAATCCGCACACCTTCATCGAGTTGGTGGTAGAGGGTGCAAGCGGGCCGCAGAATTACAGCATTGAAGGCCCTACTCCGGGAGTTCTCCGGGCTAACGGCTGGAAATTCAATTCCCTGAAGCCCGGCGACAAGGTGGTCGTGCAAGCCCATCCCCTCAAGTCCGGTCAACTGGGCGGCGGGTTGATCACCGTTTCCAAGGATGGTGTCACCCTCAAGGCGGGCGGTACTACCAACTACGAGAGCGGCAAATGAGCTGCCTGGCCATTTTTATGCGGGCATTTGTTAGCGGCCGTGCACTGCTTCCCGTGATTGGTGCGGTCGCTGTCACGACTCTCAATCCAGCCCTGTGCGTCGCCCAGCCGGCAGAGTATCTGAAGGGTGCTCCTACCTGGCAGCAGAGCACCAAGGGCATCAGCGGGCTATGGGACATGCAGGGCTATCTCAGTAGCTCAGTGGTCCCGGCGCGCGGACGCGCTGTGAAGACGATCGACGGGCAACCGCCTCCGATGCTGCCATGGGCGGCTGAACTCCTGGAGAAGCGACTCGTTGACGCCGAACATGACAAAGCTTTCGCGAACACGGCATCGCTGTGTCTGCCGCAAGGCGTGCCTTACATGATCTCCGCTGCGGTCGGCGGCCCGCTGCAGATCCTGGAAACACCCGGCCAGGTTACTTTCATTTCAGACGCCTACAATGAGATGTGGTTTGTTTATCTGAACCAGGAGCACCCACCCAAGGATGAAGTGGAGCCGAACTACCACGGTGACTCGGTTGGTCATTGGGAGGGCGATACACTGGTCATCGATACCATCGGCTTGACCACAAAAACCACGCTCGACCAGGTCGGTACGCCGCATAGCGAAGATCTGCACGTCATTACGCGGGTACGGCGCACCGACGCGAAGACTCTGGAGTTCCTGATCACCATTGATGATCCCAAGACCTTCAGCAAGACCTGGAGCAAGAAGCAGATCTACAAGAAAGCTGGTGACAAAGCGCGCATTTCCGAAGTGGTGTGCGAAAACCAGCGCAATGGCATTGATCCCGCCACGGGTCATCAGTCGCTGGAATTCAAACCCGCACAATAATGTTTCCGACCAAGCCGCAGCCGAAATGGCTGCGGCTTGCTGTTCTTGACCAATATTTCAGTCGCGCCCCTAGCTTCGGGAACTGTATGACCCAATCAACGTCCTGCCTGGCGGCTACTGTCCTGACCGGCCTCATCTCGGCTGCTTCCGCTCAGGTTCCACCAGAACTGGCCGCAGCCAACCGCGCTATCGGCAAAGCCAATGACCAACCAGCGACCGCAAAGCTGTATGGGCCACTGGCTGAAAAACCGCCCTACTCTTACGCGAAGGTTTCACGCGACCTCTCGTATGGTCCCTATCCGCAGAATATGCTGGATGTGTTTCAGCCTGCCAAAGACGGAGTGCCCAGACCCGTCGTGATCTATGCATCGGGTGGCACAGGCATGCGTGTATCAGGCGACAAGGACGCGGTGAATCCCGGTGTCTTTTACGAAAACATCATGCTGTGGGCCGTCAAGCACGACATGATCGGCGTGAATACCGACCGTCGTCCCTGGCAGAACATGCCGTGGGATACCGGTGCACACGACGTTGCAGCGATGATTCAGTGGGTGAAGACCAACATCGCCCGCTATGGTGGTGATCCGAATCAGATCTTTTTCTTCGGGCATGCTTATGGCGGCACTCAGCTCACCACGTATCTAGGGCACAAGGAATTCTGGGGCGGACCGACGACCGGATTGAAAGGTGCAATCCTGATCTCCGCGCCCTTCAACCTCGCGCCGCTGATGGGGCCGCCGGGAAATCGCGCCGGCAATCCGATGTTCGACGCCGCTCATTCCAATCTGGAAGGAATGAAGACCGTGGACCTGCCTCTCTACCTGGGTTCAGCGGAGTACGAGGAAGATGGCACACTGGCCTCAGCCGATCTTCTGTATCAGCAACTCTGTTTGAAGAAATGCCCCGCCCACGATGTGTACAAGGATCATCAGCACATCTCGGTCACTTACTCGTTCAACACAACGGACGAGTCGGTATCAGGTTCGGTGCTGAGCTGGATACGCAGCGTACGCTGAATTTTTTGAGCCCTGCGAATAAATAGATCAACGCGCGAGGTTCGGCGCGGAAATATGCTGTGGTATGCAGGATCAATAACGTTGCTTGATTACTTTGCCAACTGGTAATCGCAGATCAGTAAGAGAGGAACACCCAATCTCCTCCGGAACCACCAAAGACTGTGGAGAGGTTCCATCTGGAACCTCTCCACTTGTTACGATCATTAACATCTTGAGTTTGAACCCCAAGGTGTAGGCACGACCAATCGCATCATCACCAACACAAAGCCATCACGCAAACCGGGTCGGGATCCATTACCTACATAAACCGGAAGGGACCCGACTGAGCCCCTTCCGCGTTGCTGATCACTTGACCCGCCAGCCCGGTTACATCTTGAGCTTGAAGCCCAATGTGTAGGCCCGGCCGACAATATCGTCGCTGGTGACGTGACTGTCACGCAGACCCGGTCGAACGCTGTTGCCAATACTCGAACCGCCCGGCGCCTTGGCGTCGAACAGATTCGAAACATTGAAGTAGACCTCGGCGTTGGCTTGCTCCATGAATAGCAGCTTGTAAGCCAATGTCAGGTTGGTGGTGGTGAAGCTGTCCATCTTGCTGGCCCACACCCGTCGATCCGCGGGCAGCGATTCGTCGCCTTCGACCTTCAAGGAGTCGCGGTAGCGCAGCATCAGATTGACTGAGAAGGCGTCGGTCAGCTCAGCATTCACGAAGCCGGTGATACGCACTCGGGCACCGGAGTACAGACCCGTGCCACCGAATGCCACACCGCCCTGGTCGATTCTCGAGCCTGGAGACAGGTAGATGGCATGCGGCTGATAGGCCGTCAGCAAACGCAAGTTCACTGGACGCTCAGCGATACGCATCTTGTAATTGATTTCCAGGTCGGCGCCGTAGCTTTCGATGTTGGCGATGTTCTGAAATTTCGAATATACCGCCGTCCATGCATTGGTCGCTGGATTGGTTGCTGCGGGATTATTTGGATTGTAGGCCGCCACTCCCGTGCCCAAGGGGCGGTCCTGCAGGGCACAGAGCGGTGACAGCGGTCCGCCAGCGGCCGCGCTCGCATAGCAGGTCTCCTGATTGGCCCGGCTGGAGCCGACAATCAGCTGGATGGCGTCGTCGATCTTGATGTGATAACCGTCCAGCGCAATGCTCAGGTTGGGTGTGGCATTGATGACGATGCCGCCAGTAATGGTCTTGGCCACCTCCGCTGACAGATCGATGTTGCCCTGATCCCTTGAGGGCACCGGAGGCCCGGCGGTGGCACCCGGGACGCCGGCCAGATAGTCCACCGGGGTGACGGGCAACGAACTGGCCGGAACGTATAACTCATACAACGATGGTGCACGGATGTCTTGCGAGCCGGTGGCGCGGAATCGCACCACGTCATTGACGTGATAGTCGAGTCCCAGCTTCCAGGTCGTATAGTCGCCACTCAGGCTGTACTGGGTGTAACGCACGGCGCCGTTGACGTTCAACGACTGGATGCCAGGCGCATCCTTTACCAGCGGCACATCCGCTTCCAGCGCAGCTTCTTTAGCGGACTGGCTCAGCGTATCGGTGGAGGGGAAGGGGTATTTCCACAGGCCCTGTGTGCCACGGGTCGTGCTACCTGCGGCGAGGCGGCAATTTGCCTGACCAATTGCTGTACTTCTGATGAAGCTGCAGTCAACGGCTGCCGTGGCATCAGTGGTCGACTTCTCGCGGAAGCTCAACTCGCGCCACTCGCCTGACAGCGCCATGTTGACCGGTCCTGCCCAGGTATTGAACAGTGATCCGGTGATATGACCCGCGACGTTGTCCTGCGTGGTCACGGCTGTCCAATCAGCCCGCGGCATGATGTAGGCCAAAGCTGCTGCGCTGGGCGCAGTCGGGCCGAACAGGTTGATGGGCACACAATTCGCGTAGGCGGAACTGGCCAAGCTCGCGGCACAGACGATATTGCCGCCGGAGCTCACCGCATCGACTGCTGCATACAGCCTCTGGTAGTTGAGGCTGTTCTCCAGCGTATTGTCCAGCTGGGCCCGGCCATGGTTGTAGTTCAGCCCCCATTTGAAGTCGCCCAGCGAGCCCTCCAGCCCGGCGCTGTAGACCCATTGCGACGAATCAATGATCGAGTGGTAGCGGCTGAAGTTGCCCATCAGCTGGTTCAGCCGAAAGATGGTGACGCCCGCATTAGTCAATTGACTACTGTAAGTCGGGTTCAGAAAAGGGTTGGTCGCCGACAGGCTCACTGTTTCCCGGTAGTTGTCGCCATAGACCTCGTCATTCTTGATTTCGCCGGCCACCTGCAAATAGCCGTGCAAAGTGTCGGTCAGGTCATGGTCGTAGCGAACGAAGAACTGATCCTGTTCGGTCGGCGCCATCAGCGAGGTGTCATACAGCGCAGCGTCTCCGCCCACATTCGCAAGCGGCGAAGGGGTGACGTACGGTGTCAGCACGCCGTTGGTGGCGAACTGCTGATTGTTCAGCGGGCCGCCATTATTGATCACGCCACCATAGGTGGCGCCAGCTACACGCACGTTGTTGTTCAGGGTGTAAGGATTGGAAGGGGTGCCGTTACCGGTCACGCCCCAGCCCCAGATCCAGGGACGTTCCGATTTGGCCAGGATGCCGCTATTGTCCAGATGCTGGTAGCTGCCCTCGATGTGACCGCGGCCGCCAAACAGTTCGGTACCGGCGGCGATGCCGATATCCCACTTTTTCGCGTCGCCACGCTCCGATTGTCCAACGCTGCCTTCAACGCGAATTCCGTTGAAATTCTTGTTGAGGATGTAGTTGACCACGCCGGCCACGGCGTCCGAACCATACACTGCGGAAACGCCGCCCGTGACCAGGTCGACCCGCTGTACCAGCATCTGCGGGATGATGTCAGCGTCCACGGCATTGTTGAAGGTCGTCGGTGGAATACGGTAGCCGTCCATCAGCACCAGGGTGCGGTTCGTGCCCAAGTTGCGCAGATTGAGCATGTTCGCGCTGGCGTTCCCGCCGCCCTGACTGCCCTGCACTGCCGGTGCGGAGGTGGTGTTGCGCGAACCGGCAAACGCCGGCATGGCGCCCAAAGCTTCCTGCAGGTTGCCGGGCGTGCTTTTCAGCAGGTCTTCTGCCTGAACCATGGTGACCGGCGACGGACTGTCATTGCCGTTGGTAATAACGCGGGAACCCGTTACGACAATTTCTTCCAGCACATCTTCCTTGGGTGCTGTTTGTGCATGCGCAGTAAACGCAAACGCCAGTGTGCTGGTCCCCGCCAGCAACATCGCTGGCCTAATAAATCTTATGGATCTCATCAGTCTTCCCCCTTGAGTTGCCGTCCCGTAGCCGTTGACAGCTTGACATTGCCTGTTTTCAGGCACGCCACGTCAGGATTCAAACCCTGATCTTCGGTATGTCAAGCCGCGTATTAGGAGAAGTAATACAGGTTCAGATATAAGAAGTCCACCGTAACCCATAGAAAACGGGTTGGGGTCATAAGATATCCGAGAGTCGAGTGTACGCGCGTGGGCCAGCTGGGGAGTTGAATTGGTTTTCAATGCTGACGATTCATTCCTGTTGATAACGTCATGCCAGACAGCGCACCCGTGCTGCCAGATTCGTTATCGTTGCTGCCATCTCTCCCATACCCGTGCTTGACAGGCACGTGACATGTTTGAGTTTTTTAAGCGACTATCCACGTAGCTGCCTCTGCCATCACGTGCAGGCAGGCTGAACATGTGCATCAGGCCAGTCTATTGGTAATGCTCGTAGAGCAAGAAACCGAACGCTTGTGGGTCAACTGTTGAATCACACACTGAAGCATCACGTATTGACGGATTCAAACCCCGCATCTTGGGCTTGAAAGAATCGCCTCCAGAAATCCACGATTGCAGCTCTCGCAACGTCTGATAACTGTCTTCGGGATTGGTCTCCAGTGCCTGTCCTGGGGAGCATTGAAACATGCAGGAGAGAAAGAGAACCGCTGGTCAATTTCGGCCAACCAGCCTCAGCCTGCCGCCATCCAGACCACCGCCCGATCGAAAAACAAAAAAGGCTCAGCCGACACTCACGGCTGAGCCACATTCCGCAAAGTCCTGTAATGCTGCGGGTGTCTATATCACCCGCAAACATCAAACGTCGCCTCAGAACTTGTAGCGTGCACCCACGGTGAAGTAGCGCCCGACAATATCGTCGCCGATCGCCCAGCCGCCAAACTGACCGGTGTTAGCCAGAGTGCCATAGAAGTTCGCCGGCGGTGGCTCCTGGTCGAACAGGTTCTGTACGTTCAGGAACACATCCAGTTCACCCGAAGCGGCCGGCACGTGGTAGTTGAGGTTCAGATTAGAAGACCAGAACGAGGGGATCGACTCACCGCTCGTCGCCACTGACGGATCGCCGATCATCGACATACTGTTGCGCCACCGCGTCTGCAGATCGGCCGACAGCTGGTCGGTGAAACCGTACCTGATAAGCAGGGTTGCACGCGTCGACGGGGCCGCCTGCAGACCACCGAAGTCATACGACGCACCACCGTGATCAATCGTTGGCAAACCCGGCCGCTCGTAAGTGATCTCTGGCTGCCAGGTCAGCATGCCACGCAACACCAGAGGATGCGAACCGATCCGCGTTGAATAGTTCAGCTCCAGGTCAGTGCCATAAGTGTGGATGGTTGCGATATTGAAAGAGGTCGTACGCCATTCCGTCACGACATTGGTCGGCGTGTTGATGAAGTTGCCATTCGCGCGTGTCTGCAGCGAGCAATACACCGAAGCACCGCCACTTGCATAGCAGGCCCGCTGGATCGCTTGATCAGTTCCCGCGATCGACACAATGGCATCCGAGATCTCGATGTCGTATCCGTCCAGCGATACGCTGAAACCGGGCAGTGACTCCGATTCGAAGACGATGCCCAGTGTTGTCGTGTTACCCACCTCGGCCTTGAGTGTCGAATTGCCGAACTGAGTGCGGGGTGCCTGACTTTGGGCGTTGAGCAGCACGTCCGTAATATTCTGCGCCTGTCCCACGGCTGGTTCGAACAGATCATTCAGCGTGGGCGCACGGATGTCCTCCGAACGCGTGCCACGGACTCGCCACGAGTCGTTCAGATGCCAGTCAAGGCCCACCTTCCAGGTGGTGTAGTCGCCGCTGGTGTCGTAACTTGTGTACCTCAGCGCACCGTTCACGTTCAATGACTTGGCAAACGACGCATCGACCAGCAGCGGTGCGTCGAATTCAAAGGCACCCTCAGAGACGGTCTGTGAGACTTCCGGGCGATTGCCGAAGGCGTTGCCCCACTCCTGATTGCTATTTACGCAATTAATGAGGCGCAATCCCAATGTTGCACAGGTGGTCGGAGCGCTCGGCGGCATGCCACTCACGCTACTGAAGCTCTGCGTGCGCCACTCGGCGGACAGCGCGGCGTTGAAGGGGCCCGCCCAGGTATTGAACGGGGCGCCGCTGATGCTCGCGGCTACTTCGTCCTGCACAGTCTTGGCAGTGTACGTCGTATCGTCGGTTATGTAGTCAAGGGCCTGTGAACTTTCAGACCCCGGACCAAATACGTTGATCGGCACGCATCCGGGAAAGTTGCCCGCGGATGCAGTGGTGGACACCTGACAAACGATCTGGCCACCCACGTTGACCGCATCCAGTGCGGCTACGAGGCGCCATTGGTTGAGATTGCCGTAACTGGTGGAGTCCATATCGGCGTCGCCATGGACGTAGCCGAGATCCCACTTGTAGTCACCCAGTTTGCCTTCGAGCCCCGTCATTACAAACAGTTGTTCCGCGTCGACCACCTGATTAAGACGAGTGCTATTGATGAATTTGCCGAAAGTGAAGGTAGTCTGGTTGGTCGGGATCTGATTTTGTATGGATGTCGGCAGGAATGCGTTGGTACGGCTGATCGCCGCACTGGTACCGATCGGCAGCCAGCCCGCGTAATAACTATTCTCCTTCTTGTTGTAGGCGGCCTCGACATAGCCGTGAACATTGTCAGTGAAGTCGAAATCCAGGCGGGTGAACAGCTGATGGCTCTGCAATCCAGCCTTGAGCGAACCATCAAGATAAGCGCCATCGCCTCCAATCGCGATGTTGGCCGAGCCTGTTACCGACTGGGCCTGGCCGGGATTGAACGACGCCAGCGTGCTATTGGACGTGAACTGCTGGTTCAACAGTGCGCCGCTTCGAATCAGGCCGCCGAAGGTAGCGTCGTAACGGTGCAAACCACACGATATGAAATAGGGAATGGTTGTGCCATTGCCCGGCATGCCACACAGATGATTGTTGGGTCGCGAAGAACGGAAGAGGATGCCTTCGTCGTCGTGGAACTCGTAGCTGGCTTCGATGTGTGCTCGTGAGCCCCAGTCCGTCCCGGCAGCGATACCCACCGAATATTGCTCACCATCGCTCTGCCCGGAGATGCCGTACTTCGCCTCCGCCTTCACACCATTGAAGTCCCGGTCAGTGATGAAGTTGACAACGCCAGTGATGGCATCTGAACCGTACACGGCCGAGACACCGCCAGTCACCACGTCCACGCGCTTGATCATCAGCTGCGGAATCATGTCTGAGTCGACGACGTTGGTCGAAGTCGTCGATGGGACGCGATGGCCGTCCATCAACACCAGAGTGCGCGCTTCACCCAGGTTACGCAGATTCAGGCTGGCGCGCGAGCCGTTGCCGCCGCCACCCGCGCCGATGCCCGTATTGGGATTGGATACCTGGCCATTCGAGCCGGAGAACACCGGCAGTACATTCAACGCCTCGGCGATCGTGCCCGGGTTCACAGCAAGCAAATTCTGCGCATCGACGACCGTCACCGGTGTCGGGCTGTTATTGCCGTTGGTGATTACGCGTGAACCGGTAACGACGATTTCTTCCAGCACCTCTTCTTTTGGCGCTGCTGTCTGCGCATACGCCGTAAAGGCGAACGCCAGCGTGCTTGTTCCTACCAGCAACATAGCTGGTCTGTTGAATCTTGCGGATTTCATTACTACATGCCCCTTTCGTTGACTTTCAGTAACACCTGGCAACTCGACATTGCCTGTTTTCAGGCCCACTCCGTCAGGATTCAATTCCTGATCTTCGGTACGTCAAGCTGCGCAAGAGTGAACGCGGATTAATACCGTCTGAAATTGAAAAAGTCCACTGCGATTACCGGAAAAAGAACGCACACCACAGATATTCGACAATTGAAACTGCGCATGCAGGTGCCAGACGGAGACTTGAATTGGTTTTTGTTGTTGGCATATTGATTTATGCTGACAGCAGCACGCGCGACAAAGCGTCCGTGCTCCTGAATGATAGTGTTGCTGCTTATCCCGGGTCGTGTGCTTGGCATGCATGAGCCTTTCAAAACGACCACGAGCGTATCCGATTCGCCAGCACACGTATGGACGCTGAGCACGAAGCCACACGCCTGTGAAGCGGCTGTGGTGAGTCACCTACCGGTAAAAAAGCGCGTGGCGACGTATTCAGTCCGTCACATTCAACTTCCTGTACGTGAACCGCAACGCGTTCTGAGCTGGCAAGACAGAAACCGGTGACCCATTCGGCCACCTGATTTCGTCCCACTATGTCTAGCGCACAGCGGGAATCACGCTACGGCCACAAGTTTTTGAATAGTGGTGGGCGCGACAGGGATCGAACCTGTGACCCCTACCATGTCAAGGTAGTGCTCTACCGCTGAGCTACGCGCCCGTTCCGCATCCGGACAACATTCTCTGTCCGACGAAAGGCGCGCAAGAATACCGGCGGGTATGACCCGAAGCAAGCTCAAAATCCCGATCCAGCAAAGTCCTGCAGACACACCGAATGGGCGTGCTCTCAGCCACGGCCTCGATAGGGCGCAATGCCCTGCTCCGGGATCCACACCCCCGCCGGCGGCTTGCCCGACTGCCAGAACACGTCGATGGGAATGCCACCACGCGGATACCAGTACCCCGCGATCCGCAACCAGCGCGGCTGCGCCAGTTGCACCAGACGCAAGCCAATGGTGAGGGTGCAGTCTTCATGGAAAGCGCCATGGTTGCGGAAGGAACCGAGAAACAACTTCAGGGACTTGCTTTCGATCAGCCATTTGTTCGGCACGTAGTCGATCATCAGCTGGGCAAAGTCCGGCTGGCCGGTAATGGGGCACAACGAGGTGAATTCCGGCGCGGTGAAACGCGCCAGATACCGCCGTGACACATGCGGATTCGGCACGCGCTCCAGTATGGCGGCAGCCGGCGATTCGGGAATCGCCACCTGGCGACCCAGTTGTGTTACGGACGGAAGGGGCTTCTTGGACTTGCGCATCGATCTAAATTCCAGAATATCGGCCACACTACGGCTCAGCCTTGCCATAATGCCACGGTTTATTTCTTCTCAGTCGCAGCGATGAGCACAACCGTCATGCCTGAAGCCAACGCCGGTACCGACATCGCCCAGGCGAATCGGCAGATAGCCGCGCTGGAGCAACAGCTCGAACAGATGCGCCAGCAGCAGGAGATGCTGCTGTATACGCTGTCGCATGATCTGCGCACACCGGTCATGACCATCCTCGGCTTCACCGACATGCTGGTCGCCGACCTCAAGGATGGCAGCGACGACCAGGTCGCCCGGCAATATCTGGAACATATCCGCAACAGCGCCAGCCGCCAGGCCACGCTGATTGAAAATTTGCTCAAACTCTCGCGCCTGATGCGCCAGCTCTTGCACCCCGAACCCGTTGACCTGACCCGTATCGCCTTTGACTACTGGCAGGCCGATCCACAGCTGGCCGATAACAAGGGTATTGCCGTGAAACTGCAACCCACGCCCGCTGCCACTGGTGATCGCGCGTTATTGACCCTGGCAATCCATGCGCTATTGGGCAATGCTGTCAAATTCACCAGCAAACAGGCGAGCCCAGAGATCATCTTTGGGGCCGAGCAAACCAATGGGGTGGTGACCTACTTTGTGCGCGACAACGGCGTTGGCTTCAATATCGAACGCGCCGAGCGCTTGTTCCAGCCGTTCCGGCGCCTGCATTCGAGCAAAGACTACGATGGCCTCGGCATGGGTCTGGCGACGGCAGCATTGATTATCCAGCGTCACAATGGTCGGCTGTGGGCGGATAGCGCTATTGATCAAGGCACAACCATGCGTTTCACCTTGGCCGGCGTGTAGCAGTACATCGCCATTTTTTGCCTGCCCGTACCCAGACTGAAATTCAGGCACTGCGTCTGAGATTGAGCGCGGCCATGCAGGCTGCAACGCCAACGACGACTGCTGGCTACCAACAAAAGCATCCGTGGCGTGTGCACCCCGGTATGTACCTATCACAGTCGGCCCGCATATGCCGCTATACCGTACAGCAATCCCCCTGCATGGATGCATCCCCCTCCAAGCCCTCGCCTGCTAGCCGGGGGCTTTTTTTTGGCGGCACCCGTGTCGCGCCGCCGTTTCTCCCCGTCAGATGAACGGTAAAACAAGAAGCCCGGCACCGTGCCAAGTCTTTTTTGTTCTGGGGGAAGCCGCCATCCAGATACTTGTCCAGTACAGGTATTTATAGGAGAAATCCGCAGTCATTCGCCAGTGTTTACGCGCTCAAATCGTTGTGCTCGCGTCATGCTTCGGCAGCGTGCGATGGCCATCGACATTTGTGTTAAACGCTTACCAGGTCCACAACGTCACCGACTTCAGTTTACTGTCTGGCACAAACGCACTATGGAACCCGGTGAGGTTGAGTCCCGTTTTGCGCGCCGACGAATTGATCTATTCCTTTGCCCGCCGTGCGCCGAGGTCCTTGGAAGGCGCTAATTCCTCGGGAATCAGCTGCGTTTCACCGAACGCGGCCACATTGTTCGCTTTGAGCGCGACGCGCTCCCCAGTGTCTTCGGCCGATTCATCCTGGACACCGAAGACCAGCTTCACGTGCCCGATAAAGATGACATCGCCCGGCTTGAGCGTCTCCGTCTCGCGGCGCTTGCCGTTGATCAACAGCCCATTGCGGCTATTGAGGTCCTGGATGACGTATTGACCGCCCGCCCGGTCGATCAACGCATGGCGCCGGCTGATCTCCATCCCTTCTTCAATCACGAGCCCGTTGTCGAGGCCTCGGCCGATACTGAACGGGACGGTGCTGATGCGGACCTTGGTCACGGGCTTGCCGGGCAGGTGGACCATCAACATGGCGTGACCACCCGCCAGCGTCCGGCCGACCAGCACTTCCCCGGGATCGCGTTTGAGACGACCACCCGCGTCGGCCCATCGCCAACCCAACTCCTTCACCACGTTTTCGATCATTTTCAGCCCGACGCGGTGTTCCGACTCCACCATGCAGGCGATGAGTAGCGTGTCACACAGGGTATTGATCAGCCTGGGGATCCCCAGCGTGAGTCGATGAATCTCGGGAAACGTCTCGGGCGCAAAGATTTCGTCGGCATTGCCGCCGGCGACGCGCAGTCGATGCCGGATGTACTCCACCGTTTCGTCCTGAGCCATCGGACGCAGTCGTTGGCGCAGTCTCGTTCGCTGTCGCAACTGGGCCAGGTTCGCATCGTCAAATACATCGTCAAGTGACGGTTGGCCTGTAAGCACGATGGATACGATTCGCCGATCTTGCGAGTCTATGCAAGTCAGCAGACGCAGCTCTTCGAGTGCCACCGGGTTCAGGTGCTGGGCTTCATCAACGATGATGACGGCGTGCCGGCCCGCCAGATGCTGCTCCAGGAAGAAACTCCTGAGCTCATCCAGCAGCTTCACCTTTTTCGTGCCGTAGTTCGGGATCCGAAATTCCGACAGGAGAGACTGCAGCAACTCGATGTCGCTCAACGTCGTATGGATGATTCGTGCCGTCACATATTGCGGGCCCAGTTCCCTCAGGGCCGTGTTGAGCACGGTGGTCTTGCCGATCCCGATCTCGCCCGAGATGACGACAAAGCTGTCATGATTCATCAGCGCGAAACGCACGTTAGCCACGGCCCGGGAGTGCTGCCCTGTCATGTAAAGGAATTCGGGGTCCGGCGCGAGGTCGAACGGTCTGCACTTGAGCTTGAAGAATTCTTCGTACATCTCGCAACAATCCCTGCATGGACGCACGCCTGGACGGTAAATCCGGCGGACGGTAAGGACAGGAAGAATATATGCCCTGTTCGACAGAAGCCACCCGCCGAGCAGCGAGGGTGAGGTTATCCTCATTTTGCGGGGCAGGATGAGATTAAAGTAAGTTGGCTTCTGCGGTCACCGGGCTGTCGAATTGCGCGTTAAGGAAGGTCTGATTAACCTCGAATTCGTCATTCCCGCGAATGCGGGAATCCAGTTGAATCATTGTCTTACTGGATGCCCGCCTACGCGGGCATGACGTTAATCAGAGGTTCCTTAACCCTATCCGCCATTTTCATCGCAAGGGTAAGCCGTAATGCCGGCATGGCGAACTTGCTTGGTGAACGAGTTGTCATTCGCACTCTGGGTCGATGTTCTGTGAGCACAACTCGTGAAAGCGGGTCAACCTGACGTGAAATTCATCACACAGCTTCGCGAGTAATCTGCCGGCCGCTCGCATGGGCATCGCGACGGTTTCCAAGGCATCGGGACACACGAGTGTAGTCATTACGCCTGGCGTCTATGTGCACTCAATACCATGACCAGGCACGGAGCCAGCGACCGAATGGCCGCATTAATGAATCAACGTGGAGGCAATTTGGAAACAAGGGACTTGCCGGCAAGTAGAAGTTCTTTGCAAAAACCTCGCAAGTCATTGAATTGGCGGAGAGACAGGGATTCGAACCCTGGAACACCCGTGAAGATGTTACTGGAATTCCAGTCCAGCGCCTTCGACCGCTCGGCCATCTCTCCACATCCTTGAAAATCATCACCGCTTGAAACTACGTTCTTGCAAGTCCGGTTTTATTCCCGACTTCAAAAATGTCGGGTGTAGACCCCGACCTGCAACCAGCCTCAAGCGAGGGCGCGCAGCTTACACAGACCGACACCGTCAGGCAATCGTAATACCCATTGCACGCAGCACGTTGTCGAGCTGCGCGTGGAATTGCGGCGCCAGTGCGGTGAGCGGCAAGCGTATGCCTTTGTCGATCATGCCCATGCGGAACAACGCCCACTTGCAGGGAATCGGATTGGACTCCACAAACATCGACTTGTGCAGAGCTTGTAATGCTGCATCCAGTTTGCGCGCCTCGGCATAGCTACGCGCCAGTGCCGCATCCACCACCGCGCGGACCTGACGTGGCGCGATGTTGGCGCTGACGGAAATGACGCCCTGATAGCCAGCCAGAATACATTCGCAGGCCAGATCGTCGTCGCCGCTGAACAGGGCCAGGCGACCACCCACCCGGTTCAGCAGCTCTCGATTACGTTCCAGTGATGCGGCTTCCTTTAATCCGACAATGTTGGGAATCGCAGCGAGACGTTCCACCGTCTCAGGCTTGAGGTCGCAACCGGTACGGCCCGGCACGTTGTACAGGATCTGCGGGATAGCCACTGCCCTGGCGATGGCCTGATAGTGAAGAAACAAACCTTCCTGGGTGGGCTTGTTGTAATACGGCGTGACCAGCAGACAGGCATCCGCCCCCACTTGTTTGGCGGCAGCTGTCCATTCAATAGCCTCGCTGGTGGAATTGGCGCCGGTGCCGGCAATCACCGGAATACGCCGCTTCACTACTTGCACCACCCGCTGCACCACGCCGATATGCTCTTCAACAGTGAGCGTCGGTGACTCGCCGGTAGTGCCCACTGCAACAATGCCATTGGTGCCGTTCGCAATCTGAAATTCGACGAGCCTGTCCAGAGCGTCGTTGTCGACCGCGCCGTCTGCTCGCATCGGCGTAACCAGCGCCACCATGCTTCCGCTGAACATAGGTATCTCAATAAAATCCGGGGATGAGATCGTACTGGTCCCGGATACTTATGCCAAGTTGTATGACTCGACGCGGACGACGCGCAACTCGGGTTGCAGTCATCGTGCATGGCTGTACACTCTGGACCTACGAGTTAATTCGAGGTGGGCCAACGCAGCCGCTGCCAGGCCCGGACATGCCTCGCAATACAGGACAGAATGAAAGAACTTATCGTTATCTGCGCCATTGGCAGCGACCGCACCGGACTGGTTTACGATGTCACCCGTGTGATTCTCGACTGCGGCGGCAATGTGCTGGAAAGCCGCATGACGGCGATGGGCAGCGAGTTCGCGATGTTGCTGCTGGTGTCCGGCCACTGGCACACCCTTACCAAGCTGGAAAACGAGTTCAAGAAACTCAGCGACGCGACCAGCATCAATGTAACGATCCGCCGTACCGAGACCCGCAATCCGCGTCCGGATGCCGTGACCTACAGCGTCGATGTAGTGTGTCTGGATCAGCCCGGCGTGGTGTTCAACCTGGCGGGCTTCTTCAGTTCGCGCGGCATTGACATTGGCGACGTCAGCACACGCAATTTCGCCGCAGCACACACTGGCGCTTCGATGTTCTCGGTACAGATGATCGTGCATGTGCCGAGCAAAATTCACATTCAGGCGCTGCGCGAGGAATTCATGGAACTGTGCGACCACATGAACCTTGACGCCATTCTTGAACCCCACAAGGCCTGATCAGCGGAGTACCCCGACTCAAGATGAGCCCCTCATGAGTCCACTATGAACAAACCGGCCATCGGCAAGGCAGCACCGGCCTTCTCACTGCCCGGCACTTCGGGCAAGCCCTGGGCATTGCGCGACGCCAGAGGCAAACATCTGGTGGTGTATTTCTACCCGCGCGACAACACCCCCGGCTGCACCACCGAAACCGCCGCGTTTCGCGATCTGTATGCGCAGTTCAAAAAGGCCGGCACCGAAATAGTCGGCATCTCCGCCGACAGCATGGCGTCGCATGAAAAATTCAAAGCCAAGCTGCAACTACCCTTTGAATTACTGTCGGACCCCGAACACAAAGTCTGCCAGCTGTTCGAGGTGTACAAGGAAAAATCTCTGTACGGCCGCAAATTCATGGGCATTGAACGCAGCACCTTTCTGATCGACAGCACCGGCAAGCTGCGGCACGAGTGGCGTAAAGTCAAAGTGCCCGGGCACGCCGAAGCCGTTCTCGCCGAGGCACGCAAGCTATAACCCCGCAAACCACCAGGGCACCACCCAGGAGCAAAGATTGGCTAAAGCAAAACGTCCGGTAAAGGCCACCCCCCAACGTCGTATCTTTGTGCTCGATACCAATGTGCTGATGCACGACCCCACTGCGATCTTTCGCTTTGATGAGCACGACATCTTCATCCCCATGATCGTGCTGGAAGAGCTGGACGCCGGCAAGAAAGGTGTTTCAGAAGCCGCCCGCAATGTGCGCCAGGTCAGCCGGTTTCTCGACGAGCTGATGGCCAACGCCACCAAGGAACAGATTGATCAGGGGCTGCCCCTGCCCGCCTCCGTACGCCATATGAATGGCACCAGGCGCCAGAAACCCTCCACCGGACGGTTGTTTTTTCAGACACGCATTCTCAGCAGCGGCCTGCCAGCCACCTTGCCCGGTGGCGGCGCCGACAATGCCATTCTCGGCCAGACGCTGGCGCTGCAGAAAGAACATCCGCACGCGCGCATCACCCTGGTGTCGAAGGACATCAATCTGCGCATCAAGGCGTCGATCGTCGGTGTGCATACCGAGGATTACTACAGCGACAAGACCATAGAAGATGCCGACCTGCTGTACACCGGCCTGCAGGAGCTGCCGCCCAACTTCTGGGAAAAACATGGCAAGGGCATTCACTCCTGGCAGGAACATTCGCATACCTACTATCGTGTCCGCGGACCAATGGTGCGCGACTGGCATGTCAACCAGTTCCTGTTTCAACCTGAAGCTGGCGGTTTTGACGCCATCGTCAGAAAGGTGGATGACACCGAGGCCGTGTTGCAGGTGGCGCGCGACTATCGCACCGAACGCCACAATGTCTGGGGCATCACCGCGCGCAATCGCGAACAGAACTTTGCACTCAACATGCTGCTCGATCCCGACATCGATTTCGTCACCATTCTCGGTCCCGCTGGCACCGGCAAAACCCTGCTGACCCTGGCGGCCGGTCTCGCACAGACGCTGGAGAACAATCGTTTCACTGAAATCATCATGACGCGCGTGACCATTCCGCTGGGCGAAGACATCGGCTTCCTGCCCGGCACCGAGGAAGAAAAGATGGAACCGTGGATGGGCGCGCTGATGGATAACCTGGAAGTGCTCACTCACAGTCAGGAAGGTGGTAGCTGGGGCCGCGCCGCCACCAACGACCTGCTGCGCAACCGCATCAAGATCCGCTCCATGAACTTCATGCGCGGCCGTACTTTCCTGAACCGCTTCCTGATTGTCGATGAGGCGCAGAATCTCACCCCCAAGCAGATGAAAGCGCTGATTACCCGTGCCGGACCCGGTACCAAGCTGGTGTGTCTGGGCAATATTGCCCAGATCGACACCCCTTACCTGTCGGAAACCACCTGCGGCCTGACCTATGTGGTCAATCGCTTCCGCGACTGGAGCCATTCGGGGCATATCACGCTAAAACGTGGTGAGCGTTCACGTCTGGCGGATTATGCTTCCGAGCATTTATGACGGAACCGTAATCCAGGGATGACCCGGTCAGTGCGAACCTATCGATACCCCGGCAGTCGAACCGGGGTCGACCCGACAGGACGCACCGACCCATTGATAGCCGTTGAAGGACGACTGTGACCCGACTAGCTTCATTCCTGATAGCGTTACTGAGCCTGATGAGCGCGGCCTGGCCAGCGCATGGCGCTGATTACAACCTGCCCGACATCGGTACTCAGGCCAATGCGACCCTGTCGCTGGAAGACGAATACCGGCTGGGCAGCATGGTGGTGCGCGGCCTGCGGGATCAGGGGCAGATCCTTGACGATCCGGAACTCAACGAATACATCCAGTCGTTGGGTATGCGTCTGTCCAGTCAGGCCACAACCCCTGGTCAGTCCTTTTATTTCTTTATCGTCAAGGACCCGGAAATCAATGCTTTTGCCCTGCCCGGTGGATTTGTCGGTGTCAATGCCGGCCTGCTGCTGTCCACGCGCAACGAAAACGAACTGGCAGGGGTGCTGGCCCACGAAATATCCCACGTCACACAGCGGCACATCGCCCGCAGCATCGCCGAGCAAAGCCGCAACAGCATCGTATCAACGGCTGCCATGCTGGCGGCGATTCTGCTCGGCGCCGCTGCCGGGGGTGACGCCGCTATTGCCGGTCTGGCTGCTGCACAATCAGTGGCCCTGAACAACCAGATGACTTTCTCGCGCGCCGCTGAAACAGAAGCCGACAACGTGGGCATCATGTTGCTGACGCGCAGTGGCTTCGATCCCAACGGCATGTGGCAGTTTTTCGAAGTTCTGCAGCGCCAGAACGGCACCACCAATGAAGCCGACATTCCCTCAATCCTGCGCAGCCACCCGGTCACCCTCGAACGTATCGCCGAGACCCGGGAACGCGCCAGCAGTACCGGCGCG
The DNA here is from genome assembly GCA_963748005.1 of uncultured Pseudomonadota bacterium. Lineage (GTDB taxonomy): Bacteria > Pseudomonadota > Gammaproteobacteria > Steroidobacterales > Steroidobacteraceae > CAILZL01. Next base: position 726,684 of record CAVVHH010000003.1, read on the forward strand.
GTCGGCAGGCCCGACAGCCTCAGCTACGGGATGATGCGCGAACGCATGCGTGTGATCATGACGCCGGCCGGTCAGGATCCACGCCAGTTCTACACCGGCGACAACAAGGAGGCAGGCAGGAATGGCGTCGCCCAGCTGTATGGCAAGGCGCTGGCCGATATCAATGCCGGCGCCGCCGATGAAGCTGTAGACATCATGCGGGTGCTGCAGACACGCGATACCACCGTCATGCAATTTCACTCCGCGCTGGGACAGGCACAGCTGGCGGCGGGCGACACCAAGGGAGCCATCGAAACTCTGTCGCGCGCCCGTGATTTGTTCCCGCGCAATGTGCCGATCACGGTGCGTTATGCGGAAGTACTGATGCGGGCCGGCGAGGCCAAACGGGCCCATGAAGTACTGCTCGATCTGTTCAACAACATTCCGCCCACGCCGGAACAGGCCAAACTCATCGCGCTGGCCGCCAATGCTGCCGGGGATACTGCCGATGCCTACTACTACATGTCCGAGTACTACGTCGTCGGCGGTGACCTGTCCTTGGCGGTCAGCCAGCTGCAGATGGCGCTGGCTACGCCGAACCTGACGCAGGTACAGCGCGCACGCTTTGAAGCACGACTGGAACAGATTCAGCGTGCCATGCCGCGCAAGAGTCGTTACGACCAGCAAATAGGGGGTTCCGGCCCTCCCGGTGGCGGCCAGGGCAGATTGAACTGATACACTTAGGCGCTTGAAGGCCATCTGCCTCATCGCCAAGAACCAGTCTCAGCCGCCATTCCAGGATTTGTATTGATGCCCCGTCTGACCACGACGCGATTGCTGTTACGTTTGTGCCTGCTGCTGACTGCAATTGTACTTGGCGCCTGTGCCACGGTACCCGGGCGCACCACTACCGATGATCCCTGGCAGGGTATGAATCGCAGCATCTACGAGTTCAACGTGGCCGTAGACCGCGCCACGACCAAGCCGATTGCCAAGGGTTATCGAGCCGTGACCCCACAATGGTTTCGCACCGGCATCACCAACTTCTTCAGCAATCTGAAAACACCGTGGGTCATGACGAATGAGCTGTTGCAGGGTAAACCGCAGCTGATGGCGCAGGACACCTGTCGCTTTGTACTCAACACCATCGTTGGCCTGGGCGGCTTTATCGACGTTGCGGGAAAATTCGAGCTGAATGCCCATGATGAAGATTTTGGCCAGACCCTGGCGGTGTGGGGTGTGCCCTCCGGTCCCTATGTGATGCTGCCCTTTGTGGGGCCTGCGACCATCCGCGATGGTGTTGGTGACGTTCCGGATTTTTTCTCCGGACCGCTGCACTATTCAGACATTCCCTGGGAGACCGAAACCGGTCTCTGGGCACTTGAACTCATCGAGCTACGGGAGAGACTGCTCGATGCCGAAGACTCCTTGAATAATGCCTATGACAAGTATGGCGTGATACGTGACGCATGGCTGCAGCGTCGTGAATACCTGATCTACGACGGCAATCCGCCGGAAGGCGCATTGGAAGAAGACATCGGCATGGACGACAGTTCTGCTGAAACTCCGCCCGATGCAAGCGACGCTGCTGCGCCAACTGAACAGCCGGTTGCTCCCTAACCGGCGTCAGCGCAGCCCGTTACCCGAAGCCAACGGATACTGGCGATGTTCAGCAGTCACATCACAGGCACACTCCACATCAGCCAGCGCGGACTGAAGCGCGCGGTGCGCCCACTTCGGCAACCACAAATGCAGTCATGTCGACAATGCGCCGCACCGTGGCCGAAGGCGTCATGATGTGCACGGGTTTGGCAGCGCCCAACAGAATGCCGCCCACTGTCACACCAGTGCCGCTGGTCGCGCGCGCCGTGTTATAGGTGATATTGGCTGCATCCACATTGGGGAAGATCAACAGATTGGCATCGCGTTTCAGGCGTGAGTCCGGAAACTCGTTGTTGCGGATGGAGGTTGACAATGCAGAGTCGGCGCGCATCTCGCCTTCCACTTCCAGATCCGGCGCATGCGCTATGATCAGTTCCAGCGCATCGCGCATCTTCTGCGCGGAAGGCGCATAGGAACTGCCAAAGCTTGAATGCGACAGCAGCGCCACGCTGGGTGTGATGCCGAAGCGGCGCACCTGCTCGGCCGCCTGCAGGGTCATCTCGGCAATTTCAGCAGCGCTGGGATCCACATTCACATGGGTATCGCAGAAGAACAGTTGCCTGTCGGGCAGGATCAGCATCTGCATAGCGGCAAAAATGCTGGTGCCTTCACGCTTGCCGATCACCTGATCGATGTACTTGAGGTGATAGCGATAGTCGCCCACGGTGCCGCACAACATGGCGTCGGCATCGCCGCGACGAATCAGGATTGCGCCGATCAAGGTGGTACGACTGCGCATCAGTTCCATGGCCTGCGCACGTGAGACACCCTTGCGCTTCATCAACTGGTAGTACTCGTTCCAGCAATCGCGGAAACGCGGATCGCTGTTGATGTTCACGCCCTCGCAGTTCTTGCCGAGGTCGAGACGCAAGCCGAGTTTCGCAATACGCTCCTTGATCAAGTCCGTGCGGCCCAACAGGATTGGATATGCCAGACCTTCATCGACGACCACTTGCGCCGCCTGCAGTACACGCGGGTCTTCACCTTCGGTGTACAACACTCGCTTGGGTTTGCGCTGAGCAGCGGCAAACACCGGCCGCATCACCGATGCCGACTGATAGACGAACTGCGTCAGACGATTCACATACGCTTCCATGTCGGCGATGGGCAGGGTGGCAACACCGCTGTCCATGGCTGCCTTAGCCACAGCTGGCGCAATGCGCGTAATCAGGCGCGGATCAAATGCGCGTGGAATGAGGTAATCGGGTCCGAAGCCCGCACTGTCGCTGCCATATGCTGCTGAAACAATGTCCGACTGTTCGGCTCGCGCCAGTTCGGCAATGGCATGCACGCAGGCCAGCTTCATCGCCTCATTGATGGTGGTGGCGCCGACATCCAGCGCACCCCGGAAAATGAACGGGAAGCACAATGAATTGTTCACCTGATTCGGGTAGTCGGAGCGGCCGGTGCAGACGATGCAGTCGGGACGCGCCTGCCTGGCCAGTTCCGGACGAATCTCTGGTTCGGGGTTGGCCAGCGCCAGAATCAGCGGCCGATCCGCCATGCCCTTGACCATCTCGGGTTGCACCACGCCCGGGCCGGACAGGCCCAGGAAAATATCCGCACCCATCATGGTGTCGGCCAGCGTACGGGCCGAAGTGTTCTGCGCATAGCGCAGCTTGTCAGGATCGGTGGTCTTGGGACGACCTTCATAGATCACACCAGAGCTGTCGGCAACGAACACGTTCTTCTTGTTCAGCCCAAGCGCCACCAGCAGATCGAGACAGGCAATGGCAGCCGCACCAGCGCCTGAAGCCGCCACCTTCACCTTGCCGATGTCCTTGCCGACGATCTTCAATCCATTCAACACTGCCGCAGCCACAATGATGGCGGTGCCGTGCTGATCGTCATGGAATACCGGCACCTTCATGCGTTCGCGCAATTTGCGCTCAATGTAGAAACACTCAGGCGCCTTGATGTCTTCGAGATTGATGCCACCGAAGGTGGGCTCCAGCGCTGCAACGATATCCACCAGCTTGTCCGGATCGTTCTCGGCCACTTCGATATCGAATACATCGATGCCGGCAAACTTCTTGAACAGACAGCCCTTGCCTTCCATCACCGGCTTGCCGGCCAGTGGGCCGATATTGCCCAGGCCGAGTACCGCCGTGCCGTTGGAGACAACCGCAACCAGATTGGCGCGCGAAGTAAGATTGGCGGCCTCCAGCGGATTGTCCCTGATGGCCAGGCTTGCATAGGCCACACCCGGCGAATACGCCAGCGACAGATCACGTTGATTCGCCAGTGCCTTGGTCGAGGTCAGCGAAATTTTCCCAGGGGTCGGCAGGCGATGATAATCAAGCGCTGCTTTTTTCAGTTCTTCTTCCACGGCGGTCTCTTGGTTTCTGCAGAGGGGGTATCGAGTAACACCCGACAATAAGGTTCAGTATTTAGCCGGCTTATTGTCCCAGTCTCAACGCCATCTGACTAGTACGCGGCGGCTGCAACAAAAGCTTTCAATCCAGGCGGCGTACAGAAAATGACAGCAATCTGTCAGCTTCATCCAGCTCGATGACCAGCTCCATGGGCTGGCAACACACCTGACAATCCTCGACATAGGCGCACGAACCATTGGTGAGGTCGATGCAGGTGACATAGCTTTCACCACAATATGGGCAGCTTATTGGCACAAACTGGGTGGGTGCGCCGAAGTCTGGAATCATGGCATCTGGCTCGAATACCGGCTCCAGACCATACAGTGCGTTGATGGCTTCTGCGTCCATTTCAGCCGCTGGTGGAGTCTGCCCCGTCGGAAGAGTGGGAGGTTTACGTTTCATGAACTACTAGGTTGCATGAATAACTACCAATAAAAACATTCCTGTAGTTTGGTATCAACGCAAGGCGTGGCGTCCCGCCAGTGCATGCGCCAGGGTACCCCCATCCACATACTCCAGTTCGCCGCCCATCGGCACACCATGAGCAATCCGCGTGGGCTTGATCTGATGACGCATCGCCATCTCGGCGATGTAGTGCGCCGTGGCCTCGCCTTCCACGGTGGGATTGGTGGCGAGAATGACTTCCCTGATTTCACCCTCACTCAGGATGGTTTCCAGCTGCGGCAAGCCAAGTTCTTCGGCACCGATACCATCCAGTGGTGACAGATGACCCATCAGCACGAAGTACAGGCCACGATACGACGCCGATTGCTCGACGGCTACCACATCGGCGGGCGATTCAACCACACACAACAAACTGCGATCGCGCGAGCTCGTGGCGCATATCGGGCAAAGCTCCGCTTCAGCAAACATGCGACAGCGACGGCACCGCCCCACATTGTTGGTTGCCGCTTCCAGCGCTGTTGCCAGTGCCTGCCCACCAGGTCGATTGCGCTCCAGCAGGTAGAACGCCATGCGCTGCGCAGACTTCGGTCCCACACCTGGCAACACACGCAAGGCTTCGATCAGACGCAGCAATGATGGCGGATAAAGCATCGAACCTCGTAGGGGTCGCTCGTGAGCGACCCTTCTCAATCTCGGCAAAAGTGGGCCGCTCGCGAGCGGCCCCTACAGATATCTGCAGATCAGAACGGCAGCTTCATGCCCGGCGGCAATGACACGCCGGCCATGGCGCCCTGCATCTTGGCCTGTGTGGCTTTCTCAACCTTGTGCACCGCATCGTTGATGGCGGCAGCAATCAGATCTTCCAGCATCTCCTTGTCGTCGCCCATCAGGCTCTGATCAATCTCCACACGGCTGACTTCATGCTTGCCGTTCATGGTCACCCTGGCCATGCCGCCACCCGATTCACCCACACACACGATAGTGGCGATTTCCGCCTGCGCCTTCTGCATATTGGCCTGCAGCATCTGCGCCTGTTTCATCATGTTGCCGATTCCGCCTTTCATGTCATTGCACTCCAGTTAAGGATCTCAGTTTTCAATCGGTTTGATGGACTCCGGCTGCACTACGGCGCCGAACATATCCACCATCTGTTGCACATTCGGATCATCCTGGATGGCCTGCACCGCGGCCTGCTGCCGGTCCGCAGCCGCCGCTTGCTGGCGGCGCGCCGGGGTATCGATGGGGGCTTGTACCACACCGGAAAATTCCAGTTTGATGTCTTCGCCCAGTAACGTACTGAGTGCAGCACGCAGCTTTTCTTCGAGTGCCGGACGCCGGAACGGTTCACCCTCGGCATCCAGTAGCAATTGTATCCTGCCCGGCTGGCGCGACTGCAGCGTGCAATGCGCCGCCAACTGGCTCACCGGTCCCGATAGATTCAGTTGCCGCACGATAGACAGCCAATCGCTGCTCACCGGTGAAGGTGACGCAACGCGCCCGGCCAGCACCCCACTATTCGTCGCGCGCGGAGGTGGTGCCGGTGCGCTCACCGCCACGCGCATGCCAGCCGGTGCAGCAACGACTGCATCGCCCAACTGCCGGAACGCCAGCATGCGCAACAGCACCATCTCGAAACCACCGCGTGGCTCCGGCGCCAGATCCAGATCACGACGCCCGACGATTGCCAGCTGATAACACAGCTGTACATCTTCAGGCGTGAAGACGCCGGCCAGCTGTGCCAGCACTTCCTGATCGTCAGCATCGTCGCGCGCAAAGTCTGGCACCGCCTGGAACAGCGCAATGCGCTGCAACAGGTTACCAAGCTCGCCCAGCACATCACGATAATCCGGCGCGCGTTCATCCAGCGCCGCCACCTGCTGCAACATGTCGCGCGCATCGCGGTTGGCGATGGCAGCGGCCAGTGCAAACACCTGACGCCGGTCAATGCTGCCCAGCATGGCGCGTGTTTCATCTTCGCCGAGCCGCTCACCGCCAAAAGCAATCGCCTGATCGAGCAGGCTCAATGCATCGCGCATGCTGCCTTCGGCCGATTGCGCAATCAAACGCACTGCCTCGGCTTCAAAGGGAATGTTTTCGGCTGTCAGGATTTCATTGATGCGTTTGCCGATGACACTTTGCGGCAGACGCTTGAGATTGAACTGCAGGCAGCGCGACAGCACCGTCACCGGCAATTTCTGTGGATCGGTGGTGGCCAGCAGGAACTTTACATGCGGCGGCGGCTCTTCCAGTGTCTTCAGCAGCGCGTTGAACGAATGCGTCGAGAGCATGTGCACTTCGTCGATGAGATAGACCTTGAAACGGCCCCGTGCTGGTGCGTACTGCACATTGTCGAGCAGCTCGCGGGTGTCATCGACCTTGGTGCGTGAAGCCGCGTCCACTTCCATCAAGTCGACGAAGCGACCTTCATCGATCTCACGACAGGTAGAGCACACACCGCAAGGATTTGCGCCAACACCGGTTTCGCAGTTCAGCGACTTGGCAAAAATGCGTGCGATAGTAGTCTTGCCCACGCCGCGGGTACCGGTGAACAGAAACGCATGATGCACCCGGCCCGAATTCAGCGAATTCACCAGCGCGCGCACCACATGCTCTTGGCCAGCCAGTTCTTCAAAGCGCTTCGGGCGCCATTTGCGGGCAAGGACGAGATAGCTCATAGGCTTGAGGAGATTTCGTCAGCGTGCCGGGTCAGACAATTATCCAAAATCATTCGACCCCACTCTGGCACTTGGTTAGATTCGTCTGTCGTCAGATGGGCACCCGTTCGAACCCGCCCGCCATTCACGTTCGACTCAATCTCGCAGGACAGCTCGTGCGGCTTGGCAAACCCCACCAAGGTACGCAGCTCCAGACGTTCTACGGCAACCATGGCGGTTTTATTCGTTCGCGAACCGACCAAAGAAGTGAGCGTGCTCTCCAAGGACGGCTCAAGGACAATCAGATACGTGTGCGTACCACCACCCCAGGTGAGTGGGCTACTGATCGCGGTCATGTAAATGGTCTTGTCAAGGCGGCCGTCTTTAACGCTCACCGATGACGCTGCATTGTTCGCTGGCAAGTCCACGTGAACTTTGTAGGGAGACGCTGCGCATGCGCACAACGGCAGCGCAACAGCCGCCACAAGCAGATTACGAATCACGTCAAATCTCCCTTAGGCAAACGAAATAACTTATCTAATAAACGTAGCAGTTAAAAGTAAGTCAGTGTTGAATGAGCACTGAACTTTACACGAGGCCGCGCCCGGCCTGTAAGGGCGTTTGGTGAATCCCACGCCTGGTTTGTATTGGCGCGCAATTGTGCAGAGGAAGGGCGGTTCGCGAACGGCCCCTACGACTTCGATCTTGACGACGGATGCACGGATAATTGACGATTTCGATCAAGGGATGCAGTGCAAGGCGAAATTGGACAAAAAAGCGGAGCGTACACGCAGTACGTGAGCATTTTTTGTCCAATTTCAACGCCGCAATGCGCCCTTCAGCGAAATTGTCAGGGTGGCGGCCCGCGCCGGCGCTTCCTCGGCACCCGACATCACCGTTACCGTTGCTCCCTTCCGGGCCTGGCGGGGTTCGCGGCTAATCGTCGCGAGGATACCGACGCGAGCCACCATAAACTGCTCCCGCCTCGATTGCGTGGCTCAGGTTCGAGCGGGGCGCGCACTATACCAGCGTCGCATGCAGCTGGCCAAAGAAGAATAAAGCGCAATAACAATTGGTCAATTCGCCGGGGAATTTGCCTTCATGTAGATCGTTTTAACCGGACTTCTGAACATGTCGGGTGAACGCGGCAAAGCTGTTAACTCAACCTACAGAGCATCTACCGCGCCAGCAGGGTTCGTAACGCGTCATTCACCGCCTCAGGTCGCTCCATCGGAGCCATGTGCCCACAGTGCGGAATGATGTCCAACTGATCGCCGGCGATGGCTCCGGCCATTTCAAGGTTGGCCGCCGGCGGCGAATTACTGTCTTCATTGCCGCACAACACCAGCGTCGGACAGCGTATTTGCGCCAACAGCGGGAAGGCCTCCGGTCGCGCCAGCAGTGCTTTTATCTGCGCTTCGTAAACGTCCACGGGCTTGCGCGCAAACATGGTCACGATGCTCTCTATCAACGGCGCATCGACCAGCCGATCCGGATGCACCATGTTGCGTACCCAGCTGCGCGCCATCGCGGCTACGCCCTTCTCCTGCGCCAGGCGCAGGAAGCCCAGGCGCATGGCGCGTTCTTTTTCAGCAGCGTCGCCGTCGGGCAAGGCGTGACAACCGGTATCCAGCAAGGCCAGGTGCGAGATGCGCTCCGGTGCCACCTGGATGACTTGGCGCATCACCTCCAGCGCCACGCGACCACCCATCGAGTGTCCCGCCAAGGCAAATCGGGGTGGCGCCTGTTGCAGCAAGTGCGCCGCCATTGCCGGCAGCGAATCCAGCTTGCCGTAATCAATGACTTGAATGGGCAGCTGCGATTCCAGGGCCGCGATCTGTGCCTGCCACGCCGCGGCGTCACACATCAAACCCGGCGCCAGCACCAATGCGTCTGCGTTCATCCGCCAAACCCCAGTTCGATTTTGCGCAACACGTCAATTTCATCGCGTAATCTGGCGGCATCTTCAAACTCCAGATTGCGCGCGTATTGATACATCTCCGCTTCCAGTTTCTTGATGAGCTTGAGCGCCTGCTGCGGGCTCATGGCGCGATAGTCGGCACGCGACTCAGCCACTTTCAATCGTTTGCCATCGCGTTTGTCGCGCTTGCTGTCGCTGCTGCCACGCGCCCCTTCCATGACGTCGGTAATCGCTTTCGTAATACCGCGCGGCGTGATGCCGTGCTCAAGGTTGTATTCAATCTGCCTGGCGCGTCGTCTTTGCGTTTCCGCCAGCGCGCGTTCCATCGAGCCGGTGATGCGATCCGCATACAGAATGGCGCGGCCATTGAGGTTACGCGCTGCACGGCCGATGGTCTGAATCAGCGAACTCTCCGAACGCAGAAAACCTTCCTTGTCGGCGTCGAGAATCGCCACCAGCGACACTTCCGGCATGTCCAGACCTTCGCGCAGCAGGTTGATACCCACCAGCGCATCGAACTTGCCGAGGCGCAGATCGCGAATAATCTCGGTGCGCTCAACGGTTTCAATATCCGAGTGCAGGTAACGCACCTTCACGCCATGCTCATCGAGGTACTCGGTGAGATCTTCCGCCATACGCTTGGTGAGTGTCGTCACCAGCACGCGCTCCTTGCGCTCGACACGCAGATTGATCTCGGACAACACATCGTCCACCTGCGTGCGCACCGGACGAATCTCCACTTCCGGATCGACCAGTCCGGTAGGACGCACTACCTGCTCCACCACCTGTCCCTGATGTGCACGTTCGTAGTGGCTGGGAGTGGCCGAGACACAGATCATCTGCGGCGCCAGGCGTTCCCACTCTTCGAACTTCAACGGCCGGTTGTCCAGCGCCGACGGCAGACGAAACCCGTATTCCACCAGCGTTTCCTTGCGCGAACGATCGCCTTTGTACATGGCGCCCAGCTGCGGAATGGTCTGATGACTTTCATCTACGATCAACAATGCATCCGCAGGCAGGTAGTCGTACAAGCACGGTGGCGGTTCACCCGCTGCGCGACCCGACAGATAACGCGAGTAGTTTTCGATGCCGGCGCAGTAGCCCATCTCCTGCATCATTTCCAGATCGAAACGCGTACGCTGCTCAAGGCGCTGCGCTTCCACCAATTTGCCCGATGCATTCAATTCCTTCAGGCGCTCGCTCAACTCGTCGCGAATCTCGTCCACCGCTTTGATCAGTCGTTCCTTGGGGGTGACGTAGTGACTCGACGGATACACCGTGGCCCGCTGCACCTTGCGCAGCACTTCTCCAGTGAGTGGATCAAACCATTGCAGGCTGTCGATTTCCTCGTCAAACAATTCCACGCGCAATGCCTGACGCTCTGATTCGGCCGGAAAAATATCAATCAGATCGCCACGCACGCGGTACGTGCCCTGGCTCAGATCAATTTCATTGCGTTTGTACTGCATATCCGCCAGCCGCCGCAGCATTTTGCGCTGATCGAATTTGTCGCCCCTGGCCAGGTGCAACATCATCGACATATAGGCCTCGGGATCACCCAGACCGTAGATGGCCGACACCGTCGCCACAATGATCGAGTCCGGTCGTTCCAGTAACGCCTTGGTGGCCGACAAACGCATCTGCTCAATGTGCTCGTTGATGGACGCATCCTTCTCGATAAAGGTGTCCGACGACGGCACATAGGCTTCCGGTTGGTAGTAGTCGTAATACGAGACGAAGTACTCCACCGAATTGTCGGGGAAAAATTCACGAAACTCGCCATACAGCTGCGCCGCCAGCGTCTTGTTATGCGCCAGCACCAGCGCCGGACGCTGCACCCGCTGAATGACATTGGCGATGGTGAAAGTCTTGCCTGACCCGGTTACACCCAGCAGCGTCTGGCACGACAGTCCCGACTCCAGCCCCTCGACCAGCTTGGCAATGGCCTGCGGCTGATCACCGGCCGGGGGGAATTCGGCCTGCAGGCGAAACGGCGCAGCGGTTTTGGACAGAATCGGACGGGGCATGGGGGTATTTATGCTGAATCAGACCGTCAATCATAGGGGAATGGCGGGTAAATGCCTGTAGGTCACGTTTTCACCCGGCATCCGAAAAAGAAGACGGTTTAAAACACGACCTACCGCTACCGCCGCAATGGAATACTTGGACCACAGACCCTAAAATGCACGCCCTTTTACCCGCCTGCCCCTTCACCAAAAGGTGCCTCACTTTGAGCGTTGCTGTTTCCAGGCGCGTCCAGCGCGTCAAGCCCTCGCCCACCCTCGCCCTGACCAGTCGCGTTTTCCAGCTCAAAGCGGAAGGCAAGGACATCATCGGTCTGGGCGCCGGCGAGCCGGACTTTGATACCCCGGTGCACGTTGCCGACGCCGGCGTTGACGCCATTCGCAAGGGATTTACCCGCTACACCGCGGTCGAAGGCACGGCAGAGCTGAAGGACGCCATCATTGCCAAGTTCAAGCGCGACAACCGCATCGAGTACCAGCGCAACCAGATTCTGGCTTCCAATGGCGGCAAGCAGGCCATTTTCAATCTGATCATGGCGGTCATCGATTCGGGCGATGAAGTGATCATTCCAGCCCCGTACTGGGTGTCATACCCCGACATGGTGGAGCTGGCCGATGGCACACCCGTAATGCCCTATGCCGGCCTGGAACAGGGCTACAAGATCACGCCTGCGCAGCTGCAAGCCGCCATCACGCCCAAAACCAAGTTGTTCATCCTCAACAGCCCGAGTAACCCGACGGGCGCGGCCTACACCGCGGCTGATCTGAAAGCGCTGGGCGAAGTGCTCAAGAAACATCCGCGCATCATCATCTGCTGCGATGACATCTACGAACCCATATTCTGGGGCAACGAACCCTTCTCCAGCCTGCTCACCGTCGTGCCCGAGCTATATGACCGTACCGTCACCGTCAACGGTGTTTCCAAGTCATACGCCATGACCGGCTGGCGCCTGGGTTACTGCGGCGGCCCGGTGGACATCGTCACCGCCATGACCACCATTCAGGGCCAGAGCACCTCGAATCCATCGTCGATCTCACAGAAGGCTGCGACCGCGGCACTCAACGGCGACCAGACCTGTGTGCAGGAAATGAACAAGCACTTCAAAGCACGTCACGACTTCTTCGTCGATGGCCTGAACAAGCTGCCGGGCGTTACCTGCCTGCCCGCGTCCGGCGCGTTTTATGCCTTCGCCAATGTCGAAGCTGCAATGAAGCTGATCGGCGTCAAGGATGATAACGCCTTCGCCGAATACCTGCTCACCGAAGGTGGTGTGGCGGTGGTGCCAGGCTCCGGCTTCGGTGCGCCGGGTCACATGCGTCTGTCATTCGCATGCAGCATGGAAACGCTGGCCGAAGCGCTCAAACGCATGGACAAAGCGCTGCGTAAAGCCATGTAAGCGCACAGTTAAGTGTTGATTCAAGAAGGGACGCTTTTTCACTAAAAGCACGCCCATTTTCTTGACACTGCCACACTCATTCCGCACAATCGCGCGCCTTCGATAGCTGGAGCCCCGCGTTCTGCGGACTCCATGGGTATTCCCCGGTAGCTCAGTGGTAGAGCGACGGACTGTTAATCCGTTGGTCGGCGGTTCGAATCCGTCCCGGGGAGCCATTTAAACCTGGTCCATTCCGGACACATGGGTAACGGTTTATACCGGAGACATGGGTGACACTTTAGCAGCGAAGGGATTCTCTGCACATTCCACCCGCCCTGTCTCGTGATCGAAGAACCCTAAGTCATAGTGCATGAAGGTTACGAGCCATATTTTTTCGCTGACCTCCTTGATGCCGACATTTTGTCCGGCGAAGACCTGGCTGAGGTTGATTTTCCTGCGGCCAATGCAGATGCGGCCACAGGTGGTGACCGTGATCGTGCGGTCGTGCAAGGGGTAGTTCAGCTCGCCTACGCCTTGATAGGGCCGCGGCGACGGGCTGTAAAGCTCTGCCGGATACTTCATACCCAACGCCTGGTGTGGACGCTCGAAGTTGTACTGGTGCGTGAAGTGATCGAACTTGGCTTGCTGCTGGAGGAAGTTTCTGCCGGCCGGGCGAGTGGCTTCTTTTTTCAAAGTCAGATGCATCCGCTCATGCCGGCCGTTTTGTTGAGGGTTGCCGGGTTGGATGCGTTCGATGCCGATCCCCAGTCGCAACCACCATACGGAGAGCTTGCTCAAGCCAAAAAAGGCACTGCGGCTGGCGAACGGCACGCCATTGTCGGTGCGAATGGCCAAGGGCAGTCCGAAGTCCTTAAATGCACGCTCAAATACAGTGAAAGCGTAGGTTTCTTGAGTGGTGCTGAGGGCGTCACAACACAGCAGGTACCGGCTGGCGAAGTCGGTAATGGTCAGCGGATAGCAGTAGCGTCGGTCGGTGAGCATGAACTCGCCCTTGAAGTCTGCGCACCATAAAGCGTTAGGCACTGCGGGATGCGCCAGCGCGGTCCCCTGCGCTTTGTAACGCGGCCTGCGTCCTCGACTGACCAAGCCATGTCGATCCAGGATGGCATGTACAGTGCTGATGGCCGGCACAGACAGATCGCTGTGGCAACGTTTGAGCTTCTCGCGGATCTTCGGCGCACCCCAGCTGGGATATTCCTTTTTGAGCTGGACGATGCGCTTCTCGATCTGGAAAGGCAGGCGATTGGCGTGCCGAGAGGGCCTGCGGGAGCGGTCGTTCAACCCCTGCAAGCCGCAGTCTTTATAGCGCGAGAAAATCTTGTAGCCGGTTTTACGGGAGATATCGAACTCGCGGCACAAGGCCGCCATCTTCTCCCCATCCAGCAATCGGGCCACGAAACGCATTCGCTCATCCATTCTGCAACACTCCCGCCATGGCATTTGCGTGTCTCCCGCAAAGGCCTGAAAGTGTTACCTATGTGCTCGGAACGATGTGTAACCTATGTGCCCGAAAGCACACCTGATTTTTCAGGCATTTCGGCAAATCAATCAAGTTGACTTTTGGGTCTGGAACACATGCACATGTATGTGTCCACCAGTGATCTGCCGATAACGATAAATATTCTTTGGCAGAACTCGGGTATCTGGCAAAGACTGCCGAGCTGAGCAGCAAACTGGAGACTTCCCACTGTAAGTGGCGGAGCAAAACAGTTGATGCGTTGCCGTACAGCTGGAAATTGCTTATCGGAATTTCGCTACCGCTCTAAACGCGGCAGCTTGGCCGTTCGGTGGCCGAAGGCTCTACTGGCTCGACAGCTGCAATCTGCTGGCGCGCTCGACTCCGTCGGCGCCCGGGCGAGTAACGCTTCCGACAGCGACACCCGGTTTCAACACACTGTGATCCAGTGGATCGGAAACCACCACGGGCACGCCGGGAGCGACAACAAGATGGCGTGCCCCGCCTGGATACGTCACTTCGAGTTCCACTCCATTGGCCGTCCTGGTGGCGCTCTTCACGGTGCCATGGGTCATCATGTTGGGATTGGTTGCTGAAACGACATGCGTGCCTTCTTCGGGCTGGTAACCGGGCTCCAGAATGCGCACTTCCGTCGACTTGCCCGTGGTGGCATCGACGGGCACATTTTGCGTAGCCACAAAGCTGCCGGCCTTGATTGCATCAGCATCGACTTTACGGTCGATTGATACTGTCCAGCCCGGGGTCATTTGCACGACAAACGTCTTGCCATCCTTGTCACTAAGGGTGACGGTATCGCCGGCCACACTGACCAGCGTCCCCGAGAAGCGCTGCGGCGATCTGGGCACCTGAGCAAAGCAGAGAGCCGGAATGGTGAGAAGCACGGCGATGCGCAGCAATGATCTGATCATTTTATTTTCTCCGTGACGCTTGTAATGCCCACAACTGAGTGACAGCAGGCAAGTGATGCAAGAGGTTCCCGGCTTGATTTGAAGAGATTCTTGCTGCAACACGCACGTGCTCAGGCTGAGCTGCTGCGACCTTATCAAAGACACGGCAGATTCTTCAAGAAATTTGGGTAATACGCAATTTGGCTGCGCAGATAGCAAATTTATCGCCGCCAGACTTATTCCCTGTAGCCGTCCCGCGCCAGCGAGAAGCGCACGCATTCTTCCTGAATGCCCAGGTAGTTCTGATACTGCACAGCGCCCAGCACATATGGATTGGGATCCCGCGGGCGGCGATACAGCAATTGTTCCATCCGCTCCAGGCCCTCGTCGTTCAGCGGATGATTGCCGATCTGGGCGTCCACGCCCGCGGCCTTGGTAATTGCGCGCCACCGGACCAGCGACGCGACCTGCGCGCGTTTGGCTTCGACTGTACGGGGCAGGCCGACGCCGCCGTAGAATCCGACGAGATGTTTCTGGCCCCGGTCAGTTACCGGAATGATTGTCGAGACCGTGCCGGCTGTATGCCCGGGCGTCACGTAAAACCTCACCGCCGTGTCACCGAACATCATTGTCTGTCCGTCGGTGATGGTGATGCCCCGCTTCGGCGGCGCCGCAACGCCGGGCCGGGACTGGAACTGCTCCATGGCCTTCCAGTCGATATCCGACGAGATGGTTTTGGCGCCATAGGATTTCTGGAACCAGGATGCACCACCGAAGTGATCGGCATGGGCATGGGTGACGACGACCCATTTTACGTCCTTTGGGTCCAACCCCATCGCCTGCAGACCCGGCTCGATAATTTCACGCGCTTCAGCTTCGTTATTGAGCGTATCGAAAAGGACGATACCTGCCGTCGTCTGCATCGCCCACGCACTAACAGCCATCTGACCGACGTAATAGAGGTTGTCAAAAACCTTTGTGGCCTGAAGCAGGCCATCGTATTGCTCGGCGTTGACACGCGGCCGGTATTTTGGATCGGTGATGCAGCGCAGTGTGAAGTCGGCAAACAGATCGCCCACTGCATAGGCGCGTGCCTTGTGAAAATGCTCGATGGCTGCGGCCTTGTCCTCGTTTGGGAACTCTGCGGCCTTCGGCCATTGAGAGATTGGCCTGACTGCCTCCTGGGCCGATGCACCGGCAATCAGCAACAGCGCGTACAAGGCCGCTGCCACGGTCTGCACAGAGTGTGATGCCATCGCGTTCTCCCTTTGCCGAAAATCAATCACCCAGCTTCAATCCAGTTGAGCGCATTCGACGGACTTGCCGCACAGGTCGGCGACAACTGCAACCACCAGTTTGTGATCCTCCCGCTCAGGAAGACCGGACACAGTTGCCGTACCAACGCAGCCAACGCCATCGACTCGAATCGGAATACTGCCGCCATGAGTAGCGTAGTCGCGAAGGGCCAGTCCCATCTTCTGCTCCAGAGTCTTACCTTCCTTGGCAAGTGAACGCCCTATAGCGTAGGAACTACGTTGCAGGAGTTCCACCGTGTTGCGCTTGCGGCGTGCCCAGTCGGCGTTTGCGGGTGTAGTGCCCGGCATCGCATGGAAGAACACCGTCTCGCGCCCCAGCCGGATTTCAATCGCAATGGCCATGCCGCGCGCTTCAGCCATGGCTCTCAGGCGTGTGCCCAGCTCCCAGGCCGTTGCCTGATCAAAGCGCGTGAAGGTAAGCAGGCGTTCTTGTTCTGCCAGAATCGCAATATCACCATCAAGATCCATACGCACCCCTCAATGTAGAACGTCCGCTTCAATGCCCGCCACTGGATTGGAGTTTAGCCAAACTGACAGAGCCTGGCCCAGAAATCAGCTTTGCACATGAGCCACTTCTGCAGAACACTCAGTCCGCCGGCTGGCATAGAATGCCGGTGCGGAGATCCCATTCCTGATAGACAGGCCAGACCGGCCAAACAAGAGGGTTCCATGAAAAACTGGGGAATAATTGTCTCGCTATGCATGTTTGCCATGGCCGCCGGGGCAGCCGACGACCCGCAGACGGGACACTGGAAAATGGACCTGGTCAAATCAAAATACGTCACTGCCACGCCACCGCAAAGTTCTGAGGTCACCGTTACGCCGTATGGAAAAGACGGTGTAAGCCTCACTGTTAACCAGGTAACCGCCAAGGGGGATAAGCTGGTCATTCAGTACAGCGCCGAGTACGACGGCAAGCCCTATCCGAGAACTGAAACTGGCCCGGGCGCGATGACGGGAGTAACCGTCTCACTCAGGCGCATTGACGCCCAGACCGTTGAGCGCATCGTCTATCTGGCTGGCAAGCCGATAGGCACCGAGACTTGGGCTATTTCCAAAGACGGCAAAACACGGACCGTCACCCAATCGGGTACGGATGCACAAGGCAAGCCAATAAACAACTTGCAGGTCTACCTGAAGCAGTAGCGTGCGTCGGCAGATTCACTGCGCTGAGAGCCTCATACTCTCAGCACCAGTCACCATCCAGTTACACCAACGCCGCAATCGCCTCAGCGACACGCTCGACGTTCTTGTCATTGAGCGCGGCAACACAGATGCGGCCGCTGTCCACGGCATAGATGGAGTATTGCGATTTCAGTTTGTCGACGATGTCCTTCGACAAGCCTGAATACGAGAACATGCCGCGCTGCTGCAACACGAATGTGATGTTGTAACCCGGTTTTCTGGCTTGCACCCTGTCGACCAGGACTTTGCGCATGCGTTTGATGCGCTCACGCATCTGACCCAGCTCCTGCTCCCACATCGCGCGCAGCTCCGGCGTGGTGAGAACCTTGGTCACCACTTTACAGCCGTGGGTCGGCGGATTGGAGTAGTTGGTGCGCACCACGCGCTTGAGCTGGCTAATGACACGCGTCGCTTCGTCCTTGCTGGCCGTAACGACATTCAGTGCGCCAATGCGCTCACCGTACAGCGAGAATGACTTGGAGAACGAGCTGCAAATGAATACGGGGCTCATGGCATCGGCAAAGCGTTTGACTATGGCGCCATCCTGCGGCAAGCCTTCAGCGAAGCCTTGATAGGCGATATCGAGAATGGGCACGAGGCCGCGCGACTTGACGATGTCAATCACACGTGTCCATTGATCGCTGGTCAGGTCCGCGCCGGTCGGATTGTGGCAGCAGGCGTGCAGCACCACGATGTCACCGGCGGGCAGCTTTTCCAGATCAGCCGTCATGGCATTGAAGTTGAGTCCCTTGCTCGCCGTATCGTAATACGCATAGTTCTTCACTTCGAAACCAGCGGATTCAAACAGCGCACGATGGTTTTCCCAGCTCGGGTTGCTGATCCATACCGTTGCTTTGGCATCAAAACGCTTGAGAAAGTCGGCCGCTACTTTAAGCGCGCCTGTGCCGCCGAGCGCTTGCACGCCCACGACACGCTGTTCGCTTAACGCAGCGGCGTCGGTGCCCAGCAGCAGCTCCTGCACGGCCTTGACATACGCAGCCATGCCCTCAATTGGCAGATAGGTGCGCGGCGCTACTTCCGTCGCCAGTAGCTGTTCGGCGCGTTTCACGCATTCCAGCACCGGCACTTTGCCGTCGTCGTCGTAATACACGCCCACGCCCAGATTCACTTTGGCGGGGTTGGTATCGGCATTGAAAGCTTCGGTAATGCCCAGGATGGGATCGCGCGGGGCCAGCTCGACGTTTTGCAGGATGGATGCGGTCATGATTTCAGCAATGGAAGTTTAGGGGCGGGAGGGCGCGCATCTTACAGGGTCCGGCATGGAGGGCCTAGTACGGGGGCGAATGGTGCCGGGTCGGATACCTGCGGACAGGCGTTCTCGAAGGTTGATCAATGCTTTTTTAATTCAACCGCTTACAAGTACGTTCCGAACCATCCCGGGAACTGTCAAACAAGCCCTGTGTGCAAACCGCAGCCGGTCTGGCCAATGCCCAAGTGTGCGACGCTGGTACGTTCGTGGACTGCGAATGGGGATCGGCTACGCTCTGCTAACTGTTCTCGTACGTGCTCATGCGTTCGCCCGCCGCATAAGAGCGAGAATCGTCCTCAAGATCGTCCGGCGTTGTGAGCTCGAGTAACGCAGCGCGCAATTCATGTACGCGAGGTGGTTTGCCAAGTACGCGATCAACCAGTGGCACGTCACCTTCGGCGTGCAACCGCTGGCCCCAACCCGTCAACATGATGACAGGAGTAGCAGGAGCAGCGGACTTGATGGCACTGACGACCTGCCGGCCGTCAACGTATGGCATGCCAAGGTCAGTCAGCACGATGTCGAAGGCGGCAGCTGTATCAACGATAGCACGGAACATCGCGATGCCTTGTTCACCGCCGCTTGCTGCACACACTGTATGGCCGTCGCCCTGCAACATCTGGTACAGCGAATGGAGCAGTACCGGGTCGTCGTCAATCACCAGTATCCGCAACTTCCGCAGCGCCTTCAACGGCGCCGATGATTGAATTGACGCGTCGGAGCTCGCTACCGGGAAACTCAATCGAATTGTTGTGCCCTGCCCCAGTGCGCTGGTGACATCGATTCCGCCACCATGCCTTTCCATCGTGCCATACACCATCGCCAGACCAAGCCCGGTGCCTCGCTCGCCCTTGGTGGTGTAAAACAATTCCAGACAATGGCGACGTGTTTCCTCGTCCATGCCTATGCCGGTATCGATCACTGCCACCTGCACACGGCGGCCTGCAGATCTCGACGCATCCTGAGATGGCTTGTCGTCGTCAGTAACCGACGTGCGCAGCACAAGTTTCCCGCCCTGCGGCATCGCATCGACGGCATTGATGACCAGATTCGTAAGCGCCTCGCGAATTTCACTTTGTACGCCCATGACGAGTGGCAGCTCATCCGCTAGCTCCATCTGCAGATCGATTACCACTCCCGATTGCTGCGCCATATCGGCCCAGCGTACCCGTGTCAGCTCAACCACGTGGGACAGCAGCGCATTGATCTGCAGAGGCGTCATTGCACGGGAGTCGCCCTGTCGATAAAACTCGCGCATGCGCGCCACTGTTTCGGCAACGTCATGGATGGCCCGCTGGATGGTGATCAGGAAGTCACGCGCCTGCACGCTGAGATTCGTCTCTCTCTCCAGCAGCAAATGAGTGTAGATGCTGGCCGGCGTGATCGAATTATTGATGTCGTGCGCAATGCCACTGGCCATCTTGCCCAACACGCGCAATCGTTCATGCTGCATCACTGCTTGCTGGGTATGCCGCAAATCATCGTACGCGACTTGCAAGGCGCTGTGGAGTTTCGCCTGGTGCGCAGCCAGTGCGACCTGTTCACCCAGCTGTTGCAGGAATTCGCGTTCTCCGTCATCGAAACCATGGGCATCCAGACGGGCAGCCAGAAGCACGCCGAGCACGTTGCTTTCAACGACCAGAGGCGCGCCAACCAGTGAACGCAATCCCGCACTGGCCAGTTGTTCCATCAACGCCAGGCGCAGTGCACTTATGTTGGGTACATATAACAAGCGACCCTGCATGCACGTTGTCAGTCCCATCTCAGCCGCCCCAACACTAACATTCTCCTGCAATCCCGACTCTGCTGCCAGGGTAGAACCGTGCCCACCAAGACTGGTGACGACCAGATTGTCGCTTGCTGCGTCAAGCAGCAGCAAACACGCATAATCGACCGGCAGTTGTGTTTCGAGTGTATTGACGACTATTGCGCTGACGCTCCTGATGTCCTGACGCTCGTCAGTAGCGCGCGCAATCAAGTGCAACAGATTAAGGCGTCGCAACTGCGCCTGCAATTCTAGCTGTGCAGCGTTGCGTTCAGCGACTTCAAGCTCGAGGTTAAGCGCCGTTTGCTGCAGTTCCGCCGTGCGTTCCTGCACACGCAGTTCCAGCTGCTCCTTGGCGTCACGCAACGCCTGCTCCTGGCTACGCAGCTCCGTAACATCACGAGCCGTGGCGAACAGCAATCCATCCGGCTGCGGCATCGAACGCCATGACAGCACTCGCCACGAACCATCCTTGTGTCGATAGCGATTCTCGAAATTCAATACCCTTTCGCCGGCCACGATCTGCTTTTCCACTTCGCGCAACGTGGCTGCCAGATCGTCCGGATGGACAAAGCTCGTAAACGGCCGCGCCAGAAATTCCGACACACTCCAGCCCAGTATCTCGGTTACCGCGGGACTGACGCGTTTGAAATAGCAGTCACCGCTGGCAATACCCAGAAAGTCCAGCGAAAGTGAGAAGAAACGATCCAGCTGTGCTTCGGCGCGCTCGCGACCGACAAAGTCACGCCGAATCGCAATCAACGCCAGCGCGACAAAGACAAAAGCCAGACTCGCACCGCTGACGATGACTATCTTGGTAATCACTGCGCCGCGAGCCATATTCCGCTCGCGTTCCCGCAACAGGCTCTGTTCCCTGCTCTCCATGCCGCGGATCAGCGAACTCAGTTCACTTTGCACGCGCAAGCTCTCGGCGGTTGCCAGCTCGCGTAATGCGGCCTCGAAACCGCGGCTGCGGCGCATTTGTATCACCACGTCCATCTGGGCAAACCGCCTCTTCAACAAATCCGATATTGCATCCAGTTGCTGCTGTTGGCTTGAATCGCCTGCAGGGAGCTGCCGCAACTCGTCCAGAACGGATTGATTGAGTCGCACCGCGCCTGAAAAAGCACCGAGATCCGCTTCGTTACCCGTGATAATGAAACCCCGTTGCGCAGATGCCGCATCGGCGACCGTGACCAGCACTGCATTCAATTGCCGGATGACCCGATGGGTGTGCTCCGCCCGGTCTCTCTCCTCCGCCAGTCGATTGACATTGCGATAGGAGATCAGTCCTATGACAAGCAAAAATGCCAGGGCAATGGCAAAAGCGCCCTGCACCATGCGCATGGACCGGCGCCACACAGGGGGTTGCTCGTTTATATTGTTCTTCATGCAATTCGCAGAGAATTGAAGCAACTGCAGGCGCAGATGGCCGCAAATCTAAGCGAGAACGTGCACCTCTGCAACCTGTTTAGTCAAATACTGGCGCCAATGGCGTTTTCACCAATCAGCATGCCGCACCATATTCAATGGCGCCGCCCCTCGCCAGCGGCAGATATTCCGGTCATTCCCGGTCGCAAGTTCGATTCAGTGGTGTTGATAATTACTCGCAGCGATCCTGCATGCGACAGCTGTCTTCAGTTGCATCAGGACTTGCTGGTCGAGGCCGCGGATGCGCCATGAGGAAACTTGGCAAACATGGTGGTAATCAGGCGCGAGATGGTGGATTGTGGATCATCCTGCGCCTTGTCAGTCAGCCGATCTTCAACGCTTGCTTCCCAGATTGTCTGGCGTCGCTTGAGGTCAACCACGTCTACTTTCAGAGTACCCACCGTGTAGGTGTCGACATCAATGCCGTCGTAGTAGAACGGCCATGCGCTGTACCAGCCGTAGCGCGGGTAGCCATACCCGTAGCCGTATCCATAGCCCATGTACGGACCGGGATACGAGTGCACTTCGGTTCTTTCACGCACCTCGCTATAGAAGTTGACGAGCATGTCGGGATTGGTTTCCACGTAGGTAAAACCACGCACCGTCATTTCGCGCTTGATGGCCTCCTTGAAATGACTGGTCACCAGTGTGGCATACCCGCCACGATCGGTTCCGGTTCTTTCTGGAAAGCCAAAGGTGCGTAACGTGGAGAAATCGACGCTGCGATCATAGTCGCTGCGGATGGTGGGGCCGCTCGCCGCGCAGCCAAAGATCATCGCCGCCAGGAGCGCAAGGCTGGCGAATCTTAAGGACAATTTACGGTATTGCATGACTCTCTCCGCAAAGACCAATCGCCACTGCATTCCTGATCGAATGCAGGCATTCAACCGTGCGCGGAATTATATCCCTTCGTTACGGCGCGCGCCTGAACGGTCGCGTTCGGCCGCTTTCACGCTGGAGATTATGCAGAAAACACAAGGCGGTACTGACAGCACACAGTATCGCATGTCGCCACATTGCCCTCTCTTGCGCGTCGTGCAGATGAGGGTTAGGGTGGCGAAAACCCACGTGGCGGATAGAGATAGTGCGTATGAAGTCCAGCTCCAGAGTTTCCACCTTGGCACTTGCTGCAACGATGCTGTTGCTCGCAGCCTGCGCTGCTCCGCCCAAAGTTCGGGTCGACAAAGATTCAAGCACCAACTTTGCCAGCTACAAGACCTTTGCATGGTTTGTACCGCAGAGGGCGCCGGCCGAGACTGCAGTCAGTCCGGGTCCGGCAGCGGCGCCTGCTGCCCCGGAAATGAATACGCTGGTGGAAAATCGTGTACACAATGCTATCGCGGCTGCACTGCAGGCCAAAGGTTACCTGTTCAACGAAACCAATCCCGACTTCAGAGTGAGCTACGTACTCAACGTGTACGAGCGTCAGAAAGATTCCGGTATGCGCATCGGCGTTGGCGCAGGGGGTGGCTCCGGAAATGTTGCGGGCGGCGTCGGCTTCACTATCCCGGTCGGCAAAACCAGGAACATGATGGGCACCATGACCATCGACATCGTTGATAGCGTACGCAATGCGCAGGTATGGACCGGATCCTACGAGCAACCCGTGGAAGCGGAAGGCATCAGCGATGAAAGCGCGACCACCTTTGTTTCGACCATCCTCGCGCGTTTTCCGACCGACCCGCCCAAGAAATAGCCGGGCGGCGCGATTACGAAACGGCCCGCACATAACACAACAACAAAACTTCGGGGCCTGAATAAAAAAAGGGGCGGATCAGCAATGATCCGCCCCTCTTGTCACAGTTTTCAGTTGCTCAGGCCACTGCAGCCTTGGCTTTTGCCACTTCGGCGATCACCGCATCCGCAACCTGGCGTGGCACCGGGTCATAGTGCGAGAACTCCATCGTGTACGAGGCACGACCGCTGGTCATGCCACGCAGGTGGCCGATGTAGCCGAACATTTCCGACAGCGGCACGGTAGACACCACGGCGATGTTGGTGCCGCGTTCCAGCTGTTCCTGAATGGTGCCGCGACGACGGTTGATGTCGCCGATCACATCGCCGAGGTAGTCGCCCGGGGTCACGGTCTCCACCTTCATCACCGGTTCCAGCAGGATCGGACCGGCCTTGCGAATGGCTTCGCGGAAGCAGGCCTTGGCGGCGATTTCGAAGGTCAGCGCATTGGAGTCCACGTCGTGGTAACTGCCATCGGTAAGCGTCGCCCGGAAGTCCACTGTCGGGAAGTGCGCCAGCACGCCATCGACCATCTGCATCCTCAGGCCCTTTTCGACCGACGGCACATATTCCTTCGGTACGGAGCCACCGACGGTTTCATCAACGAACTCGAAGCCTGAACCGCGCTCCAGTGGTTCAAAGGTGATCCACACTTCAGCGAACTGACCCGAACCACCGGTCTGCTTCTTGTGCACGTACTGCTCGTCGATCTTCTTGGTGAAAGTCTCGCGATACGCCACCTGCGGCTGGCCCATGATGCCTTCCACATTGAACTCGGTACGCATGCGGTCGAGCGTCACTTCCAGGTGCAGTTCGCCCATGCCGCGCAGAATGGTCTGGCCGGTTTCGCGATCGGTTTCCAGGTGCAACGAAGGATCGGCGCGCACCATCTTGCCGAGCGCCGCGTTGAACTTTTCCTGTTCAGCCTTGACCTTGGACTTCACCGACACGCTGATCACCGGGTCCGGGAAGCGCATGCGCTCCAGCACCACGGGATTGGCCGAATCGCTCAACGTGTCGCCCGTTTCGGTTTCCTGCATGGAGACCAGGGCAACGATGTCACCAGCGCGGGCTTCTTCAATCGGGTTGGCTTCCTTGGCGAACATTTCCACCATGCGGCCGATCTTTTCGCGCTTGCCGCGCGTGGTATTCATCACCGAGGCGCCCTTGGTGAGCACGCCCGAATACACGCGAATAAAGGTCAGCGCGCCATAAGCGTCGTTGATCACCTTGAACGCCAGTGCCGAGAACGGTTCGTCGTCGGAGCACTTGCGCTCGCCGACCGGATTACCGTCGGCATCCACGGTGTTGATGGCGGCCACGTCGGTCGGGGCCGGCATGTAGTCAACCACGGCATCCAGCACCTGCTGCACGCCCTTGTTCTTGTACGACGAACCGCACAGTACGGGGTTGAATGCCGAAGTGATCGTGCCCTTGCGCAGACAGGCGCGCAGCACATCAGCCGATGGGATGACCTCGTCGCCGAGATACGCTTCCATTGCCGCATCGTCCTGCTCCAGGCAGGTGTCGATCAGCTCGGTACGATACTTCTGGATGTTATCCAGAATCGCGCGATCGCTCGGCACGGTGATGCCCAACTTGTCGGCCATGCCGTCGGTAACATCCAGGACCTGCCACTCGGCATCCTTATCGTCCGAGTCCCAGACCAGAGCCTTCATTTCAACGAGATCGATCATTCCTTTGAAATTGTCCTCGGAACCGATCGGCAGTTGCACGGGCAATGGACGCGCGCCGAGGCGCTTCTGAATCATGTCCACGCAGCGCAGGAAGTTGGCGCCGCTGCGATCCATCTTGTTCACGTAGCAAATACGCGGCACGCCATAGTTGTCGGCCAGACGCCAGTTGGTTTCGGACTGTGGCTCCACGCCGGCCACACCGTCGAACACCACCACGGCGCCGTCGAGCACGCGCAGTGAACGGTTCACTTCGATGGTGAAGTCGACGTGCCCGGGAGTGTCGATGACGTTGATCTTCTTGTTGCGCCAGAACGCCGACACGGCAGCAGACTGAATGGTGATGCCGCGCTTCTGTTCCTGTTCCAGATAGTCGGTGGTGGTCGAGGTCTTGAGATCCTTCGTCTCATGCACGTCGATGATGGTGTGCTTGCGCCCCGTGTAATACAGGATGCGCTCGGTGGTCGTCGTCTTGCCGGCGTCGACGTGAGCGATGATGCCGATATTGCGAATATCAGAAAGCGGTGTTGTACGAGGCATAACAAATTTCCAGAACAGTTTTAAGGTAAGAGCAATTCAATCGCAGGGCCACAGGGTGCGGCATCGGAGACGAAACCTTCGAACACCTGTGCGGACGTTACTGGCGAGCCAGCCCGGCGCGCAGGACAAGTTCCCGGGCCGCCCGGCTACGTCTCCTGCGTCGAGGAACCCCAGCCGAACTTCCTATTATAGCCAAAAATCATGGCGTTGAGGCACTCATGACACGGCTGATGCCTGCCCGTGGGTGCGGGACCACCGGACGGCGAACTTATGGAATTGAAGACCCAGTGCCAACCGGCACGCCGTATCAGGCGAGGCCGCAGCGCAACTGGCGGGAATAACTGCGAGGCGCCACTCACGCCAAACAGGCCAGACATGGGAAAAATCAGCGGAAAAACCACTCGCCGCCGGATATCCGCACCCAGCGACTTGAAGGCCGGGTAGTCCCGCTCACGCCTCACCCACCCGCTTCATCCCGACAGATTGCTGAGACTGTTCCAGTGCCGCGATGCGGCGCATGGTCCCCACCAGGGAATCTGGGTTCAGGCTGATGGAATCGATCCCCAGACCGACCAGGTACTCGGCGATTTCCGGGTAATCCGAGGGTGCCTGTCCGCAAATCCCGGAGTGACGCCGGTTGCGCCGGCACCCCTCCACCGCCAGACGCAGCAGGGTTTTGACACCCTCGTCGCGTTCGTCGAAATCGAACGCGACGATGTCGGAGTCACGATCCACCCCCAGCGCCAGCTGTGTCAGATCATTGGAGCCGATCGAAAAGCCATCAAAGTGTCTGGCGAACGCGTCGATCAGCACGACATTGTTGGGGATCTCGCACATCACGTAGACCTCCAGCCCATTGCGACCGCGTTCCAGACCATACTTGCGCAGCGTGGCCAGGGTGGCTTCGGCTTCCTGCACGCGCCGACAGAATGGAATCATGATCTTGACATTGGTGAGTCCCATGTCATCCCGCACCCGCTTCACGGCGGCACATTCCAGCGCAAAACCCGGCTCATAGGCCGGATGTGAATACCGGGCGGCACCACGGAACCCCAGCATGGGATTGGCTTCCACCGGTTCAAATGCCCGCCCGCCCAGCAAGCTCGCATATTCGTTGCTCTTGAAATCCGACATGCGCAGGATGACCGGCTTGGGATAAAACGCTGCCGCAATGGTGGCCACACCTTCGGACAAGCGTTCGATAAAGAAGTCGGAGGGTCGAGTGTAGTGCCTGGTAAGCGCCAGAATTGAATCGCGCGCCTGTGGGTCGTCAATCTTCTCCGGATACAGCAAGGCCATGGGATGTGCCTGCACATACTCGGTGATGATGAATTCCATGCGCGCTAGCCCCACTCCGTCATTGGGCAGAAAGCTGGTCTGGAAGGCGATATCCGGGTTACCCAGAATCAACATCATCCTGGTGCGTGGACGGGGCACGGACTCGACATCAATATGTTCGATGTCAAACGGAATGGCGCCGGCATACACATGGCCGACTTCACCACCCGAACAGGCCACCGTCAGGGTTTCACCGGTGTGAATCACGTCAGTGGCGTTGCCGGCACCGACAATGGCTGGAATGCCCAGCTCGCGCGCCACAATGGCGGCATGACAGGTACGCCCGCCACGATTGGTCACGATGGCCGCAGCATGTTTCATGATGGGCTCCCAGTCCGGCGTAGTGATATCCGTGACCAGCACTTCGCCTGGCTTGAAGTCCTTGATGTCCGCAGGCGTGGGAATCACACGCGCCAGACCGCTGCCGATACGCGTGCCCACCGCCCGGCCCGTCAATCGCACGTCGCCGCTGCCACGCAGGTGGTACTCGTCGATCACCTGGGTCTTTTTCAACGCAGTCACGGTTTCAGGTCGCGCCTGCAGCATATACAGCTCGCCATCAATACCATCCCGGGCCCACTCCATATCCATGGGCTGCGCGTGTCCGGCTTGCTCGCTGAAATGTTTCTCCACCTGCAATGCATAGTCCGTGAGCTTCAGCACCTCGGCATCCGTCAGACAGAATTGTTCGCGCTCCTCAGCTGTGGTGGGCACATTCCTTGTTGAAGCCCCTGGCTGCAGCAAACCATCGGGCGGTTCGCCGGCATACAGCATCTTGAGTTTCTTGGTGCCGAGCTTGCGTCGCAGCACGCGACGATGACCCTGTTTGAAGGTGGGCTTGAACACAAAGAAGTCATCAGGGTCCAGCGCACCCTGCACCACATTCTCGCCAAGACCGTAGGCGGCGCTGATCAGCACCACATCGCGAAAACCGGTTTCAGTATCCAGCGTAAACATGATGCCGCTGGCGCCCAGATCCGCACGCACCATCTTCATGATGCCGATCGACAGGGCGACGCTGAAGTGATCGAACTGCTGGTCAATGCGATAGTGAATGGCACGATCGGTAAACAGGCTGGCGAAACAGCGCCGGCACGCTTCAATCAACTGCTCCTCGCCGCGGATATTGAGAAAGGTTTCCTGCTGCCCCGCAAAACTGGCATTGGGCAGATCTTCCGCAGTCGCGGAACTGCGCACTGCGACACTCAGTGATTCGCCGTATTCCGCGCGCAGCTCGCGATAAGCGGCGAGTATTTCACTGCGTAATGCATCAGGTATCCCGGCGTCATGGATGATCTGGCGCGCCAGCTGACCGCGCCGCTGCAGGTCTTCCATGTTGCTGGGTTGCAGACCCTCAAGCGCCTGCCGCAGTCGGGTCCATGCATTGTCAGCATCCAGCACAAAGCGATAGGCATCGGCGGTAATGGCAAAACCATTCGGTACCTTTACGCCCTGCGGGGTGAGTGCCTGGTACATTTCACCCAGTGCCGCATTCTTGCCGCCCACCGACCCGACGTCGCGGATGCCGATTTCGCGAAAGAATCGTACGAAACGATATGAGCTGGTCACGGTAGCTCCAACGGAATATTGATCGGCACAAGGCGATGCATTCAACAAACTATCAAAGTATGCCACCCCATGACATGCGAGAAATCCCCATGAGTCTGCGGCAGGCGCTTAGGGACGCAGCTGCGCTGCACGATAACGGATCTGCTCAACTGCCATGTCCACCGCCGCATCGTCAGCCGTATTCACGGTCACCACATGGGGTTGCTCATAGTCGGTCAGAGGTTGAAGGTCCCGCAACTGCTGCGCCAGCACGGCACCGTTGGCTTCCGATGCATCGCTGTGCTGTCGTTGCCGCAACTCGATCCGGCTGGCGAGGACTTCCGGCGCCGCACTGCACGACACAATGAGGAACTGGACACGCAGACGTTGTGCAAGATCGTAGAATAACCGGCGATCTGTGGCGTCGAGAAACGCTGCGTCCACCACTGTGGTCACGCCGCCCTGCAGACAAGCCTCGGCGGCATCGAGCAGGCGTGCGTAGGTGCGGTGACTGAACGCCGGGCTGTAACGACCCTGGTGCACGTGCACCGCTTCGACAGTGGTCATGTCAATTCCCGCCAGTCGTTTGCGTTCCACATCGGAGCGAATCCGCACTGCCGGCAAGCTTTTCACCAAGCGCTCGCTCAGCCAGGTTTTACCCGAACCGGAAACGCCTTGCATGATTAGCAGGGCCGGCGCTGGCCGCTCAATGAACTGCAACGCCGTGTGCAGGCGAAGCTTCAGGCGTTGCAGATATTCAGGCCGCAGCGATGATGTTTGCTGCGCACTCAAGGCATCGACCATGGCACGCACCGAAGCGCGATAGAC
This sequence comes from uncultured Pseudomonadota bacterium, assembly GCA_963748005.1. Taxonomy (GTDB): domain Bacteria; phylum Pseudomonadota; class Gammaproteobacteria; order Steroidobacterales; family Steroidobacteraceae; genus CAILZL01. The sequence goes on from CAVVHH010000003.1 coordinate 756,114, forward strand.
GGCATAGAACGGCAACAGGCGCACACCCGCGTAGTCGCCACCAGCCTCCAGATAACTACTGAGAAAGGCGTAGGCCAGATCCGACCGTCCATGACCGGCCAGATCCATTACCAGAAATGCCACATCGTTCATCACATCGATAAAGCGCAGTTGTGGATCGAACTCCAGGCAGTCGAAGGGAATCAGCTGACCGCGCCAGCGCACGATATTGCGCGCATGCAGGTCACCATGACATTCGCGCACTGCGCCGCACTGCCGGCGTGCTTCAAGGGTGGTTTCCAGTTGCAGCAGCTGGTTCTCAGTCCAGATAACCAGTGGCTCCAACCCCGGCAAAGATTCGCTGGTATTGGCGTACTCCAGCAAGCGTCGCAAGTTGCCCAGCACGGTGGCGCGTATCTGTACCGTACTGCCATATTCCTCACCACTGGCCTGCGCCGCATGCTCATGAAAATCAGCCAGTCGGACGGCCAGATCCTGGATCTCCTGAACACTTACGGCGTTGTGCAGCAGCAGGTTCTGCAGTTCCTGCTCGCCATCGAACTGCCGCATACACACAGCGTATTCGAATGCCTCACCACTGCCACCAAAACGAATCTGGCCTGGTGCATCGAGCACTATGGGCACTACTGACACATACAGTTCACTCGCCAGGCGCCGGTTCAGCCGCAGCTCCAGTTCGCACAGTTCACGCCGACGTTGCAGCGTGCTGGTGTCGATGAATCCCAGTTGTACCGGCTTCTTGATCTTGTAAGCAAATTCGCCGGTAAGAATGATGCGTGAAATATGTGTCTGGAGAACTTCCAGGTGCGTGACCGGGTGCGAAAATGTTCCCGGCTGCTGCAGGTTGTCGATGCTGAAAACAAGTTCCTGCTGATCATCGTTGGCGGCATTCATGCGCATCACTCCGCGGCTGACGGGCGTTACCAACAATGTGCCTTTACAGGAGCGGCTTGTATGCGGGTTATCCCCGCAGCCTGTCGCTGTAGGGGGTTACCACGCAACGCTGCGTACAGCACCGCATTACACTACGCAGATCAATCGCCTGAAATGCGGTACATCCCCGTGTGTAACTGAGACATTTGTATGGCTCACAAACTGCTGACCTTCCGTTCTGCAGCCCGCGAAAAGATCCTGCGCGGCGCCACCCAGCTTGCCGATGCCGTCTGCATCACCCTCGGCCCCAAATCCAAATCGGTACTGATCCAGAAACAATGGGGCACGCCCATCGTATGCAATGACGGCGTCACCATTGCCAAGGAAATCGATCTGCAAGATCCGGAAGAAAATCTCGGTGCGCAGATGCTGCGTCAGGCCGCCGAAAAAACCGGTGATGTGGTGGGCGACGGCACCAGCACTGCCACAGTGCTGGCGCATGCCATTCTGGCCGACGGCATTCGCAATGTAACTGCCGGCGCCAGCGCCGTGGATATCAAACGCGGTCTGGATCGGGGGCTGGCATTGGCCGTTGCCGAACTCAAGAACCTGTCGCGGCCGGTGATGACCAGCAAGGAAAAAGCGCAGGTCGCCACGATCTCGGCGCACAACGACGAAAGCATTGGTGAACTGGTGGCGCAGGCCATGGACAAAGTCGGTGGCGAAGGCGTCATCACGGTCGAAGAGTCCAAAACCACCGAAACCGCGCTGGAAGTGGTCGAAGGCATGCAGTTTGATCGCGGCTATCTGTCGCCCTACTTTGTCACCGACACCGAAAACATGGAGGCGGTGCTGGAAGACGCCTACATCCTGTTGACCGATCGCAAGATCAACATTCTCAAGGATCTGATTCCGCTGCTGGAACAGGCCGCCAAGAGCGGCCGACCGATCCTGTTTGTTGCCGAAGACATCGAACGTGAAGCGCTGGCGACACTGATCGTCAATCAGGTGCGCGGCGTCTTGAAGTGTGCGGCTGTCAAGGCGCCGGGCTTTGGCGATCGGCGCAAAGCCATGCTGGAAGACATGGCAGTGCTGACCGGTGGTCAGGTGGTATCGGAAGACCTGGGCCTGCGCATTGAAGACGTGCACCTGGAACAGCTGGGTCGCGCCAAACGTGTAGTTGTGGATCGCGATGCCACCACGCTGATTGGCGGCGCGGGCGAACGCAGCGCCATCGAAGCACGCATGAGCCTGATTCGCCGCGAGATCGACAAGTGCACCTCCGACTACGATCGGGAAAAGCTCGAAGAACGTCTGGCCAAACTGTCCGGCGGCGTGGCCGTGATTCGCGTCGGTGCGCCGTCCGAATCGGAAATGAAAACCAAGAAAGATGCATTGGACGACGCCATCAGCGCCACCAAGGCTGCAGTGGCCGAAGGCATCGTACCCGGCGGCGGTCTCGCGCTGCTCAAGACCACCGCTGCGCTCAGCAAACTCGAAACACAATGCGAAGGTGATGAACGCACCGGCGTACAGATCCTGCGGCGCGCACTGGAAGCGCCGGCACGGCACATCGCCAACAACTCTGCGGTGGATGGTGGCGTGGTGGTCAGCAAGATGCTGGAAGCCAGCGGCAACATCGGCTTCGATGCCGCGCGCAAGCAATATGTGGATTTGCTGGAGGCCGGTATCGTCGACCCCACCAAGGTGGTACGCGTGGCGCTGGAGAATGCCGTATCGGTGGCCAGCGTATTGCTGCTCACTGAAGCCACCATGACGGAAAAACCCGCACCGAAGTCAGAACCGGCTGCCGCGCCTGAAATGGGCCTGTAATTCAGGGAAGATCAGTTGCCCATGGATCCCAAACAACACTTTTCCATGTGGTATTTCCTGGCGGCACTGGTCCTGCTGCTGGCGGTGCAGAGCTGGCTCACCAGCAGCCATGTCGAGACACTGGCCTACAGTGACTTCAAGACCCTGCTGCAAGCCGGCAAGCTGCGCGATCTGACGCTCAACGAAACGACCATCTCCGGCACAGTAAACATACAGGACACGCAGCCCCTGCTGAGGCCAGAGGTCTGGCAGTCGCTGACGCGTGATGGCAGCAAAGAACACGCCTTTCTGACCGTACGCATCGCCGACCCGGAACTGGTCGCACAGTTGCAGGCGGCCAAGGTCAACTACGCCGGCACGCTGGAAAACCGCTGGCTGGCCACGTTGCTGTCATGGGTGCTGCCGGCGGTGATCTTTGTGGCGATCTGGGGTTATGCCATGCGCCGCATGGGCGCAACCGGCGCCGGCGGCTTGATGAGTGTGGGCAAGAGCCACGCCAAGGTGTTCGTGCAGAAAGACATCGGCGTGAGCTTCGCCGATGTCGAAGGCATTGACGAGGCCAAGGAGGAACTCATGGAAGTGGTGGAGTTCCTGCGCACGCCCGAACGTTATCAACGACTGGGTGGCCGCATCCCCAAGGGCATTCTCATCGTTGGTGCACCGGGTACCGGCAAGACCCTGCTGGCCAAGGCTGTTGCGGGCGAAGCCAAGGTGCCGTTCCTGTCCATCAGCGGTTCGGAGTTCGTCGAAATGTTCGTCGGCGTCGGCGCGGCGCGTGTGCGTGACCTGTTCAATCAGGCAGAAACACTGGCGCCGTGCATCATTTTCATCGACGAGCTGGATGCGCTGGGCAAGGCGCGCGGTGTCAGCGGTCTGGCCGGCAACGACGAGCGCGAACAGACGCTGAATCAGTTGCTGGTGGAAATGGACGGCTTTGACACCAACAAGGGCGTCATCATCATGGCGGCCACCAATCGCCCGGAGATTCTCGACCCCGCGCTGCTGCGTCCCGGACGCTTCGACCGTCATGTGGCCATTGATCGCCCGGACATCAAAGGCCGCGAACGCATCCTGAAACTGCATGCGCGACGACTGACACTGGCCAGTAACGTGGATCTCGCTGCGGTCGCCGCCAAGACTGCCGGCTTTGCCGGTGCTGACCTTGCCAACATCGTCAACGAAGCGGCATTGCATGCGGCGCGCGACAACAAGGCAGCCGTGGAGATGAGCGATTTCGAAGCCGCCATTGATCGCGCCATCGGCGGACTGGAGAAGAAAAATCGTGTCATGAATACGCAGGAAAAACTGACGGTGGCTTATCATGAAGCCGGTCATGCGCTGATTGCAGAAAGCCGGCCAAGCGCCGATCACGTTGCCAAGGTGACCATCATTCCACGCGGTATCGGTGCGTTGGGCTTTACCCAGCAATTGCCCACCGAAGATCGTTACCTGCTGAAACGCAGCGAGCTGTTTGATCGACTTGATGTGCTGCTCGGTGGCCGCATGGCCGAACTGCTGATTTTCGGCGAACCTTCCACCGGCGCGCAAAACGATCTGCAACGCGCCACCGATCTGGTGCGCCACATGGTGACTCAGTACGGCATGAGTGAAGCGCTGGGACCCACCGCGCTGGAAACGCGTGCCGGCCCGGCCTACCTCAACGACAGCCTGATGCCAATGCGTCACGAATACAGTGAACACACCGCGCAGCGTATTGATACGGAGATACAGGCGCTGCTGCAAGCTGCCGAACAACGCGTGAGCGCCACCCTGATCGAACGCCGCACGCAACTGGAAGCCCTGGCAAAACTGTTGCTGCAACAGGAAACCGTCGATCGTGACACGCTGGTCAAATTGCTCAACCCATCGGCGCAGCCGGCAGCCGCCGCACCTGCGGCAGCTATCGCCTAGCCGCTGTCATGCTCACCGCCTTCCTGCACGAACCACGCGTTGCGTATTTCTCCATGGAAATCGCCTTGCGTAACGAGATATCCACGTACGCAGGCGGCCTGGGCATTCTCGCCGGTGATACGGTGCGTTCCGCCGCCGACCTCGAGCTGCCACTGGTTGCAGTCAGTCTGGTCAGCCGTGCCGGCTATTTCCGGCAAACCATCGATGCCCAGGGCAGGCAGAGCGAACAGTCCGACCCCTGGAACCCGGCACAATGGGCCCAGCTGCTCGATGCAAAAATTGCCGTACAGATTGAAGGCCGTGCCGTGTGGATCGGCGCCTGGCTGTACATACTTGAGAGTCATCTCGGCGGTCGGCAGCCAGTGTTGCTGCTCGACACTGATCTGAATGAAAACCAGCCGGCTGACCGTGAACTCACTCATTATCTGTATGGCGATGGCGAGATGTATCGCCTGAAGCAGGAAATCGTGCTGGGTATCGGTGGTGTCCGTTTGCTGCGAGCGCTGGGCTTCGAGATTCGCCAATATCACATGAATGAAGGTCACTCTGCCTTTCTGGGCGTGGAATTGCTGCGGCGCTATCGCTACCCCGCAGCCGACCTGCGACCCGGTGAGTCGTCTTATGATCTGCCACGGGTACGTGAGTTGTGCCGTTTCACCACCCACACGCCGGTGGATGCCGGCCACGACCGTTTTGCCTATCCGCTGGTGCAGCGTGTGTTCAGCAATCCCGACAGCAGTGAAGACTTCATTGATCTCACCACGCTGAAACAGCTGGCTGGTGACGATCAGCTCAACATGACTCGTCTGGGTTTGAACCTCAGTGAATACATCAATGGGGTCGCCGTCCGGCACGCCGAGACATCGCGCCGGATGTTTCCCGGCTACCAGGTGCATGCCGTCACCAATGGCGTGCATCCATTCACCTGGACCGCGCCGGGTTTTCGTGCGTTGTACGATCACTACCTGCCGGGCTGGTGTCATGAGCCTGAACTGCTGATGCGCGCCGACTGCTGTGTGCCCGACGCTGCAATATGGCAGGCGCACCTGCAGGCCAAGCAGTCGCTGATCGACAGGGTACATACACTCAATGGGGTATCTCTGGATATCAAACTGCCGATCCTGGGCTTTGCGCGGCGCATGACTGCCTACAAACGACCGGACCTGTTGTTCGCCGATCTGCAACGACTGAAGTCCGTGGCACAACGTTATCCGCTACAGATTGTGCTGGCCGGCAAGGCACATCCGCTGGATGGCGAAGGCAAACGCCTGATCGAACAATTGCACACCTATGCCCGCAAATTGTCCGGAGCGATCACCATTGCCTACCTGCCAAACTACGACATGGCGCTGGCGCAGACCTTGGTGGCGGGTGCTGATATCTGGCTCAATACGCCACTGCCGCCGCTGGAAGCCTCTGGCACCAGTGGCATGAAAGCAGCGTTCAATGCCGTGCCGAATCTGTCGGTGCTCGATGGCTGGTGGCTCGAAGGCTGTATAGAAGGCGTGACCGGCTGGGCGATTGGTGGCTCAACGGGCGCCTCTGACAACGATGCTGCAGCGCTGTACGACAAGCTGGAACACACGGTGTTGCCGCTGTATTACAGCCACGATGCCGAACACGGAAACGATATCCACTGGATAAAGATAATGAAAGCCGCGATCAGCAAGAATGCCTCGTACTTCAACAGTCATCGCATGATGCGTCGGTATGCCACCGAAGCCTATCTTCGTTAGCACATGCCCCTCAAAACAAGCGCCGCAGAATACGCAGCTTGCGCGCCGAAAACGGCGGATAACGCCAGCTCGGGTCCGGCCACCACCAGCGACGCATGACTGACTTGGTGTGACTGAAGGTATCGAAGCCATACCAGCCGTGATAACGCCCCATGCCGCTGGCGCCAATGCCACCAAACGGTAGCTCCGGTGCAGCCATGAACATCAGGGTATCGTTGATACATACATTGCCGGCGCTCAACTGTGCAATGATTCGATCCTGCACAGAACGAGTATTACTGAACACATACAATGCCAGCGGTTTGTGACGTTCACGAACAAAGTGAATGGCCGCATCAATATTGTCCACCGCGATCACGGGCAGAATCGGCCCGAAGATTTCTTCCTGCATCAGCGCACTGCCCGCCGATGAATCGCTGACCAGCGTCGGCTCAAGGTAGCGCGTCGTGCGCTCATGTCGGCCACCGTGCACCACCGACTGTCCCGCCAGCAAGGCGATCAAGCGATCAAAGTGCGCTTCGTTCACGATACGCGCGTAATCAGGACTGAGCGCCGGGTCGTGGCCATAGAATTCAGTCAGCCAGTGTTTGAGCGCTGCCAGCAGCTGTGGCGCCACACCGCGTTCCACCAGCACATAGTCTGGCGCGATACAGGTTTGCCCGGCATTGAGGAACTTGCCCCATGACACGCGCTTTGCGGTCACTTCAATATCGGCATCCGCAGCCACGATGCACGGGCTCTTGCCACCGAGCTCCAATGTCACCGGCGTCAGGTGCTGCGCCGCAGCCGTCATCACTATGCGAGCCACACGACTGCCGCCGGTGTAGAAAATGTGATCGAAGCGCCGTATCAGCACCTCCGTGGTCTCGGCGACGCCACCCTGCATCACTGCAAAACACGCGGTGTCCAGATACTTCGGCACCAGCTCTGCCCAGGCACCGGCCGTGCGTGGTGCCAGCTCCGAAGGTTTGAGCAGCACCGCATTGCCCGCCGCAATGGCTCCCACCAGCGGCGCGCCTACCAGCTGCAGCGGATAGTTCCATGCGCCCATGATGAGCACTACACCTTTGGGCTCGGCGATGGTCCAGCTGCGTGCGGGTTGTGCAATCAGCGGTGTAGCGACCCGCTGCGGCCGGACCCAGCGACGCAGGTGACGGCGCGCGTAAGCAATCTCGGTAGCCACCAGTTGTAATTCGGTGGTGGCAGCTTCGAAGGCACACTTGCCAAGATCCTCTTGTACTGCCGCCAGCAGTTGCTGCTGGTTCTCGCGTAACAACTGCTGCAATTGTAACAGCTGCTCATCACGCCACGAGATGTCACGAGTTCGCCCCGAGTCAAAGCCAGCACGCAGGTTATCAAGCATTGCATCGATCATGATGGATGCACCGTCCTGATCGCGTCCGTGCGCAGCACTTGATCAAGAATCAAGTCTGCCGCCTTTTCCGCAATCATGATGGTCGGCGCGTTGGTGTTGCCGCTGATCAGCGTCGGCATGATCGAAGCGTCCACGACGCGCAATCCATCCACTCCCCGCACACGCAGCTGTGCATCGACCACAGCGTCACCGTCCTGGCCCATCTTGCAGGTCCCGACCGGGTGATAAATTGTCTCCGCCTTGTGGCGAATGAAGCGTTCGATTTCAGCATCGGAGTCCAGTGCGGCACCGGGAAACAGTTCCACGCCGCGAAATGGATCGAACGGCTGCGCGCTGATAATCTCCCGCGAAGCTTTCACGCCCTCCACGAGCATGGTCAGATCCGGTTCGGCGTGCAGATAGTTCGGCTGAATGAGCGGCGCCATTGCAGCATCGCTGGCGCGCAGACGGATATGTCCACGGCTGGCCGGACGCAGATAACACGCGTGCACCGTGAAGCCATGCCCCGGCAGCCGGTTGCGGCCATGATCGTCCAGTTGCGCCGGCACGAAATGCAGCTGTATGTCTGGCCGGGACTGCTGTGCGTAACGACTGCAGACAAACGCACCCGCCTCGGCAATATTGGACACACCTGGGCCATCATGAGTGATCCAGTAGCGCGCAGCTACGGCTGCCTGTTCCAGAATGGAAAAATCATAGGTGTCTTGCGTCTTACACTTGTACAAGGTGCACACATCAAGATGGTCCTGCAGATTGGCGCCCACACCAGTCAGGTCGGCCACCACTGGAATCTGCAGTGCACGCAAGTGATCAGCCGGACCGATACCCGATAACAGCAACAATTGCGGCGAGCCAATTGCTCCGGCACACAGCAACACTTCACCATCGCAGTCGGCGCGATAAGTCTGGCCGCCCCGCCCATATTCAACCGCCCGCGCCAGCCCGTGTTCGACGATGATGCGCTGCACCTGCACACCGGTCATCACCTGCAAATTCCTGCGTTGCCGCACTGGATGCAGGTAGGCAACTGCAGCACTGCAACGACGCCCGACTCGCTGTGTCACCTGATAAAAACCAACCCCTTCCTGAGTTGCGCCATTGAAGTCTTCGTTATGCGGCAGCCCGGCAGCAATGCCTGCAGCGACAAACACACTGCTCAAGGGATTTCTGAACCGCAGGTCCTCCACTGACAGCGGCCCGCCAACGCCGTGATGCATCGACAATCCATGCTGCTGATCTTCAGCACGTTTGAAATACGGCAACACCTCGGCGTAACTCCAGCCGTCATTGCCGGCTGTTGCCCACTCGTCATAGTCCTGGGGTTGACCGCGCGTATAACACATGGCGTTGATGGAACTGCTGCCGCCCAGCACCTTGCCCCGTGGCCAGTACAACTGACGGCCTTCGAGTTGCGCCTGCGGTTCGGTGGCAAACGCCCAGTTGATACGGCGGTTGTTGACCAGTTGCGACAGTCCGGCCGGCATGTGCAGCAAGGGATTCCAGTCGCGACCCCCGGCTTCCAGTAGCAGCACCTGGTTGGCAGGATCGGCAGACAACCGATTGGCCAGCACACAGCCCGCCGAGCCCGCGCCAATGATGATGAACCGATAGCTCATGCCCCACCGCTGCCGACAACACCTGCGCGCGCTGCGGCTTGCTGCCATTGAAACGGATCGCTGCTGCCTGCCAGCAAATTGTTCATGATGATGGTTTCACGCTGTTCAACCGCGGTCAGGAATGATTCTGCACCCTGCATGACGGAAAACGCCTGATAGCCACGATGCAGGAAATCATGCAATACCATGACCCCGGCCACGCGCGCCGGCAAGCGCGCCGCCCACAACGCCGCACCGATGGCAGGATTGCGTACCACGTCGTCAAGCGCGCGACCGGCGCCAATGATGAGCGCGATTTGCTGCCGCCGGTCATCGACGCGACCAACACTGCGGTATGCCTGCATGTAACTGAGCTCGGTAATGGCCTCGTCGGCAATAACTTCAAGCATGGCCAGGTCGAGCTCCTGACTCAGCAACTCCAGTTGCAGCGCCATCGCCAGGGTGTCGATGGCGCGCGCCGACAATACGCGTTCAAACCTGTGCAACACCTTGCCCAGGTCGCGATTGCGTTGTGAGTAATCGTGTGGTCCATACAGATCGGTCACGAAAAATTCCAGTGTGTCGCGATAACGATCCTGCGCGGCATAGTCGGCGTAGGTCGTGCGTAACCGCGCCACCTGCCAGTGCTGCAGCACCGCCAGGCGTCGCTCCACTTCCGGCTGCGACGCCAGTTTGCCGCGGATCGCGCCGATATCGTCAATGAGCGCTGCGGGTGTCCTGCTCATCACCTGCTCGCTCGGTTTCGACCAACGCGCGTCGCAATACCTTGCCGATATTGGTCTTGGGCAGGGTCGGCCGGAACTCGACATACTTCGGCACCTTGTAACCGGTGAGATGTTCCCGGCAATACTCGCGGATCTGTTCAACCGTCACGGTGGAGCTTTCGCGGGTGACCACAAATACCTTCACCGCCTGACCGGATTTCGGATCGGGCACACCAATGCAGCCAGCCTCCAGTACATGCTGATGCGTGGTCACTACGCTTTCGATCTCGTTCGGAAATACCTTGAAGCCCGAGACAATGATCATGTCCTTCTTGCGATCCACGATGCGCAAATAGCCATCCGCATCGACGCGCGCAATATCGCCGGTGCGCAGCCAGCCATCGGTCGACAATGCTTTGGCAGTCTCCTCAGGCATATTCCAGTATCCCTGCATGACCTGCGGGCCGCGCACACATAGCTCGCCTTCGGCATCCATGGGCAGTTCCTGATCGCCGTCGAAAATGGCGATATCCGTGGAGGGTACCGGTACACCCACTGTGCCGATGCGATTGCCATGCGCCAGATTGCAGGCCACCACCGGCGACGCTTCAGAGAGCCCGTACCCTTCGATCATGGTGCGACCGGTGACTGACTGCCAGCGATCCGCGACTGCCGGATGCAGGGCCATACCGCCGGCGACACCAAATTTGAGCGCTGAAAAATCCAGTTTGGCAAAGCCAGGGTGCGCCAGCAGCGCCTGATACAAGGTGTTCACGCCGGAAATGAAGGTGAATCGCCACTTGGTGAGTTCACTGATAAACCCGCCAATATCGCGTGGATTGGTAATCAGTACATTCAACCCGCCATGCTTGGTGAACAGCAGGCAGTTACAGGTGAAGCAGAATACGTGATACAGGGGCAACGGCGTGATGATGATGTCTTCGCCATCGATGATGGTGCCACGCCACAACGCCGACAGTTGCTCCAGGTTGGCCACCAGATTGCGATGCGTAAGCATGACGCCCTTGGCCACACCCGTGGTGCCACCGGTGTATTGCAGCAACGCCAGATCGGTATTGGCGATCTGCACCGCAGCAAAACTGGCGTGCGCGCCGCGCTGCAGCGCTTCCCGGAAACTGATCGCGTCGGGCAGCGAGTATGCAGGCACCATGTGCTTGAGCCAGCGCGCGCCCCAGCTGAGCACGATGTTGCGCGGGAAATGCAGCAGATCACCCACTTCGCTGACAATTATCTGACGCAGGCGGGTGTTCTTCTGCACACGCTCGACCACATGCGCAAAATTGGCCAGCACCACAATGCCCACGGCACCGGAATCCTTGAGCTGATGTTCAAGTTCACGTGGGGTGTACAGCGGATTGGTATTGACCACTGTCAATCCGGCGCGCAACGCACCGAACAGCGCCACCGGATACTGCAATACGTTGGGCATCATCAGGGCGATACGCTCACGCTGCTTGAATCCCGCACTTTGCAGGTAAGCAGCGAAGTCTCGCGACAATCGCTCGATATCGGCATAGGTCAGCGTGGTGCCGAAGTTGTGAAAAGCCGGCCGGTCCGAAAAACGCTCGCAGCTTTGCTCAAACAGATCAACCAGCGACCCGTAGGCATCCGGATTGATCTCGGTCGGCGTGCCTGTCCGATAATTCTGTTGCCAGATTCTGGGTATGGCCATTGCTGAATCCCCCGTGTTTGCTCTGCTACCCTAGCGCCGGACAACACCCCCGTCGATGCGGAACAGCGCTTAGTGACTCTCGAATTACGAAGTGGCCTGAGCGGGTTGGGCCGACGCCAGTTCGCGCAGGATCGCTGACCGGACCTGCGGTGAATACACCAGGCTCGTGTGGCCGATGGCCTCTACTGCTTCATTGCGTGCATTGAGCAGATGCGCGCTCTGGTATGGCACGATCATGGTGTCATGCCGGCTGTACAGGTTGACAATGGCCGGCATCGGGTCAGCCTTTATCCGGTTCAGCTTCGTCAGGATAACGCTGCCGATGCGCAAATCCGCAGCCACGGCGCCGGGCAGGAAGTTTGCAAGCCGGCTACCCGCGTGTGGTGTTGCGATGCAGACAAGCCTCTGAATGGGTACGTGGATCAGCTTCTGCGCAATACAGATCCGTGCGATCAGGCCGCCCATGCTGTAACCGACCAGAATGACCGGCGCATGGGGCCGTTGCCTGACCATGTGATTCAGCCAGTGGGCGAAACGCTGTGCCTGAACGTCGAGACTGGCCCAGACCGGAGTCAGATTGGGTGCGACAAACTCGCACTGGCTGCGTGCCCGCAAATAACGCAACACCGGACGCCAGATGGCCCGATTGCAATACACGCCATGCAGCAACACCACCAGCGGCTGTTGCGGGCCTGCTTGATCCGTTGCCGCGCTGCGCGCCACTCCGGGCCACTCAGTCAACATCAACCAGTTGAAACGCAACAGCGCCAGAAATTCATGCCATAACCACGACACGCGCACCGCTGCCGCCAGCGAAGGCTGTTGCTGGCTTTGCATTGACAATACGGCAGGGACCAGCACGAATCCGATGCGCAGTGCGAACAGCGCGCCCAGCGGCAGACACCACAACAGCATCATGGCCATGCCGACCTGACTGACCAGCAGCCAGGCAACGAAGCTGGTGACACCCAACTCCAGCAGCAGTTCAATCCAAAGTATTGCCGTCATCACATGCCCGGCCTGGCGTTCACGCAGCGCTGTGCAGCCAGGTTGAGAGCTCTGTCAGGGCATGGGTAAGCTTCTTGGTGGTCGGGTGCACATGCTGCCTGGACTCGCCAATTGATTTCTGGAACGTCCTGCGCGTATCAAGCAGACGATCCACCTGCAGCGTGACACCGTGCCGAGCCAGCAAGGGCCCGAGTTGTGGTGCCTTGTCCAGCAAATCGCGGCGCGTGCGCTGATAGGCATGATTCACCAGGCGCCGCCGTCCGGCATAGCTGAAGACATTGACGAAGAACATGGCTTCGTCGTCACGATCCGGCTCCAGCAGCAGCCGATCGCTGTGTGGATAACGCGTGCCATAGCGCGCCATGCCAACCTGCATGCGCGACTGGATCAACGCACGAAACGTCTGGCTCATCACTGCGGTCAATCCCTCCTTCACCAGATTGCCGCGTCGCATATGCGGCCCACCTGCAAACGGCACCAGCGGGTTGATGCTGATCACCAGCTCCGCACCCTGGTCCAGCACCACCGACGCATGCATGGTGCGCAGCAGGGCGCCATCGACGAAGGTGCGATCGTCGAAACTCACCGGCGTATACAACCCCGGCAAGGCAGTGCTGGCCTGTATGGCGCGCGAGATGGGCACGCGATCAAAACCGGGGTCGCCGAAGCGGACTTCGGTGCTGCTGTTCAGATCAGTGGCAATGATGCGCAGCGGATGTTTAAGTTTGCGAAAGTCGTTGGTGCGTCCCGGTACCGTGAGTATTTCCCGCAGGTAGTGCTCGAAGGGACTGTTATCGAATACGCCCACCGGCAGCACACGCAACAGCGGCGTGAGCGCATCGGTCCAGTTGCGCTCGGCGTTGCTGCGCGCCAGCTTGCCGAACACCTGTGCCACGAGCATCGGCACCGTCACCAGACGTTGCAGATATTCGCCGAACGCCGGCCACATCACGGTGCCGGGCGACATGGGGAAGCGCTGCGTATCGTCACCGATGAATATCCAGCCCATTTCGCTGGTCGATATGCCATTGGCCAGCCCCGCAGCAATGATGGCCCCGGAACTCACACCCACATAGCCGTGCAACTGCGTCAGATCAAGGCCGTCGGTGCACTCGCCGAGCGCATGCAACGCACCCAGTTCATAAAACGCTCCCAGCGGCCCACCACCTGCCAATGCGAGGCCAACACGTCCCGGGCCACTGCGCCGTCTGCGAGTGGCCGGTTCAAGGGTCAACATGATGAGTTCGCGTCTTGATCAGGCTGAAGGACCACCCGCATTCATCGATGGACTATGCTTGTGTTTGGGCCGGACTGCCGGGGCACGCTTGGGCGCCGGCTTGACCTGATTGAGATTCTCCACCAGATGCGTCAGTTCTTCGACCTTGTGGGTCAAGGCGGTGATCTCGCGAGAGGTCGGCACACCCAGCTGATGGATGGCCTTCTGCACGCGCGACTGAAAGATCTTTTCGATGTTGTCCCAGGTTTCCTGCGCCTTGTCGGTAACCTCGGTTACGCGACTGCTCACGGTGCTCTGCAGATTGTCCACGGCACCCCTGATGGCACGTTCGGCAGCCTTGCTGGATTTGTTCTCAACCTTGGCGCCTTCCGCAACCAGGCTCTTGAACAGCTTGGGTCCTTCATGCTGCGCGCGCGCCATCGCACCCAATCCCGCCAGCCAGATGTTGTGCGCAGACTCGGCAACGTTGAGACCCGCTGCGGAAATCTTGCCGGACTTCGCCTTCTTTCGTGTAACCATGATACGTACTCCCAGGTTTCAAGAATCACGACATGAACTTCCAGCACCGGCTGGATACACACAGTCTGCAGGCGCGGCGCGCCTGCCGATATAGCGACAAGCCGCGATACCTTACGCATTTCAGGACGGCAGACCGCTGATGGTGCACAACACAAGCTTCTCGAACTCGTCGCTGAAGCTATCGACCACCCCCGACGGCTCGGCAATCAGGTTGCGGTCTGCCATGATGCCGAAATGCACATGCCCGTTGTACGTCAGTGCACTGATGCCGACGCCGATACTGCCCGCTTGCGGCACCCAGAAAAACATCTGGTCGATCTTCGCACCCGCAAAATACAACGCTTGTGGCGGGCCGATGACATTGGAAACCACCGCGCTGGCCTTGGCGCTCAGCACATCCAGCGTGTAGTCCTCAACCACGCGCGGCAGGACACCCACCGCCGTCAGCATCCAGTAGGCAACCGTCGCTTGCGGTGAATGCTTCAACGCCTCCATGCGTTGATGAACTGTGTAGATTCTGGCCAGCGGGTTGCGGGCGCCGATCGGCAGCTCGACGAACACCAGCCCGAAATGATTGCCGAGTTCGATCGGGCTGTCAGGCGGACGCAGATTCACCGGAACCATCGCCCGCAGCGTCAGGTTATCGGTAGCGAACCCGCGGGTCCTGAGATACCCGCCCAGCGCGCCGGCAATCGTCGCCAGCAAGGCATCGTTGACCGTACACCCCAATGCCTTGCTGATGGTCTTGACCTCATGCAACGGCAGCGGTGCGCTCCAGGCCATTTGCTTGTCCGAACTCAAGTGCCCCTTGAGCGGCGTCTGAGGGTCATCACTCAGCAACGCGATCCTGGTGACCTCACTACCGGTGGCAATGCCCTGCCGGGCGAGTTGTGTTGCTTCTTCAGGATGGGCCGCCATGTGCAGCGCAGAGGCAAACAGATCCAGGGCGCCTTGCACGACCCCGCCTGTCATCGCCACCGCAGGTTTGAGCAACCCATCCAGCCAGAACGAGGTGGCCACCGCCTGACTCCTGGTTAATGGCAGTGCCGGAAGTTGTGCGCCTTGCGTATCAGTCATGGACAGCAGCACGCGTACCAGTGCCATGCCATCCGCATAGCAGTGATGGATCCGGGCGATCAATGCACTGCCCTTGCGGTAGCGTTCAACCACGTGGAATTGCCACAAGGGTCGGCCCGGGTCGAGCGGCGTGCTGGCCAGGCGGCTGACCGCCGCTTCCAGTTCCTCCTTGCCAGCGTCTCTGCCAAGCGAAAGGGGACGGACGTGGGCATCGAGATCGAACTGTGCATCGCGTTCCCAGCGGCCACCCATGACACCGTCAACCGGTCGTTGCTGCAGACGTTCGAACTGCAGCCAATGCGTCGCAAGCGTGTCGCGAACAGCGTCGCAACGCAAACGGGTGGCAAAGGTGAACACGCCGACAATCATCATGGGATTGGTCGGCCGGCCCATGCGCAACCAGGCCAGATCCACATTCGACATGTCGGTGGAGTCGGCAAACATACTCATGGGCACCGTTTTACTCGTTAACCGGCACAACGCATAACGCGCAATACCGCAGGTCCCTAGTGGATAGTCACGATGACCGCTCTCCGGGTGACTCGTAGCCTGCTATGCATCAGTCCTGTCTGGCAGTCATTGATCCCCACCTATGGACTACTTCGTCACCGGCGCCACCGGATTCATTGGCCGCTATCTCGTCAAGAGCCTGCTCGAACGCAATGCGATTGTGCACGTGCTGGTGCGCGCCGATTCTCAGGCAAAAATTGCGGCGTTGAAACCCTGGTGGGGACGCCACGCCGACAATATACGGATAGTGACCGGCGATGTGGGTCAGCACCGTCTCGGCCTGTCCGCTGCTGATCGGGATCGTCTGCGCGGTGGCATCGATCATTTTTTTCATCTGGCAGCGCTGTACGACCTCGACGCCACCGCCATCGATCTGGAAGTCGCCAACGTCGCCGGCACCCGCCATGCACTGGAACTTGCGCACGATCTGGAAGCGGGCTGCTTTCACCTGTGCAGCTCGATTGCCGCTGCGGGTCTGTATCCCGGGACATTCCGCGAGGACATGTTTGCCGAAGCACAGGGACTGGAGCATCCCTACTTTCGCACCAAGCACGAGTCGGAAGCGCTGGTGCGCAAACAGACGCATATGCGCTGGCGCATCTATCGACCGGGCATGGTGGTAGGCCATTCCGAAACCGGACATATCACCAAAGTCGACGGACCCTACCTGTTCTTCAAGGCGTTGCAGGCATTACGGCGCAACTGGCCGGGCTGGCTGCCGCTGGTGGGCATTGAAGGTGGCCACGTCAACCTGGTGCCGGTGGACTATGTGGTGTCGGCGATGGTGTATCTGGCGCACCTCGAAGGCCACGATCACGAGTGCTTTCATCTGACCGATCCCCGCAGCCGCAGCGCCGGCGAAGTATTGAATCTGTTTGCGCACGCCGGACACGCGCCTACCATGCAACTGCGGCTGGATGCGCGGTTATTGCAGCTGGTGCCGAAGCAGGTCAGCGAGGCCTTCGAACACTATGCGCCCCTGCAAATGCTGGTCCAGCAACTGCTGGATGATTTGCATTTGCCGAAAACCGTGCTGGAGTTCCTCAACTACCCGACGTGCTTTGACAGCGAACGCACGCAGCAACTGCTGCAGCATTCCGGCATTCACGTGCCGCCACTGGAAGACTATGCCTGGCGGCTGTGGGACTACTGGGAACGGCATCTTGACCCGGATCTGTCCATTGATCGGACTCTAAGCGGCAGAGTCAAAGGCCGCCGCGTACTGATCACCGGCGGCAGTTCCGGCATCGGCAAGGCCACAGCCTTGAAGCTGGCAGACGCCGGCGCACATGTGCTGCTGGTGGCGCGCGATGCGCAAAAACTTGCGGCCACTCAAAACGAAATCGTCGCACGTGGCGGCCAGGTATCCGTTTATGCCTGCGACCTGACCGATGCCGCTGCCAGCCAGCAACTGTCCAACGAAATCATCGCCACACATGGCGGCGTCGATATCCTGGTCAACAATGCCGGGCGTTCGATTCGCCGCTCCATTGCCATCTCCTACGATCGATTCCACGACTTCGAACGACTGATGGAACTCAATTACTATGCAGCGGTGCGCCTGACGCTGGCGCTGCTGCCCGGCATGGTCAAGCAGGGCAGCGGCCATGTCATCGTCATCTCATCCATTGGTGTGCTGAGCAACGCGCCGCGCTTCTCGGGCTACATTGCCTCCAAGGCGGCGCTGGAAGCCTTTACCCGCTGCGCCGCCGCGGAGTATCGCGACCAGGGCATTCATTTCACCGTCATCAACATGCCGCTGGTGCGTACGCCGATGATTGCGCCGACGCGCGCCTATGAGCACCTGCCCACCATCAGCCCGGACGAAGCGGCCACGCTGGTGTCCGACGCTGTCATTCATCAGCCGCCACGACTGGCAACGCGTCTCGGGATCTTCGCGCAGATCATGCAATTGCTGGCGCCCAACTTCAGCGACGTGATCATGAATGCCTCGCATCACATGTTCCCGGACTCGGCCGCAGCTCGTGGAGATGGCGCACGGGAAGAACCCCTGGGACCTGAAGCGATCGCATTCGCCAAATTGCTGAGTGGCCTGCATTGGTAAGGCGTAAACAACGAGGTGTACGATGCAATTCCTGTTGACCTCACCCGCCTTTGTCGACAACGGCGACATGCCGGAACGATTCACCTGCGAAGGCGAAAATGTCTCGCCACCGCTGCGCTGGTCGGGCACGCCGCAAAAAGCCAGAAGCCTCGCATTGATCATCGATGATCCCGATGCGCCTGACCCCGCTGCGCCCAAACGCACCTGGGTGCACTGGGTGCTGTACAACATCCCCGCCGATTGTCACGAACTGCGTGAACACATGAGCGCCCAGTCACTGCCCCGCCCAACCCTGCAAGGGTTCAACGATTGGGGTAAAGCGACCTATGGCGGCCCCTGCCCGCCGATCGGACGGCATCGCTATTTTCACAGACTGTATGTGCTGGACTGCGATTTTCCCGATCTGCGCCAACCCCACAAGGCACATCTGCTTGCCGCGATGAAAGGCCATGTGCTTGCCGAAGCAGTGCTGGTGGGAACATATCAGAAGAAGAAGGTAGCTCAATGACGCAGCCTGTCCAGCCATGCAGAAAACTCGCACGCGCGTCCGGATACATAGAATGATGTCGTGACGCCAACAGCCTGTTCGGCCCGACGAGAATCAGAATAAATTCCCACCGTCGCGGGAATGACGCGAGCCGGGCTCAACAGAGTTTCCTTGGTTACTTGTTTGACCGTTCAAGATGCAGTTGGACACATTGGGAAACATCATGTCGGAAATATTCGGATTCGATGCATTTTCACCCCGCGAAATCGCCGCGCGCGTGGACTCGGTGGGCATGGCCAAGGCACGGCTGCCCATGGTATCGCTGTTGCTGTTGGCTGTACTGGCCGGTGCCTTCATCGGGCTGGGTGCGCTGTACTTTGTCGTTATCAATTCTGATGCGTCATTGGGTTTCGCCACTGCGCAGGTACTCGGTGGTCTTACATTTTCGCTAGGCTTGATTCTGGTAGTGGTGGCCGGTGCCGAGCTATTTACTGGCAACAATCTGCTGGCGATGGCCTGGGCAGACGGCAAGATCTCCACCCTTGAGCTGCTGCGCAACTGGATCGTCGTGTGCATCGGCAATTTCATCGGCGCCGCCGGTCTGGCCTGGCTGGTATTCATGTCACATCACCCGGACATGAACGATGGCGCCATCGCACAAACCTATATCAATATCGCCATCGCCAAGATCAACACGCCGTTCTGGACAGCCTTTTTCAAAGGCATGCTCTGCAATGTTCTGGTGTGCATGGCAGTGTGGATGGCGCTGGCCGGGCGCAGTGTGATCGACAAGGTGGTGGCCATCGTGTTTCCCATCTCCGCATTCGTCGCCGCCGGTTTCGAGCACAGCGTGGCCAACATGTATTTCATTCCGCTCGGCATGCTGCTGCAAACAGTCAATGGCGAAGCCATCGACATTACAGTTTTTGCCATGTTGCGCAGTCTGGTCCCGGTGATACTGGGTAATCTTGTCGGCGGTAGCGTGCTGGTAGGTCTGGTGTATCACCTGATCTATGGCAGGAACTTGCAATCCACTTCGACCGGGGCTTAGTCCGCGCAGGAACGAATTCCCGGTCACCCGACGAACTACGCTAGACTACCTGACCATAATTGCTGTCAGCCATGCGTACTGTGCGGGTGTCTGTTTGTCCAGTTTGAAAACCATTCATTACGCCTTTCGGCTGCATCATGACCTTCACTGACCTGCAAGTGCTGCCCGAGCTGATCGCCGCATTGAATAAGCAGCAGATCACGGAGCCCACGCCGATACAAAACGCAGCGCTGCCGGTATTGCTGGCAGGCAAGGATGCGTATCTGCATGCCGAAACCGGTACCGGCAAGACGCTGGCGTACCTGCTGCCAATCTTCTGCCGTCTGGATGCATCGCTGGCGGCCACGCAGGCCGTGATCGTTGCGCCCACGCATGAACTGGCCATCCAGATTCAACGTCAATGTACGGATCTGGCGCAGAACGCCGGCTGGCCGATTCGCACACTGCTGCTGATCGGCGGCACTTCGCTGGATCGCCAGCTCGACAAACTGAAAAAGAAACCACACCTGGTGGTGGGCTCTCCCGGCCGTATCGGCGAACTGATCAGCAAGGGCAAGCTGAAGACGCAACATGTCTTCAGCATCGTCATTGATGAAGCCGACCGGCTGCTGAGCGACGAGAGTCTCGCCGCCGTGCGCACCATCATTCAGGCTGCGCCGCGCACCCGGCAACTGGTGTTTGCCTCCGCCACCGTTGAGCCACATAGCGCGGCTGTTATTGAATCGCTGTCACCCGAGCTGGTGATGTTGCAAGCCGGCAACGCACCAGTGAACGAGAACATTGAACACCTGTATCTCATCTGCGAAGAGCGCGACAAACCCGACGAGTTACGCAAGCTGCTGCATGCACTGGAACCCGAACGTGCCATCGTGTTCGTGCATCGCAATGATCTGGCCGAGAAGATCGCCCTCAAGCTGGCGCACCACCACATCCCTGCCGCCGATCTCAACGCGGCCCTCGACAAACACACCCGCAAACAGGCGATGGATGGTTTTCGTAGCGGCGAGATTCGCGTACTGATCGCCTCCGACGTCGCCGCCCGTGGTCTGGACATCAAGGGTGTCACCCACGTTTTCAATTTCGACGTACCCACGTTGAGCAAGGCTTACCTGCACCGCGTCGGTCGCACCGGCCGCGCCGGCGCCAAAGGCCTGGCGGTGTCACTGGTTACCGAGATCGAAGCGCGCGTCATCCGGCGTTATCAGGACGAACTTGGCATCGAAATGCAATGCGTACGCATGCGCGAAGGGCGGGTGATGGCGGTGAATGATTGACCGGTTGTCCAGCCGGGGAGGCACTCAGACCGGTTTAGGCAGAGAAAAATAGAACGTTGCGCCCTGTCCCGGCGCACCTTCGGCCCACACGGTACCACCGTGACTGACAATGATGCTCTTGACCGATGCCAGGCCTATGCCGTGGCCGGCGAACTGGCCATGGGTCTGCAGACGATGGAACAACGAGAACAGATTGTCGGCATCCCGTGGCTCAAACCCGGCGCCATTGTCGCGGACAAAGTACACGCGCCTGTCGGGCAGGTCGCTGGCGCCGAATTCGATGGT
This sequence comes from uncultured Pseudomonadota bacterium, assembly GCA_963748005.1. Classification (GTDB taxonomy): domain Bacteria; phylum Pseudomonadota; class Gammaproteobacteria; order Steroidobacterales; family Steroidobacteraceae; genus CAILZL01. Next base: position 777,368 of record CAVVHH010000003.1, read on the forward strand.
GGCCTGCGTGCGTCCGGCGGTAAATTTCCAGGCATTGCCCAGCAGGTTGTCCAGCACGTTCTTCATGAGGATACGGTCAACGCTGGCGATCATGCCGGACTGGATCTTGAACCTGACGTTGCGTTGCGGATCGACGGCCGCCAGATCCTGGGCGATATGCGTGGCCAGTTCACTGAGATCCGTAGTTGTCAGATTCAGCCGGGTGTGCTCCATACGCGAGGCAGCCAGCATGCCTTCAATCAGGCGTGACATGGCCTCGCGACGCTCGATGATGCTGTCCAGCAAACGTCTGCCGTCCGCATCCAGTTTTTCCGCGTGGTCCTGCTGCAGCATGGAGGCGAATCCGGCGATATGCCGCAGCGGTACGCGCAGGTCGTGCGCCACCATGTAGGAAAACGATTCGAGGCTGCGATTGGCCTGGCTCAGCGCGGCAGTGCGCTCGGCCACCCGCTGTTCAAGTTCGGTGTTGAGCCGGCGCAGTTCCGCTTCAATGCGTTCGCGGTCGGTCACATCCATAACGATGCCGTCCCACACGGTGCTGCCATCGGCCAGCGCTCGCGGTTGTGAGCACAGCAACAGATGGCGCAGTTCACCATCCTCCCTGCGAATGCGCACAATGACATTGAAGACACTCATCCTGGCTGCTGATGCCTGTTGTGCGGCGTGCAGCACTGGCTGGTCTTCCTCGACAACGCGTGAAAACAGTTTGTCTGCGTCGTGCAGGATATCCTGCGCCGTCAGCGAATTGTTGCTCAGGCGTTCGATGCCGGCGCTGATATACAGGAATCGCCTGCGGCCGTCTGGCAGTACCAGAAGCTGATAGACCATGCCGTTGGGCACATTGTCGCTGAGCGCCCTGAGCTGTTGCTGGCTCTCGCGTTGCTGTTGTTCGGACTCCTGCAGCAGGCGATGGGGCTCATTGATGGCAAGGACGAACGCGGCGCGGTACACCAGTGCATACGCGGTAACCTTGTAAACATGGCCGAAGATGTTGGCGAAGTCCGATGGCGTCTGATAGTACGCCAGCACCATGCCGCCCATGGCCATGACGGCACACGACCCAGACAGCAGGTAACGACGCGGGCTGCGCGACTGCGACGCCTGTCGCCACAGCAGCAGTGCGGTGCCGGAGTTGAGCGTGGCGAGCACATATTCGTAACCGGATTTGAAAGGCGTCACGCCGCTGCCGGGCTGGAAAGTGGCTGGAAACATATCCACGTGGAAAGTGCCAAACCAGATGACCAACACAGCGGCCATACCTGCTGCCAGCAGCCAGACCCAGCGGGCACCGCGCAGGACAACATTGCAGGCAATCAGGGCAACGGTGGCAGCTTCAACGGTCCGGCCAATCAGCCAGAAGAAGATGGCTTTGGGGGTGCTGCTATCCGCAATGAAGCCCGGCATGCCATCGTAATCCAGCGCGTGTGTCAGATCGCACACCGCCACCAGCGCGAAGCCGAAAATCAGCAGGTTGGCGGAATAGTTTTCTTTCAGCTCCAGTGAATGAAAGGACACCGACACCACCTGCGCCGAGATCACCACGGCAAACAGTTCAAACAGCAGGTGCACAGTCAGCATGTGCGGGTCCTGCGCGTCGAACAACTGGAACGGCGGCAGCAGCAGGGTCACGATCAGGGCAACGGCGGCGACCGTACAGATCGCAATGATCGCCGCCCGGGTTTTGTCTGCATGACTGTGTATCAAGTCTTCCCGCATATCGATCGCGCACCCTGGATTGGAAGTTCCTACAGGTCAGCAATGTTACCCGTGAAGGTATCCACGCGAGTCAATTCATCCAGGACACTTCACCCGGAGAGCCACTTACTCGCTCGCGGATCATACGGGTATTCGCAATGGCAATTGTGTGCGAGTGTGGTGCAGAGTGATCATCGAGGATACGCCCATGGCCACCCGGGATCCGGTCAAGCATCCGTCACGATTGCGCAAGACGCTGCTGATCATTGCGGCGATTTTCCTTGCCATGTTTGGTGTCGCGACTGGATATGCATTGCTGTTCTCGATGGGCACAACGCGCCCGCTCGAAGTGGCCGGCATGCCTGACGGGGCCGATGTGCTCATTGCCACGCAGGGCAGCAAATTCAAGGATGCGATGGTGAGTGGCCTGCTGGATCACCTCAAGCAGCGATCCGCGCATGTCCAGGTGCTCGACGTCACCGCCCTGCCCGGCATCAACGAAGCCGACTGGGACGCGCTGGTGGTGATTCATACCTGGGAAGCTGGCAAGCCACCGGCTGCCGTCAGGACGTTCGTCAAGCGGGTTCAGCAGCGGGACAAATTGATCGTGCTCACCACTTCCGGCTCGGGAGACTCCAGGCTGGAAGGCGTTGATGCCATCAGCACTGCGTCGAAGATGGCCGATGTCCCGGCGCAGTTGAGCGAAGTGACAAAGCGCGTTGATGCAGTTCTGAGCACCCGGAATATAAGCACAGCACAGTAAGCAGGCATCATGGTGGTTACGACCAGGCGGATGTTGGTGGTCTTCTACTCGCTCACCGGCAATACGGAGAAGGTTGCGAAGGATCTCGCACAGCGTCTCGATGCGGACATCGAAAGCATCCACGATACCCAGCATGGTGTCGGCTGGCTGAGCAATCTGCGAGCGGGCATGGATGCCTGGCGGCAGAAGCCGGCAGTTATCGGTGCACCGCAACGCGATCCTGCGGACTACGAGCTCACGCTCATCGGTACACCCGTGTGGTCATGGCAAGTGACGCCTGGCGTGCGCGCCTATCTGCAACAGACCCGCGGCAAGCTGCGCAAAGTGGCGTTCTTCATCACTTCCGGCAACACGGATATTTCGAAGCTGTTGCCATCCCTGGAAGCATTGGCCGGCTGCAAAGCGGTTGCATCAGCCGGGTTCAGCGCGCGCGAACTGAACAATTCAGCGGCGTACGAGATGAAGCTGGCGGAGTTCATCCATGCGATCAGAAATGTGACCGCCGCAGCTGCGGCGAACAATCCCTGATCAGAACCCAGGGCATTCAGGCTATTTCAACAACGCTTTTGCGCGTTGCACGTCCAGCAGCTCCACTGCTTCCAGGGGCGTGCATTTCGCAGCCTGGTGTAACAGTGTATCGATCTGGTCGGCATGCGCATCGGCATCGATCAGACGCAGGCCGCGTGCATATTCGAGCTTATGAATGGCCGGCTCCGGATTGAGTCTGAGCGCCTTGCGAAAATGCTCGATGGCGGTGTCAGCATTCACGCCGTAACTCAGGCCCGCGGCCAGAGCACCCAGCTTGCCGATGATTTCCGCGTGATACAGCCCGAGTGCCGTGTGGGCATCGGCGTGTCTTGGCGCGAGTTTCAGCGTGCGCTGCAGGGCCGTTTCGATTCTGGACGCCATGCCCTGTGCCAATGCCTGCAGGATTGAAATACCCTGACTGTAGCGCCCCAGCGTCAGCGCCAGCAGGTAGTGGGCATTGGGTTCCTTCGGCAGAATATCCACGATTTCTTCGGCATGCTCCGCCGCTGCCAGCAACAATTGCTGCACGCGTTGCTTGCCGGTTTCCAGATAACTGGCATACATGGTCACCGCTTTGATCGCCGCTGCGAATCCGGGCGTACCGAGTTCCATACCCAGCTGGTGGGCGTGTTGAAAATCGCCAGCATGATAGGCGCGCCATGCTTCCTGCACACCGCTGACAACGTCTTTCCCGGGCCTGTCTGCCGCGGAGTGTTGCAGTCGCACCTGCAGTGCGGCAACTGATGGGAACGGCTCGCAGTCACCTTGATGCAACCGCGGCCAGTTCTTCTCCAGCGCCCTGCCCTTGTAGTTGAATGCTGCCGCGTCGTGCGGGAATGCAATCCATTTCCTGTCGCCCATATTGCGGTTCTCCCCGGACATCATGCCGGCGCGATGCCGGGATGTTCGAACACACTGACGCCACGTTCGATCATTTCACGCACCGCCCGTGTGGCATCGCCGGCTTCGGCATTGACCGCACGCACTGCATCGGCGAGCAATACGACGGTGAATCCCTGATTACAGGCATCCATGATGGTGTCATGCACGCAATAGTCGGTGGCCAGGCCACCAACAAACACCCGGCGCACTTCAAGGCTGCGCAATAGCTCCAGCAATATTGTGCCGGAAAATCCTGAATAGGCTTCAATGCCTGGATCACTGCCCTTGGAGATGATGCGCGCAGCGGGCGGTATCTGCAGCTCGACCGGCCACTCTGCGCCCGGCGTGTTCTGCACGCAGTGCGTCGGCCAGACGCCACCTTGATCCTTGAATGAACAATGGTTTGGGGGATGCCAGTCGCGCGTCAGGAAAATGGGCAGGTCGTGAGCGCTGAAAGTGGCCATATAGGCATTGAGTCGCGGTACGACGGCATCCCCGTCCAGAACCGGCAAAGCACCCGCCGGCAGAAAGTCGCGCTGCACATCCACCACCAGCAATGCATCGCCCTGTTGCAGGCCGAGTTGCTTGCCAAGCGCAAGTCGGCCAGATTTGTGTCGCACTGCAACGGGTTCAAACTCCGGGAAGACCTGGGTGTTCATGGCGAATGGGCCTCATGCAGCTATAACAACTGCCATATTTAGTCCTTGCCGGGCAAGTCAAGCAGTGGAGATGTCCGCAATAGCAGCGCCTGTTTCACTTACGCCGTGATCCCGAACGGCATGCCCACAGGCCAGCACTGGCAGCCCAATTACAGGAAAGCTACTGATTGACTCTCGGAAACATCGGGTAAGCCGCGCTTGCCACGGTGAAATCCTTGGAGTTACCGATCAGCAGTGGAGCTCCCCTGAAACTCACTCTGCCAGTCATCACAGCCGACATCGGTTCGATTGGTGATCATCTGGAGCCCTCTTATGCGTTGCCGGATGCAGAGCGCGCCCCGTGGTGGGCAACCGCAGCAGGCAGCAGCTGATACCAACCCGATGTGTCACGTCAACAACGTGATCGCTGCAGGAATCAGCTCCGCGCGCGATAGAACCAGACCTTGGTGAGCTCCGCCGCCAATACATACAGGACCGTAATCGCCACCAGCGTTGCCATCAAAGCGGGTGGCAATGGGACAAAGCCCATGACACTGATGTACGGCAGATAGGGAATCGCCAGTGTCAGAGCCATCAGGCACAGCGTCGAGACCAGCAGTAACGTTCCCGGCCGGCTGTTGAAGAAAGGCCGGCGCGTGCGCACCACCAGCGCAATCACCAGCTCGGTCAGCAAGGACTCTATAAACCATCCGGTGCGGAAAGGCTCGGCTGAGGCATGAAACAACCACAGCAATGCGCCGAAGGTGAGCAGATCAAAAATGGAGCTCAACAAACCAAACTCGACCATGAACCGGCCGATGAACCCCATGTCCCAGCGGCGCGGACGAACCACGAGTTCTGTATCGACACTGTCGTTGGCAAGGCCGATCGCAGGGATATCAGACAGAAAATTGTTGAGCAGAATCTGTCCGGCAAGCAGTGGCAGGAACGGCAGGAACAATGACACGATCGCCATGCTGATCATGTTGCCGAGATTGGCGCTGGTTGTGGTCAGCACATACTTGAGCGTGTTGGCAAAGGTCATGCGGCCCGCCTCAATGCCGCGTTTGATTACATCCAGGTCACTCTGCAGCAGCACGAAATCTGCCGCCTCGCGCGCCACATCCACCGCGTGTTCCACCGACAGGCTGGTATCAGCGGCATGCATGGCCGGAGCATCGTTGACGCCGTCACCCAGAAAGCCGACCACGTGCCCCATTTTTTTCAGCGACAGGATGATGCGCTCTTTCTGGTTCGGGTCCACTTCGACAAACAGATCAGTACGTTCCGCCTCGCGCCACAGCGCTTCGTCGTGCAACTCATCCAGTTGCGCGCCGGTCAGTACGCGTTCGCTGCTCATGCCCACCAACCCGGCAAGATGTTGCGCCACTTGCCTGGCATCCCCGGTGATCAGCTTGACCGATACACCCATTTTGGCAAGATCAGCCAATGCCTGCTTCGCGCCCACCTTGGGACGATCGGTGAATGTGAGAAAGCCTTCGAAGGTAAGCCTGGTTTCATCGGCACGTGCATAGGCCGACTGCCGCTGCAATGTTCGTGATGCCAGCGCCAGCACCCGGATGCCATTGCCGCCCCAAGCGTCATAACGCTGCTGCAACTGCCTGCGCAGCGGTGCATCCAGCACGCGTCCGTCGGCCAATTGCGTACAGGCATCAAGCACGGGCTGAAACGCACCCTTGGAAATCAACTGCGCGCCGTCCGCTCGCTGTACCACTACGCTGACGCGTTTGCGCACGAAATCAAACGGAATTTCCGCAAGCTTGGTCACCTGCGACAGATCGGGTTTGCAGGCATCGAGAATGGCATCATCAAGGGGACTTGCCAGTCCAGTTTCCAGCGCGGCATTGATTGCCGCCAGCTCGACAACGGACCGCGAGGTCAGCCCCGCTGCGTCGTAACCCCCTTCCAGATTGATCACGCCTTCGGTCAGCGTGCCGGTCTTGTCGGTGCACAGAATGTCCATGCTGCCGAGATTTTCGATGGCATTGAGGCGGCGCACCAGTACGCCACGCTGTGCCATGACTTCGGCGCCGCGCGCGAGATTGAAACTGAGAATCGCCGGCAATAATTCCGGACTCAGACCCACCGCCAATGCCACTGCGAACAACAACGTATCGACCAGCGGCCGCCCGGCCAGCATGTGTGCCACAAAGATCAGCAGCACCATGGTCAACATGGCGCTGGTCAGGAAATAGCCGAAGCGGCGTATACCCCGATCGAATTCGGTCTCGGGCGGACGCAAACTCAGGCGCTGGGCAATACTGCCGAATTGTGTGGCAGTGCCCGTCGCGACCACCACACAACGCAGCATGCCGCTGCGCACATTGGTGCCGAGATAGACGCAATTGGAGCGGTGCGACAGCGGTGTCTCAGGCGCCAGCACTTCAGGGTGCTTTTCAACCGGAAAGCTCTCACCGGTCAGCACCGATTCGCTGACATGCGCATCAGCGGCTTCCAGCACCCGCGCATCCGCCGGTACCAGCGAGCCGGCGGCGAGCAGCACAATATCGCCCGGCACAATCTCTTCCAGCAGCACCATTTGCTCATGTTGATCGCGCAAGACCTTGGTGCGCACCTGCACACGCGAACGCAATGCCGCAGCGGCAGCCTGCGCGCTGTATTCGCGGCGGTAGCCAATTGCCACGCTGGCAAACAGGATAATCAGAACAATGACGGCGTCTGCCCATTCGCCGGTTGCTGCGGCAATAGCGGCGGCGAACACCAGCAGCAACAGCAGCGGGCTGGCGAGTTGTCGCGCCAGGATGCGCAGCCCGGAAAACGACTGGTCGTCGTCCAGCTTGTTCGGGCCTAGGACGCGCAGGCGTCGCAGGGCTTCTTCGCCAGACAGACCTTGCGCCGTGGATTGCAGCTGGAGAAGCAGTTCCTCGGGCGTGGTAGACCAGTACTTCTGCTGCACGGGTACGGTGCGCAATGTCGGTTTGACCATTTGCCGTGAGCACCACAGCCCCGGCACCATGGGCAGCCAGAAACTCAGGCCACGAAACAGCAGCGTTGCCGACAGTGCCACTGGCAACGGCACGCCTACCACCTGCAATGTCAATATCGAGCTGGCTTCAAAGCTGCCCAGACCACCCGGCAAGATGCCGATGGTGCGGAACAGATTCGAAATCATGAAACTCGCGAACACTCCAGGCAGCGAAGCTGTGATGCCCAATGCTTTGATCAACAGCCACACGGTCGCAGCATCAAGCAGAATGATGCAGAACTGGCAAACGCAGGCCCGCAGCAGCAGGGGCGGACTGCGTGCCAGCTGCACATCCGCTTCGATCAGCAGGCTGAGCGGTGCTTTCAGAACGCCGGACTGCGCAAGACGCCTTGCCACGGCGCCATCGGTGCGTCCGGGCAAGGCCAGTATCATCACCACCAGTGCGATGCTGCACAGTGCGAAGATCGCCGCGCCCAGCAACACCAGATGCCGCACTGCTCCGTGCAAAGGGATCAGCAACACCGCGAGGCTCAAGGCAAACACGTAGGTAACGAAATAGGAGGCCGTGTTGACTACTACGGCCGCCATCACCGTGGTGCGTGCCAGGCCCTGCTCCTCAAGTTGCCTGCCGACCACTACCGTGCCGCTGACACCCGCCGAGGGTAGTGCCTGATCAATGAACAGCTTGGCAAGACTCAGCCGGATCGCAGCACCAAACGACAACTTGCTGCCGGCCGCGGTGGCAACATCACGCCAGATTGCGCCCTGGGCAACATAGGTGCCTGCTTGCAGAACAATGGCCAGTAACAGAATTTCTGCCTGTAACGCTTGCAGCAGGCGGACAATCGCTTCCGCCTCGGAAAAGCGCAATGCGACCGCGACCACCGTTGCAAGCAGTGCCGTCCCGACGACCCAGGACAGCCAATGGGCTGTGCTGGAGGTTGGCGCTCTAGTTGCCATTGAGCCGCGCGCAGTGCAGCTGTCGTGCAGCCAGCTCACGCATGAAGCCCGGCAGGACGCGCAGCAATTCATGCGGCGGTCGAAACATTGTCGGTGCTGTGCCCGTAAGGTCGGCAATGACTGCAGCCTCATCGCGCACTTCATTGCCTGCAGCAGCTGCGGACAGCGTCCAGGGATGCCGATGACTGAAACTGTGATTGCCCAGTGCGTGACCTTCAGCCAGCACACGGCGCGCCAACGCCGGGCTTGCCTGCGCACGGCAACCGACTACAAAAAAGAACGCAGTCTGAACCCCGGCTGCTGCCAGCAGGTCGAGCATGCGCGGCGTCCACTCGGCATCGGGTCCGTCATCAAAGCTCAGGTACACACAATCGTGGTGCCCGGAAATCGACCGGATGGCATGGAATGACGGCATGGGATCTACAGCATTGCCTAGGGTCTGTTGACTATTGGCGCATCGCCGAAGTGTTTTATCAGATCATTACGGGTGATCCAGAAGCGGCGTGGCTCATGCCTGTCGCCATGAAGCTTGGCAAGCGGCGAAAACCCCCAGGTGAGGATGCGAAAGTAAGTTGCAAGCCACCGGTGTTTCACACCCATCGGAATTGCCTCACTGACGAAACCCACCTTGCGGCCATGGGCCTTGAACCAGGTCAGGCCTTGATACACCGAGACATCCTGTAATTCCGGATCTGACTGAACATGCCTGGCAAGCGCATGTAGTGATTCCCTGAACAGTCGCGCAAAACGCACGCCGGCATGTTGTCGCGTATCGGCGCTAAGTGCAGCAATCTGCTGGTTGTTGAAATGCAGCACACCAATACGCTGCTGCGGCAGCAGGCGCGTGCCGTCGGCAAACTCGCGCGGCTCGCCGCGGTACGGCTCGCAGCCCAGCAACAACACCGGGCCCAACGGTCGCAGTTGAAACTTGTGGCCATACCAGCGATCGATACGCGTGAGCAGACTTCTGCCCAATGTTCTCAGCCGCGTTGCCATGCGCTGTGTCCTGCGCCACGCTGCTCACGCACAGCCAGTCCGAGAATCTGTTCGGCGATCTGCCCGGCACCGTCACGTCGTCCCAGATTCCATGCGCGGGTCTGCACGGCTGCCAGCTCTGCGGGATGTGTCATCAGGAATTCGATATGTGTCACCAGTTGCGCATCCGACAACAACAATCCCGCCTGATGCCGCTCAAGAAAGCGCACATTGAAGCCTTCCTGGCCACGCAATGATCGGGTTGCCAGCAATGGACGCCCGCAGGCCAGTACCTCAGCCACACTCAATCCACCGGGTTTGCCGACTACCAGATCAGCAGCGCGAACGAACAGATCAACGCGGTCTGTCCATTCAATAACTTTTACGCGCGCAGGATATTGCGTCGCCAGCGTCTTCAATTTCAGTCCGGCCCGCACGTTGCGGCCTGCCAGCACCAGCAATTGCAGCGGCACGGCTGCCTGCAGCAGTCGATCCGCAACCACATCCACACCCAGACCCAGACCGCCCCCCAGAATCAGCACAACCGGTGCATCATGCTTGATGCCCAGTATGCGCCGCGCTTCACCTGGATCAATGGGCAGGGTGAACTCCGGCATCAGCGGAAAACCCGTGAATACCGACTGCCGGGCAGTCATCTCCCGGGGCAGCTCCGCAATCGTTTCATGGCCCAGACAATACAGATTGGTGCCGGGCTGCATCCAGAAATCATGCACGCCGAAATCAGTGGGCACTGCCACACTGGGAATCGACCAACCGCGACTCTGTTTCACCGCCGAGACCAGTGCGGCAGGGATCATCTGCGTTGAGACAATGACGTCCGGCCGGAAATCTTCCAGCAGCTGCTCCATACGACGTACCAGACGTGCCCAGCTCCATTTCAGCAATGCCAGCTTGGCGCGCACTCCGCCGGCCAATAGCAGCTTGTCGCCGCTGGTCGTGCAGAACATCGACAGCAGCGCTCGATCCGATACATAACGACCACCCGCTGGTCCAGCGAACTCAGGCGCAGCATGCAAGGTCTTGAGCAACTCAAACAACTTCAGCACCGACGGTGGCGGCGACTTCCGGCTCGAGAGAATCTCACGCCAGGTACGCTCGCCCAGACCATAAATACGTTCGTACAGCTCGGTGTGCACCTGCACCAGGTGCAGATACATTTCCCGAGTCGCATGCGCCACGCCTGCATTCATGAGCGACCACCAGTCGATCACCTGTACCGTGGCGCCGGGAGCGTACTGCAGCAAGGCCAGCCGTATTGCCTCTGCAGCCCTGATATGACCGTAGCCCAGTCCGGAGGTCAACACCAGAATGCGTGGACCTGCCGCGTCCGGCCCATGATCTTGCGGCAGGACGGCGGCCGAGCTTGTCGCGAATGCGCACTGGTTTGCGCCCCGCGCGGTAATCAGCGCAGCTATAGATGCGCGTACGTGCTGCCAGAGATTGCCATGCTCCATATCTGACTCCCTGCAACTGCCAATGACCCGCTCAACTCTGTCGCATGGGTGTCTCAAATACCTCTGCAGACAGATGACCGAGAATGGTTCGATCGTCCTGATGTACCAGATCCTTGTTTACCTGCTGCACCACTGTTTTCAGCAACGATTTCGGCATCACGCTGCGCAGCTGACCCAGGAACCCCGGCTCCGCTATCAACACCATGCGTTCGAAGGCATGTTCGTTCAGGGACTTCTCCAGCTCGCCGGCAATCCGCTGCGCAAACACCTCGGCCTCATGCTGCAGCGGACTACGTTCGCCGCCGGTGGCGTGATGCGCCACCGCGCCTCTGCGCCCACCGCCGGAGGCGCGATCAAACACGCGGCCCGGACGATCCGACTTCAGGTCGCGATCATGCAGACGGGCCTGCGAATCGGTCAGCTGTCCGATCAGCTGCAAGTGTGCGTTGGCATGCAGCGCATCGTAGAAGCGCGCCTCACTCCGATCAGCAACGACTATTCGTACACGCATGGAGATCTCCCGTTGCAGCAGTGACTCAGAATCTACTTCAATACGGCAGCAGGCCTAGTGCGCCTGCCCGCGCCCGGCATCATTTTCGGCAGCTGGATCTGGCTCAATCGGCGGAAGCTCCTCTTCCTCTGTACGTTCGTCAGCCGGACGGGCATCCTGCCATGATTCCTCCTGGGTACGCAGCGTATCGAGCGGTGTGCGCCAGTCCTGCTGCGTCATGGCCGTGTCCGATGAGTAACCGAGATCGTCGGTCTCAATGTCGTCATAGGGTCCGGTCCAGTCTTCCGGCTGTTCAGCCAGCTCGAGATCCATATCCCGCCAGGCATCGAAATCCAGCTCTTCGATGTCGCCATCGAAATCCTGTATCTCGACAACGCCGGCGGCTTTATCCACTGCAACCACCCGCAGCAATTCGCCCTTGTCGCGGTGCTGGTACCACTGATCAATGTTGGGATCGAACTCGTTAGGCATAAGCACTCACCGTGGGTCAGAATTTGATTACACCGGGCGCATCCACCCGTCGAACGCTGCCATCACCTCGCGACAGCAGAACTCTCGCGGATCCATAACGCCTCATGTGTCTTGCATGGAACACCGCTATCAATACTGACGCTCTCCGGCAATGGAACAATCCGGCATGACCGCATTGTTGCGCCGGAAACTCCGCATGAGGGGGATTCTGAATCGGTGAACAATATGCAGCATCAGGCTGTCACCAGACCACCGCGTAAATACCCTTACAAATCGTTTTCGGAATATGCCCCCAATGGCAGTCGAAGCACGGCGGCGAAAGCTGGTGGTGTGGCTGGAGCATTTCCACAACAGAAGTACAGGCAGGTCCGACGTGACTCCCAGCGAATCAGCCGCCGACGTGGTCATTCAGATCGGTAGCATTGAACTCAACGGCGCGCTGCAGTTACCAGGAAATGCGCAGGGTCTGGTGGTGTTCGCACACGGCAGCGGCAGCAGTCGTTTCAGTCGACGCAATCGTCAGGTGGCCAGCTATCTGTGTGCCAACGGTTTCGGTACCCTGTTGATGGACTTGCTGACGCCGTCCGAAGAGGAACTCGACGCCGTCACTCGCGAATGGCGTTTCAATATTGCACTGTTATCAGGGCGTGTCGGCGACACACTGGAATGGCTGACTCACCAGAAGCAGCTGCAGCATCTTCCCATTGGCCTGTTCGGCGCCAGTACTGGCGCTGCAGCGGCCCTGATAGCTGCTGCCACGCACAGCAGACATGTCAAGGCGGTGGTATCGCGCGGCGGACGGCCGGATCTGGCCGGCGAGGCGCTGACAAGGGTGCTGGCACCGACATTGTTGATTGTCGGCGGCAACGATCACGAGGTACTGGCGCTCAACCGTCAGGCCATGATGCGTATTTCCGGCCCTGCCCGCCTGCATGTGGTTCCCGGAGCCACGCACCTGTTCGAAGAGCCGGGCGCGCTGGAACAGGTCGCAGAGCAGGCTGCCGGCTGGTTCGTGAACTACCTGACTGAGCGCAACCCTGTTGCCGGCACCATCGGACACGCCAATTGACCTTAGGGAAGGTCTGATTTACTTGTCATTTTGACCGAAGGAAATCCCGCGGGACGAACGCAGTGAGAAATCTTTCTTCGCTTGGATACTTGGCTATCAATCACTTGCAAGATTTCTCCCTTCGGTCGAAATGACAGTGATGGGTTAATCAGACATTCCTCAGGCATTCGCCTGCGCCAACAACTCGGTCACTTCCCGATCCGATGTCTGATCGAACACTTCGTACCACTGTCCCACTGCCGTAAACGACAGGGGTGTCTGCAGGCACCGCACCTGATCGGCCACCTGCTCCAGATCGGCGACCGCTTCCCGGGAGGCGGTGGGTAACGCCACGATAATTTCTTTAGCATGCAGCTTGCGCAGGGCTTGCACCGCCGCGCGCATGGTGGCGCCGGTGGCGGCGCCATCATCAATGACGATCACCGTCTTGTTGCCCACATCCAGGGGTGGTCGTCCGCCACGATAGGCGCGCTCACGACGCTCCAGTTCGTGACGTTCATGCGCAATGATTTCGTTGATGATGGCCTGGTCATCGGCAAACCAGCGCATGACGTCCGGGTTGAACACCACTACGCCGCCGGCCGCGATGGCGCCCATGGCCAGCTCCGGTTGATTCGGCGCACCCAGCTTGCGCACGATCAGCACGTCCAGTGGCAGCTTCAGCGCCAATGCTGCTGCATGAGCCACCGGCACACCACCACGCGGCAGCGCCAGTACGATTGCATCTTCGCGGCCGGCATGGTCGCGAAGCACGCCGGCCAGTGCCTGACCCGCGGCAATGCGATCGCGAAAAACCGTCATGAAGCGGCGCGCAGCTCGAGTTGCAGGCGTTCGTGCTGTGCTGCCAGATTGAGGTGCGCATGTAATTCAGTCACGCGCGCCTTGCCGGATACCTTGCGCAATGCCTCGCCTACCCGCTTCGGTGTACCAAGGTCTGTCCAGCCACAATGAGGAACCGGAACAACACACAGCTGCGCCTCCTGACCCTGCAATATGTGCCGCGAAAAATCCAGTTCTGGCAAACGCTGATACAAATCCACCAGATTCATGTCGATCTTTGCCTGACTGCGTTGTGTCGATACCAGTGCCCGCATTTCGTGGACGATTTCCGGATAGCGCCGGGTATACAGGTCGAGCAAGGCCTGGGCACGCGCCACGATGATGAAGGCATTCCACAGAGCGCCCTCATCAAGCAGACGCTGTGCAGTCCGACTGTCCGGTTTTTCGATGAATGTCTCGATGTTCAAGCCACCGTGCACCTCGCCCTGTCCCGGCATGATGTAACCCAGCTCGGTATCCGGCTCTTCTGGCTCGATACCCAGCAATATGACTTCATCGGGATACGTCGCCAGACGGCTCAACGCACGCCGCAGCGATCCGGCCAGCACGGGTTCATCTTCAACGTGATGATCAGATGGCAGCAGCACGATGCGCGCCTGCGGATCGCGCTCAACAATATGCAGCAAGGGCAGCAGAATGCCGATGGCGGTACCGAGATTTCTCGGCTGCTCGATGACATTGGCCATGGGCAGATGGGTCAACACCTCGCGCCACCAATTTCGATGTTGAGCAGCGACAATGGTGCACAGATGACCCCGCGAAGCGATTGCCTCGCCGCGCCGCAGTGCATTCTGGAACAACGATGGCCCGCCATGCAGTGAACAGAATTGCTTGGGAATGCTGGTGCCGGAATCGGTAGTCGTCAGCTTGCGCAGGCGGCTGCCTTCGCCGGCTGCCAGCACCAACGCCCAAATGTTGCCATTTCGATTCATGTGCTGCCCCCCATCGACAATGTGGCTGGATAACGATCAAATCTTTCAATGATTTTCCATTTTCGCGCGCATGCACACCATTTGTGCATACCGTGGCTACGTGCGCAGTATCACGTATCTCGACGGCTGACCGGATTGCAATATTCGAACAGTTTTGCGACGGCAGTGGTCCGCACATATACCTAGCGCATTGACATCACTCCGGCTGTTCAGCCTGTTTGCGCAGCCCGAACATCTCGCTACTGAAAAGGCGTCACCCGACATGAGCATCAGCATGAGCGCAACTCTTTCCAGCCGGACTGCACAAACCGCGCTGCTCACTGATTTCTATGAACTGAACATGATGAGTGCGTACTACGAACTGGGCATGGAGCAGAGCTCCGTGTTCGAGTTCTATGTGCGGCGACTGCCCAGCCAGCGAAACTTCCTGGTAGCGGCGGGGCTGGACCAGGTTCTGGAGTTTGTGGAACAGCTGCAATTTGGCGGCGACGAAATCGCCTGGCTGGAATCCACCGGCCAGTTCAAGAATGCATTCCTGGATCGTCTGACAACATTTCGCTTCACCGGCGACGTCCATGCCATGCGCGAAGGTACGGTGTTCTTCGAGGAAGAGCCGGTACTGCGCATAACGGCACCCCTGCCCGAGGCCCAGCTGCTGGAAAGCCGCCTGATCAATCTCCTGCATTTCCAGACGCTCATTGCCTCCAAGGCGGCGCGCTGCCGCATTGCCGCCGGCAAACACCAGTTGGTGGATTTCGGCATGAGGCGCGCACACGGCGCCGAGGCCGCAGTGTTTGCTGCGCGCGCCAGTTACATCGCCGGGTTTGATGCCACTTCCAATGTGTACGCCGGACAGCTGTTCGCGATACCACTTGCCGGCACCATGGCGCATTCATTCATTTCCGCACATGACCGGGAAGCGGTTGCGTTTCGCGCTTTTGCACAGTGTCGTCCCGACAATCTCACCCTGCTGATCGACACCTACGACACCGCTCGCGGCGCGCACCGTGTGGTGGAACTGGCTGGGTCGCTGGCAGCGTCGGGCATCAGGATCAGGAATGTGCGCATCGACAGCGGCGATCTGCTGGAAGAAGTGCGCCGCGTACGGACCATCCTGGACCAGGGCGGCTACCGGGACATCGGCATCTTTGTCAGCGGCGGCATGGACGAACACGAGATCAGCCGCCTGCTGCAGCACAACGCATCCATCAGCGGCATTGGTGTCGGCACTGCGCTCACCACATCGGCGGATGCAGCTGCGCTCGACTGCGCCTACAAGCTGCAATCCTATGCAGGCACGCCGCGTCACAAGCGCTCGCAATCGAAATACACCTGGCCGGGACGCAGACAGGTCTATCGCATCTATGACGAACGCGGCAGGATCGCCATGGATATCGTTGGCTGCGATGACGAGATTCTGGAAGGCACGTTGCTGCTGCAACCGGTCATGATCAATGGCCGGCGCATGTCCCGCGCACCCGCGCTGCAGCAGATACGACGGCATTGCGCGGATGAAATTGCCACCCTGCCACCGGCGTTACAGCACCTCGAGCAATATTCGGCATCGCCGGTAATGATTTCACATGGCTTGCGCGAGCTGGCCGCGGAGCTCGACCAGATGACGCATTGATCAGTGCTGACAGGCCCTAGGGTCTATTGAAAAAGGGCTGACGTGCCCTTTTTCAACGTCGTATCGCAAAAGGCGTGACTTTTGCTCACTAACAAAATCATGAACCTGGAAGTTCCTGATTTTGATTGCGCCCTCCCTGGCGCAAACACAGGCTGCTGAAAATGAGATTTTCAACAGCCTGCTAGAGGAATGTGCTGCGCAACAACCGGCGCACCTCACGAGTACCTCGGGTATTGAGTACTTGCGCGGCTGATAACCAGCCGCGCCTGGCCTGCAGCACCCCCAGTTCCAGGTGTGGGAAATCATCAGTGCCGTGAGCGTCGCTGGCGATGCTGATCAACACGCCCAGCTCCGCCGCTTCCCGCACCATGATGTCGTCAAGGTCGAGCCGGGCGGGCTGGGCATTCAGTTCCATATAACAGGGCCGCTGGGCGGCGCGCTGCAGAACCTGATGCCAGTCGCAGTCGATGCCGGGCCGCTCCTCGATCAGACGTGTGCTGGGGTGCGCCAGTATGGAAACCGACCGGTGATCCAGCGCACGCAGCAGTCGCCCGGTTTGCCTGCGTCGCGACAAACCGAAGTGATCGTGCACTGCAGCGACCACCACATCCAGACGCTGCAGCACGCTGTCCGGCAGCGCCAGGCTGCCGTCCTGCAGGATGTCCACCTCGATACCTTTCAGGATGGTGCAGCCGGTCTGGTCGGCGTTGAACGCATCGATCTCATCGATTTGTCTGGCAAGCGCTGATGCATCCAGACCATGCACAATGCCGATGTGTTTTGCATGGTCGGTAATGGCTATGTATTGCAGCCCGGCGCGATGAGCCGCAGCAGCCATGTCCGCCAACGCGGCCGTGCCATCTGTATTTCGAGTATGCACATGCAGATCGCCGCGCAACTGGTCGCGTTCAATCAGGACGGGTAGATTGTCCACCAGTGCCGCTTCAATCTCGCCACGATCCTCGCGCAGTTCCGGCGCAATGAATGGCAGGCCGACCGATGCGAACACCGATGCCTCGCTGTCGCCGGCAATACGCGCCTTGCCACGGAACACGCCGTATTCATTTACTTTAAGACCCTGCGACATGGCGATGCGACGTACGTGAATGTTGTGCGCCTTGCTGCCCGTCAAGTAGTACAGCGCGGCGCCGAAACTCGCAGCAGGTACCAGACGTACATCCACCTGCAATCCACTGCGCAGTACAATGGAACAGCGCGTTGGACCGGCCACCAGGGTACTGGCGGTTTCACCGTAACTGCGCAGCGCAGCGTGCAGATCCAAATCGACATCAGCGCACATCACGATATCGAGATCGCCCACCGTCTCACGGCCGCGACGGAAACTGCCGGCCAGCTCGACCCTGGTAACACCGGGCAATGCCGCCAGATAGTGTCGAATGGCAATGGCGTACTGCCTGGCGACATACCAGGGCAGGCGTCGGCTGTGTTGTCCGGCCTGCGCCAGCGCCTTGTGCAGACTGGCTTCCGACTTGACGCCGAATCCCGGCACATGACGCACCTGCTGCGTTTCCAGCGCGTGCTGCAGGTCCTTGAGACTGTGAATCTTCAGCGCGTCAAACAAGGTGCGCGCCCGCTGTGGCCCGATGCCGGGCAACTTCAGCAGTTCGCGCAGCCCGGCGGGCACGGAACGACGCAGCCGCTCCAGCGCCTGGCAGCGCCCGGTATCGATCAATTCGCGAATCTTTGCCGATAAATCCGCACCTATGCCCGGCAACGCATCGGGATCGAACCCATGCGATATTCTGGGTTCCAGTTCCTGCGGCAGACTGCGCACCAGTTGCGCAGCGCGCCGGTAGGCGCGTATCCGAAATGGGTTATCGCCACTCAAGGCGAGCAAATCGGCCATTTCCTCGAAGGCAACGGCAATATCTTCGTTGTGTATGTGCGCAACACTGGAGTCATGCAACTCCGGACGCTCGAACTTGTCGGACTGTTGGCCTGTCATACATGCTCCTGTCATGTCTGCATGCTAGGGTCTGTTGACCATCACATCGTGATTCATAGGGGTAAACCCGCATGTCATTGCGGTGATTGCGGGCTACCGTCGCACCTGCCCGGAATGCTGCTGCGATTCCCGGCAGCGATGTCAGCAGCCTCAGCCGGAGAAACATGCACCTCAGCGATCAGAAAATCCGCGCCTTGCTCGATGCCGCGCCAGACGCAACCGTGATTGCCGACGAGCATGGTGTCATCGTCTTTGTCAACGCTCAGACCGAAGCCCTGTTCGGCTACTCGCGCGATGAACTGCTCGGCAAACCGGTCGAGTGCCTGTTGCCGGAACGGTTGCGTGACGGCCACCCGAATCATCGCCACACGTACAACAGCGCGCCACGCGTGCGCCCCATGGGCAGCGGCCTTGATCTGTATGCCCGGCGCCGCGATGGCTCGGAATTCCCGGTGGAAATCAGCCTGAGCCCATTCCAGACTGACGAAGGTTTCCTGGTCTCCAGTTCGATCCGCGACATCACTGCGCACAAGGTCGTGCTGGAACAGCTCAACGAAGCGCGCCGTGAAGCGGAAAAAGCCAATCGCGCCAAGAGCGCGTTTCTCGCCACCGCCAGTCATGACCTGCGTCAGCCGCTGCAGACTCTGATGCTGCTCAATTCAGTGCTGGAGAAAACCAGCAGCGACCCGCGCGCCGTGTTGGCGGTGGCCACACAGCATGAAGCGCTGGCGTCAATGTCGGAATTGGTCAATGCACTGCTGGACATCAGCAAGCTTGAAGCCGGCGCCATCAAGCCGGATATCAAGGACTGCTCTGTACAGCCCATTCTGCGACATCTCAGGGCTTCGTTTGAACAGCTGGCACAGGCAAAAGGACTGGCATTGCTGATCGATGACAGCGACGCAGTGGTTCATACCGACAGCAGCCTGCTGGAACAGGTCGTCCAGAATCTGGTGGCCAATGCCATCCGCTATACCCGCAAAGGTATGGTGCAACTGCGTTGCCTGGTGGAAAGCGCCGTGGTACGCATCGAAGTGCTTGATACGGGTATCGGCATTCCGGCCGACCAGCGAGAAGCGATTTTCGAGGAGTTCTATCAATTGAATCGAACTGCGGGTCAGAAGCAGGAAGGACTGGGACTGGGCCTCGCCATTGTGCGGCGCATTGCCCAGCTGATCGGCTGTCGCGTCGAGGTGGAGTCGAAACCGGGTTTCGGCTCGCGGTTCTGGGTGACCGTGCCCCGTGGCACCGGCGTGCCGGAACTGCCGCAAACCGGCGCGTTCGCAACACTCGAGCATGCCCCCAGTGCGCTGATCATGCTGATCGATGATGACCCCGCCGTGTCATCAGCCACCCAGATGCTGCTGGAGCTGGAGGGTCATGAAGTAATCATGTCAGCCAATACCCGTGAAGCGCTCACGATGCTCGGCTCCAGGAAACGTACGCCGGATCTGATTGTCTCCGACTTCCATCTGGGGGGCGACGATACCGGCATTCACGCCATAGGCGCGATCCGGCAATTCACCAGCCGGTCGATTCCAGCCGTGCTGGTCACAGGTGACACGTCGCGGCGCATGGTCGATGCAGTAGAGCTCAGCGGCAACTGCGAGATCCTCAGCAAGCCCGTTTTGCCAGCGGACTTTCTGGAGCAGGTCAATCATCTGCTGCAAAAAAGGCCGCAGGCAACGCCGACTGCACATTAGAACGGCAGCGAAACATCCCGGTTTACGGATATCGAACCCGGGCTGGTGCTGCGACTGCGCCCTCCGATTCGCGAGCACCGCAATACTACCTACCCGACCACGTACGGCACGCATTGAGCGCCGCGCAGGATTGCGTATGTTGCTCACGCAATAATCACAAGCTTCACACCGCTCAGTCACTTCCCGACTTATGGATACCGGCCGCATCGAACCCATCCTGAGCGCCCACGCCCTGACCAAGGTCTATGGCTCGGGTGAGGTTGCCGTGCACGCACTGCGTGGTGTCGATCTGGAATTGCGACCGCGCGAACTGGTGGTGCTGCTGGGTGCCTCAGGTAGCGGCAAATCCACATTGCTGAATATTCTGGGTGGGCTGGACACGCCCAGCAGCGGCGAAGTGCGCTTCAAGGAACACGAACTCGGCCAGCTCGGCGAGTCGGGACGCACGCGTTATCGCCGCGAACATGTGGGCTTTGTATTCCAGTTCTACAACCTGATCCCCAGTCTCACCGCGCTGGAAAACGTGGCGCTGGTCACCGAGATTGCCATCAATCCCATGTCGGCCGAAGAAGCCTTGACACTGGTGGGTCTGGGCGAACGATTGAATCATTTTCCGGCACAACTTTCCGGCGGTGAACAGCAGCGCGTGGCCATCGCACGCGCCATCGCCAAACGTCCCGATCTGCTGCTGTGCGACGAGCCCACCGGCGCGCTGGATAGTCCCACGGGCGTACTGGTGCTGCAGGCCGTGGAACGCATTCATGCCGAACTCGGCACCACCACCGTGTTGATCACGCACAACTCGGTGATCGCGCAGATGGCACATCGCGTGCTGGTAATGCGCAATGGCTGTATAGCCGAAGAACGCCACAATGCCGAGCGACGCCCGGCCGCGGAGCTGTCGTGGTAATGCGCTCGCTCAATCGCAAACTGTTGCGCGATGTGTGGCATTTGCGTGGACAGGTACTGGCCATCGCGCTGGTGATGGCCTCCGGCATTGGTCTGCTGGTGATGGGACTCACCGCACTGGAGGCCCTGCAGGAAACCGCGCGCGCCTATTACGAGCGGCATCGCTTTGCGCAGGTGTTCGCACATGTGGAACGTGCGCCACTGCAAGTAGCGGCGCGCATTGCCGCACTGCCCGGTGTGCAGACTGTCGAGACCCGCATTGTGCGCAATGCGGTGGTGGACATCAGCGGGTTCAATGAGCCGGTCACCGCGCAGCTGGTATCGATTCCCACCAGCGCACCACAACGTCTGAATCTGCTGGCCCTGCGCGCCGGCCGCTTGCCGGATGCCGCCGGCGAAGCCGTGTTATCCGAGCCCTTCGCCACGGCGCATCACCTGCAACTGGGCGCCACGGTGCGCGCCACACTCAACAACAAATGGCGGCAACTGCGCGTGGTCGGCATCGCACTGTCGCCGGAGTATGTGTACGCCATCGGCCCGGGCACACTGATGCCGGACGATCTGCGCTTTGGCGTGATGTGGCTGGGCGAGCGTGAAATGCAGGCTGCCTTCGATCTCACCGATGCCTTCAATGATGTCAGCCTGACACTATTGCGTGGCGTTGACCCCGGTGCAGTCATTGAACGTCTTGATGCCCTGCTGGCCCCTTACGGCAGCATCGGCGGTTATGCGCGCGCCGACCAGCTTTCCAACTGGTTCCTGATGAACGAAATCGAACAACTCAAGACCATGTCGCGCACCTTGCCGGTGATCTTTCTGCTGGTGGCGGCGTTCCTGACCAACATGGTGCTGGCGCGGCTCATCGCTGTGGAGCGCGCCGAAATCGGCCTGCTCAAAGCCTTCGGTTACAGTGATCGCGAAGTGTTCTGGCACTACTGCAAGTTCGTTGCGCTGCTCAGTGCCCTCGGCGTGCTGCTGGGCTGGATCGCCGGCTATTTTCTCGGCTGGTATGAAACCCGGATTTATGCCGAGTTCTATCACTTCCCGTTCTTGTTGTTCCATCCGAGTGTCGCGCCGTTCTTGCTGGCGGCAGGTGCGGGCTTTGGTGCAGCGTTGATCGGCGCCCTGCGATCAGTGCGCATCGCAGCCACCCTGCCACCGGCGCAAGCCATGCAGGCGCCCATGCCGCCGGCATTTCATCGCACGCGCCTGGGCCGCAGTCGCTACTGGGCGAAGCTGGAGCACGCCACACGCATTGTGCTGCGACAGATTGCACGCTGGCCGATGCGTTCGCTGACCACCTGCCTCGGCATCGCCATGTCGGTGGCCGTGCTGGTGATCTCGCTGCAGTGGCTCGATGCCATCGACCAGATGGTCAACCTGACGTTTCGCGAAGCCCAGACCCAGGATCTGACTGTCAGCTTTGCCACGCCGCGCTCTGCGCAGGCCGCCACTGAACTTGGTCGGTTACCCGGCGTGCTGGCGGTGGAGCCGATGCGCATGGTCAGCGCCAAACTCAAATCGCGCTGGCGCCAGGAACGCGAGGCCCTGCAAGGTTTGCCGATGACCCAGCAGTTGTACCGGGTGTATGACGCAGCGGGCAGGCCCGTCACCCTGCCCGAGGACGGTCTGGTCATCTCGACCATGCTGGCCGACCTGCTGCAGGTCAAACCGGGTGACCACATCAGCGTCGAAATACTGGAAGGCCGACGCGGCGAGTATCAACTACCCATCGCAGCCACCTTTGAAACCTATATCGGTTCGCCCGCCTATCTGAACATTGATGCACTGGCGCGCCTGCTGCAGCAGCGCCGCACCGCGAGCAGCGTACATTTGCGCGTTGACGCCAACCGCATGCAAACCTTGCTGCAGACCATCAAACAAATGCCCGGTATCAGCGGCATCACCATCAAGGCAGCCGCGATTCGCACATTTGATGAAACCATGGCGCAGACCATCCTGATCTTCGTGTCATTCTTCATCGTGTTTTCCTGTGCACTGAGCATCGGCGTCACCTACAACGCAGCGCGTATTGCGTTGTCCGAGCGTGGTCGCGAACTGGCCACGCTGCGCGTACTGGGTTTCACGCGCATGGAAATTTCCTACCTGTTGCTGGCGGAGATCGCACTGCTGACCCTGCTCGCCCTGCCGCTAGGTTGCGTGATCGGCCGCCAACTGGCGCAGCTGATCATCCAGACCATGGAAACCGAACTATTCCGCATACCATTGGTGATTGATCCATCCACCTACGGCTGGTCGATCACCGTCGTGTTGCTGGCCACGACGCTGTCGGCGCTGGTGGTGCGCACCCGTATCGATCGTCTGGACCTGATTGCCGTGTTGAAAACCCGGGAGTAGTGATGGACCCCGTTCTGAAACGCCGCCTGATGTTCTGGCTGCCGTTGCTGCTGGCGCTGCTGGGCGGTCTGATCTGGCTGTTTTATCCCAGAGCCATTGCGGTGGACCTGGCGCAGGTGGTGCGTGGACCGTTGCAGGTCACGATCAGCGATGAAGGCACAACCCGGGTGCGCGACATGTTCGTGGTGTCTGCACCGTTGTCAGGTTTCATGCGTCGCGTTGAACTGGAACCGGGGGACAAGGTCATCGCTGGCAAGACGCTGGTGGCGAGACTGGAACCTGCCGATCCCGGCATGCTGGATGCGCGTACCCTGGCTGCGGGTCAGGCTGCGGTGAGTGCCGCCGCGTCGGCGCGCATTCAGGCGCAGGCTGAAGCACGACGCGCCGCTTCCGAGCTCGAATTTGCCAACGCCGAATTCAAACGCATTGAGGCATTGTTTGCTGACGGCACCGTGCCGAAAAGCGATTTCGAGGCGGCGCAACGTCAGGCCAAAAGCGCGACCGCCATGCTGGAGCAGGCGCAGGCCGCACTGAAAGTACGTGAGGCCGAATACAAGCGGGCGCAGGCGCAGTTGTGGTCACCGGACCGCAGCGCGCAGGACAACAGGGATGTGGTACTGGTGCGCTCGCCCGTCAACGGCGTGGTGTTGCGCGTGGTCGCGAAGAGCGAGTCGATTGTGCAGTCCGGCATGCCCATCGTTGAACTGGGCGATGCGCGCCAGCTGGAAGTGACCGTTGATCTGTTGTCTGCGGATGCGGTGAAGGTCAAACCCGGGCAGCGTGTCAGGATCGATGCCTGGGGCGGTGAACAGCCCCTCTCCGGTGTAGTGCACCAGGTGGAACCGTTCGGCTTCACCAAGGTCTCGGCACTGGGCATCGAAGAACAACGGGTGCGTGCGATCATCGAGTTCACCGACGACTATGCGCGCTGGCAACGCCTTGGGCACGGCTATCGTGTCGAGCCGCACATCATCATCTGGGAGGCCACGGATGTGATCACCGCGCCGCTGTCCAGCCTGTTTCGCGATCAGGAGCAGTGGTCAGTATTCGTCGCCCGGAATGGCCGTGCAGAGTTACGCCACGTCAGTGTCGGGCATCAGAATGGACTGAACGCAGAAATCCTCTCGGGATTGCAGCCCGGCGAATGGATCGTGTCGTATCCGGACGATCGGATTGCGCCGGGTGTACGTGTGGAGCAACGGTAACGGGCAGTCGCTGCGGCAACACGCAGGGCATAGTGGATTTCCCACGATATGTCCGCCCGGCCGCGGCTTCCAGAATACGGATCCGTCACGAACGATCGACAGTCGACCGGCAGCAGCTCGACAGCCAGGAGCCTGATCATGACTTTATTCAACACTCAGCATCTTGCCCGCGACCTCAAGGCGGTGATTTCCAGCCTGGAGGATCTGCTGTCAACAACTGCAGACAGCACCGGCGATGCGTTGCATGACACGCGCAGGCGCATCGAGACTTCACTCAATGATGCCAGGGACACACTGGCTGGGCTGGAGCAACAGATGGCCAAGGAGGTCAAGACGGCAGCGCGTGCCACCGACCGCTACGTGCACGATAATCCGTGGCAAACCATTGGCATCGCCGCGGGCATCGGTGTGCTGATCGGCGTATTGCTGGGGCGGCGCGAACGCTGACCACGCAGCCTCGTTAAGGCATGCCGGATTCATCGCTGTCACTGTTTGCGCTGGCGCCCTGCTCGGTAATCGGTCAGCAGGTTGCCGAGTTGTTGCAGGTGCCGCTGCGGGCCCATGAAGAACGCGAGTTCGACTATGGCGAACACAAGATCCGTTCGCTGGAGAGCGTGCGCAATCGCCACGTCTATGTGTTGCAATCCACGTGTGGCGATCACACCCAGTCGGCCAATGATCGCCTGTGTCGCTTGCTGTTTTTCATAGGTGCGTTGAAAGATGCCGGCGCAGCATCCGTCACCGCATGCATCACCTATCTTGCCTATGCACGCAAGGATCGTCGCACCAAATCACGCGATCCGGTAACCAGCCGCTACGTTGCCATGTTGTTCGAGGCCATGGGCATGGACCGGGTGCTGGCGCTGGAGGTGCACAATCCAGCAGCCTTCGATAACGCCTTTCGCTGCGAAGCCACACACCTGACGGCCACGCGACTGTTTGCCGAGTATCTTGCTGCGCAAATGCCGGAAGACCCCGGCAGCTGGAGCGTGGTATCGCCCGATGTGGGTGGCATCAAACGCGTTCAGCAATTGCGCGATCTGCTGCACAGGACGCTGCGCGGCAACGTGACCACCGCCTTCATGGACAAGCAACGCAGTGCCGGTGTGGTGAGTGGTGAAACGCTGGTGGGCGATGTGCGCGGGCGTCAGGTGCTGATCTATGACGATCTCATCAGCACCGGGACAACAGTAACGCGCGCCGTACAGGCCTGCCGCAAGGCCGGTGCGCAGGCCGTACACGTGGCCGCCACTCACGCAGTATTTACCGAAGCGGCGCATCAATTGTTCGGGCGCGACCATGCAGACTCGGTGATCATTACCGATTCCGTGCACCTGAACCCGAGCTTCAATCAATATCGCATGCATGGCCTGGTGGTGCTGGAAACTGCCCCCTTGTTTGCCGAAGCCATCCATCGCCTGGAAATTGGCGGATCGTTGTCAGAACTTGGTGGTCGCGACTGAACGATACTGTGGCCCCGTGGCCATACGTTATTGGAGCTGCGGCTGAGTGACTAGGGCCTGTTAACACTAATGGGATCGCTGCGACGGCGGTCAGAAAAGCTCAGGACGCGACGCACCGAGCGCGGTGTACCCACATCTAATAAAACATGGGTACTCAAGCGAGGTGTCCCACAGGGATTTCCTTCGGTCACAACAAAGTCCTGAGCTTTTCTGACCCCGTCCCTTCGGGTTGGGCCCCAGAAAGCGCCATGCGGTGTTGCTCGTCGTTCATTTGGAACTACCAAACCTCACTCCTCGCGCCTTGCATGGCGCTTTCTGGGACTCCAACGCAGCGATCCCATTAGTGTTAACAGGCCCTAGCAAAGCCGATTTCAGCTTTGCAAAAAATTGCGGCTCAACCCGACCGATACTGGTCGTGCGCTCCTGGATACGACCCTCACCATCAAGCAGGGTAATCACGCTTGAATGATTGAAATCGCCGTTGGGCAACTCGCGGTATTGAATACCCAGCGCCGCAGCCAGTTGCCGCACATTCGCTTCCCTGGTCTGCGCCAGGCTCCAGCGCGATGCATCCACATGATGAAAGTTGGCCAGCTCATGCAAAACAGCCGGCTTGTCGTGCTTTGGATCGATGGACACCAATAACACGCGCAGCCGTTGACGTTCAGCCGCCGTCAGTTGCTTGTCGATGTTCTGCAGCGCATTGATGAGCAGCGGACAGACATCCGGACAGCTGGCATAGAACATGCTGACCAGCGTTACATGACCGCGATACAGATCGATCCGCTGCTGCCGGCCATCCTGGGTGACCACGTCGAACTGCAGCTGGTACAGCGAATCGCTCGGCGTCGCCGGCGCGCCTTGTGCAGCCAGAGACACCCATAACAACACACCCGGCCAGCAAAACTTCATCGCGCGTTGCCCGGAACATCGAAAACACATCGAAACCCGACATTGGCGGTGGTGTATTTCGCCTGCAGACTGGACAACATCGCAACACGCATCATGATTGCGTAGTTTTCCTTCTGCTCCATGGCCAGTGCGCCACTTCCACAAAACTGTCGCACATCCGAGCCGCCCTGCTCGCGACTGTCACCTGACACCAGGAGACTGTTGAAGTCCTGTACCCATTCCCAGACCAGGCCATGCAGATCCTGTACTCCATACACATTGGGCGCGCTCCTGCCCACCGGCAGCAATTCTGAATTCGGAACGGAATACCAGTTGAGAATACTCTGACGATACTGCGGAATATCGCGCGCATCGCGACGCTGCTCATCGGCCGCCGCTGCGTATTCCCATTCGCGCCAGGTCGGCAAGCGACCACCCTGTGCTTCGCAATATGCGGTGGCCGCAAACCAGCTGACCTGCGTGACTGGTTGCGCATCCATACCCATGCCCGGCCTGGTTGAACTGGCCCAATGCGACAAATAGCTGGAGTCAGCGAACAAACGTGCGATGCGATCACGCCGCCAGGCCGGGTTGCGAGCAATGAACTGTGCAAACTGCGCATTGGTCACCGGCGTGCGCTGCATGCCGAAGCTGCCAATGGTCTGGACGTCCTGGCCCGTTGCGACAGGCAACACGGAGCGGAAACGACCGGTGGGAATGATGACCACATCACTTGCACCGCCGGCGTAGCTGGCAGAGGCTGCCAGCATAAAACCGCACAGAACAATTATTGCGTGCTTCATACCTGCACCACGCATCAATGCGCCGCGCCTTCAGCACGTTTGGTGGTCGCGCGCACTCGGTAAACATCCTCGTGGCTTACGGCTGGACCGTTGTTGCCCCAGCTGTTCATGACGAAGGTCAGAATGTTCGCCACTTCATCTTCATTGAGCTGGCTCATCGGCGGCATGACCGAGTTATAGACCTGGCCATTGACATTCACTGTTCCAGTCAGGCCGTTCAGCACCACACCAATCGCACGCCGCTTGTCGGCCATCAGGTAGTCCGAGCCGGCCAATGGCGGAAATATTCCCGGCAAGCCCTGCCCGTTCTCCTGATGGCATACCGAGCAAGTTCCCTTGAACAAGGCTTCGCCGGCATCGATCTGCTGTTGCTTGGTGAGCTTGCCGGCTTCACGCGCCCGAACCGCAGTGGATACCGACGTCAGATCTGCCACCTTGTCGCCCACATAGGTCTCATCAAGCTGCTTGCCTGAATAAACCGCCAGGTTCGGTTCACCTTCCACTTTCAGCATGGCCAGCGCACCCTTGTTGAAGGCGCGGAAAATGGAGTGATCCACCAGCACATAGTTGCCCGGCACTTCAGTATGGAACTCAACGATTGCCGCGCCGCCTGCGGGAATGAGTGTGGTCTGGACATTTTCCTGAAAGTGCAGTCCGCCTTCGTACTGCACCTTGTCGAAAATCTCGCCGATAACGTGGAAGCTCGACACCAGGTTTGGCCCCCCGTTGCCGACAAACAGGCGCACGGTTTCACCCACATTGGCTTGCAGGGCATTTGAACCCGTGAGCGAACTTTCCTTGCCATTGAACAGGACGTATGTCGGGTTTTCGTCGATGGCCTTCTGCATATCAAATGGCTGCATGCCTTTTTCGCGATACTTGCCAACCGTGTAGAAGTCTCCCTGCATCACATAGTATTCGTGATCAACCTTGGCCAGGCCTGCAGGCGGCTCTACCAGAATCAACCCGTACATGCCGTTCGCAACATGCATGCCCACCGGTGCGGTTGCGCAGTGATAGACGTAAATGCCGCTATTCAATGCCTTGAAGGTAAACGTGGAGCCGTGACCGGGTGCAGTAAAACTCGAAGCTGCACCGCCGCCGGGCCCAGTCACGCCGTGCAGATCAATGTTGTGCGGCATCTTGCTTGATGGATGATTCTTCAGATGAAACTCCACCGTATCGCCCTGACGCACCCGGATAAAACTGCCCGGAACGGTACCGCCGAAGGTCCAGAAGGTGTAGCGAACGCCTTCTGAAATTTCCATGTCGAGTTCGCGCACTTCGAGCTCGACAATGACTTTTGCGGGGTAGTTACGATTGGTCGCAGGTGGAACCAACGGTGGACTGGTGAGCACCGCCTGGATGGGCTCTCCCTGCGGCGGGCCGAAATCGCCAGCACGCGAGCCACTGCTTTGAACGGCACTGCCAGCGGTGCCGACATCGGGTTTGTTACAGCCGGCAAACACCAGAACCGAAAACATGAGAAGAATTGTGCGAGTGCGCATTGTTATTTGTCTCCATGGACGTCCGGCGCACCACACTCGTCATGGCAGCAGCCCACGAGGTGGCTGCGTTGCCAAACTGTATTGCAAACTTAGCATTGCCTTTGTGTCAGTCGATAAGGGCGATCCGCAGAATGGGCGACAGGTTTACGGGGTGCCCTTATAGCAAGTCGCCCGGACATTCCCGTTCCATACATGACGTAGCCCGTAGCGGGATGGGTGCCTCGCTGGGGGATGCCGCATTCCCTGCGTGTTTATTCGTATGACACGCCTATCTGCGGCTGCATACACTTCATGATCAAGGCATCCGTCGCGAGGCATCGCGTGAACTCCCAATCCGTGATCCAGAAACATCCTGAGCAAGCACGCGTTACGCCGAATCTCGTCGATTACGCTGCAACGCGCCGGTCGTTCTCCTGGCAGCACGAAGCCGCGCATCTCAGCGGCCTGCCCAATGGCGGACTCAATATTGCGTTTGAGGCGCTGGACCGTCACGCCGACAGCGCTCGCGCCAGTCAACGCGCCATTCGTTTCATTGGTGCCGATCTCAGCTGTCGGGATTTCAGTTACGCGCAGTTGCGTGCCGAAGCGAATCGTTTCGCCAACGTATTGCAGGCGCTGGGGTTGGGCCGACATACCTGCGTAGCAACCTTCCTGGGTCGGTGTCCAGAGCTGTACATCGCCGCACTGGGTACGCTCAAAGCCGGTGGCATCTACCTGCCACTGTTTTCGGTGTTTGGTCCCGAACCGCTGGCCACGCGTCTGGAACTGAGCGGTGCACAGGTACTGGTCACCACTGAGGCATTGTATCGGCGCAAATTGTCGGCCATCCGTGAAAAATTGCCGGCGCTCAAGCACGTGTTGCTGATTCGCAGTTCAGACAAGGAAGCCCTGCCTGCCGATACCCACAACCTCTCTACCCTCCTGGCTGCGGCCGACGAAAACTACACCACCGTTGCCACACGCCCGGAAGACATTGCATTGATGCACTTCACCAGCGGCACCACCGGCAAACCCAAGGGCGTGCTGCATGCACATCAGGCGGTGCTGATGCACGAAGCCAGCGCGCGCTTTGCGCTGGATCTGCATGAGCAGGACATCTGCTGGTGTACCGCCGATCCGGGCTGGGTGACCGGCGTGTCCTATGGAATGCTCGCGCCACTGGTATGCGGCGTGTCATTGATCGTCGATACCGAAGAGTTTGAAGTCGAACGCTGGTACACCATCCTGTCGCAGCAATCTGTGTCGGTGTGGTACACCGCGCCTACCGCCATCCGCATGCTGATGAAAGCCGGCCTGGAGCCGGTACGCAAACATCAGTACCCTGCACTGCGATTTCTGGCCAGCGTGGGCGAACCCCTGCATCCTGAAGGCGTGTGCTGGGGCGTGGAAGCGTTTGGTCTGCCGTTCCACGACAACTGGTGGCAAACCGAAACCGGCGGCATCATGATCGCCAACTATGCCGCCATGGAAGTGCGTCCGGGCTCGATGGGCAAACCGCTGCCGGGAATCGAAGCTGCGGTCGCCAGACGCACTGCGGAGGGCGGCATTGAATTCATCGAGGCTCCGGACACCACCGGCGAGCTGGTGTTGCGCAGTGGCTGGCCATCGATGTTTCGCGGCTATCTCAATGATGAAGCGCGTTACAAAAAATGTTTTGCCGATGGCTGGTACTTCACCAGCGATCTGGTGCGGCGTGATGCGGATGGCTACTACTGGTTTGTCGGTCGCGCCGATGATGTCATCAAATCGTCAGGCCACCTGATCGGGCCATTCGAAGTTGAAGCCGCGCTGCTGACGCATCCATCCGTGGCACAGGCCGGCGTCATTGGCATTCCCGATGCCATGCTGGGCGAACTGGTAAAGGCCTTTGTCGAACTCAAACCAGGCTTCAATGGCGATGACGCACTCAGGCGCGAGTTGCTTGGCCACACCCGCAAGTTGCTCGGGCCAGCGGTTGCGCCACGCGAGATTGTCTTTGTCGCCAGCCTGCCGCGCACGCGCAGCGGCAAGATCATGCGTCGCCTGTTGAAGGCGCGCGAACTCGGTTTGCCGGAAGGTGACCTTTCAACCCTGGAAGGTGCGACATGAATGCGGCTGGCGTAACACTGGATGCCGAACAAGTCTTGCATCTAATGAAGGAGATGCTGCGCATCCGCCGCTTCGAAGCGCGTTGCGCCGAACTGTACAGCGCCGGTCACATTCGCGGCTTCCTGCATCTGTACGACGGCGAAGAAGCCATTGCCGTCGGCGTGATGCAGGCGCTGCAAGCAGAAGATGCCATTGTTTCCACCTATCGTGAACATGGTCATGCCCTGGCACGCGGCATAGCCATGAAGGCCGTCATGGCCGAACTGTTTGGCAAGGTCAGCGGTTGCAGCCGGGGACGCGGCGGCTCCATGCATATCTTCGATGCCGCTACTCATTTTTATGGCGGCAACGCCATTGTGGCCGGCGGGTTACCACTGGCCATTGGTCTGGCGCTGGCGTACAAGATGCGTGGAACGCAGCAACTGGTTGCCTGCTTCTTTGGCGAAGGCGCCGTGGCGGAAGGCGAGTTCCATGAATCATTGAATCTCGCCGCGCTGTGGAAGTTACCTGTGCTGTTCCTGTGCGAAAACAATCGCTATGCCATGGGCACCGCCCTGGAGCGTTCAGAAGCAGAGACGGACATTCAACAGAAAGCCGCGAGCTACAAACTGGCGTCGTACGCTGTCAACGGCATGGATCTGTTGTCGGTGCTGAATGCTGCACGCGCGGCAGTCGCCGATATTCGCAATGGCAGGGGCCCGGTGTTTCTGGAGTTGCGCACCTATCGCTTTCGCGCGCACTCCATGTTCGATGCGCAGCTGTATCGCAACAAGACCGAGATTGCCGAGTGGCAACAACACGACCCAATTGAATCTTTCAAGACTTATGGCATCACTGCCGGCCTGTTGAGCACTGATGCGATTGCAAAACTTGATGCACATCTCGAACAGGAACTCGACGCCGCCGTTGCCTTTGCCCAGGCTGCCGACTGGGAACCCGTGGAGCAACTGACCCGCTTTGTTCATGCCGAAGTGGCCGACACATGAACGCAGCGCCAACCAGCACCACCACGTACCGCGAAGCCATTCGCGAGGCATTGCGTGATGCCCTGCACGCCGATCCGCGCGTGTTCCTCATGGGCGAGGATGTGGGCCGCTACGGCGGCTGTTATGCAGTGAGCAAGGGTTTGCTGGCCGAATTCGGCGAGGAACGCATTCGCGACACACCGTTGTCGGAATCGGCGTTCGTGGGTGCGGGCATCGGTGCGGCGCTGGGTGGCATGCGCCCCATTGTCGAAATCATGACCTGCAATTTCAGTCTGCTGGCGCTGGATCAGATCGTGAACAACGCGGCGACGCTGTGTCATATGTCCGGCGGCCAGTTCAATGTGCCGGTGGTGATTCGCATGGCCACTGGTGCGGGCCGGCAGCTGGCCGCACAACATTCGCACAGCTTTGAAGGCTGGTATGCACACATTCCCGGCCTGCGCATTCTGGCCCCGTCAACGCTGGACGATGCACGCGGCATGTTGCTGGCCGCCTTGCGCTCACCCGATCCCGTGCTGATCTTCGAGCACATTTTTCTGTACAACCAGCAAGGTGACCTCAGCGGTGAATGGCGCGACTGCACACTGGAAGGCGCTGCGGTGCGTCGCGACGGTCGCGATGTCACGCTGATCACTTACGGTGCGAGCCTGTACAAGTGCCTGGCAGCGGCCACGCAACTGGAACAGTCTGGTATCAGCGCCGAAGTCATAGACCTGCGCAGCCTGCGGCCCCTGGACGATGCCACCATCATGACTTCGGTGCGCAAGACACATCGCGTCCTGATTGTCGATGAGGGCTGGCGCAGCGGCAGTCTTGCGGCAGAGATCACCACGCGCATTGTTGAACAGGCTTTTTACGATCTCGATGCGCCGGTGGCACGACTGTGTACGGCGGAGGTACCCATCCCCTACCCCGCACATCTTGAACAGGCTGCCTTGCCACAGGCTGATTCGATAGTGAGCATCGCAAGAGGACTGGTGGGCAAATGAGCATTGAATTTCGCATGCCCTCGCTGGGCGCCGACATGGAGTACGGCATTCTCACCGAATGGAAAATCGCGCCCGGCGATGTGGTGAAACGCGGCGACGTGGTGGCCGTGATCGAAACCCAGAAGGGAGCCATCGACGTCGAGATATTCGACAGCGGCAAGGTCGAGAAGCTGCTGGTCGAGCCGGGCACCAAAGTTCCCGTCGGTGATGTGCTGGCGCTGCTGGAAGGTGAAGGCAAGGCTGACGCCGGACCGACCACTCTGAAACCTGCGGCACCGACAGCGCCTTTCGCACCACCACCTGTCATGCCGCCCTCAAGCCAGACACGACACAAGATTTCGCCCGCTGCGCGTGCCCGCGCACAGGAACTGAAGATCGATCTTGATGCGATCACTGCGACCGGGCCACACGACACCATCACCCTGCAGGACGTAGAGAACGCAGGCAAGACCAGGCCAGCAGCAGTTGGCGGCGGCATGCGTGAGGTGATCGCCGCCGCCATGGCGCGCTCCAAGCGTGAAATCCCGCACTACTATCTCTCGTTGCTGGTGGATTACACAGCGGCGCAGACCTGGCTGGATGCTCACAACGCCAGGGTGCCCATCACTGCCCGAATGCTGCCTGTGGTGCCGCTGCTCAGAGCCATTGCCCTGGCGGCAAAACAGCTCGATGGTTTTAACGGTTACTGCATTGATGGCGGGTACACGGCGAATCCCGCCGTACATCTTGGCGTCGCCATTGCCCAGCGCGGCGGTGGTCTGGTCACACCCGCCATTCTGGATGCGCACGACAAGTCGCTCATCGAGCTGATGCAGTCGCTGTCGGACCTGGTCAGTCGTACCCGTTCAGGACATCTCAAGAGCAGCGAATTGTCGGCCGGCACGCTGACCCTCACCAGTCTGGGTGAGGACTCAGTCGATGGTGTGCTGCCCATCATCTATCCACCGCAGGTGGCCATCATCGGCGCCGGCACCATTGCGCCACGTGCATGGCCAGTGGCGGGTCACATCGAGAGCCGCCTGACCGTACAGCTGTCGCTGGCGGCTGATCACCGCGTCAGCGATGGCCGTAGCGGTGCACGGTTTCTTGGGAAAATTCGTGATCTGTTGCAGACACCGGAGAAGCTGTGAATACCGAACTCACCGCACGCATTGCAAAGCTGCTCACCGATGTGGCGCCGGACATTGACCCAGCCAGCATCGACCCCGCGGTTGAATTCCGTGAACAATTCGATTTCGACTCCATGGACACCCTGCATTTCGCCATCGCCCTCAACAAGGAATTCGGCATCGAGATTCCGGAGCAGGATTACCGGCAGCTGCGCAGCCTGGATGGATGTGTGGCGTATGTTGACCGCGCGATGGCAGGAAACAAGCCATCTTCTCCGGCGTAGGGTGGCCGGGCATACATCGGCCCACCGCTTGTGTGCGCGTTACGCGAGTCCTCCGACCGGTGCTTCGATTCTCATCCCAGATCAATCGGACTCACCACACCCCTGCCGCCGCGATTCAGCACATGCGTGTAGATCATTGTGGTGGATACATCCGCGTGGCCCAGAAGCTCCTGAACGGTTCGGATGTCGTAACCGGCTTCGAGCAGGTGCGTGGCGAAGGAATGTCGCAACGCGTGAGTACTGATGCGCTTGCGAATTCCCGACGCCAATGCAGCGCGGCGCACCGCTTTCTGCACACTGGTTTCGTGCAGATGGTGACGGCGAATCGCCTTCGAGCGCGGATCGGCCGAGAGTTTTCCGGAGGGAAATAAATACTGTGCTGCACGAGGATGTGCGAATGCTGCGGGCGCATGGATGCGCAGGAGCAGCCCAGCCGGGTTCACGCGGTGCGTTCGGATACTTGCGCGCCAGTGCATCCGGCAGGAATACCTCGCCGAACCCCTGCTGCAGATCCTCCTGATGTTGAGCCAGCACTTGCCGAATCTGCGCCTCGATCATCGTCTTGCACTTGTCCGGCAACGGCACCACGCGATCCTTGCCGCCCTTGCCGTCGCGCACGATGATCTGCGAGTAGTTGGCATCAACATCCTGGATGCGCAACCGGACGCATTCCATCAGCCGCATGCCGGTGCCATACATCAACTGGATCATCAATCGAAATGGTTCTTCGGTCACCTGAGCGATCAGGCGTTTGATCTCCTCGCGCGTCAGCACAGACGGCAAGCGCCGTGGTTTGCGTGCCGCCACCAGTCCCGCCAGCTGCCCAATCTCTACACCCAGCACCTGACCATAGAGAAACACCAGCGCGCTCAGCGCCTGACCCTGCGTACTGGCCGACACCTCACGCGACAACGCCAGATGATTCAAATACGCTGCAACGTGCTCCGCGCTCAACTGTTCCGGCTGCGCGCCATGATTGAAGCCAAGATAGCGCTGCACCCAAGTAACGTAAGCCTCTTCGGTGCGAATCGAATAGTGACGGCGGCGAATCTCCCCGATCAGCCTCTCGCGCCAATCCGATGCCGTTGGCGCACTGTGTGTTGTCGGCGGCGGTGGATTGACTTCCATCGGCGAGTTATGCCGCGCGACGGTGGGATGGCGCTCTGTCAGCTCCTGCGCGGATGCCAGCCAATATGCCCAATCGAACTGCCGCGCCCATGCAGGCCGGACCAATTGCGTGAACAGCAACTGCAGGGCATGCACCAATTGCCGAAAGCGCCATCCCGGTAACGAAGCATCGCGACCCGCCTCAGTCAGATAGGCATCCAGGGTGGTGGGCGTATGCAGGCGCAAACGCAGTGTCGAGTGCGCCGCGATATAGCGTTCGACCCGCACCACATACCAACGATGCGCCGGCTCATGAACCCCGGCCTGTTTGAGAATCTCGATGTAGCGATCCCAGAACCGGGACTCGGCTGCCTTTTCCATTGGCATGACATACTCCTTATCTACGGATAATCCTTTCCAAACACAGGCTTAGCCTAAACATTGCCCGCATTACTTTCAAGTGATATACAGACGCTGTCTAGTTAATATCCAAGAATCTGTCTATTTAACTGTTGGGCATTCACAGATGATCGCCATCCTTAGCGTATGCGCAGTTCTATTTGTTTTTCCCCTACTCGTGCCATGGGGTAGAGGGTTCAATGTGTCACTTGTGTGCTTCGTTCTGGTTTCGGCTGCCATCTGGGGGCAGCATCTTTGGGCAACGTCGCAACCAAACTACACTGGCAGTCCAGGCGAAGGGCTTGGTATGGCGTTCTTAATAATGCTTCAGATGTCGTTTTTATTGGGTGTTGCCGGCCGAGCAATTTATAGGTGCTTTCGCGCAAGCGATGAACAGCATTGAATACAATCATGCCCAATCGGGTAAGAGCCGGCATTTCTCCGGCTCTCCCCACACCACCTAGCATGCGGGTCCGCACTAGGCGGTTGAAGCAGGGTAGTGAAAACGGGACCACAGTTCCTTGATTGAGACCAAGCCTTGCTCCTTGAGCCACTGATTTGACATCGCCATCTGCGTCACCTTGGTTCGCGACATGCAGTACGGGCCTTTGGAGCTCATGCCTGCTTTAATCGCGTCCTTGAGTCCGATACCCTGCGCAACAAGATGACGGATTTTCGTCCGCGCCCAGCGCCATTGTTTCCAATAGCAAGTTCGCAGTCGTCTTCGTAGCCATTCGTCGAGTTCGGGAATCGGTCGGTAGTATTCCGACAACGCAAAGTAGTTCAGCCATCCTACGACGTAGCGTCGTAGTTCCATGTAGCGGTGCTCCATGCTCACGCCCCAACTGCGACCGGTGAGTTGCCTCACCCGGTGCTTGAAGCGGTGCAACGCTTTGTCGCTCCAGACGATCTTCGTTCCCCGGAAACAGAACCCGAGAAACTCCAATTCTTTGCTGGGCACGACCCGGCTCTTGTCGTGGTTGATGCTCAGCTTCAAACGCTGCTTGAGAAACCGCGTGACGTTGGCTTTCACGCGCTGCGCTGCACTGGTGCTGCGTACGCAGATGACAAAGTCATCGGCATACCGAGCGAAATGGCGACCTTGGCGTTCCAAGTACACATCCAATTCGTGCAGCACAATGTTGGCGAGCAGCGGCGACAGCGGTCCACCTTGCGGCACGCCCAAGGGCGTCGGTTGCTTCACACCGTCCACTTCGACACCGGCACGCAAGTATCGACCGATCAGCTTCAACACTCGCTTGTCTTTGACGCGCTGCGCGACTAAACGCATCAGCACATCATGATTCACGCTATCGAAGAATGCTGCCAGATCGATATCGACCACCCGCTTGTATCCTGATCGAAAGTAGTCACGCACTCGCCTGACGGCTTGATGCGCGTTCCTTCCCGGTCTGAATCCAAAGCTGTAGTCACTGAACTGGCCCTCGAATACCGGGCCAATTACCTGCGCGATTGCTTGCTGAATCACGCGATCCGCCACGCTCGGAATCCCCAACGGGCGCTGCTCGCCGTTCGCTTTGGGTATCCACACGCGACGTACTGCGTTCGGTTGGTATTTCCCTTCCATCAACTGTGCCTTGATCGTCGGCCAGTGCGCGCGTGCCCAGGCTGGAAAATCCAGCACACTCACGTCGTCGCAACCAGCCGCACCCTTGTTCGCCTTCACGCGCTGCCATGCGCGCATCAGGTTCTCGCGGGCCACAATCTTCTCCAGTAAACCCCATTCCAAGGCGTGCGCGGTGCTCATGCGCCGATACCCACTTCCCGCTTCGCGCAGGCTTCGTGAGCATCGAGTACCAACAGGCGCTGCCTTGTCCTACTTCTTTGGTCCTTCGCCAGCCGACCATCCATGATCGCCTCGCTATTACGACCGCTGCTGACTTCTGCCGCATTACGCGCTGCATTGCTGCACCGCGCGCCGTTCTTTACGAACTGCACACACAGCAGATCTCCCCGGATAAGAGCATGAACTGTCACGACACACCCGCCGGATTTACTGTGCAGCGCGGATTCGTGGTCATCGCAGTCTTGTGCCTGCTCGACCCTGCTGCTCAGCCTTGTATCCGATTCTTGTTCATCGGCTCGTCGCTTTGCGCTCAGGCTTCCTTCGGACAACCCCTCGCGGGGTTGCCCTTGCCGTCGGCTAGTCTTTATGATCGTCAACATGGTTGACTTCAAATCCTCAGGCAGGGGACTTCCACCCCATAGGTTCATGCCCATGCCGGGCGTACACAACAGCTTCGAGCACCGCGCACTGCGTGCGCTCGACTCGCAACCCGCTGCGCGAGTTGCTCGCGGCTCAAGCTGAGCGTTGCGCATAAGACCCGATGTGTCGCCGCTTCGCGGCAATGACGCGGTTTGAGTCAACACCTACGAGGGTCACAAGTCATTCAGATGGTTTCGCGCCAGTTTCAGGTAGCGACTGGCCCGCGCCGGCCAGTTGTTGCGGCCTCTATAGAGTGGATCGCGCAAGTGCCAGGCAACAATCTTGGCGCGGGTGGTGGCGCGATGGCTGCAATAGAACCTGAGCAGCAGTTCGGACAACGCATCGCCGTTTTGCTGTCCGTAAATCTCGACGATTTCGCGAGCGACCCAGGTGGCGTCCAGCATCTCGCATTCCATGAACAGGAACGCGAGCTCTTCGAGCGGATCAAGCAGACGCAGGTCGTGATCGAACTCCAGACAATCGATCACGCAGATTGGCGAGCCAAGATAAATGTGTTCGGGGCGCAGATCGCCATGCGCTTCGACAATCCTGCCCTGTTGTGCACGGGCGTCGAGCAACGCCGCGTGTTTTTCAAGAAACCGCTCCTGCGCCTCGACAATCTCTTTGACGAGTTGCTGCGGCAGGTCAAGTTCGGGAGCGAGCAATTCACGGTGATTGGCCCGCACCTGTGCGTGCAGACGCGCGCGATAGGTCTCTGCGCTCATCGGCTGGCTGTGAGCCTTGCGATAAAAGTCCGCCAGTAGCCGGCCGACTTCATGTACCGAACTCAAACTCAGATGCTGCGCCTGTATCTGATGATCCAGAAACAGGTCGTCGGCCAGGCGCCGCATCTTCACCAGCCAGTCCACCGGCTCACCTTCGCCGTGCAGTGACAATTCACCCGATGCACCCGCCAGTAACGGCACCACCGCAAGGTAGACGTGCGGCGCCAGGCGGTGATTGAGTTCCAGTTCCGCATAACAACTGTGCCGGCGTGCGGCCAGGGACACATGATCCATGCGGTCATGACGCATGGGCTTTTTCAGCTTGTAGGCAAACTCTCCGGCAAGAAACACCCAGGCAAAGTGCGTTTCCAGCACTTTGACCTCCGCAACGATATGCGGATATGCGCACGCCTGCTGCAGGGCGCAAACCTTGTCCGGCAGCTGGATCTCTTTTAATTGTGTCAACACGGCATCAGGTCGGTGCTGTGCAGTCACGCGCTGCGAGTGTCCCCGCACAGACGTGCATCAACTTCGGTCTCAGCCGCCAACCAGTCTTCCACTTCGCCGCCCGGTTCGAAACCGCGCTGTGCCGCGCGAAAATATGCCGCTTCGGCAATCAACTGGCGACGTGCATCCTCGCTGAAAGGCCTGACGTCCAGCGACGACGCCAACAAGGCAACGGGTTTGGTTACAGCCTCCACGGCTGCTTTACGGCCACGTTTGTCATGCGGCGGTGAGGTCTGTCTCACAGGTCTGGAACCGGTACTGCGATCACTGGTCATGGCGTTCTCTCCAGATCCGAAGTACCGCCGGCAACTGAACTCGCCGGCGGCAACATTTCACTTTACATTGATGGCGATCTGTTTCGGTTTTGCCGCCGCTGTCTTCGGGATATGCACGCGCAGCACACCATCTTTGGATTCGGCGCTGACCGCCTTTTCATCGATGTTGTCCGGCAAGGCAAAACTCCGCGAGAAAGTGCCGTAGAAACTCTCGATACGAATTTCATTTTCCTTCTTTTCTTCCTTTTCCTGCTTGCGCTCGCCGCTGATGGTGATGACGCCGTTTTCCAGGCTGACCTTGACATCTTCCTTCCTGACTTCAGGAAGCTCGGCCTTGATCAGATATTCCTTGTCGTTCTCGGTGATATTGGCGACCGGCGTCCAGTCGCCAGTCTCATCACGCCAAGGGCGTCCTACATTGACTGCATAGCGACGGAACAGGTTATCCATCTCGCGAAATGGTTCCCAACGTATAAGGCTCATGGCTCTCTCCTCCACGTGATAACTGGGATACGAACAGAATGCCGGCAAGCAAAGGAGCGCCTGCCTTAGCCGAGCGTAGACCTCAGCGCGCTTCCCGGCAGTAGCAGATTTCGATAACCCTTAAGTAAAAATCCGTAGCATCAACACCAGAAAACGTTGCACCGGCCTGCGCCGCGTCGCGTACTTACACCTATCGCCCTGCCGCAATCCGCATTGGACTTGGCGGTAACACGGCGCAACATTTGCCAAATCAAACATCAAACACGAGCACGAGGGATTCTCCATGCAAGCCAGCAAACTGATTGTTCGCGATGTAGTGACGGTTTCGGCAGATGAGGACCTCGTGTCCGCTGCGCGGCTGATGCGCGAGCGCCACGTCGGGTTTCTGGTTGTCACCGACAAGCGTAATGGTGATGACTACCCGATTGGCGTGCTCACCGATCGCGACATTGTCATTGAGTCGGTAGCCGGGGATGTCAACCCGCACAACCTGCGGGTATCCGATGTGATGGTGTCGCGTCCGCTGGTGACCACCGAAGCCGAAGACCTGGAGTCATTGCTGTCCAGAATGTGCGCAGTCGGCGTGCGTCGCGCGCCGGTGGTCAGTGAATCCGGAAAACTGCTGGGGATTGTCTCGTTTGACGATCTGCTGCGCAGCGTCGCCAGCCTGCTGGAAAGTATGGCTGGTGCAACACTGAAACAGCGCGAGACCGAAATCAGAATGCGCGCCTGACAGTATCCCGAGTCAGTGGCCGGGAAAATCACGCACTAGATTATGCGCCTGTGCGTTCTGAGTGCCTTGCCTTGACACCGGATACGAGTGGACTGTAACGACTGATTTTGTACCATGCATTTTTTGCCCCCACCCTAACCCTCCCCCGCGCGAGGCACGCAAGGGAGGGGATAGATCTGATTCCCTCCCCTGCGTAGCGGGGGAGGGTGAGGGTGGGGGCGGTATCGAATTGGTTGTTACAGTCCACTAGGCAGTTGCTGCCAGTAATCCCTCTACCTCGCTGATAGCGGCCAGTGCCTTGAGCTGCGCGGGCAACGCCACATAGCGCAACTGCCTGCCCTGCAACCGGGCCTGACGCAGCCACTCAATCAACAGCGACAGACCGGCACTGTCGGCATGTGTTACGCCCGACAAGTCCAGCTCCATACTGGACTCACCGGCAAACAGGGAACGACTTTGCCGCAACAGATCGGTAACGGTGGCGAAACTCAACTCGCCACTAACCGAATACCGGCCTGCAGTCAGCGGCACCAGTTTGGCGGTTGGCATATATCAGGTGCTCTTCTTGTTGCCGGCAGTTATTGGACCACCCTGCTGGGTCTGCAGACGCTTGATGACCGCATCCAGTCCTTTCTCATCGATTTCGGTGCCGAAATCGGTGCGAAACGACTTCACATAGGAGACGCCTTCGATGGTTATGTCGTAGGCCTTCCAGCCCATGTCAGTTTTGTGCAAGGTGTAGTTCACCGGAATCATGGTGCCATTCTCACGCCGGATTTCACTGCGCACCGTGGCAGTGGTTGCATCAGGCTTGCCCTGATAAGGCAGTATCTTCAAACGATCGGCGGTGAAGTCGAGCAGCGAATTGCCATAACTCTGCAACAGCGATTGATAGAACGCTTCGACAAACTGCTTGCGCTGCTCAGGCGTGGCGGTGCGCCAGTTCTTGGCCAGTACCAGTCTGGCAGCGTATTCGGTATCGAAATTGGCCAGCAGATATTTGTCGACCATGTGCCGCAGCTTGGTTGGATCTTTGCGATATACCTCGCGATTGACGTCAAGATCGGCGAGCACCTGGTGGGCCACCGATTCGACAAGCTTGTCCGGTGCGACATCGGCATCGGCTGCCAGGGCGTTGACGGCAAACGTACTGCCCAGCAGCAAACATCCCGCAGCCAACAACGTCTTCAACACGCCACGCCTGTTCATTTCGACTCCTCGGCTGATTCATCTTTCTTGCTGGCGAAGTTCGCCACCAGCTGGTTGATCAGATTCTCCAGCACCAGTGCGTCCTGCACGATCACAAACTGGCCACCGTTCTTGAAATACTGATCCGAGCCACCGGCCGTAACACCAATGTACTGACCACCCAACAAGCCGGCGGTCATGATGCTGGCATCGCTATCGTCGGGAATGCGGTCAAACTGCGAATCAATGTGCATGCGCACTACCGCCTTGTACTGCTGCTGGTCATAAGTGATGGAGTCCACACGACCCACCGTGACACCGGACATGGATACCGGCGCACCGACTTTTAGACTGCCGACGTTCTCAAAGTTCGCCACCAGCTCATAACCGCCCTTGTCGCTGACGGTGAAGTCCCTGTTGGTGATTTGCGTCACCAGAAAGAACAGCGCCGCGAAGCCGAACAGGACAAACGCGCCGGTGACAAGTTCAGTTGCACGAGACTGCTGCATAAGTTCTCCAATTGGTCACAGCAAAACTGCGGTGATCATGTAATCCAGAATCAGGGTCATGACGGCAGAGTTCACTACCGTACGGGTGGTGGCGCGCCCGACGCCTTCGGCAGTGGGTTCTGCGGTGTAGCCTTCGTACACCGCTATCAGGCTGCAGGCGACACCAAACACGCAGCCCTTGATCAACCCCTCCATGACATCATCGACTTCGACACTGCTGCGCATCTGCGACCAGAAGGTGCCCTGATCCACACCCAGCTGCTGCACGCCGATCAGCTGCACGCCGAAGATACCGATGGCAATGAAGATCATGGTCAGTAACGGCATGGCGATCACCCCCCCCAGAAAACGCGGTGCCACCACGCGACGGAACGGATCGACCGCCATGATTTCCATGGCTACCAGTTGATCAGTGGCGCGCATCAGACCAATTTCCGATGCCAGCGCCGTCCCCGCCCGTCCGGCAAACAACAAGGCGGTGACCACCGGGCCCAGTTCCTTGATCAGCGCCAGCGCCGCACCACTGCCCAGCGCACTCTCTGAGCCAAACCGCTCCAGCAAATCGTAACCCTGCAGGCCCAGCACCATGCCGACGAACAATCCGCAGGTCATGATGATCACCAGCGACAAGGCGCCGGCATTGTGGATCTGGTGAATCACCATGCGCGGGCGCAGCAAGGCCAGTGGCACCTGGCCGAGGACACGGACAAAGAACAATGCCATTGCGCCGATGCCGGCCACGATGCGGGCAATACCGTTGATTAGTTCGCGCATCAGGATGCCAGTGCCAGAATTTTCATGATGGATACCGGGATCAGGCCAGCAGTTCGGTGTGATAGTCCGGCGCCGGATAGTGAAACGCCACGGGCCCATCGGCCAGGCCATTCATGAACTGCCGCACCAAGTCGGATTTGTCGTCCTTCAATGCCTTGGGCGAACCGGACGCGACCACCTTGCCGTCGGCCAGGATGTAGCTGAGGTCGGCAACCAGGGCGATTTCATCCACATCGTGCGACACCACCATGCTGGTGATGCCCAGGGCATCGTTCACCTTGCGCAGCAGGCGCAGGATCACACCCATGGAAATCGGATCCAGCCCCGCGAAGGGCTCGTCATATATCAGCAATTCGGGATCGCGGACCATTGCCCGAGCGAGCGCGACGCGACGCGCCATGCCACCGGAGAGTTCGTGCGGCAGCAATTTGTAAGCGCCGCGCAAACCCACCGTCTGCAATTTGGTCAGCACCAGTTGCCTGATCAGCGATTCCGGCAAATCGGTGTGTTCACGCAATGGGAAGGCGACGTTTTCGAACACACTGATGTCCGTAAACAAGGCGCCGTTCTGGAACAGCATGCCCATGCGCTGCCGCAGGGCATACAGATCGCGTCGCGACAGTCTGTCCACTTCCCGACCATCCACCAGTACCTGCCCGCGGCTGGGCCGAATCTGGCCGGTAATCAGGCGCAGCAAGGTGGTTTTGCCGGTGCCGCTCGGACCCATGATGGCCGTGATCTTGCCCCTCGGCACCGTGAGGGTCAGTCCCTTGAAAATGTCGCGACCGCCCACCGAATAGTGGACATCGCGAATCTCGACCAGATTATCTGTGGCAGGCGGGGTGTCGTTTGGCACGTGGGTATTGATTGTGGTGATAACCAGTAAGTTCAGCAGCTTCAGGCAGTTAACGCAATGCTGCAGGATAACAAATGATGCCCGCCCCAGTGATAGGCAATACCTTCGCGGAGGCGCGATTTCCAATACCAGATACTGGCCTGGTGCGGATGATCCCTGGCTGAATTGCCACCATTGGCCACGCTGCGGGTGACAGCCTACCTCAATCAGTACTAAAATGGTCCCAATTGAATTTGACTCGGAAATCCGGACCTGCCGCTGTGTTACGCATCAGCAAACTGACTGACTACGCCACTGTGATTCTGGCCTGCCTGGCCACTCGCAACGAGCGTCTGTACACCGCCACGGAACTGGCGGAGCTCACGCATT
This sequence comes from uncultured Pseudomonadota bacterium, assembly GCA_963748005.1. Lineage (GTDB taxonomy): Bacteria > Pseudomonadota > Gammaproteobacteria > Steroidobacterales > Steroidobacteraceae > CAILZL01. The sequence goes on from CAVVHH010000003.1 coordinate 822,119, forward strand.
TGAGCCCGGCCACGGTGAGCAAGTTGCTCAAGAAACTCAATCAGGGTGGGCTGGTCAGTTCCGGACGTGGCAGTCACGGCGGTTACCAGCTGGCCAAGCCGGCGACGGCGATCACGGCGGCTGCCATCCTTGACGCACTGGAAGGTCCGTTTGCGCTGACCGAATGCAGCAGTACCCACAGCGCCTGCTCGATCGCCAGCAGTTGCCATGTGGGTCATTCCTGGCAGCGAGTGAATGCCGCAATCCACCGCGCGCTGAGTGATGTGTCCTTGTCGCAGCTGGCGGGCCTGGATCGCGCCTCGCTGGAATCTCTTGATCTGAATCCCGCACGCACCAGGGAAGCTCCCCTGACGCGTATGCCCCGGCCCCGCTGAATCATCATGTCTACCAAACCTCAAGATCTCGACGCACTGGTTGCACAGAAGTATCGCCACGGTTTCGTGACCGATATCGAGTCAGACACCGTACCGCCCGGTCTGAATGAAGACGTGATCCGCGCCATCTCGGCCATCAAGAAGGAACCCGAGTTCCTGCTGCAATGGCGCCTGAAGGCCTATCGTCATTGGCTGACCATGCCGACGCCCGACTGGGCGCACTTGAAGATTGCGCCCATCGACTACCAGGCCATCTCTTATTACTCCGCACCCAAGGCACGAGCGGATGCGCCCAAGAGCCTCGACGAAGTCGATCCCAAGCTGCTGGAAACCTATGACAAGCTGGGCATTCCGCTGCATGAACGTGCGCGCCTTGCCGGTGTTGCAGTGGATGCAGTGTTCGACAGCGTTTCCGTTGCCACCACCTTCAAGGATCGCCTGCACAAGGCTGGCGTGATTTTCTGCTCGTTCTCGGATGCGGTACAAAATCACCCGGAATTGATCGAGCAATATCTGGGTAGCGTGGTGCCGCAGGGTGACAACTACTTCGCCGCATTGAACTCGGCGGTGTTCACCGACGGCTCATTCGTGTACGTACCCAAGGGCGTGCGTTGCCCGATGGAACTGTCCACCTACTTCCGCATCAATGCTGCCAAGACCGGTCAGTTCGAACGTACGCTGATCATTGCCGAGGAAGGCGCGACCGTGAGTTATCTGGAAGGTTGTACAGCGCCCATGCGCGACGAAAACCAGCTGCATGCGGCCGTGGTGGAGCTGGTTGCGCTCAAGGACGCCAACATCAAGTACTCCACCGTACAGAACTGGTATCCCGGCGACGAGAACGGCGTGGGCGGTATTTACAACTTCGTCACCAAACGCGGTCAGTGCCGCGGCGCGAATTCGAAAATCAGCTGGACGCAGGTTGAAACCGGCTCGGCCATCACCTGGAAGTATCCCAGCTGCGTGCTGACCGGCGACAACTCGGTGGGCGAGTTCTATTCAGTCGCGCTGACCAACAATTATCAGCAGGCCGACACCGGCACCAAGATGATTCACGTCGGTCGCAACACCCGGAGCACCATCGTCTCCAAGGGCATCTCCGCCGGCCACGGTCAGAACGCCTATCGCGGCCTGGTGAAAATCCTGCCCAGCGCCGAAGGCGCACGCAATTACACACAGTGCGATTCGCTGCTGATGGGTGACAAGTGCGGCGCACACACCTTCCCCTATGTGGAAGTGAAGAACGCCACCGCAGCCGTTGAGCACGAAGCCAGCACTTCCAAGATCAGCGACGACCAGTTGTTCTACTGTCGCAGTCGCGGCATCTCGCAGGAAGATGCGGTGAGCATGATCGTCAATGGTTTCTGCAAGGCCGTGTTCAAGGAGCTGCCGATGGAGTTCGCGGTGGAAGCGCAGAACTTGCTGTCGGTGAGCCTGGAAGGCGCAGTTGGATAAGTTGTTGTTGAGGTGTTGTGCTATTGGGTTTCTGAAACACGCCGTAAATACATCCATGTAGGCTCGACGCGCGGGTCCCTCCGCACGACGGTTTCATAAACCCAATAGCACAACACCTCGCATTATTTATGTAGGGGCGCGATTCATCGCGCCCGGAAATGAGTGGAGTGATTGGTAGTGTTAAGCATCAAAGACCTGCATGTAAATGTAGGCGACAAACAGATTCTCAAAGGCATTTCGCTGGAAGTTAAAGCCGGTGAAGTCCATGCCGTGATGGGCCCGAACGGTTCGGGCAAGAGCACGCTGTCGCAAGTATTGGCTGGCCGTGACGGTTATGAAGTCACCAGTGGCAGCATTACCTTCAACGGCAAGAACCTGCTGGAACTGGAACCCGAAGAGCGCGCCCGTGAAGGCGTATTCCTTGCCTTGCAGTATCCGGTAGAAATCCCTGGCGTGAACAATGTCTACCTGCTCAAGGCCGGACTGAATGCCATTCGCAAACACCGTGGCCTGCCAGAACTCGATGCCTTCGAATTCCTGACCCTGGTCAAGGACAAGATGAAGCTCATGCAAATGGATGAAAGCTTCCTCAACCGCGGCGTCAACGAAGGCTTCTCCGGCGGCGAAAAGAAGCGCAACGAAATTCTGCAGATGGCAGTACTGGAACCGCAGCTCGCCTTGCTCGACGAAACCGATTCGGGCCTGGACATCGATGCCCTGCGCATCGTCGCAAATGGCGTCAACAGCCTGCGCGGTCCCGAGCGCGCCATTGTCATGGTCACGCACTATCAACGCCTGCTCGACTACATCACGCCCGATTACGTACACGTGCTGGCCGGCGGTCGCATCGTCAAATCCGGTGACAAGTCGCTGGCGCTGGAACTGGAAAAGCGCGGCTACGACTGGTTGGCACAATCCGAATATCAGAAGCAGGCAGCAGGCGCATGAACGCGATTGCTGCCATCCCTGCCGTGACCCCGTCTGTTGCGCGACTTCAGACCGCCTTTGCGCAAGGCGGCCCTGCCCTGCCCGTGCGTCAGCAGGCCTTCGAGAAATTCCTGCAACGCGGTTTTCCCACCACGCGAGATGAACACTGGAAGTACACCAACCTGCGTCAGCTGGAAGCCCGCGAGTTCGTCTTTGCAGATGGCGATGCCGAACCTGCCTTTCCCGTAGGGGCGACTCGCGAGTCGCCCTCTCGCATTGGCGTCGAATTCAAACAGGGCGACTCGCGAGTCGCCCCTGCAAATGAACACACGATGGTGTTCATAGACGGTCATTACCGCGCCGACCTGTCATCGGCTGTACACAGCGATGGCCTGCACATCACATCACTCAAGCAGCTGCGGACCAAGGAAATAGCCAAACTGAGCGAAGCACTCGACATCCATGCCAACGCGACTTGTCATTTCGTCGCGTTGAATACTGCGCTGACGCAGGACGGCGTGCTGATCGAGCTGGCGGACAACTGCCGTATTGACAAGCCGTTGTTCCTGAACTTCATCTGGAGCGCGAACAACACCAGCCTGATGGCACACCCGCGTATCGTGATCCGTAGTGGTCGTCACAGCCGTCTGGTGGTAGTTGAACAGTACCTGGGCAGCGGTAGCACCGCGCACTTCAACAATGTGGTGACTACCGTACAGCTGGCCGAAGGTGCGCAACTGGAGCATTGCCGCATCCAGAACGAAAACACCCAAAGCTTTCATATCGGGCTGCTACACGCAGAACTTGCGACGCACGCCACCCTGACCAGTCATTACATCAACTTCGGCGCCGCACTGGCGCGCATGGACATCAATGTATATCTGAAAGGTAGCAATGCCAGCGTCAACCTGAATGGCCTGCAATTCGCCACCGGCAACCAGCATCACGACACGCATACGCGCGTGGAGCATTGCGTGCCCCACACCAACAGCAATGAAGACTACCGCGGCATTGCCGATCAACGCGGTCGCGTGGTTTTCAACGGCAAGGTGCTGGTGCGTGAAAAAGCCATCAAGACCGATGCCAGGCAAAGCAGCCGCAATCTGTTGCTGGCCAGCACTGCCGAGATTGACACCAAGCCGGAACTGGAAATTTACAACGACGATGTGAAGTGCGCGCACGGCGCCACCGTCGGCCAGCTGGATGCTAATGCTTTGTTCTACCTGCGTTCGCGGGGACTCAGCGAAGCACAGGCACGCGCCCTGATCACCCATGCCTTTGCCGACCATATCATCGGGCAATTGCCGATAGCCGAGCTGCGCGAGCAGCTGACCGCTGCCGGCCATGCACGGTTTGGCGCCGAGCTGGAAGTTACGCCATGAATGCACAAACCCAGCCGCTGATTGAAAAGGTCGGCGACCGCAGCGTCGCCAGCATTCGCCGTGACTTCCCGATTCTGCACCAGCAGGTCAATGGCCACCCACTGGTGTACCTGGATAACGCCGCGTCCAGCCAGCACCCGCAGTCGGTTATTGATGCCATCAGTCAGTACTATCTGAAGGATCACGCCAATGTGCACCGGGGTGTACACGCCCTGAGCCAGCGCGCCACCGATCAGTTTGAAGGTGCGCGCGAAGAAGTACGTCGCTTCATCAATGCGCGCTCCAGCAAGGAAATCATCTTTACCCGCGGCACCACCGAGGCGATCAACCTGGTTGCAGAAAGTTTCCTGCGGCCGATGCTCAAGCCCGGCGATGAAATCCTGATCTCCGCGCTGGAACATCACGCCAACATCGTGCCTTGGCAGCTTGTCTGTCAGCACACCGGCGCCGTACTCAAGGTCATTCCGATCAGCCAGCAAGGTGAAGTGGATTTCACTGCGTTTGAACAGTTGATCGGGCCACGCACCAAACTGCTGGCATTGGCGCATGTATCAAATGCGCTGGGTACGGTGATTCCGGTGGAGAAGTTCATTGCCGTCGCCAGGAAGCATGGCGTGCCCGTATTGCTGGACGGCGCACAGGCCATTCCGCACAGCGTGGTCGACGTCAGAAGGCTGGATTGCGACTTCTACTGCTTCTCTGCACACAAGCTTTGCGGGCCCACTGGCATGGGTGTGCTGTATGGCCGGGAGGCTCTGCTGCAGGCCATGCCGCCCTGGCAAGGTGGCGGCGACATGATCCTCACGGTGAGTTTCGAGAAGACCACCTACAACCAGCTACCGTGGAAGTTTGAAGCCGGCACGCCGCATATCGCCGGCGCCATTGGCCTGGGTGCAGCCCTGCGTTATCTCTCGCAACTGGGCATGGACAATATCGCAGCCTACGAACAGCGACTGCTGGGCTATGCCACTCAGCTACTGGCGCAAGTACCGGGCTTGCGCATCATCGGCACCGCACCCCACAAGGCCGCCGTGGTGTCATTCACCATGGAAGGCATTCACCCGCATGACCTGGGCACCATTCTCGACACTGAGGGCGTGGCGATCCGCACCGGCCATCACTGCGCCATGCCGGTGATGAGCTTCTACGGCGTCCCCGCCACGGCACGCGCGTCGTTCGCGTTTTACAACACCTTCGATGAAGTTAATGCACTGGTCGCAGCGCTGGCGCGCGCCCGTGAAGTGATGGGCTGAGGTTATCGATCACATGGATCTGAAAGACCTTTATCGCGACGTCATTGTGGACCACAACAGGCATCCACGCAATTTCGGTCGCCTTGATCCGGCGGATGCGCATGCGGATGGCCACAATCCATTGTGCGGCGACCAACTGACCATTACGGTAAAGCTGGCCGGCGACAAGATCGACGATGTGAAGTTTGAAGGCAGCGGCTGTGCCATCTCGGTAGCTTCGGCATCGCTGATGACCGAAGCGGTGCGAGGCAAGTCACTGGCCGATTTCGAAGCGTTGCATGCGAGAGTGCACGAACTGCTGACTCAGCATGACTCGGACATAGACCCGATGTCGCTGGGCAAACTGGGCGCCTTGTCCGGCGTGCGCGAATTTCCGGCGCGAGTGAAGTGCGCCAGCCTGTGCTGGCACACGCTGCAAGCCGCCTTGCAACACGAATCCCAACCCATTTCCACCGAGTGACAGAGAACCAGCATGCTTGGGCATGAACACGAACCGGTAACCATTCAGCGCGATGTCGAGGCCATCATTGTCCCGGCTGGCGTCGCGGTAACCTTGCGCGCCGGCAAGACCGGTTTCATTACCCAGGCGCTGGGCGGCAGTTTCACCGTATATGTCGAAGGCAACCTGTTCCGCATCGCCGGTAAAAACGCAGACGCTATCGGTCGCGAAGCGCAACTCGACATCGAAGTGCCTTCCGATGCCACCGATGACGACATCAAGAAACTGGTCTGGGACCAGATGCGTCTGTGTTTCGATCCCGAGATTCCGATCAACATCGTTGAGCTTGGCCTGATATACGACTGCCAGGTTGTCACCGATGACGACGGCGAACGCATCGCCAGGATCGCCATGACCCTGACTGCGCCGGGCTGCGGCATGGGTGAGGTACTGGTGGCCGATGTCCGTGAAAAAGTTGAAATGATTCCCACCATCAAGCGTGCTGAAGTCGAACTCACCTTCGATCCGCCATGGAACCAGTCCATGATGTCGGAAGTTGCACGCCTGCAAACCGGTATGCTTTAAGAACCTCAGCAAAACCTGCTGCGCTCGGCATCTTGCACGCGTACGGTGCTCGGAATCCTCATGTATTTCCGTATACACTCCGGTTCCTGTGCTCCGATCGCGTGCAACCTGCCCTCGCTCGCGACGGTTTTTCAGAGGTTCTGTGAGGAAAAGAAAATGGCGTGGTTACCCGTAGCCGGTGCGACTCAGGTTGCGCCTGGTGATTACATTCAAGTGGATGCTGGAGCGCAATTCGTACTGGTGTGCAATGTCGATGGCGAACTGTTCGCTGTCGAAGATCGCTGCACTCATGATGACAGCAGTCTGGCGGGAGGTTATCTCGCCGGTGACAACATTGTCTGTCCACGTCACGGCGCCACGTTTTGCGTACGTAATGGCGCTGTCACGGCGCCACCGGCGTACGAACCCATTCAAACCTTTCCCGTGCGCGTCAATGGCCAGAACATTGAAGTGGATATACCGGAATGAAACGCCTGACCCTGCTGCGTCACGCCAAGGCAGACCATCCTCATGCAGATCAGGAGGATTGGGACCGGCCATTGACGAGGCGTGGCGAGCGCGATGCCGGAGAAATGGCGAAACGCCTGAAGGCATTGCGTCCGCATCCGGTGCTGATTCTCACCAGCCCCGCTGTTCGCGCGCGACAGACCGCCGAAGCATTCAGTAGCTGTTTCCACAAGGCGCAACTGCAGCTGGTGGATGATCTGTATCTGGCTGCACCCAGGCAGATGCTGACTGTCATTCGTGAACTGGGTGGATCAGCCAGACATCTGCTGGTGGTGGCACACAATCCCGGTATCGCCGAGTTTGCCGATCAACTGTCGCAGGATCGTCGCGTTGATGGCATGCCCACCGGCGCCATCGTAACCGCAGAGTTTGATCTGGAGAACTGGCAGGATCTGCAGCCCGGCACCGGCATCAATGTCGAGTTTGATTGCCCGCAACGTTCCGCTTGAACAGTAAGCGTTTCGCTGCAAGCGGACCAGATTACTTGAATTCGTACACCAGATTGGCGGTCGTCAACCGGTCGTATTTTTCAAACGCAGCGGTGGCAGTACGCATGCCTGGCTCGCTGTTGTAGCGCAGCTGATATCCCAGCGCCAGAGCCAGCACATCGGTCATTTTCACCTGCAATGCCAGATCATTCTGCGCCGAGGTGTTGCTTGCGCCGGCCTCCACCGTCAGCTTGTCGGTCAGTGTAGTGTTGGCAGTCAGTTTATGCTGGTAGTCGAATACGCCGGAACCAATCACGTCCTGATCGGATTGCGCCACGTCCGGTGCCTGGACTCTGGGCTTGAACAGCTTGTAACCGGCACCGAGCTGCACCGAGAGCCTGGTCGTCTCAGTGTCGGCAAACTTGTAGCCCAGACCGGTCGTTGCCGACGACTGATACTCAAAGCTGCCGACTTCGTCCACTTCATGATGCAGGCTCTCAAACCAGAAGCCGCGCTTGCTGAATTCAAAATCAGACTGTTGATGCGCCTCCCAGCGATTCGCAGTGGTTTCCTTCAGATCATTTTCATCCTTGTTGGATGCATAAACTCCTGAGGCGCCAAAGGCGTGTTTCCAATGTTCAAGATGATTTGCCAGCTCAAACTTGGCGTTCATGGTGTTGGTGGTGGTACTGGCATTGGTGTTTGCAAAGGCCACGCCGGCTTCGCCTTTGCCAGTCCAGTCCGCCCATGCGCTGGCAGAAATGACCAGCACACTTGTGAAACATATGAATTTGATTACCGTTGTTGCCGCCATGGGAATCCCTGAATTTCAGAATGAGTACGGGCTGGAGTACACATGCTTTGTATCACCAATAGCATGGACCCTACCTGGTGTTACATTGTGCCGACGCAATCCCCTGCTGACGGCTGTGTGCTTCAGCATCTTCACGCCCTGACTCCAGCAACTCAGGTCTTCAACGTAAAGGGCGTGAAGTCGGTGTCGCGGTCGTAATAGTCCTCGTGTTCTCTGCGCTTCAGTGCGCCCACCAGTTTGTAAGTGACAGGTGTCATGACCACCTCCCAGCTGGTCTTGAGCACGTACTGTGTAGTCGTGACCAACAGCAGCTGATCAATCGTCCAGACGCCATAGAAGGCAATGAAGTAAAACAGCGCCGAGTCCACCAGTTCCCCGCACAGCGTTGAACCAATGGTGCGCGTCCATAGCCACTTGCCCTGCGTCCACAGCTTCATCTTGGCCAGCACGTAACTGTTCACAAAGGAGCCGGACCAGAAGGCAATTATCGAACCGGCAATGATGCGCGGTGTGCTGCCGAAGATAGCCTCCACCGCCGGTTGCTGGTCTCGCCACGCCGCAGCTGGCGGCAATGCAACGATGACTGCCGCCATGAAGGCCGCAAATACCAGGGCTGCAAATCCGGCCCACACCACGCGGCGATCACGCGCGTAACCGTACACTTCGGTCAGCACATCGCCGAACAGGTACGAAATGGGAAAGAACAGCACGCCGGCCATGAAAGTGACGTCACCAATGATTGGTAGTGTCAGCGTCGATACCTTGGCGGGGCCAATCAGATTGGCGCATAACAACACGCAGACGTAGGCGCCCAGGATCAGATCGTAATACTTGAATTGACGCTGCGCGGACGGACTGCTGTTCATGGATTTCCGATACTTTGCTGGTTCATGCAGGCGCAGATCAATAACCTTTCAAGCCACGTAGTGCCCGGCGGTCATGCTTGTCAGGCCTGCGGGCAGGCGCCGGCGCTGCGTAGCGTTGCTGTTCGCGTCGCTTCTCGCGCAGCTGGGTGCTGGCCTCGGTTTCTTCGTAACTCAAACGGGCTTCGCTGGCCGGGCCCCGGCGCAGCGGGATACCACGTACGATGACGCCAAACTTCAAATCATCACGTGTAATTTCCAGATGATCGCCAAGCTTGACGTCGTGCGAAGCCTTCACGCGTTCGCCATTCACGTGCACGTGACCACCGTTCGCTGCGTCCGTGGCTTGAGAACGGCTCTTGAAGAAGCGTGCATGCCACAACCACTTGTCCACGCGCAGTTGTGATAATGAGTCCTGTAATGCCAGCACGTTCGAGTCGTGTCGCTTCAAGTCCGCACTCTTCGGCTATTGAACTGAGCAGGCACAGTAGTAGTAGAGGTTGCGACTCATTGCAAAGCGCTGCAAACGTTTCGCTTCGCGCTCCAGCGGCGATAACTGCTGGCGCAGGTCAGTAAGAACTTCCATATCAGAGGCCAGCGCGCGGATCACCCTGGCGGACAGTGCGCCCATCTGCTGCGCCAGTACCTGACGCCAGGACAGATCGACATCCAGATACTCCTGGCGGTAGTCATCACCCAGCTGTGCCCGTTCTGCCGCAGCCTTCACTGCATCATCGAGCAAGCCGAGTTGATCCACCAGCCCCCGTTCCTTGGCATCGTTGGCCGCCCACACCCGACCCTGGGCAATGGTATCGATGGCTTCGAAGGGTTGATTGCGCGCCTGCGCCACGCTGTCGACAAACTTCGCATACTCGTGCTCAACAGACAGCTGGTATACCTGTTTGGCGGTGTCGCTCATGGCGCGATCGCCGCGCATCGCACCCGCAATGGAAGTGGTGCCCAGGCCATCGGTATTGACACCCAGTTTGCCCAGGGTTTTTTCAAAAGTCGGCACGATGCCGAACACGCCGATCGAGCCGGTGATGGTGGCCGGATTGGCCCAGATTTCATCGGCATCCATGGCAATGTAGTAACCACCCGATGCAGCAGTACTGCTCATTGATGCCACCACCGGCTTGCCCGCCTCCTTGAGTGCGTCGATTTCGCGACGGATGACCTCCGAAGCCATGACGCTGCCGCCGGGGCTGTCGATGCGCAGCACCACGGCTTTCACCTCATCGTCATAACGCGCCTGACGCAAAAGCTCGGCCATGGAGTCACCGCCCACCGTGCCTGCAGTGCGCTCGCCATCGACGATCTCACCGGCCGCTACGACAATGCCCACCTTGTCCTTGCCGCGATTTTCCAGCGGATGTTCGGCATGCTCTGCCGCAAGGTAGTCCTCGAAGTACACGCGACGATACGAATGATCGTCTTCGTCTTCGCCCACCTGCTGGCGCAACTGTTCAACCACTTGCTCACGGGTTTTCAGTTCGGTCACCAGATGCCGGTCCAAGGCCAGTTGCGCAAAGTCACCTTTGGCTGCTTTCAGTGCCGGCAGCAATTGTTCTGCATAGTCGGTCAGTGCATTTGCCTCAAGGCCACGCGCCGAGGTCACTGCTTGCTGATAGGTGCTCCACAACGAACTCAGCCATTGCTGATTCGCCTCGCGTGCTTCTGCAGACATGTCCTGCCGGATGAAGGGCTCGACCGCCGACTTGTACTTGCCTGCCTTGAAGACATTGACGCTCACGCCCAGCTTGTCGATGGCCTCCTTGAAGTACTGGCCGTAGTACGCAAAGCCTTCAATCAGCACCATGCCATGCGGATCGAGATAAATCTGATCGGCATGCGCAGCGAGATAGTATTGTTGCTGATCAAACGACGTGCCCATGGCGATCACCTGCTTGCCACCGGTGCGGAAGTCACGCAGCGCCGCTGCCACTTCCTCCAGCTTGGCAATGCCACCGCTCGTCAGTCCGTCCAGGTTCAATACGATCACCTTGATGCGGGCATCATCCTTGGCGCGATGAATGGCATCCACCATATCGCGCAGACGCACTTCGAACTCCTGCTGGCCTGAAGCTTCAGCAATGGCGCGATCCAGCGGACCACCGCTGTTCTGCTCAACCAGTTCGCCCTGCGGTTCGATCAGCAAGGCTGCCGTTTCCGGCACCAGTGGAATCTTCGGTGAGACGGCTACCGCAAACAGGCCAAAGAGCACCAGCAGCAGGAACAGGTGCAACACCTTGCGCAGCCCATCCAGAGCGTGCCAGCAATAGCGGAAAAATTTGAAGATGTAACGCATGCCCGTGTCCTGTCAGGAAAATCGCTCGACGCGATATTGCTTTCTATCATGGCTAGCTGCTTCTTCGCAGCCAGCATTCGCCACATTTGTGACTGAAGGGAATCCCGAGGGATACGTCCCTGTACGGCAGCCGCTCTTGCGCTTCCTGCGCCCGCGGTCCCCCGTCGGGGATTCAGAATCGTCGCATTTGTACGTCCCTGTACGGCACAAATAGAAACGAGCCGTCAAGCTGTGAGCTCGGCGGCTCGTTTTCAGAACCGAATCCGTAAACGGGAGGTTTACTGAATCTTTTCTTCGATGCGGGCCGACTTGCCCGTGCGATCGCGCAGGAAGTACAGCTTGGCGCGACGTACGTTACCGCGACGCTTCACGGTGATCTCACCGAGGGCCGGGCTGTAGCTCTGGAACACGCGCTCCACGCCTTCGCCGTGCGAAATCTTGCGTACCGTGAATGAAGAATTCAGGCCGCGGTTGCTCTTGGCAATGACCACGCCTTCGTAAGCCTGCACGCGCTCACGATCGCCTTCCTTCACCTTCACTTCAACGATCACGGTGTCGCCGGGACTGAAGTCCGGGATCTGACGGGTGATCTGCTCTTGTTCCAGTGCCTTGATAATGTTCATGTGTTTCTACCTGACTCAAACTTACAAATCGTAAACCTATGCAGCAGGTTAGCCCTGCTCTGCCTTGAATTCCGCCAGTAGTGACTGCTCTTCAGCCGTCAGTACCTTGGCCGCCAGCAACTCCGGCCGTCGCAACCAGGTTCGTCCCAGTGCCTGTTTCAGGCGCCAGCGACGAATCGCTTCGTGGTTCCCGCCAATCAGTACCGCGGGAACCTGCATTCCTTCCAGCTCTTCAGGTCGCGTGTAATGCGGCCAGTCGAGCAAGCCAGTCATGAATGAGTCCTGCTGTGCCGACTCCTCATCACCCAATACACCGGGTAACGTTCGCACCACGGCATCGATCACTACCAGCGCCGGCAACTCGCCACCGGAGAGCACGTAGTCACCGATCGAAATGGTTTCATCCACTTCGGTGGCGAGCAACCGCTCATCCACACCCTCGTAACGCCCTGCCAGCAACATCAACCCGGGCAGCGCGGCCAGTTCGGTCACCTTTGCCTGTGTCAGCGGCGCGCCATCTGCACCCATATAAATACAGCGACTTCCTGCTGGCAGCTTGTCCCTGGCGGCGCGCAGTGCAGAGCGTGTCGGCTCTACCTTCAGCACCATGCCCGGACCACCACCAAACGGCCGATCATCCACCGTCTTGCGCGCATCGCTGGCAAAGTCGCGCGGCGTCATAGCCTGCACCTCCACCTGCCCGCGCTTCTGCGCCCGTCCCACCACGCCTACCTGCATGGCGCTGGCGATGAACTCCGGAAACAGTGTGATGACGGCAATCTGCATCGACCCTGCTTCACTCAAATCTGGCTCAACCCATCGCTCATTCATATGGTAGGGGCGATTCGCGAATCGCCCTTCTTGTTACGTCAGAGCACGGCTCTCGAGCCGCCCCTACACAACAAGACCGTAAATCATTTCAAACTACTCGGCCCAATCCAGCGTCCAGTCCACAACCATCGTGCCCTGTTCAAAATCGACGCTCTGTACTCGACCCTTGGTCAACGGCACCAGATTCTCGACATTTCCCTGGTCATTCCGGTCCAGCAGCACCATGTAAGGATGCGCCGCACTGTCCAGGTAATGATCCAACCGTCCCAGTGTCTCACCCTTGGGCGTGAACGCGGTCAGACCCAGCAAATCTTCCCGGTAGTACTCACCGGGCTTTGGCGCCGGCATTTCATGCCGGAACACCGCCACATCCGTGTTGCGGAGCAGATCCGCAGCATTGCGCTCGGCAACGTCCACAAACTGCACCTGCAATTCCCGACCCGACCAGCGGCTGCTATTGAGCCGCACTGGGCGCCATCCAGTTGGAGTGCGCAACTGCCAGGTCCGATACTTCAGGAGATTGTCGGCAGGATCGGTAAAGCTCTCGACTTTCACCCATCCCGCCAACCCAACCGCAGCCCTGATTCTGCCCAGCACAACCCGGCGTTCATTGCCGGTGGCGGGACTCTCACCCTGCTGCGATTCAAGAGACCGGTCAGCCGGAGTCGGAAGCGGCTTATTCATTCCCGCCTCCTGCCCGGCTACAGGCGAACTCAGGCCGCAACGGCCTGCTTGCGGAAGTCCTTGACCAGCGCCTGCACGCGATCAGACACCTGTGCACCTTTGCTCTGCCAGTGTTCAATACGGGCCAGATCGAGGTTGAGCTTGACGCTCTTGCCCTTCGCTACCGGATCGAAGAAGCCGACCTGCTCCAGGGTCGTGCCTCCCTGACGCTGACGGCTGTCAGTGACAACGATGTGGTAGAAGGGCAGCTTTTTGGCGCCGCGACGGGTCAGCCGAATCGTAACCATGAGTTGTTTTGCCTCAAAAATCGCTCAAAAACTAAAACTTCTGCAAACCGAAATGCCCGCAATGCGCCAGAAGCTGCAAGCGGGCCGGACAAGGGGCGCGCAGTCTACTCAAAAATACTGTAAAGCACAAAGCGAAAAATGTATGCCGGTCAAGGGGGTAGACCGGGTGTGCGGGTCAATTGCCTACCCAGCAAGAGGGCTTCGGGGAGGAGACGGCCTAACGGTCTGGTGCAGGTCGGGTTTCAACCCGACATCCGACATACAAGAGTCGGGTCAAAACCCGAACTACAGGGAGTTTTTCTAAAATAGCCGGGCCCTACTCCCCTGTCCCGCTCAATGCTGGCAGGACGTCCCCCTCACGCCGGTGCCGCGCCTGCCGCTTGGCCATGTTCCGGTGGCCCGGTGCGTTCGGGGTATTCGCGGCCAGCCGGGTCGATTCAGCCATGAACTTGGGCACGCCCCGTGCGCCCGACTCCACATGGTCCCGGCTCAGGAGGTCGCGAGCGGTCTCGACATCGACGGCAAACAGCGTGGTCAGCCCGTCAAACACCAGGCTGTACAGGCGATCCAGCGCCAACTGGTGAGTCTGGCCCGTGGTCGAAAACAGCCAGTCGCTGAACGCCAGAAAGCGCTCAAACGGCGCATCGCCCAGCAATACCGGCCGGGTGCGCACGAACCGCCCCGAATTCCCGATCATGTCCCAGTAGCGCGCAAAGCGATTCAGGCGCTGCATGGTGGCGAAGTCGATATGGAGGTTGGACAGGATGTTGTACGGCGGTTGCGGGTTGTAACGCATGTCGAAGGCATCGGTGTGCCGCGCGATGGGCGTGCCGCGCAGCCGCTTGAGAATGCCAACCTGAATCTCGTGCGGATTCAACTGCACCAGCCTGTCGAAGCCGTTGCCAAAGCTGGCCACCGTCTCGCCCGGCAGTCCGATGATGAGGTCGGCATGCAGATGTGCGTGAGTATGTTCACGCAACCAGCGCAGGTTCTCGGCCGTTTGCGCGTCGTCCTGTTTGCGCGAGATGTTTTTCTGAACCTCGGGGTTCAGGCTTTGAATGCCGATCTCAAACTGCAATGAACCTTCCGGAAATTTGGCTATCGATTCCTTGAGCGCGTCGGGCAGGTGATCCGGGATCAATTCAAAATGGATGAACAAACCCGGCGTCATGCGCTCCAGAAAGAAATCCAGAATACGCTTGCTCGCCTTGATGTTGAGGTTGAAGGTGCGATCCACAAATTTGAAATGCCGTACGCCGCGCTCGTACAGCGTGTGCAGCTCGCCCAGAAAGGTGTCCAACTGGAATGGCCATGCGGTCTTGTCCAGCGATGACAAACAAAACTCGCATTTGAACGGGCAACCGCGCGAGGCTTCCACATAGATAAGGCGGTTGGCGATATCGATATCCGTGTATTCGCGATACGGCATCACCAGTTCATCCATCTTCGGTACAGGGGCGCGAATGATCTTGTCGGCCGGCCGCTCGCCAGCCAGCAGTTCACGACACAGCTGCGCAAACGCCAGATCGGCTTGCCCCGTCACCACGTAGTCGGCCAACTCTACGATGCGCTGCTCCTCGCATTCGTAACTCACCTCGGGTCCGCCAAGCACGATCAGAACATTCGCCCGCACCGCCTTCAGCATCGACACGACTTCGGTGGTCTGCACCACATTCCATATGTACACACCCAGCCCAATGATCTTCGGATCGTGGGCCAGCAACGACTCCACAATATCGATGGGCCGCTGCTCCAGCTTGAACTCAACCAGCTTTGCCTCTGGACGCAGCTCACCCAGGTTCGCCAGCAAATAACGCAACCCCAGCGAAGCGTGGATGTATTGAGCGTTGATGGTCGCAAGGAGAATGGAATTCATTGGCGTGGTTGCGACGGGCGGTGACTGATGTGTCGGGTCGACAATATACCGGGTAGCGGGTCGGAAGTCGGATCGATTCTATATCTTTCCTTCAGAGTGCCGTGGCCCCAAGCGCTTACCGAAACTTCAAAGTATCTATCACATCAAAAAAACGGTCTCCATGAATGACTTGCTAGAACCTATCTCAAAATTAACTGCCGTGCATAAAGATGTAGAATCGCGCATATGCTGAAATTAAGCGATGCACATTGGGCAAGGATACGGCAGCACTTTCCCGAGGAGAGCCTTGAAGAAAGTCGCCCGGGGCGCAAGCCAGTGCCTGCACGCAAAGTTCTGGAAGGCGTGTTGTGGATTCTGAACACCGGCGCGCAATGGCATCTGCTGCCCCAGTGCTATCCCAACTACAAGACGGTGCATCGGCGTTTCCAGCAATGGTGTCGGGATGAAGTATTGCGCGCGGTGCTGACGGATCTGGCCAATGACCTGCGCGAGCAGGGGATGATCGATGAACGCGAAGCGTTCATTGATGCCACGTTTGCCAGTGCCAAAGGCGGCGGCGAGGAAATTGGCAAAACCAAGCGGGGCAAAGGCGTGAAAATCATGGCGATTGTGGATCGCCATGGCTTGCCCTTGGCGGTCAGCACGCATGCCGCGAACCATCACGAAGTTACGCTGGTGCAGCTGAGCTTCGACTTTTACATGATCGAAGCGAAGCCGGAGAATCTGATCGGCGACAAGGCCTATGACTCCGACCCCCTGGATGAGCAGTTGCGCGAACAGGACATCGAGATGATTGCGCCGCACAAGACCAATCGGGTGAGACACGCCACGCAGGATGGACGGCGCTTGCGCCGTTATCAGCGACGCTGGCTGGTCGAACGCTTCTTCGCCTGGTTGCAATGGCAGCGAAGAATCCTGTGTCGATGGGAGTATTACGCGCAAAACTTCCTCGGCTTTGTACAGCTCGCCTGCATAAATATGCTACTCAGGCGAATTTGAGATAGGTTCTAGTTATCCGCGGCGAACGGAAGACGGTGAGCGCCAAGTCCATCACTTCATATGGCATTGTGCCACAGATGTTATCTGTGCCGCATGTTCGGTCGCTTCAAGCCATGCTCAGAGCCGAGTACGCAGCGAGACGGCCAAATCTTGTTCCAGACATCTGGCCGGTCATCGGCGAGCCGGATAACATTGTTGATCTCAAAACGAACAGCCAGTCGCGATGTCAATCTAAGCCGCCCAAGAATCAAGGCTTGACTAATAGATTCCTAGACTGGCGTACATTAAGTTGAGTTCGTTGGGCGCGATTCAATGCCAGTAGCTATACTTAACATCGGCGTTTCCAATCCGCCAAGGACACTATCCGACGCAACTTTTCATAAGAGTTAGGATGGTGTCGTATTGTAAATGGATTCAGAACGCCGCATACAAGCTGATCTAATCAATAACGGAATTAATATGGAGCCATGTTCATGAAGAATCTTACCGCAGGACTGACTATCGCTTTCATTGTCTCTATTCTGCCTCTTGCGACACAAGCTGCAACCAGACGTGTTCCCATGCAGTTTCCGACCATCCAAGCAGCCGTTAACGCAGCAAGCAACGGCGACACAGTGCGCGTAGCATCGGGTACATATTTTGAAAACGTTGCAATAGATAGCAAAGCCGTATCACTTATTGCAGATGAAGGCCCTGAGCACACGATTATCGATGCTGGCTATCATGGACGTGCGTTGACAATAACCAATACTGGCGCTGGGCTAGTGACAATATCCGGCTTCTCGCTCAAGAATGGACACGTAACGTTCGACGAAAACAGCATTATTGGACCCGGCCAGGGTGGCGCCATCTATGCGGATGGTTCTAACATAAAAATGATCGGAAACAACATTACCGACAATGGCGGCTGCCTCGGAATGGCAATCCGTACCGGAGAGGGAAAAGTAACTCTCCAGAAAAATAGAATCGAGAGAAATATCGCTGTTCCGAATTGCAGTGTGGCGGCAGTGTATATGAGCCCTACTGCAGGCAATGAAACGGAGGTAAGCGAAAATGTGATTTCAGATCACATGGCGATCGGTCTTGTACTACAAGGAGAGGGCAAGGCAACTGTCGCCAACAATATTTTCCGAAATAATGACGGCCGCAACCCTTGGCAAATGTCTGAAGTTGGCGGTCTGGATACATGGGGCACGGAACTAACAGTTAGAAACAACCTATTCGTTAGCAATGCAGGAACAGCTTATGGTGGTGCCTATATTGGAGCGGCGAATGACCCTTCCGCCACTGTTCTAGTTCAGAATAATTCTTTTTCTGGGAATCATGGCCCCATCGCTTCGGGAGTCGTTGTTAGTGGATACACGACCGCTTCTCATAGAGTAACCAAGAATCAGTTTGATGACACTGGTTCGATGCCATCGATCAGCTGCATGTTCCCTATCGAAAAAGACAATGTGTTCGCATCACCTCTTAGTGTCGCCCTGCAGGCATGCACGGTTAAGCAGTAAATTTCGTCAATCACTCTAGAGTCGACACCACGCTCATGTAGTGTCGACTTTCGGATAGGGGCATCAGCAGGGAGTAAATACTCAATGCTTCGGAGCTAGCCCCTCCCGCCCCTCCGCCAATCCAAACGGTCCCACCGATAGTGGCGCACTTTTTTAGCTTGACCTAGGCTGTGCGCTTGTTTTAATGTACTAGCACATTAGTACAGTCAGTCTACTGACCTAGCCAGACCAGATGAAAGAACACCGCGCCATCAGCGCCCGGCAGGAAGTCCTTGCCGAGCGGGCTCTTTTTGGGGCCATTCTGTCGTTGCAGTCCGTTGAGGAATGCCGCGCTTTCTTTCGCGACCTGTGCACGCCGGCGGAATTGCAGGCTCTGACTGATCGCTGGGCGGTGGTGGGCTTGTTAAAATCCGGCCTGCCCTATCGCGAGATTCACAAGCAGACCGGGGTCAGCCTGACCACCATTGGCCGTGTAGCGCGCTGCCTGCTTAATGGTGATGGCGGCTACCGGACCATCAGCGAACGCCTGGAGCAACAAAAGCCCGGCCGTCATCACGCGCAGCACGATCACGCCTGATTCTTCGGGTTCGCGGCGCTCGTTACTTATCACTTCTCACTTACGCAGTATTTGCATTCATGGATAAACACACTCGCTTGAAGGTCGCCATTCAGAAGTCCGGTCGTCTGACCGAGAACTCGCTGGACCTGCTGGCGCGCTGCGGCCTGAAGTACAGCCGCGGCAAGGATCAGTTGATTTGTTACGGCGAGAACATGCCGCTGGACGTGCTGCTGGTGCGCGATGACGATATTCCGGATCTGGTGCAGCAGGACGTGGCCGATCTCGGCATCGTCGGCCTGAATGTCATTGAAGAAAAGCGTCTGGCGTTTGAAGCCAAGGGCATCAAGCCTCTGTTCGAACAATTGATGGTGCTGGACCATGGCCGTTGCCGCCTGTCCATCGCCGTGCCGGATGACTTTACCTACAAGAACGCGCAGTCGCTGCAGGGCAAGCGCATCGCCACCACGTATCCAAACATTCTGGGTCGTTACCTGAAACAGAATGATGTGAAGGCGGAAATAGTCACGCTGAGTGGCGCAGTGGAAATTGCTCCACGTCTCGGTCGCGCCGATGTGATCTGCGACCTGGTGTCGACCGGCGCGACACTCACCGCCAATCACCTCACCGAAGTGGAAACCATTCTGGAGAGTCAGGCCGCCATCATTCGCACGCCGCTGGCGGTAAGCGATGAAAAGCAGGACTGGATACATCGCCTGATGGTGCGTGTCGATGGCGTGCAGCAGGTGAAGGAAAGCAAGTACATCATGCTGCACGCGCCGCGCGCCAAGCTGGACCAGATCCGGCAACTGCTGCCCGGCAGCGAGTCGCCCACCATCATTCCGCTGGAAGGTCATCCCGACAAAGTGGTGGTGCACGCCGTGTGCCGTGAAAACGTGTTCTGGGAAACCCTGGAAAACCTGAAGAAGGCCGGCGCCAGCTCCATGCTGGTGTTGCCGGTCGAGAAGATGTTGAATTGAAGCTATCGACGATGACTGTTCACACCAACACCACTTATCGATGCTGCTATCGCTCTGTAGGGGCGAGGCATGCCTCGCCTTCTGAAGGGCTACGCATGCGTAGCCCCTACAATTGGTAAACCCGAACCACCTGTTCCTCATGACTAACCGAATCAAAGCCCGCCGTATTGACTGGACCACGCTCACCGCTGCCGAACAGGCAGCCGTGCTGCATCGTCCTGCGCAAGACAATGCCGGCGAGCTGCTGCAGAAGACACAGGCGATTATTGATGAAGTGCGTGCTGGTGGTGATCGTGCGCTGCTTGCCCTTACTGAACGCTTTGATGGCGCCAAGTTGCAGAGCCTTCAAGTCAGCGATGAAGAGTTTGCGGATGCTGAACAATCGCTCAATGCAGTACAACTCACCGCTATCAAACGCGCCATCAGCAATGTGCGACGTTTTCACGAAGCTCAGGTTAGTGAACCGCTGCGCGTGGAAACCTCACCCGGTGTGGTGTGCGAACGTCACTATCGCGCCATTGATGCGGTGGGCCTGTACGCACCTGCCGGCACTGCGCCCCTGCCCTCGACAGTCATCATGCTGGCGGTACCTGCGAGTATTGCCAATTGCCCGACGCGTGTTCTGTGCACACCACCACGTCGCGATGGCTCGGCTGATCCGGCGATACTGGTCACGGCCAAACTGTGCGGCATCGACACGGTATTCAAGATTGGTGGCGCACAGGCTGTGGCAGCGATGGCATTCGGCACGGACTCAGTACCCAAGACCGACAAGATCTTCGGACCGGGCAATCGCTGGGTGACAGCGGCCAAGCTGCTGGTCGCCAACGATCCGCAAGGCGCAGCGCTTGATCTTCCAGCCGGCCCATCGGAAGTGCTGGTAATCGCCGATGAGCAAGCCAATCCGGCATTTGTCGCCGCCGATCTGCTGGCACAAGCCGAGCACAGCGTGGACGCTCAATCCATTCTGGTCACTACCTCTGCTGTATTGGTCGACAAGGTGATGGCTGAACTGGATCGTCAGACCAGCCTGCTGTCGCGCGAAAGCACGCTGCTCAAAGCGCTGGAACATGCGCGTCTGATTGTGGTGAAGGATTTGAACACGGCATTTGCCGTGAGCAACACCTACGCACCTGAACACCTGATCGTGCAGGTGAGCAACGCGCGCAGCTGGTTGCCGCAGATTCGTAACGCAGGTTCGGTGTTCCTGGGTCCGTGGACACCGGAAACCATGGGCGACTATTGCAGCGGCACCAATCACGTGTTGCCGACTTATGGCTTTGCACGTGCCTATAGCGGCCTGTCGCTGGCGGACTTCATGAAGCGCATGACGGTGCAGGAACTAACCAGCGCCGGACTAAAGGATCTGGGACCGACTGCCGTGACCATTGCCGATCTCGAAGGGCTGGATGCACACGCCAATGCGGTGAAGATCCGCATGGCGACGTTGGAGCAGCCAACAAAATGATCCGCGCGGCACTACAAAAAAGCGTGCTCTCTCCCGGGACCGGGAGAGAGATAGAGAGAGGGTCTTGCTACCTTAGCTGGCCCTCTCCCCTTGCCCCTCTCCCGCTTGCGGGAGAGGGGATCATAAAGATGCTCCACGGGAGCACCCTATGAATCCGAACCTGAAACTGGCACGCCCGGAAATTCTCACGCTGCAGCCCTATGTGTATGCCGCGTGGGATCATCGCTATGAACGTATGCACGCCAACGAGAACCCCTGGCGCGCGGTGGGCGATAACTCGGCATTGGGTTTGAATGTGTATCCCGAATCGCCTGCCGAAGTGCTGCATGCACGGCTGGCTGAACTGTATGGCGTAAACATCAAGCAGGTGTTGGCGGGTCGTGGCAGCGATGAAGGCATCGATCTGCTGATTCGCAGTTTCTGTCGCGCCGGGAATGACAGCGTCGTCATCTGCCCGCCTACCTTTGGCTTCTATCGCGTCGCTGCCGAAGTGCAAGGCGCGGGTGTGATTGAGGTACCGCTGATTCGCAGCGCCAATGGTTTTGCGCTGGACACTGAGAAAGTTCTGGCCGCGTGTACTGACAATGTGAAGCTGGTGTTCCTGTGCTCGCCGGGCAATCCACCCGGTACGGCGCTGGATGTCGAGGCCATGTTGAAAGTGGCAAGAGAGTTGAATGGCCGTGCACTGGTGGTGGTCGATGAAGCCTATATCGAGTTCACCGGTCGCCCCAGCTTTACCACCGTGCTGGCGCAACATCCTAATCTGGTAATCCTGCGGACGCTGTCCAAAGCTTATGCATTGGCTGGCGCGCGTTGCGGCACCACCATTGCCGATGCCGATATCATCGGTGTGATTGCGCGGGTCATTCCGCCCTACGCCATTCCGACTTCCACGGTGGAATCGGTATTGACCGCCACTGCGCCGGAACAACGCCCGCGTATCCAGCAGCAGATTCAGACCGTGATTGTCGAGCGCGGTAAACTCAGCGAACAACTCAGACAGTGCAAATTGATTCGTCATGTGTTCCCGAGCGATGCCAACTTTATTCTGGTGGAGTGCGTGGATGCCGATGCAGTATTCAATGCCGCCAGATCAGTGGGCCTCGTGGTGCGCGATCAACGCAAGCAACCACAGTGTGGTAACTGTCTGCGCATCACCGTGGGCACACCCGAACAGAACGCCCGACTCGTGCAGGGCATTCGTGCCGCCGAGTCCGCCATCAAGGTATCCGCATGAAGAAAGTATTATTCATTGATCGTGACGGCACGCTGGTCGAAGAGCCGGCCGATGAGCAGGTGGACCGCATCGACAAGGTCAAGCTCATGCCCGGCGTGATCCCTGCCCTGCTGAAACTGCAGGCAGCAGGTTACGAGATGGTTGTTGTCAGCAATCAGGATGGCCTGGGTACGGCGAGTTTCCCGGAACCAGACTTTACTGTGACGCAGAACTTCATCCGTGAGCTGTTTGCCTCGCAAGGCATCAAATTCGCAGCCGAGTTCTATTGCCCACACTTCCCCAAAGACAACTGCGAGTGCCGCAAGCCGAAAACAGCATTACTCACCGACTACATGAAGCAGGATATCGATCTGGCCAACAGCCATGTCATCGGTGATCGTGAGACTGATTTGCAGCTGGCAAAAAACCTGGGTGTAAATGGCATTCGTCTGGTGACTGCCAGGAATCCCGGCGAAACCTGGGATGACATCGCCAGGCGTTTGGCCAAGCCTGATCGCACCGCTCAGATCAGCCGCAAGACCAAGGAAACCGACATCAAGGTACTGGTGAATCTGGATCGCGAGACACCGGTGCACATCGAAACCGGCCTCGGCTTTTTCGATCACATGCTGGAACAGATTGCCCGTCACGGCGGATTTTCGCTGCAGCTGACCTGCAAGGGCGACCTGCATATCGACGAACACCATACGATTGAAGATTGCGCACTGGCACTGGGTCAAGCGCTGCGTGCCGCGCTGGGTGACAAGAAAGGTATTGGCCGCTATGGTTTCCTGCTGGCGATGGACGAATCGCTGGCTCAGGTGGCCATCGATCTGTCGGGTCGCGCCTATTTTGTCTGGGAGGGCCAGTTTGGCCGCGATCAGGTAGGGCAGTTGCCCACCGAGCTCGTCCCACACTTTTTCAGATCGTTGTCCGACACCCTCGGCGCAGCGATCAACATCAAGGTTACCGGCGAGAATACTCACCATATGATTGAAGCGTGCTTCAAAGGCGTTGGCCGTGCATTGCGTCAGGCGTTTCGTATCGAAGGCACAGAATTGCCCTCCAGCAAGGGTGTGCTCTGATGAGATTGGCGATCATCGACAGCGGCGGTGCCAATATTGCGTCGCTGCGCTATGCCATTGAACGCCTGGGTGTGCCGTCCGAACTCACCACGGACAAGCTGGTCATCCGTAACGCTACGCACGTCATCCTGCCGGGCGTAGGCGCTGCGGCCGACTGCATGGGCCGTCTGGAGCACGCCGATCTGGTCGATACCATTCTCAACCTGCAACAGCCGTTCCTCGGTATCTGCGTGGGTATGCAGCTGTTGTTCGATTCCTCCGAAGAGGGCGATGTGGACTGCCTGGGTCTCCTGCCCGGCCGAGTGCGTCGCTTCCCGAATCGCGATGGACTGCCGGTACCACACATGGGCTGGAACAATCTGGAAATCACCGGCCCATCACCGCTGCTCAAGGACTTCAGTGAAGAAGACTACGTGTACTACGTGCACAGCTACTGCGCACCCGTGGCGGACGACACCGTGGCCACCACCACGTATGGCGAACGCTTCTCCGCCGTCGTGCAACGTGAAAATGTATTCGGCGTGCAGTGTCATCCGGAGCGTTCCGCCAAGTCCGGTGCGCTGTTGTTGAAGAATTTCTTAAGTATTGAATAGCCGCAACACTCAACGATCCATTCATTGTAGGGGCGATTCGCGAACCGCCCTACCGTACCAACCAAAGAGGGACGGCTCACGAGCCGCCCCTACATAGGAACAGATTTCGTAACATGCAATTGATTCCTGCCATTGATCTGAAGGACGGTCGCTGCGTGCGGCTGTTTCAGGGCGACTTTGCTGCCGAGACGCAGTACAGCACCAACCCTGTGGAAATTCTGGATCGCTACGTTGGGTTCGGCGCCGAGCGCGTACACGTGGTTGACCTTGATGGCGCCAAAGACGGTTCACAGGGCAATTACGAGCTGATCTCCAGCTTTGCCGCCAAGCGCACTGCGCAACTGCAAGTTGGCGGCGGACTGCGCACACTTGATCGTGTACAGACATTGCTGTCACTGGGCGTACAACGCGCCGTGGTGGGCAGCGTTGCCGTATCTAATCCCGATGAAGTTATCAACTGGGGCAAGGCCGTGGGCACCGACAAACTGGTGCTGGCCTTCGATGTCCGCATCGATGATCGCAACACGCCTTACCTGACCACGCATGGCTGGCAGAAGACATCCGATGTCAGCTTGTGGTCCCTGCTGGAGCGCTACGTCGATGCGGGATTCACACATGTGCTGTGCACCGACATCGCCCGCGATGGCGCCCTCACCGGCCCCAATTGCGTGCTGTATGCCAATGCTGTGAGCCGTTTTCCCGGCGTGCAGTGGCAGGCTTCGGGCGGTGTGTCGTCGGCGCGTGATCTGCACGAACTGCGCGACTGTGGCGTGGCAGCCGTGATCAGTGGCAAGGCACTGCTGGAGAACAAGATTTCTGCTGAGGAGTTACGGCCATTCTTGCGAAACGCATAATTCCCTGTCTCGACGTCCGCGACGGACAGGTCGTCAAGGGCGTGCGCTTCCGCGACCATGTGGTCGTGGGCGACATCATTGAGCTTGCCACCCGCTATCGCGATGAAGGCGCGGACGAACTGGTGTTCTACGACATCACCGCCAGTCCGCATGGACGTACCGTGGATCGCAGCTGGATCACACGCATTGCCCGTATTCTGGACATTCCCTTCTGTGTGGCCGGCGGCATTCGCTCCGTGGCCGAAGCCGAACAGGTGCTGGGTGAAGGCGCAGAAAAAATCTCCATCAATTCGCCGGCACTGAGCGACCCGGACTTGATCAGTCGCCTCAGCTCACGTTTTGGTGCGCAGTGCGTGGTGGTCGGCATCGACAGCCAGACCATCGATGGCGACTTTCGTGTTTATCAATTTACCGGCGATCCCACGCGCACCCGCGACAGCGCGCGCAGCACCGTGGACTGGGTGCGCGAAGTGCAATATCGTGGCGCGGGCGAAATCGTGCTCAATTGCATGGCCAGTGACGGCGTGCGTTCCGGCTATGACCTGACGCAGCTGAAAGTCATCCGCGAAATCTGCAAGGTGCCACTGATTGCCTCTGGTGGTGCCGGCGCACCTGAACACTTCCGGGACGTTTTCAACATCGCCCATGTCGATGGCGCGCTGGCTGCAAGCGTCTTTCACAGCGGCAACATTGCGATTCCTGACTTGAAACGTTACCTGCGCGGCGAGCACATCGAAATCAGACCCTGATGCTTACCCCCTCTCCCTCAGGGAGAGGGTCGGGGTCAGGGTTTCCGAATCCCCCTCACCCCGCCCTCTCCCACAAAGGGGAGAGGAAACAGAACAACACGAGAACGATATGAACAACAACGCACTCAATCTGCTCGACTGGAACAAGGATAGCTCTGGTCTGTTGCCCGCCATCGTGCAGGACTATCATACCGGCCGGGTACTGATGCTGGGCTTCATGAACAAGGAAGCGCTGGATAAAACCATCAGCTCGCAACAGGTTACGTTCTTCAGCCGCAGCAAGCAGCGCCTGTGGACCAAGGGCGAGACCTCCGGTCACGTGCTGCAGCTGGTCGATGTGCACGTGGACTGCGACAACGACACCTTGCTCGTGACCGCCAACCCTGTCGGTCCAACCTGCCACACCGGTACGCTCACCTGTTTTGGCGACGAGCCGGTCACGGCTGCAGAGCGCATCAGCTTTCTTACCAAACTGGAAGCCGTGCTGGCGCAGCGCATCACGGATCAGCCCGAAGGCAGCTATACCGCGCGACTTTGGGAACGCGGCTTGACTCGCATGGCCCAGAAAGTCGGCGAAGAAGGTGTGGAGATTGCGCTAGCTGCCGTAGTGCAGGAGCAAGATCGCCTGATCTCGGAATCGGCGGACATGCTGTATCACCTGGCGTTGCTGCTCAAGGCGCGCAATCTGTCACTGGCCAATGTCGTGCGTGAGCTGGAACAGCGCCATGCGGCGAAGCCCTGAGACCCTGGATCAGTACGTATTTCCGGAGCTGGTCAGCATTCCGTTACAGGCGCAAGATAGCCGACAACGTAGTCACGCAACCTGCTTGTCAGCTGAACCACCGGTTGAACCAACGTTTGGGTAGAATCCCCGTTGAGCGCGCAGGGGCGCTCCCGATCACCATCGAAACTGAGGAAAACAACAGTGAGCAGATTCGAACAGCAAAAGCTGAAAATCAAGACGGAATCCGGATTCATTGCCGCCCTCGATCAGAGCGGCGGCAGCACGCCGAAGGCGCTGGCGCTGTACGGCGTCAAGCCCGATGCCTGGACCGACGAAGAAGGCATGTATCGCGTGGTGCATCAGATGCGCACCCGCATCATCACCAGTCCGGCGTTTACCGGCAAGCGTCTGATCGGCGCCATCCTGTTCGAAAACACCATGGACCGCGAGATTCAGGGCAAGGCCACCGCGGACTATCTGTGGGAAGACAAGAATGTTGTGCCCTTCCTGAAAGTGGACAAAGGCCTGGAAGACGAGAAGGACGGCGTGCAGTTAATGAAACCCATCAGCAATCTTGAACCGCTGCTCAAGAAGGCCGTGGCCAAGCACATCTTCGGTACCAAGATGCGTTCGGTGATCAAGCAGGCCAATGCTGCGGGCATCAACGCCGTGGTGAAACAGCAATTCGAGATCGGCAAACAGATCATTGCGGCCGGCCTGGTGCCCATCATCGAACCCGAAGTGGACATCAAGTGCCCGAACAAGGCCGAAGCTGAAAAGCTGCTCAAGGCTGCGCTGCTGGCCGAGCTGAACGCACTCAAGCCCGATCAGATTGTCATGCTCAAGCTCACCCTGCCCGATCAGGACAATTTCTACCGTGAATGCATCGCACATCCGAATGTTTTGAAAGTGGTGGCCCTGTCCGGTGGCTATTCGCGTGCGGACGCCAATGCCAGGCTGGCGCGCAACAACGGCATGGTGGCCAGCTTCTCGCGCGCACTGTCAGAAGGACTCACGGCGCAACAGAGCGATGCCGAATTCAATGCCATGCTCGATGGCGCGATTGAAAGTATTTATCAGGCGTCGAAGACCTGACAACAACTCGTAGGGGCGGTTCGAGAACCGACCTGCTGTGCATTTACAAACAAGGGCGGCTCGCGAGCCGCCCCTACGTCAGATAGAAACAGCAAGCGCCCGCTGCAAGGCCGCGTTCAGATCGCGCGCCAGATCATCCCACGCTTCAATTCCAATCGACAAACGCAGCAAACCATCGGTGATGCCGGCCGCAGCACGTGCCTCGGGGCTCATCGCAGAATGGGTCATGGTGGCCGGATGCGCAATCAGACTTTCCACACCACCCAATGATTCAGCGAGCGAAAACATCTCCAGACCATCGATGAAGGCACGCACCTGCGGCTCACCACCCTTGAGTTCAAAGCTGACCATGGCGCCGAACGCCGATTGCTGCTGTTTGGCCAGCGCGTGTTGCGGATGACTTGGCAGACCGGGGTAGTACACCTGTTGTACCGCTGCATGCCGGCTGAGCATTTCGGCAATCAGCAGCGCATTCTCGCCATGCACTGCCATGCGTGCATACAGTGTGCGTACTCCGCGCAGGGTCAGATAACTGTCGAAAGGCGCGCCCGTCACGCCGGTGCAGTTGGCCCACCACACCAGTTGCTCATGCAGCTCCTTGGTAGCCGCTACTACAGCACCACCGACCACATCGCTATGCCCATTGAGATACTTGGTGGTGGAATGCACCACCAGGTCCGCACCCAGCGTGATGGGTTGCTGCCAGGCGGGTGACAGGAAGGTGTTATCCACCGCGAACAATGCACCTGCAGCATGCGCCTGTGCGGCAACACTGCGAATATCGGTAATGCGCAGCAAGGGATTGCTGGGTGTCTCGACCCATACCACCCTGGGCTTGCGTTGTAATGCGGCAGCGACGGCCTGCGCATCGCGATAGTCGACGAACACGGTCTGTATCAGGCCACGCTTGTGCAGCGCGTCGAACAGGCGATACGTGCCGCCATAACAATCAAGCGGCGCCACCAGCACATCACCGGGATTGAGCAGTTGGCACACCAAATTCACTGCCGCCATGCCGGAAGCGGTAATCACCGCACCTGCGCCCTGCTCCAGCGAAGACACCGCCTCAGACAGCGCATCGCGTGTGGGATTCGCCGAGCGTGAATAGTCATAGGCACGACGTTGCGCAAAGCCGGCAAAACTGAAGGTGGAGCTGAGGTGAATGGGCGGTACCACCGCACCATACTGCACATCGCTATCCAGCCCGGAGCGCACAGCGCGAGTGGAAGCCTGAGAATCTGCTGGTAGTTTTTGTGTCATGGGTTCCCGTTACTTGCTGCTATGACGCTTCGACTGCGCTCAGCGACCGGACAATGTCATCCGGTCGCTGAGCGCAGTCGAAGCGTCTAACCACATATCGCTATCGCAATTCACGTCAAAGCCTCGGCAAACACCTTGCGCAGCGCGTCCACTTCTTTCAGAAAGGCATCGTGCCCATACAGTGATGACAACTCGACCAGTTGTTTGGGACCGGCCAGTTCAGCGTGCAGCTCGCGCATGTCGCTGAGTGGCACCAGCTGGTCCTCGCGAATCGCCACCAGCGTTGTAGGCAACTTGATGGCAGCCGGACTCACCCGATGCAGATCAATCGACTCCGACAGGCATACAAACGATTCGGGTACATAACTGGCGGCATAGGCATCACCGCGCGCGAACAGGTACTTTTCCACCGGGAACACAAAGCCGTCGGCCGTACGTTCGGGTTCGCCGGAAAACCGCTGCACGAATTCTGCCGGCGAACGATACGTGGCCATGGCCAGTGCCCGCGCCAGCCGCAAGCCCTCGGCACCGTCACCTCGCGCCACCGCAAACCGCACGATGTTTCGCTGCACGCACCGCCATGCCGTCGCCATGGGATGCGTGCGATGCGCAGCACTGATCACCACCAGTCGCTGCGCCAGCTGCGGCGCACGCTCACCCAGCGCGAGCGCCACCATGCCGCCATACGAAGCACCGATTACGGCATGCAGGCTGTCGATACGAAGATACGCGAGCAATTGCCGCAGCACTTCGACCTGGTCGTAGGCGCTGATGGACGGGAAGTCTCTCTGCCCTGCCTCAGGGCCAGTACTGAGGCCACTGCCGCCCAGAAAGTCGATACCCAGCACCCGATAACGCTGCGTGTCCAGTGCACGTCCCGGACCCATGACTTCCTTCCACCAGCCCTGTGGGCCGCCGGTCGCTTCACCTGCAACCACCTGCCTGCCGGCAGAAATGCCGCCAAGTACCAGTACCACCGGCGCGTGAGCCGCACCTTCCAGACGCCAGGCGATCTGCACATCCTGCAGCGCGCCACCAAAATGCAGCGGTAGCGCAGCAGCCAGTTTGAACTCGTCCTGTTCGAGACTAAACACTATCGACATTGAAACGATCAGCTCCGTACATGTCCGGCATCGCCGGGCGGGAAAATCCCATCGGAGCTCCTGCGGAGAACCCGCAAAGGTCGCCATGTTTACGTTGGCTGTCCGGTGACACCGGCCTCAACCCAGTTGCACAGCGCCTCATCTGCCGGCAACTGCCTTTTTTGTAAGCATTGCCGCAGGAGTTGGCACCTTTCCGCAGGGCCCACATCACTGGAAGATGGCTGGCTACTGCGTCGGTTGCCCCGGCATCAAAGGGCCTTTCCCTCCGCCGGTCTCGATGAGTGACGGGAAGTCTACGGAGCCGGGTTATACAGCGTCAAGCCGGAGTTTGGCCTGCTGGGTCAACAGGAACTGCGCAGACCTCAATATGGAGACCCATCCTTGTGCCGGAACTGCCACTTGCCATCCACCATCACGGCCTGAAGATCGTCGTCCGGATAGAACACGCCATCACCCGCTGTCCGATCACCGACCTCCAGATACACTACTTCTTCAGTGGACAGATTCACCAGATGATGCGCATCGCCCGTACCGGCCGGGAAACCCGCACACATGCCCGGCGTCAGCGGGGTCTCGCCCTGATCAGTGACCAGCACAGGTGTGCCCTGCAGGACATAGATGAACTCATCCTGACGGGTATGAGCATGCCGCAGCGCTGAAATGGCGCCGGGTGCCAGACGGGTTAGATTCACACCAAAATTCTTCAGCCCGAACAGATCGCCCAGTGGGCGCTTTTCGCGACCAGCCACGCGTGATGCAAATGGTTCGGGATAGTGAGAGGGTCTCTTGCGTGGTTCCACATCCGCGGCAACGACGGCAACGCTGTGCTGCGTAGTTGTCATGACTTGCTCCTGTTTTTCCGGGTGCCACTACAACGCAACTGCGCGGTGCTTGTCCAGTCCGTTACTTCAGCTGTTCCACATGCCCTAACGAGACTCACTGGCGTCACTCCGAACGGGCGAATTCACTTCTGCCGCGTCGGCTTCAAACAGCTTTTCCAACTGACGGGCCGATTCAACGACTGATGCCACCATCTTGGAGTCATCATCGCGTACCTCAAACTGCCTGGTGAGCGTCACCTCATCATGCTCACGGAACCGCCGCACTGTGCTGCGTGCTGCGCCTGCTGACTCGCCCAGCGATTCCAGCACGCCCGTCGCCATCTCCAAACTGGACGCGTAGGTTTCGCGAATGATGTCCCGCACGCCCAGCTCCATCAATTTGAACGCATGCTGACGATTGCGGGCGCGGGCAAGGATCTTCAGATGAGGAAAATGCTGTTGCACAATGGCGACGGTACGCAACGATGCCTCAACATCGTCGATGGCCAGCACCAGCACGGTGGCCTGATCGGCGCCGGCCGCACGCAGCATATCCAGGCGCGAGGCATCACCGTAGTAAACCTGACCGCCAAAGCGGCGGATAAAGTCGATGTTGGCCGGACTGGCATCAAGAGCTGTAAAGGAAATATGGCGTGCACGCAGCACACGGCCGATGATCTGACCAAAGCGGCCGAAGCCGGCAATCAGCGCTCGGCCATCACGCGCTTCGATCACATCATACGGCCGCACCTTGTCGTCGGTTAACCAGCGGTGCAGCGTGGCGTCATAGGCACTGAGCAGCAACGGTCCAAGCATCATCGACAAGGTCACCGCCAGCACCAGCGTTTCGCCCATGTCAGGGTCGAGTATGCTTTGTCTGGCGGCGAGCACGAATAATACAAAGGCGAACTCACCTCCGGCCACCAACGACAGACCCAACCGCCATGCCGAATCTTGCGGCTGGTGTGTCAGCTTGCCGATCAGAGCGATGGCAACAAACTTGAGCAACATGAAGCCCAGAGCCACCCCTGCCAGCAACATTGGCTTTTCAATCAGCAGGCCGAGATTCGCCGACATGCCCACGGCTATGAAGAACAGTCCCAGCAACAGGCCCTTGAAAGGTTCGATATCGGCTTCAAGTTCATGACGGAATTCGCTGTCAGCCAGCAACACACCGGCCAGGAATGCGCCCAGTGACATCGACAGGCCCACGGCGTTGACGATGAGCGACATGCCAATCACGATCAACAGGGTGGCCGCAGTAAACACTTCAGTTACCTTGGTGCGCGCCACCATGCGCAGCACCGGGCGCAGCACTACTCTGCCACCCACGATTACACCTGCCATCACTGCAATCAGTTTGCCCAGCGCAAGCAGTGAGCCGCCGAGGGAATCGACACTATGGGTGGCTAGCGGCAGCATCGCCAGCATCGGCAACACTGCGAGGTCCTGAAACAGCAGAATGCCGAATGCGGCGCGCCCATGATTGCTCTTGAGCTGACCACGCTCGGCCAGCACCTGTAACACCAGTGCCGTTGACGACAACGCCAGGCCAAAACCAATCACGCCAGCGCCGAGTGGGCTCACACCCAACAACCACGCGCCGCCCCCAATCAACGCGGTACACAACAACACCTGGGCGCTGCCCACACCAAATACTGCATGCCGTAACACCCACAACCGCGAGGGCTGCAATTCCAGACCGATGACGAACAACAACAGCGCCACACCAAATTCCGAAGCATGCAGAATGCTTTCCACATCGGTGATCAACCCCAGACCCCAGGGTCCGATCGCCAGACCCGCCGCCACGTAGCCGAGGATGGAACTGAGTTTCAGCCAGCGAAACAACGGCACGAAGATGACCGCCGCAATCAGGAAGATAGCGGCCTGCATCAGACTCATATGCTGTTCTCCCCGTGCAAGGTACCGTCTGGCATATGACCCCATCTATGGCGGCTGTACATGTCATCGTTCATGGCAGTCGAAGATAGTCTGCATTGCCACGAAACTCAAAGAATGAATGCGATGGCCAGCGGCCTTCGCCGTGCGCATGAATCATCCCTGTCGCGCCTCTCCCGAAAGGGAGAGAAGCAGACCTATCTGCAGAAAGCATGGTTGCCTGTCACCCGACAAATATTCAGCAGCACACGTCGCCACAACAATTACTCCCACCGAGGCAACAGGGTCGTCCGATTTCCGGGGAAAGCCGCATGGCCTCGAGACATCACGCAGGAATTTCAGCGTGGTGAGGAGAGTGTTCCATGTCGTACGCACATCGATTGACGCAATATTCCAGCCGGCCATTGCTGGCCATGATCTTGATTGTCATCAGCGCCAATGCTGCGGCGCTTTCACTGGGAATCTTCACCCCTTCCAGCATGTTCGTACAGGCCGGAGTGGCGGAGCAACACACTCAGACCTATTCTGTCGGCGCCACCTGGAACTGGCGCTGGCAGCATCAATATGGCTTCGGGACCCTATACGGCTATTCAGAGGCATCTTTCGGGCGGTGGATCACCGATGTCGGCGCCGGCGGGTCCGCGTGGGAAACTCAGATAGGACTGACGCCAGTCATCCGCCTGCAACCAGCGAATGCACACAAGTGGTTCGCAGAAATCGGTATCGGTGTCAACTTGATCCTGCCGATCTATCACAGCGAATCGAAGACTTTCAGCACAGAATTCAACTTCGGTGATCACCTTGCCATTGGCAGACAGTTCGGCTCACGCAACCGGCATGAGCTGGCGCTACGCCTGCAGCATTTCTCAAATGGCGGCATTGATCATCCCAATCCCGGCGAAAACTTCCTGCAACTGCGTTATTCACGCAGGTTGTAATTCACGGCTACGCCGTCAACCGGTGTGGCCCCGATCGCGCGCCGGCAGGAAATCCCGGAACACCTCGAAACCCTTCCAGGCCGGCACCGGCGGTGTGTAGTCGGGCCGTGGCGCATATACCGAATGTTCCACCAACCGCATTTTGTGCAGGTAACGCGGGCAGTTGGGAAAAATCTTGTCAGCAATCACACGGATCACGAATGACGCTCCAGGGAACCGGCCGCACAGTGATTCATCCTTGCTCACCTGTGCCGTGCCGTTGACGCGAATCCGCCTGGTGTGCTCGAAGTCCACAAACAGCAGACCGACATGCGGATTGACCAGTACATTTCCCCAGGTGCGGTACATGCCATTGCCATCATAGTCAGGAATCAGCAATGTGCGTTCGTCCTGCACATGCACGAAGCCGGGTAGTCCACCCTTGTATGAACAATCCGGATGTCCCTGCGCGTCGGCCGTGGCGATGAAGAGCATCGCACAACGCTGGATGAATTCACGATCCTCGTCGGTAAAGGCGTCGTGTAATGTCACCTGTGCCAAGCGGTCGGCTATGGCGCGCGTATCGCGAGCATCCTGAAGTTCGCGCATACCTTGGTGATACATACCATCGCGAATTGTGGAATTGTCGCTCATCGCCCGCTCCTTTTTGAAAATTAACGTTAGAAGCAGCCTGATCAATTTGATCTCGTCATTCCCGCGTCCCACAGGGATTTCCTTTGCTCACAGCGGGAATCCAGTTTAATGCTCTTGCTGGATACCCGCTTACGCGGGTATGACATCAATCAAATTTTTCTCAGGTACAAACCAGTTCACTGACAAAATCGTTCACCGACATGGCACCAAGCCTAACGTGATCGGAAAATAATGCATTGATCTCAGCGGCCTGTGCCGCTGAGAAACGCGCAGCGACGCTGGCTTCTACTTTTTTCACCAATACCGGCATACCCTCGGCGCGGCGTTTGCGATGACCTATGGGATAGTCCACCGCGATGCGCGGCGTGACCGTGCCATCCTTGAAGAACACTTGCACTGCATTGCCGATGTAACGTTTGTCGGCGGCGTAGTATTCCCGCGTGAAGGTTTCGTTTTCTTTCACCACCATTCTGGCGCGCAGCGCATCCACCCGCGGGTCATGTGCAATAGCGTCTTCATAATCGGCAGCAGTCAAGCGGCCGAACAGCAATGGAATCGCCACCATGTACTGAATGCAATGATCGCGATCTGCCGGATTGGCCAGCGGTCCGGTCTTGTCAATGATTCGTACGCCGGGCTCCTGAGTTTCGATCAAGATTTTGTCGATATGATCGAGCCTGTCTTTGACTTGCGTGTGCAGGGTCATCGCCGCTTCTACTGCTGTCTGCGCATGGAACTCAGCGGGATAGGAAATCTTGAACAGCACGTTCTCCATGACATAGCTGCCCAAAGCCTGCGACAGCACCACCGGCTTGCCCTTGAACAGCACATCCTGAAACCCCCATGTTTTTGCAGTGAGTGCCGACGGATAGCCCATCTCACCCTTGAGTGCGAAGTACGCATGGCGCACCGCGCGACTGGTGGCGTCGCCGGCTGCCCAGCTCTTGCGCGAACCGGTATTCGGCGCATGACGATAGGTACGCAGTGCGCCGCCATCAACCCAGGCATTCGAGACTGCATTGATAACCTGATCGCGCGTGCCGCCCAGCATGGTCGTCACCACGGCCGTCGAGGCCACGCGCACCAGCAGTACGTGATCGAGGCCGACGCGATTGAAACTGTTTTCCAGCGCCAGTACGCCTTGAATTTCATGTGCCTTGATCATGGCGGTGAGCACATCACGCACTGTAAGTTGTTTGCCGTTGCGGGAAAGGTAGTCGGCCACGGCAAGAATGCCGCCGAGATTGTCCGACGGATGACCCCATTCGGCCGCCAGCCAGGTGTCATTGAAGTCCAGCCAGCGAATCATGGCGCCAATGTTGAATGCGGCATTGATGGGATCGAGTTCATGAGGTGTACCCGGCACCCGCGCGCCGTTGATCAATGTTGCTCCCGGCACCACCGGTCCCAGCAACTTGGTGCAGGCTGGATACTTCAATGCCTGAAAGCCACAGGCCAGGGTATCGATCAGGCAGTAGTAGGCGGTTTCGTAGGCAGCATCGCTGTTGATCTCGTAGTTCAGCACGTAGTCGGCAATTGCGGTGAGCACTTGATCGGGGGCGGGACGTTCTGCGGACTTGATATCGTGGGACATGGTTAGGAAGTGACCGTGGTCAAGAATTTGTGGATAGTTAGAGACGCTTCGACTCCGCTCAGCGACCGGAATGGAATGTCATTATCCGGTCGCTGAGCGGAGTCGAAGCGTCTGTGTTTCGAACGGAAAAAGCATCATGAACCCAAGCAACCACCATATATCAAGAATTACTTAGGATCGCTCATCCAGCGGCACAAACTGCTGCTTCTCCGGACCAATGTAGTTGGCAGCGGGGCGGATGATCTTGCCGTCCATGCGTTGCTCTATTACATGCGCAGCCCAGCCAGTGGTGCGTGCGATCACAAACAGCGGCGTGAACATGGCAGTGGGTATGCGCATGGCGTGATAGGACACGGCCGAGTACCAGTCCAGATTCGGAAACATGTTCTTGATCTGTTTCATCACGATTTCCAGACGGGCGGCAATATCGAACAGTTTCAGGTCGCCGGCATCGATGCATGATTCGCGCGCCACCTCCTTGATGACCTGATTGCGTGGATCGGCAATGGTATACACCGGATGACCGAAGCCAATCACCACTTCCTTGTTGGCAACGCGTTGACGAATATCCGCTTCAGCCTGGTCTGGCGTCGCATAACGGTTTTGAATTTCGAAAGCAACCTCATTGGCGCCACCATGCTTGGAACCACGCAACGCGCCAATGGCGCCCGTGATGGCGGAATACATGTCCGAGCCTGTGCCGGCGATCACGCGCGCCGTGAATGTCGAGGCATTGAACTCGTGTTCGGCATACAGAATCAGCGAGGTATGCATGGCCCGCACCCATTGGGTGGACGGCGATTTGCCGTGCAGCAGATGCAAGAAGTGGCCACCGATGGAATCATCGTCAGTTTGCACTTCGATGCGCCTGCCCTGCCGGCTGTAGTGATACCAGTAACACAGCATGGATCCCAGACTGGCGATCAGGTGATCCGCAATATCACGTGCGCCGTCGATGTTGTGATCGTCCTGCTCCGGCGAGACGCAACCCAGTGCCGAGACACCGGTGCGCAGCACGTCCATTGGGTGCGCCGATGCCGGCAGTTGTTCCAGGACCTTGGTAACGGTGGCTGGCAGGCTGCGCAGCGAAACCAGTTTGCTCCGGTATGCCTCAAGCTCGATGCCGTTCGGCAGCTTGCCATGAATCAGCAGATACGCGATTTCCTCGAATTCGCAGCGATCGGCGATATCCAGGATGTCGTAACCACGATAGGCCAGATCGTTACCGCTGCGACCGACCGTGCATAGCGCGGTATTGCCCGCCACCACGCCAGACAATGCCACGGATTTTTTTGGCTTGAAGCCGCTATCTTGAGCGTGAGTCTCTGTCATATCGATCTCCCGCGTGTCTTGAAGTAATCGGCTGCATGCCTGTAGATACCGTTTTACACCCGACATTCTGCAAAAAGTCGGGTGTAAAACCCGACCTACATTATTTGGCCTTCCCTATCGAAAACAGCTCATCCAGTTTCTGCTCGTAGGCGTGATAGTCCAGATATTTGTACAGATCCGCCCGTGTCTGCATGGTGTCCAGCACATTTTTCTGCGTGCCATCGCGGCGGATGGCCTGATAGGTCGCCAATGCCGCTGCATTCATGGCGCGATACGCCGAGCAGCAATGCAACACGATGTCCACGCCTGCCGAACCCAGTTCATCGCGCGTATACAGCGGTGTCTGTCCGAACTCGGTGATGTTGGCCAGAATCGGCACCCTGACTGCATCCTTGAAACGCCGGTACATCGACAGCTCGGT
This sequence comes from uncultured Pseudomonadota bacterium, assembly GCA_963748005.1. Classification (GTDB taxonomy): domain Bacteria; phylum Pseudomonadota; class Gammaproteobacteria; order Steroidobacterales; family Steroidobacteraceae; genus CAILZL01. The sequence goes on from CAVVHH010000003.1 coordinate 859,586, forward strand.
CATGGCTTCGGGAAAAATCATGTCGGCGCCGGCTTCGACGCACGCCAATGCACGCTCGATGGCCTTGTCGATGCCCTCCACCGCCAGCGCGTCGGTACGCGCCATCACCACGAAGTTCACATCGGTACGCGCATCCACCGCCGCCTTGATACGATCCACCATTTCTTCCTTCGAGACGATCTCCTTGCCGGGACGATGGCCACAGCGTTTGGCCTGCACCTGGTCCTCGATATGCAGGCCGGCGGCACCCGCCTTGATGAAGGAACGCACCGTGCGTGCGATGTTGAACGCGCCACCCCAGCCGGTATCGGCATCCACCAGCAAGGGCAGCGAACACACATCGGTAATGCGGCGGATATCGATCAGCACATCGTCCATGGTGCTGATGCCCAGATCCGGCAGGCCCAATGAATTGGCCGCCACGCCGCCGCCGGACAGATAAATCGCCCGATAGCCGCAGGCCTGCGCCAGACGCGCCGTGTAGGCATTGATGGCGCCCACCATCTGCAAGGGATGCTCGTCGGTCACAGCGGCGCGTAAATCCAGACCGGGGGAATCAATATTCATGTCGTTTGCTTCTTGGAGAGTTTGTTTCTTGCATAACAGGACCGACAGATAAGCTTGTTTTTAGACCAGTGCGCGCGGAATTGCAAAAGACACTTCACTCAGCCACGTGCAGGCTGCATCATTGCCAACCCTTCACCGCGGGAGGCCGCAAGCAGCTCCCATCTTCACATCCCGCGCCTCAGCGCGTCACAAGAATCCGCACCTTGAACACCTTCGGCTCCCTGACCAGAAATTTCTCCCGTAACCAGCGCGGCGCGCTGTGGATGCTCGGCTCGGCTTCAACCTTTGTCGCCATGGCCACCCTGGTGAAATATCTGGGTGGCAACTATCCCGCGCCGCTGCAACTGTTCTACCGGCAACTGGCGGGTTGTCTGGTGATATTGCCCATGATCCTGCGCTCCACAACACCGGTGTTCCGTTCACCCCGGCCGTGGCTGGTGGTATCGCGTGCCGTGGCCAGTGTCACCGGCATCACCCTGATGTTCTATTCGTACCAGCATCTGCCCATGGCCGATGCCAACGCCCTGTCGTTCACCCGCGCCCTGTGGGTGGTACTGCTGGCCGCGTTATTCCTCGGGGAACGTCTGGACATCAAGCGTATCGGCGCGACGGTGGTGGGTTTTCTGGGCGTACTGCTGATCGTGAATCCCACCGGTCATCAGCTGAATCTCGCCTCGCTGGCCGCGCTGCTCTCTGCACTGGTGCTGGGCTGGTCGGTCACCGGCATCAAATCCCTGACCAATGATCATTCCACTATCAGCATTGTCTCCTGGGCGGGCGTGTTGGGATTGGTGTTGTCTTTCCCGGCCGCACTGCTGGTATGGCGCTGGCCGACTCCATGGGACACCTTTCTGCTGGCCGCGATGGGCGCGTTCGGCGTCATTAACCAGACCTGCTATGTCAAGGGCATGTCGCTGGGTGATGCCGGCGTCATGGCGCCCATGGATTACATGCGCATGATCTTTGCGGTGTTGTCTGGCTGGGTGTTCTTTGGGGATTTGCCTAGCCTCCGTACGTTGCTGGGGGCGGCGATTATTATTGGATCGACGCTGTATATTACTTCGGTGCAGGAAGAAAAAAAGACGGCGAAGTCGGCAGCGGGTGGCTGAAAGATTTTTTGCAGGTTGGGTGCCGACCCAACATTCACCATGCCGAGTGCGGCACCCGGCGTACAATAGAATTGGCCACCTTCCGCGTTTACAAACTCTCGTCAGTCAAGACATCAACAACGACTTTACCGACATAGTCGCTACCAACGAGGTAGGAGCTCCATATATATCCAACTGCGCCCTCCTCTCCTAGCTCAATGGATGCAGTGGTGTAGTCATCGCATAGCGCGCCACCATTCAATTCTACTGACAGCAACCGTCCATTTATCTTGTAAATTGGATACAACTCTTCTTTACGCCACCAAATATTTAGTGGGATAACTTTTTCATCCACATCCATGCTCAATGGCTTAGCAGGCCGTTGAAAATCTCCCCTTCAAATTCAGCCTGAAATAGACTTCACGGGACGATGGTTTTTGGTGAAGGGGTAGTTGATGCGCGGCTCGGATGTGATGCAAGAGGCGTTGTTTACCACGGTACATCTGGACCGGTATGTGCCTGCGGATCATCCGTTGCGAGCGATGCGCAGGCTGTTTGATGACGCCCTGCGCAAACTGAATGGGCTGTTCGAGTCGATCTACGCAGATATTGGACGGGAGTCAATTGCCCCGGAGAAGCTGCTGCGGGCGCAGCTGCTGCAAGTGCTGTACAGCATCCGCAGCGAGCGGCAGTTGGTGGAGCAACTGAATTACAACCTGCTATTCCGCTGGTTTGTCGGGCTGGCCATTGACGATGCGGTGTGGAACCACTCGACCTTCAGCAAGAACCGGGATCGGCTATTGGAGCACGAGGTGATTCCAGAACTATTTGCCGAGGTGGTCAAGCTGGCGGGCCAGCGGGACTTGTTATCCACCGAACACTTCAGCGTGGATGGTACCTTGATCCAGGCCTGGGCCTCGCAGAAGAGCTTTGTGCGCAAGGATGGCAGTGATGAACCCCCTGCGGGCGGCGGTCGCAATGCCGAGCGGGATTTTCACGGCCAATCACGCAGTAATGACACCCATCAATCCCGCACCGACCCCGACAGCCGCACTGCCAAAAAGAGCCGTGGCGGCGAAGCCAAGCTGGCCTTTCTCGGCCACAGCGTGATGGAGAATCGCCACGGCCTGATCGTCCGCGCCCAGGTCAGTGCGGCGCACGGCACTGCTGAGCGTGATACGGCGCTGGCGTTACTGGCCAGCCTGCCGGGACAGCGGCGCAAGACCGTCGGTGCTGACAAGCTGTACGACACCGAAGACTTCATCGCTGAGTGTCGTGCCCTGAACATCACGCCGCACGTCGCCTGCAATGACAAACGACCCGGTGGCTCGCAACTGGATGAGCGCACCACCCGCCATGCTGGCTATGGCGTCAGTCAACGAATCCGCAAGCGGATCGAAGAAACCTTTGGCTGGGGCAAGACCATTGGCTTGATCCGGCAGGTGAAAGTCAGAGGACTCGACAAGGTGAACCTGATTTACCAGTTCACGTGTATGGGGTGGAACCTGGTGCGGATGCGGAATCTGATGGGAGCGAGCGCATGATGCAGAGGCATCAGCGGCTTGAATCGATCGGCACGCAAGAACTGACACCGATGCAACCCGAAATGCACTGAAAAATGCAGCTCGAAATCACACCACCGACAATCACAGCCCAATTTTCAACAGCCTGTTAGATTGCTGATATGAATCTCCTATGCAATTTGGGTAGAACCTATCTCAAATTCGCCTGAGTAGCATATTTATGCAGGCGAGCTGTACAAAGCCGAGGAAGTTTTGCGCGTAATACTCCCATCGACACAGGATTCTTCGCTGCCATTGCAACCAGGCGAAGAAGCGTTCGACCAGCCAGCGTCGCTGATAACGGCGCAAGCGCCGTCCATCCTGCGTGGCGTGTCTCACCCGATTGGTCTTGTGCGGCGCAATCATCTCGATGTCCTGTTCGCGCAACTGCTCATCCAGGGGGTCGGAGTCATAGGCCTTGTCGCCGATCAGATTCTCCGGCTTCGCTTCGATCATGTAAAAGTCGAAGCTCAGCTGCACCAGCGTAACTTCGTGATGGTTCGCGGCATGCGTGCTGACCGCCAAGGGCAAGCCATGGCGATCCACAATCGCCATGATTTTCACGCCTTTGCCCCGCTTGGTTTTGCCAATTTCCTCGCCGCCGCCTTTGGCACTGGCAAACGTGGCATCAATGAACGCTTCGCGTTCATCGATCATCCCCTGCTCGCGCAGGTCATTGGCCAGATCCGTCAGCACCGCGCGCAATACTTCATCCCGACACCATTGCTGGAAACGCCGATGCACCGTCTTGTAGTTGGGATAGCACTGGGGCAGCAGATGCCATTGCGCGCCGGTGTTCAGAATCCACAACACGCCTTCCAGAACTTTGCGTGCAGGCACTGGCTTGCGCCCCGGGCGACTTTCTTCAAGGCTCTCCTCGGGAAAGTGCTGCCGTATCCTTGCCCAATGTGCATCGCTTAATTTCAGCATATGCACGATTCTACATCTTTATGCACGGCAGTTAATTTTGAGATAGGTTCTACTTAGACAATTCACCCGTCATAAACAAACTGAATTGCCCGATCGATTTACCACTCTTACTGAATATTGAAAATCTTAACTTCTTTGCTTTCAACCAATAAGACGGTGTGGGCTCAGACGATAACCCATCTGGAAGTGTCATTCTCGAAACGCAAGCCGAGAGGCAAAGCAATGTAACAAATGCAACAGCTATACTTCTTACATCCATCCCATTTTCCCTTGATGCTCACACCATAAGCACGTAGGTTGGGCTGAGTCTGCGAAGCCCAACATCCACCGGCGTCAAACTAAAAGAGTTGGGCTTCGCAGACTCAGCCCAACCTACCATCGAACCATTACTCAACCTTTTCGAATCTTATCCACCCCACCCATATAACCCCGCAGCACATCCGGAATCACCACGCTGCCATCTGGCTGCTGATAGTTCTCCAGCACCGCCACCAGCGCACGGCCCACGGCTACACCAGAACCATTCAAGGTATGCAGCGGTTCTGGCTTGCCAGTTTCCGGATTTCTCCAACGGGCCTGCATGCGGCGCGCCTGGAAAGCTTCGTAGTTGGAGCAGGATGAAATCTCGCGGTACTTCTGCTGGCCGGGCAGCCACACTTCGAGGTCGTAGGTTTTGGACGAACCGAAGCCGATATCTCCAGCGCACAACGCCAGGACGCGATATGGCAGCTCCAGTCGTTGCAGTACTTTCTCGGCATGTGCGGTAAGCTCTTCATGGGCGGCGGGTGAATCCTGCGGGCGTACGATCTGCACGATTTCCACTTTTTCAAACTGATGCTGGCGGATCATGCCGCGCGTGTCCTTGCCGGCGGAACCGGCTTCGGAACGGAAGCATGGCGTATGCGCCACGTAGCGGATCGGCAGTTGCTCGGCAGCGATGATTTCGTCGCGCACCATGTTCGTAACCGGCACTTCGGCGGTGGGAATCAGGTAGAAGCCCTGCTCGCCTTTGATCGCAAACTGATCGTCGGCGAACTTGGGCAACTGGCCGGTGCCGATGAGCGAAGCCGTATTCACCATGTAGGGGACATACAATTCCTGATAGCCATGCTCGGTGGTGTGGAGGTCGAGCATGAACTGCGTCAACGCGCGTTGCAGACGCGCAAGCTGATTGTTGAGCACCACGAAGCGTGCGCCGGAAATCTTGGCGGCATTGGCAAAGTCGAGCATGCCCAAACCTTCGCCCAAGGCCACATGATCCAGCGGCGTGTATTCGAACTGCTTGGGTGTACCCCAGCGCCGCACTTCGACATTGGCGGTTTCATCCTTGCCATCGGGAACGCTGTCCTGAAGCAGGTTGGGCAGACCCAGGGCCAGTTGGTCGAGCTCGGCCTGCACGGTGTTCAGTTCGACTTCGGCAGCAGCAAGCTGATTGCCGAGGTCTTCCACCTGCTTGAGCAAGGGCGCGATGTCCTGACCTTGCGCCTTGGCCTTGCCCACTGACTTGGCGTTGTTGTTGCGTTCGTTGCGCAGCTCATCGACGCGGACATTCCATTTCTTGCGCTGCTCTTCCAGCGCCTGCAGCTTGGCGAGATCCAGTTGAAAGCCGCGGCGCGCCAGATTGGCAGCCACTTTTTCGGGTTCGGTACGAAGCAGTTTTGAGTCGAGCATGGTGGTTCTTTGGTTTGTTCACCCTCACCCTGCCCTCTCCCTTAGGGAGAGGGGTTCAAGGCAGGTGCGTTTCAATTCTGAATCGTCCTTCCTTGCAGGAGGACGTTCAACGTAAGCAAATCTCCAGAGTCATCTCCTCTCCTTTCCGGAGAGGGTCAAGAAGCAAGCGCGGATTCCAGCGTATCCCCTCTCCTTAAGGGAGAGGGCTAGGGTGAGGGTTTCTTACGAATCTTCTCCAGTGCCTCGGCGATCTTGATTTCCAGACCGCGCGGCACGGGGCGGTAATAATGTCGTGCCGGCATGGCATCTGGAAAGTATTTTTCACCGGTGGCCACGGCATCGGGCTCGTCGTGGGCGTAGCGATAGCCTTCGCCATGGCCCAGTTGCTTCATCAGGCGCGTGGGCGCATTGCGCAGGTGCATGGGCACGTCCATCGAGCCGGATTGTTTTGCATCCGCCATGGCCTCATTGAACGCCACGTACACGGCGTTGCTCTTGGCGGCGATGGCCAGAAATACCACAGCCTGCGCCAGAGCCAGTTCACCTTCGGGACTGCCGAGACGTTCGTACACTTCGCTGGCCTCCAGCGCCATGGTCAGGCCTCTGGGATCGGCGTTGCCGATATCCTCGGACGCCATGCGTAGCACGCGCCGGGCGACGTAGCGCGGATCGCAGCCACCGTCGAGCATGCGGCACAGCCAGTACAAAGCAGCATCGGGATCGCTGCCGCGCACTGACTTATGCAGCGCGGAAATCTGGTCATAAAAGACATCGCCCTTGTTATCGAACCGGCGCAACGTACCGCTGGCCACTTCGTTGGCAATGCTCAGGGAAAAATTTGGCGGACTTTCGCCCTGCGCCAGATCCAGCGCCAGTTCGAGCATATTAAGTGCGCGACGGCCATCGCCATCTGCAGCTTTGGCGATCAACTCCAGCGCACCGGGCGCTATCTCGAACTGGATGTTTTCAACGGCCACCGCACGTTGCAGCAAGTTGAGTAACTGTGCTTCATCCAGCGCACGCAGCACGTACACACGGGCACGCGATAGCAAGGCGTTGTTCAACTCAAAGGAAGGGTTTTCAGTCGTAGCGCCGATAAACACCAGCGTGCCGTCCTCCACCCAGGGCAGGAAGGCGTCCTGTTGCGACTTGTTGAAGCGATGCACTTCGTCCAGGAACAGCAGCGTACGCCGACCTGATTGCTGGCGAATCAACTGCGCCTGCTCCACCGCGGCACGAATATCCTTCACACCCGCCATCACCGCCGACAGCGCCATGAACTCGGCATCGCACTTGTGGGCGATGAGTCGCGCCAGCGTGGTTTTGCCGGTGCCGGGCGGCCCCCACAGAATCATGGAATGCAGATGCTGGCCGTCGAGCATGCGCCGCAGGGTTTTGCCGGGCGCCAGCAGATGCTCCTGCCCGACTACTTCGTCTATGGATTGCGGCCGCAGGCGATCAGCCAGGGGTCGTGTGTCGATAGTGGCGTTTGCTGCATTCATGTACGCGGAATGAATGCTTCAACCCAGCGTGGCCAGCGTCCCAACGGTGTCAGCGCCATCAGCACTGCGGGCAAGATACCGATCACATCGGCGACTAGATCGTGTACGTCAGCCTGACGACCAAGATGCATCGCACCTTGCAGTATCTCCACCAGAATCCCCATGCCGAGCATAGACATCCCTACCGCCCAATACTGACGGCGCGGATAAATGCCACAGAACCAGAACGTCAACAGGAAGTAACCAAAGGCATGCTCCAGCTTGTCATTCCATGCGGGCAATAGTTGCAACTCGTCTTCCGGCACCAGACTCAGGTACATCGCCACCAGCACCGATACCCAACCAAAGAACAACCAGAAGCGTCCATAGCGCAGATCAGGCAGCATCATTACTTTCCTTTGGCTCCACCGGTGTTATCCACCACGTCCACACCGCTGGGTACGCTGAATTTGAACTGCGAATCGGCCACGGCCGCATTGCGTTTCAGGTTCAGGAACTGCAGCAAGGTGGTCTGGCCAAGCTTGTCGGTGAGCGACATCGCCACCAGTTGATCCTTGCGCAAGGCCACCTGCAACAACTTGAAATCCGTGTCATCACGCTTGGGAGTGAGATTGATCACGGTCATACCGTCGCGATTTTCGACATGCTCGATTTCAAAGCTGTCACGCAGATTGCCCTGACCAGACAGCAACATGGCCGGCGTGCCGTTCAGCGTCAGATCAGCACGGCGGACGGTGACCTGTTCGAGCTCCGGGTCATACAGCCAGATGCGCTGACCATCCGACACAATGGTCTGTGCATTGGGTTTGGCGTAATCCCAGCGAAATTTGCCGGGCTTCCTGATCAGCAGCTTGCCGGTGCTTTTGTCGGAAATCTGACCGCGACTGTCCTGCACCGATTGCGCGAAATCAGACTGCAGGGTCTGCAGACCGTTGAAGAAGCGGTCGAGTGTGTCGTAGCCGCTGTCGATGTTGACCTCGGTTTGGGCGCGGGCGATGGGCTGGTTTAACAGACACCAGGCAGCCAGCAGCGAAGTAAAAAATTTATGCATCAATCCGTCTCGTGAATGAGAGGACGACCCATGGGTCGTCCCTACGAAGGGGGCCGATGGCTGCGTAGGGGCGACCCATGGGTCGCCCTCCGAACGAGCACACCACGTTAGAGCCTCCCGGCTACTCCTGGTTCGGTCCCGGCACTAAAACCTCACGCGAACCATTCGACTGCAACGGGCTGACCAGGCCGGCGGCTTCCATGTTTTCCAGCATGCGCGCGGCGCGGTTGTAGCCGATCTTCAGACGGCGCTGCACATAGGAGATGGACGGTTTGCGGCTCTCCACCACAATCTTGACGGCCTCGTCATACAGCGCGTCCTGCTCGGGATCGCCACCTTCTTCATCCTCGCCCTCCTCACCCGGCAGACCGGGAATCGCGCCGCTGGGACCCGACAGGATTTCATCGATATAGGTGGGACCGCTGCTGCTCTTGAGCGCACCAACCACGCGATGCACTTCGGCATCGGACACGAATGCACCGTGTACACGCACCGGCACCGAGGTACCCGGTTGCAGGAACAACATATCGCCATGACCCAGCAATTGCTCGGCGCCCATTTGATCGAGAATCGTGCGCGAATCCACCTTGGCGGATACCTGGAAGGCGATGCGTGTCGGAATGTTGGCCTTGATCAAACCGGTAATGACATCCACCGATGGACGTTGCGTCGCCAGAATCAAATGAATACCCGAGGCGCGCGCCTTCTGTGCCAGACGTGTAATCAGTTCTTCAACCTTCTTGCCGACGATCATCATCATGTCGGCCAGCTCGTCGACGATCACCACGATGAACGGCATGGGCTCGAGGAACGGCACCATGTCAGGCGTGCCATCCGGCGGCAGACGTTTCATCATGATGGGATCGCGAATCGGCTGCTTGGCTTCCTGTGCATCCTTCACCTTGCGATTGAAGCCGGCCAGATTGCGCACGCCCAGCGCCGACATCAACTGATAGCGCCGCTCCATCTCGGCCACACACCAGCGCAGCGCATTGGCAGCCTGCTTCATGTCGGTGACCACCGGCGACAGCAGATGCGGAATGCCTTCGTACACTGACAGTTCCAGCATCTTCGGATCGATCATGATCAAGCGCACGTGTTCGGCAGTCGCCTTGTACAACAGCGACAGCACCATGGCATTGACCGCCGTGGATTTACCCGAACCTGTGGTGCCGCCCACCAGCAGATGCGGCATGCGCCCCAGATCCGCCACCATGGGCGCGCCACTGATGTCCTTGCCCAGCACCAGCGCCAGCGGCGAAGTCATATCGTCATACGCCTTGGACTTGATGATCTCGCCCAGCGTCACCAGCTCACGCTTTTCATTGGGAATTTCCAGACCCACGGTGGACTTGCCGGGAATCACCTCGACGATGCGTACGCTGACCGTTGACAGTGCGCGCGCCAGATCCTTGGCGAGATTGGTGATCTGATTCACCTTGACGCCTGCGGCAGGCTGCAATTCAAAACGGGTAATCACCGGCCCGGGATGTACCGCCACCACCTCGGCTTCCACACCGAAATCGCGCAGCTTGATTTCCACCAGACGCGACATGGCTTCCAGCGCGTCCGCCGAATACCCGACCTGATGTACCGGGGCATCGTCGAGCAGGGATAGTGGGGGCAGATCAGTGGCGGCCACGCTTTCAAAAAGCGGCACCTGTCGCTCTTTCTCGACGCGATCGCTTTTCTCGACCTTGGGCGCCACGGTTTCGATCTTGGGTGGCGCACGCCTGGCGACGCGCTTCTGTTCTTCGCGCACTACTTCCTTGCGCGCTTCCTTGGATTCACGACCGACTTTCCTGTCCTGCGCTTCCTGCCAGCGTGTTTGCGCCCATTCAATGGATTTGAGCACCCACTGGCCCAGACGATCCATGACCTCAATCCACGACACGCCGGCAAACAGCGATACCGCCGCCAGCCACAGCGCCAGCAGCAGCAGCGTAGCGCCGAGAATGTTCAGGCCATGCAACAAGCCCGTGCCGATGATGTCGCCGAGCACACCGCCGGCAGTATTGGGATAACCAACGCTGGAAAAATGCAGCGTGGCCAGTCCACAACTGGTCAACAGCGTCAGCACAAAACCGCCCACGCGAAAGGCCAGTGACGCGCGGCTTTGTGCCCCCCCGCGTTCACCCTGAAACACCATCCAGCCGGTCAGGGCCAGCATGACGGGAAACAGGAAGGCTGGACGGCCGAACAAGCCCATGAGAAAGCCGGCAATACTGGCGCCCACCGGGCCGATCCAGTTGGCAACGGGCCCGGGTTCACCAGTAGTAAATAAAGACGGGTCTGCGGCATCGAAGCTGACCAGAGCCACCAGCAGAATCAGCGCCAACGCACCCAGTACAAACAGGGCGCTCTCGCGCAGCGCACGCGACACCAGGCTGCTCAGGCCATTGTCACCGGGGTTCTTCGCAGATTGTGATGTCGAACTCGCCACTCATTCGCCTCTGGCATTTGCCTTGGCCGGATGTTGTCCGGCATGAAACATGATCGTCGCCATAGTCATAATCAATCGGCACGCTGTATCAAGTTCGCTTGATCCGCGCCCGTTCGACCCAACTTTCAGTCATCAACATGGAAGTGTTTGCAGCTTGGCGCGCCGCACGCACTCACATACCATCGTCAGTCTTGCTGGCCGACCATCCGGCGTGATGTCAGGTTGACTGGCGAGCCCGAAAGCGTTGGCAAGGTGTTGAATTCACTCAACCGATTGCGGCCCATTGACGGCAGTGTAGACAACGCAAACCGATTCCTAGAATGACTCTGGAGTATACATGACGGCCCCTGTTCACTCGCGTTTGATCATCCTCGGCTCCGGTCCGGCCGGCTATGCCGCGGCGGTGTATGCCGCGCGCGCCAACCGTAACCCCTTGCTGATTACCGGCATGGAAGCAGGTGGCCAGCTGATGACCACCACCGAAGTCGACAACTGGCCGGGTGATGCCCATGGCCTGACCGGCCCGGCACTGATGGAGCGCATGCGCGCCCACGCCGAGCGTTTCAACACACAAATCGTGAACGACCACATCAACAAGGTCGATCTGTCGCAACGCCCCTTCAAGCTGGAAGGCGACGTGAACAAGTACACCTGCGACGCTCTGATCATCGCCACCGGCGCGACGGCCAAGTATCTCGGCCTGCCTTCGGAACAGGAATATCGGGGTCGCGGTGTGTCCGCCTGCGCGACCTGCGATGGTTTCTTTTTCCGCAACCAGAAGGTCGCAGTAGTCGGGGGCGGTAACACCGCAGTGGAAGAAGCGCTGTATCTGTCGAACATCGCCGACCATGTCACGCTGGTGCATCGCCGCGACAAACTGCGTTCGGAAAAGATTCTGCAGGACCACCTGTTCGCCAAGGAGAAAGAAGGCAAGGTAAAGATTCTCTGGAACCACGCCGTGGATGAAGTACTCGGCGACGATGCCGGTGTGACTGGTCTGCGCGTGGCGGCCACCGATAGCGACAAGAAGCAGGAGCTGGATCTGACCGGTGTGTTCATTGCCGTGGGTCATGCGCCCAACACGCAGTTGTTCGAGGGCCAGCTGGAAATGAACAATGGCTACCTGGTAGTGAAGAGTGGCATTGCCGGCAATGCCACGGCCTGCAGCGTGCCGGGTGTGTTTGCTGCCGGCGATGTGGCCGATCATGTCTACCGTCAGGCCATTACCTCGGCAGGCACGGGTTGCATGGCGGCGCTGGATGCCGACAAGTATCTGGATCAGGTGGATTCGGGGCATTAGTGCAAGATGATCGCCAACCATCTATCCGCTCAATTGTAGAGGCACGGCATGCCCCGCCCATTCCTGGTTTCGGCTGGCATCAAGAGGACGAGGCATGCCTCGTCCCCCGCCGGGGATTCCGCAGCATCGCCCCTACGCCCAAACACATGACCGTCCGTGTCCTGCGTTCCATCCACGAAGTTTCTGCAGCGGACTGGAACGCACTCGAGTTACACGGGCAACCGTTCCTGCGTCATGAATTTCTGGCAGCGCTGGAAGATACCGGTTGTACCGGCGCTGCTACCGGCTGGACGCCCAAACATCTGCTGCTGCTCGACTCGGGTGGACTGCGCGGTGCGCTGCCGCTATATCTGAAATCACATTCCTTTGGTGAATTCGTCTTTGATTTCAGCTGGGCACAGTCCTTTGATCGCTACTTCACACAGGCGGGTCAGCACTACTACCCCAAACTGGTAACCGCTGTGCCCTTCACACCCGCAACCGGTCCGCGGTTGCTTGTTGCGAAGAACGCCGACAGTGCCGCAATTCGCCGGCAACTGCTGACAGCACTGCAGGAGTTGAGTGCTGAACTGCAAATATCCAGCGCGCACCTGCTGTTCTGCAGTACTGACGACTATCAGGCACTGATGAAAGAGGGCTGGCTGCCACGCACCAGTTGTCAGTTTCACTGGTTCAATCGTGGCTACGCGAACATGGAAGACTTCCTGTCAAGGTTTCGCGCCGACAAACGCAAAAAGGCCCGGCGTGAACGCCGCCGGGTGCTCGAGGAATACGGCATTCGCTACCAGACCTTGAACGGCGCCGAGCTGTCCGACCGGCAATGGCAAACCGTGTTTTCATTTTCCGAGAACACCTTTCACCAGCATGGCCACGAGCACTATCTCAGCAAGGAATTCCTGCAACGGGTGGCGCAGGCATTGCCCAACCAGGTCATGGTGAAACTCGCCGAACATCAGGGCAAACCCGTGGCCTCGGCCATTTTCTTTCATAGCCACGACACGCTGTTCGGGCGCTACTGGGGCGCCGCCGGCAACTACGACAGCCTGCATTTCGAAACCTGTTACTACCAGGGCATCGAATTCTGCATCGAGCGCGGCTTGCAACTGTTTGAACCGGGCACACAAGGTGAACACAAGGTAGCCCGCGGCTTCGAACCCACCCTGGCGTATTCGGGGCATTACATCCGCGAACCGCGCTTCCGGCAGGCGCTGGCCGAACATCTGCACTGGGAACGCAAGGCAATTGACGCATACGCCGCACAGGTACGCGCACACATTCCCTACCATTATCAGCACGTGGGAATACCACGCGACAACACCAGCGATGCATCATCGCCTCATGAGTAACCTTGTCTGGCTGAGTGAAGATGACCCGCCTGACGCGTTCCCGCCAGTGGACATGGCGCTGACCGAACCCGCCGGCCTGCTGGCCGCGGGTGGCGATCTCAGTGCCGAACGCCTGCTGGCTGCCTATCGACGCGGAATTTTCCCGTGGTATTCGCATGGGCAGCCCATCCTGTGGTGGTCGCCCGACCCCCGTACGGTGCTTTTCCCGCGTGAGCTGAAAGTATCGCGCAGTCTGGCCAAAACCATCCGCAATCGCGGCTTTGAAGCAAGATTCGACACGGACTTCACTGCGGTCATGAGCGGCTGCGGTGATCCAGCACTGCGACCGGAGGGCACCTGGATTACCCGTGATATGCGTAACGCCTATTTGCAGTTGCACCGTCAGGGCTTCGCCCATTCTGTGGAAACCTGGCTGGGAGGCAAACTGGTGGGCGGTTTGTATGGCGTGCTGTTGGGCAAGGTCTTTTTTGGCGAATCCATGTTCAGCCGGGTAAGCAATGCCTCGAAGTTTGCGCTCAGGGCGCTGTGCGACCGACTTGCCAGCCAGGATGTGCAGGTTATCGACTGCCAGATGGCTACGCCGCACCTGTTGAGTCTGGGCGCACGTGAAATTCCACGGCATGAGTTCGTTGAGCTGCTGCACCGTCATGTAGCCTGAGCGTTTCGCCGCCCCGCCAAAGACTTACATTGCATTGCAGCGCGCACTTATGCACAATTCGCGCGCTTTTGCGGCCCAACCCTCATTAATCAAACAAGACTTTGCGAGATACATGTCGAAGGAAGATGCCATTCAGATGGAAGGTCGCGTGGTTGACACGTTGCCCAACACTACATTCAAGGTCCAGCTCAGCAATGGGCACGTGGTCATTGCCCACATTTCCGGCAAGATGCGCAAGAACTACATCCGCATTCTCACCGGCGACGCAGTAACAGTGGAATTGACGCCGTACGATCTGACCAAGGGTCGCATCGTGTACCGGGCCCGCTAAACAGCAAAGACATTCAAAACAACAAGGCCGACTTTTCAGTCGGCCTTGTTGTTTTTACCTGTCTTATCGGGATGCAGGGGCTGCTTGTGGGTCAACCATTCCCGTTGGTCACGAGCAGCCCTCCCCAATCATTAAACATTGAAGAAGGGCGGTTCGCGAACCGCCCCTACGCAATCACTCCAGAAGCGCCGGTTCCTCATTGGAACGCGTCGCCACCTTGAGCTTGTCGTCCGGACCCACGCTGATATAGGCATGGCCACCGTTGACCAGATTGCCGAACAGCAGATCTTCGGCCAGCGCCCGCTTGATGGACTCCTGAATCAGCCGGGCCATGGGTCGCGCGCCCATCTTCGGGTCATAACCCTTCACAGCCAGCCACTCGCGCACGCTATCGTCGATATGAATCTGCACGCCCTTCTGTTCCAGCTGTGACTCCACTTCCACCAGCAGCTTGTCCACGACCCGCTGGATAGTGCGATTGTCGAGCGGGCTGAACTGAATGGTTGCATCGAGACGATTGCGGAATTCCGGTGAGAACAGCCGCTTGATCGCTTCCATGCCGTCGCTGGCGTTGTCACTTGCTACAAAGCCAATCGCAGGCCGGTTCATTTCAAACGCGCCGGCGTTGGTGGTCATGACAATGATCACATGCCGGAAATCTGCCTTGCGGCCATTATTGTCGGTGAGCGTGCCGTGGTCCATGACCTGCAAGAGCAGGTTGAACACATCGGGATGCGCCTTTTCCACTTCGTCCAGCAACAGCACCGCATGCGGATGCTTGTTGATCTGTTCAGTGAGCAGACCGCCCTGGTCGAAGCCCACGTATCCCGGCGGCGCGCCGATGAGGCGCGACACCGTATGTCGCTCCATGTATTCGGACATGTCGAACCGGATCAGCTCCACTCCCAGCGCCAAGGCCAGCTGGCGGGTTACTTCGGTCTTGCCCACACCGGTAGGACCGGCAAACAGGAAAGACCCCACTGGCTTGCGTTGATCGTTGAGGCCGGAGCGCGCCATCTTGATCGCAGCGGATAAAGACTCGATGGCCGCGTCCTGACCATAGATGACCAGCTTGAGATTGCGTTCCAGGTTCTTGAGCAGATCGCGATCCGAGGTCGACACATTCTTTGGTGGGATACGGGCGATGCGCGCCACCACGTCTTCAATCATGGTGACCGTCACCACATTCTCGCGCTCGCCAACCGGCTTGAGCTGCAGGCGCGCGCCGGCCTCATCGATTACATCGATGGCCTTGTCCGGCAACTGCCGGTCGTTGATATGACGCGCGGCTAGTTCCGCCGCCACCTTGAGCGCCTCGTCTTCGTAGCGCACGCCATGATGTTCTTCGAAACGTGAGCGCAGCCCTTTGAGAATTTCCACGGTTTCCGGGACGCTGGGCTCCAGCACGTCGATCTTCTGGAAGCGCCGCGCCAGCGCATGATCCTTCTCGAAAATTCCTCGATATTCCGTGTAAGTTGTTGATCCAATACAACGAAGCTCACCATTTGCCAGCGCCGGCTTGATCAGGTTGGAGGCATCCATGACACCGCCCGACGCCGCGCCGGCACCAATGACGGTGTGGATCTCATCGATAAACAGAATGGAGCCGGGGTTCTTCTTCAACTCGGCCAACACCGCTTTCAGGCGTTTTTCAAAATCGCCGCGGTACTTGGTACCGGCGATCAACGAGCCCAGATCCAGCGAGTACACAGTGCAATCCGCCAGGACGTCAGGCACTTTGTTTTCCACAATCATTCGCGCCAGCCCCTCCACCAGGGCGGTCTTGCCCACACCGGCCTCGCCGACGTACAACGGATTGTTCTTGCGGCGGCGACACAGGATCTCGACGGTACGCTCCACTTCCATCTGCCGGCCGATCAGTGGATCAATGCGCCCGTCCATGGCCATGCGGTTGAGATTGGTGGCGTACTTCTCCAGCGCCGAGCCGCCTTCGCCATCGCGCTCGCCGGACTCCTGCGTGCCCTCTTCCTTTTCTTTGGGAGCGACTTCATCGCCCACTTTCGACAGGCCATGCGAAATGAAATTGACCACATCCAGCCGGGCCACTTCCTGCATCGAAAGCAGATAGGCAGCATGGGAATGTTTTTCGCTAAATATCGCCACTAACACATTGGCGGTACTGACTTCTTTCTTGCCGCTGGACTGCACATGAAACACCGCGCGCTGCAGCACCCGCTGGAATCCCAGCGTCGGCTGGACCTCGCGATCGTCACCTTCCTTGAGGCGCGGCGTGGTCTGATCGATGAATTCCTGGAGTTCCTTGCGCAGGCGCGCGACATCCGCACCGCAGGCACGCAGCACTTCACGAACCTTGGGCGTATCCACGATCGCCAGCAGCAGGTGCTCCACGGTCATGAATTCGTGCCGGGCTTCACGAGCCGCCTGGAATGCCTCGTTTAGGCACAGTTCAAGTTCATTGCTTAACACTCACGCACCCTCTTGCTACCCAGATCAACCCTGTGACCCATTCACGCCTCTTCCATCGTGCACAGCAACGGATGTTGTTGCTGACGCGCGTAGGAGGTTACTTGTGCCACTTTGGTCTCGGCAATTTCATACGTAAATACACCACATACCCCTTTACCCCGGGTATGCACTTCCAGCATCACACGCGTAGCGGTTGGACGATCCAGCCCAAACACCCGTTCCAGAACATCAACCACAAATTCCATCGGCGTGTAGTCGTCGTTAAGCAACAGCACCTGATACAGCGGTGGACGCTTTAACTTCGGCGCGGCCTCCTCTACGACCAGCCCGCGTTCGGAATCAGGATTGTGTTCGCTCATAGCCGTTCAACAAGTTGTCAGCTACCTATATAGGAGTCCCGGCAGTGCAAAACAAGCAGCGCTTTCAAATTTAACGCCGTGCAACAACGAAACTTCCAAAATACTGTAATCAACAGCCGTCAGACTGGCCAATTCGACCTGGGTCATGCACCAGGATCTTATTCTGTGGATAACGGCCGGAAGCGAGGTTTTCTTGATCAGCCAACACCAGATTCTTGTTCAGTTCCCAGCCAATCAACAGCGCTCAGGAGGAAAGATGAACGAGACTGCCTTGCGATTCTGTAGTCGAATTGAAACAATTTCTTTAGCTCTGAACAGGTTAAGCTTAGGGTCTGCTGACGTTTGTACGATTGCTACGCCGGCAATCAGCGAACACTGTCACTAGAATCACTCGCACACAGCCATGGCCTCCATCCTCAAATCATCCAGCGTGCTTGCCCAGCTTGGTACCCTCAGCGGTGCACAGTTGGTGGAACTGGGTGCCCGGCATGCGCCGCAAATTGTGGCGGGCGTGGCGGTGGTGGGTATTGCCTGGCAAGCCGCCCAATTGACCTGGCTGCTGCTTGCATCTAACACCGCAGCACCATCGAGCGCCGACTCCGCGCCTGTCACAACGCAGCCGGCCGTAGCCACGGTAAATCCACAAAGCATCGCCAGTGCGCACTTGTTTGGCATCGCCGGCGCAAACAGCGGCGCAGATCCCGGCAATTTGCCGCAGTCGCAAACCAGTCTGGTGCTGGCCGGCACCATGGCGCTGGATGACCCGGAGGCCGGTTATGCCATCATCGGCGAGAGTGCCGCCAATGCGAAGTTTTACCGGGTGGGCGCCGTCATCAACGGTATTGCGCGGCTGCACTCGGTATATCCTGATCGGGTGATTATCGACCGTAATGGTTCTCTGGAAACACTGGTGCTGCCGCGCGGCATCCCCAGTTCGGCGCCGGTTCCCGCAGTCCGTAATGTTGTGACCACCAATCCTGTCGGGGAGAATTTGCGCAGGCTGGCCGCAAACAATCCCGCGGCGTTGGGCGAATTGCTGCGCGCCCAGCCGGTGTTCAGCAATGGAGTGCAAAAAGGCTTCCGGATCTATCCGGGGCGGGACCGCCAGCAATTCACCCGCCTGGGTCTGCAACCCGGGGATCTGGTGACTTCGATAAACGGTAGTGCCCTGGACGACCCAAACCGCAGCAGTGAGATATTGAACACACTTACCGCCTCCAGCACGGCGCAGATTACGGTTGAACGCAATGGCACCAGTCAGCAACTAACCCTTGATATGGCTCAGATTTCCCTTCCGGATACCACAGTCACCGATGGCAGCAGCAGTTCGACGAACAGCGCAGCTCCGGGCGCCGCATTCAACGCCCCGCCGAGATCTCCCGGGGGGCGCGTTCCGGGTGGACAGCCAACAGGCGCCAGCGCTCAATAGTCAGGACCCATGATGAGCAAGATCTCCGAAACCAACTTCACGCCCTCAGCCGGCGCAGGCAAACGCCGGACATACGGACATGTGGTGGCGCTGCTGGTTACAGTACTGCTGACTTGCGCCAGTGCCCAGGCCCAGCAGGCCAATTCGGGTGCCAGCATCACACCCAACTACAAAGATGCTGATCTGGCACAGATCACCGAGGCCGTCAGCGCCGTCACCGGCAAGACTTTCATCATCGACCCGCGCGTCAAGGCACAGGTCACCATGCTGTCGTCGACGCCGATGTCGCCGGCTGCGTTTTACCAGGCTTACCTGTCAATCCTGCAGGTGCATGGCTTCGTGGCCGTCCCGGCAGGCAACATCATCAAGATCATTCCCGACGCCAATGCGCGGCAGGTGCCCGGCAACGATCTGCCCAACACCGTGAGTAGCACCTCTGACGAACTGGTCACCCAGGTGATTGCCGTCCGCAATGTCAGCGCCGCACAACTGCAAGTGATCCTGCGGCCACTGATTCCGCAGTACGCCCAGATCGCGGCCTATGCCGCTTCAAACATGCTGATCATCACTGATCGCGCCAACAACGTCAGCCGCATGATGCGCATCATTGAACGCATAGACCGGGCCAGCGACGGCGATATCGAGGTCATCAACCTGCAAAGCGCCACTGCTGCGGAAATCGTCAAGACCGTCAACTCACTGATGGCAGGCGGCGCAGGCGCACCGCCTGCCGAAGGCGGGATGGCCCTGAAGGTAGTTGCGGATGATCGTACCAACAGCATCCTCATCAACGGTGAGAAGTCGGCACGACTGCGTATCAAGACGCTCATCACCTATCTGGACACACCGTTGCAGAGCGGCGGTAACACCAAGACCCGTTATCTGGAATACGCCGATGCCGAAACCCTTGCGACCAGCCTCAAGGCGCAAATCCAGGGCATTGCCCAGTCGGTTACCGGCACGGCGGCGCCTGGTGGTGTCGCCGCTACCACCACAGCCAGCGCGGTCAGCAGCAGCGTTTCGATCTGGGCTGACAAAGCTACCAACGCCCTGGTGGTCAGCGCACCACCGAAGATCATGGAACAGATCATGGCGATTGTGGATTCGCTGGACATACGGCGCGCGCAGGTCCATGTCGAAGCCATTGTGGTGGAAGTGTCCGCAACCAAGGCGGCCGAGCTGGGTATCAACTGGGCCCTGTATGGCAGCAATGGCTCAAATGTACCGGCAGCCTTGTTCAACGGCGGCACTACCCCTCTCTCGACGATAGCAGGCATCGTCGGAGGTGACTACAGTAATCTACCCCCCGGTGCGACGTTAGGCGTCGGCCGGATTGTCGATTCGGGCACCAGCTTCGCAGCCATCCTGCGGGCGCTACAGGCAGACGGCAACACCAACGTGATTTCCACGCCGTCCATCATCACGCTGGATAATCAGGAAGCGAAAATCGCAGTGACGCAGGAAGTACCCTTCATCACCGGCCAGTATGCGTCCACCGGCACCAGCGGCACCGCTGGCAGCTCAACGGTCAACCCCTTCACCACCATCTCGCGCGAAGACGTCGGCACCAAACTCACCATCACACCCAAGATCAACAAGGGTGGTTCGGTGTTGCTGAAGATTTCCCAGGAAGCCTCGTCGTTGTCACAGCAGACCGGCGATGCCGGCAGCCTCATCACCAACAAACGCTCCATCGAAAACCAGGTCATGGTGGAGGACGGCCAGACCATCGTGCTGGGCGGCCTGCTGGAGGACAACGTGACGGAAGGCATGTCGGGCATACCGCTGCTAAGTTCGATACCGGTGCTCGGCAACCTGTTCAAGGGCAAGAGCAGCAAGAAGACCAAGACCAATCTGCTGGTATTCATCAAGCCCACCATTCTGCGCGATGGCGTACAGGCTTCGATTGAAACCAACTCCAAGTACAATTTCATGCGCGACCTGCAGCTGCAGCGCAACAATGGCAAGGTGTCGCTGCAACCGGGTGAGAAACAACCCGTGTTGCCGGAACTGAACCAGCCTGCGGCCAGCCCTCCGGCTGGCACCAACAACACCGGCAGCGGTTTGACCACCACTCCCGTGATCGACAAACCCGGCGCGCAGTAAGCACCCATACACGCCCTACATGAGCGCATCACTCGACAGTCTTCGGGAACCTCTTGCAACCGATGTCAAGGTGGACACAGCCGTTCCCACTTTGAGTTTCAGCTTCGCCAAACGCCATGGCGTGCTGCTTCGCCGCTCCATCAATGGGCTGCTGCAGCTGATCTGCAGACTTGACGCAGCACCAACAGCAATTGCCGAAGTACGCCGCTTCGCCAAAGCACCGCTGCAGATCATGCGCATGGACAGCGAGCAGTTTGACCGCGAGCTGCGCACCCAGTACGAAGCCGGCCAGAATGCAGCGCAGGAAGCAGCAGGCGGACTGGAAGACGACACTGACCTCGCCCATCTGGCGCAGGATCTACCCGAGCCTTCCGACCTCCTGGAAAGCGACGATCACGCGCCGATCATCAGATTGATCAACGCCATCCTCACCCAGGCCGTCAAGGAAAATGCCTCCGATATTCACATCGAACCATTTGAAAACCGGCTGGTGGTGCGCTTTCGCGTCGACGGCGTGATGCGCGAAGTGCTGCAGTCCAAGCGCGCCCTGGCCTCATTGGTGGTGTCGCGCATCAAGGTGATGTCCAAGCTCGACATCGCCGAAAAACGCCTGCCGCAGGACGGCCGCATTTCACTGCGCGTGGCGGGTCGTGCCGTCGACGTGCGCGTTTCGACCATTCCTGCTGGTCATGGTGAACGCGTGGTACTGCGTCTGCTCGACAAACAAGCCGGTCGACTGGACCTGACCTCACTGGGCATGGTGGCGGAAACCCAGGCTTTGATGGACCACCTGGTGCATCGTCCACATGGCATTGTGCTGGTCACCGGCCCGACAGGCTCTGGCAAGACCACCACCTTGTATGCCGCGCTGGAATGCATCAACGACAACACCCGCAACATCATGACGGTGGAAGACCCCATCGAGTACTACATTGATGGCATCGGTCAGACGCAGGTAAATGTCAAAGTTGAAATGACCTTTGCGCGCGGTCTGCGCGCCATCCTGCGTCAGGACCCGGACGTGGTGATGGTCGGCGAAATCCGCGATCTGGAAACGGCGCAGATCGCCGTGCAGGCATCGCTGACCGGCCACCTGGTGCTGTCCACGCTGCACACCAATACGGCAGTCGGTGCGGTCACGCGTTTACGCGACATGGGCATTGAACCCTTCCTGCTCTCCTCCAGCCTGCTCGGTGTGCTGGCGCAACGACTGGTGCGTGTGCTCAACCCGGAGCAACGCGAAGCCTATATCGCCAGCGACTATGAACGACGTCTGCTCAACATTCCGGCCAACGCACCGCCGGTGACACTGTATCGTCCGCGCGCCGATGCCACACAGGGATTCAAGGGACGCACCGGCATTCACGAATTTGTGTCCGTTGACGATACCCTGCGCACCATGATTCATGATGGCGCGAGCGAACAGGATCTGGAGCGCTACGCACGTACGCTCACCCCCGGCATTCGCGACGACGGCCGCGCCAAGATTCTCAGCGGCATTACCACGCTGGAAGAAGTGTTGCGCGTCACCCGCGAAGACTGATGCACTAACAACCGCATGGGCGCATTTCAGTACACAGCGATCGACCCGACCGGACAGGAACGTCGGGGTGTAGAGGAAGGCGACACTGCCAAACAGGTGCGGCAGCTGCTGCGCGAGCAAGGCCTGCTGCCGGTCGCCGTCGAAGAAGTCCGTCGCCGCGAAGCCCGCAGTGATGCCGCCAGCAGCTTCAGCATGAAGCGCAGCAAGCGCATGAGTGCGCGCGACTTGGCACTGGTGACACGGCAGCTGTCAACCCTGGTGCGCTCCGGCCTGCCGCTGGATGAATCATTGCTGGCCGTATCCGAGCAGACTGAACATCCCCATATCCGCAGCATCATCATGGGGGTGCGCGCCAAGGTGCTGGAAGGCCATCCCCTCGCCGAAGGGCTGGGCGACTTTCCCAGTTCGTTCCCGGAGATCTATCGCGCCACGGTGGCCGCAGGTGAGCAGTCCGGACATCTGGACACCGTGCTCGAACGCCTGGCGGACTACACCGAGTCACGCGAACAGTTGCGCAGCCGTACCATCAACGCGCTGCTATATCCGGTAATGCTGTTCCTGGTGTGTTCCGGCATTGTGATGTTGATGCTCACCTATGTCGTGCCCAAGATCGTCAAGCAGTTCGACAACGCCAAAGCCGCGCTGCCATTGATGACGCGCATTCTCATCGCCTTCTCGAATTTCCTGCGCGACTGGGGCATATGGCTGCTGATGGCGCTGATCATTGGCGGCATATTGTTTGCTCGCTCCCTGCGCAACCTCGACAATCGGCGCCGCTTTCATGCCTTCCTGTTGCGCATGCCGTTGCTGGGCCGTGTGGTGCGCGGCACCAACACCACACGATTTGCCCGCACGCTGGCAACGCTCACTTCGAGCGCTGTGCCAGTACTGGATGCGCTGCGCATCTCCGGCGAGGTCGTGAACAACGTCCCCATGCGCGAAGCAGTGCAAGCCGCTGCGGTGAAAGTGCGCGAAGGCTCGCCTATTGGCCGGTCGCTGGGCGCCACCCGCCAGTTTCCGCCGATGATGATTCACCTGATCTCCAGCGGTGAATCCAGCGGTGAGCTGGAAACCATGCTGGACCGCGCTGCCAGCAATCAGGAACGCGAGATGGATGCGGTACTGGGCGCGTTTGTCGGCCTGCTCGGCCCGTTGATGATTGTGGTCATGGCCGCACTGGTATTGTTCATCGTCCTGGCCATGTTACTGCCGATCTTCCAGTTGAATGAACTGGTCGGCTGATTCGTGCAACCCTCGGCAGAATGCATATAGCGCTTGCAGGTCTCGCAGAATACAAATATAAATTTACCCCACAGCTTCCCCGCAACCTGACCCATACGGTTTGCTGTCCATGAGTGAGAAACCCGAATCGGATGACTTTGACGAAGACGCCGACATTACCGGCGTAGACGGTGACGATGCCACTTATGAGTTCATGATTGAAGACTTGGGACGACCCAAGCGCGGCAGCATCCCGCAGGGCGAACCGGCCTGGCGCAAACTCGAAAAATATCGCGAGCAGAAGGAAACCGCAGAGCGGGTTTCCGACTTTGACGACTACGATATCGGCGACGAACAGGGCGGCAAACGTCGTCGCAGGGGCAAACCCGCTTACTGAGTACACTCCGCACTGCTGGTCAAGAGTCAGAGCGGACAAATAATCTCTCAGCGCGTCGCCAGCTGGGTGGCGACCGATTCGGTGATCCGGATCGCTGTGGCCAGGGCGCGCAAGCCATCTTCACCGGTCACGACCGGCTGACTGCCGGTACGCACGGCGTCAAGGAATGCCTCGATCTCGCTGCGCAGAGCATCACCCTGTTCAAACGATTGCTCATCAATGGAAACCTGGGCTGGCGACTCAACCGGACCGGCCTCCCGCTTGCGCACGACCGTCAGAATCTTCTGCTGTAAATCCACCGACATATAGGCGTCATCCTGAAAGATGCGCAGCTTGCGTTCCTGCTTGAGGCTCACCCGGCTGGCGGTGGTATTGGCCACACAGCCGCCTTCGAAACGGATGCGCGCATTGGCGATATCGATGTCCTGCGAGAACACCTGCGCGCCGACCGCATCGATGCTGGCAATCGGACGTCCGACCAGTTCCTGAATCAGATCAATGTCGTGAATCATCAAGTCCAGCACCACACTGACGTCCGTGCCACGCTGTTTGAACGGCGCCAGCCGATGCGATTCAATGAAACGAGGTGTACTGAGTACCTTGGCCGCAGCCTGAATCGCGGGATTGAAGCGCTCCAGATGCCCGACTTGCAATACACGGCCTTTGCGCCTGGCCAGGTCAATGAGCGCCTGAGCCTGCTCCAGGGTCTCGGTAATCGGTTTCTCAACCAACACGTGCACATCGTGTTCGAGAAAAGCCTCAGCAACAGCGAAATGCAACGGCGTAGGCACGACAATGCTGACCGCATCAACCCTGTTCAGCAGCTCGCGATAGTCTGTGACCGCCGCGACACCCAGCTCTGCTGCAACTTTTTGCGCCGCCTCCGGCACATTGTCGGCCACGGCAACCAGCTCGGAACCTGCCAACTCACGGTACTTCTGCGCATGGAAGCGCCCCAGATAACCTACGCCAATGACGGCGGTCCGGAGCGTCCTGGGTGCGGTCTGTTCGGTCATGCTGTTCTCGCGGCAATTGCAATGCGGCGGCACTTTACTGGAAGATGTCAGGCCTGTCGTCCATCACTGCAATGCAGCAGTCGGGACAACAGGCACTAAAACTGGCAACCTGGAAGTCATGAGCCGAACTCCCCTGAACATGCGTCGCGAATGCAGTATTGTGCTGATCACAATCTGCTGTTCAGTGATTGTCCTGCCGGGCCTGATCTTCGCGGTCGGAGGCCGGATCTTTGGCGTCTATGGTGACACTGGTGGAATCGTCAGTTTTTACCAAGCCACCCTGTCTGACCTGCTGATCCCGAGATTCGCTGCCTGGATTATTGTTCTCGGCCCAGCGCTGTGTATTGTCCTGCTGCGCCTGATTTTCCGCCTGACCAGTCAGAATGAAACACCTGACCCTCCCATCCAGCGCACGCGGCGCGAACCCACCCTGAATATCTAACAGGTTGTTGAAAATCTCATTTTCAACAACCTGTGTTTGCGTCACGAAGGGGCGCAACCAGAATCAGGAGCTGGCAGGTTCATGATTTTGTCAGCGAGCAAAAGTCACGCCTTTTGTGATGCGACGCTGAAAAAGGGCAGGACAGCCCTTTTTTCAACAACCTGTTAGGGTCTGTTTCTTGGGTCTGTTGACAATCAACGCAGCGATGCGTTGATTGTCAACAGACCCTAAAGACCCTGCCCCTCAAAAATGTGAAAGGTTTCGCAGTTCTGCAGCCACCCGGTCAATCGTGCCGCCGACTATGTATCTTTATGCCATCAAGCCTGTCTATATGAAGCCGTTGGTGCAATTCATAGAGTGAGTCTGGCGATGGCGTTCTGGAAACCTTCACAATCCAAGTCGGAACCTGACGCGGGATCAACGTCTGCGCCGGTCGCGTCGATGAAGCCGAAAATAGCCCAGCTGACTCAGCCCACGGCGTCCAAAACTGTACGGCAGCTGCTGGATGCAGCCGGTGATGACGCCGAACCGCAAAACAAGGGGTTCGACCCGTACAACAGCGGCGCTTTCAACTTCAAGGACACTTGGTCCCGGGTCAATCGCAAAAAGTAACTGCTACTAGCGATAAATCCATACAAGGACTGCGGTAGAAGCCACCGAGACCCACATCGCCCACTGCGCCCGCCACCGCCAGGGCAAGGTCTTCAGCAGGCTGTAGATCGCCAGGCCAGAAATTACCGAAAGGGCCAGGAACACAATGCAGTACAGCGGCAATCGCTGGATTTCCACCCCCACCTGCTCGGATTCGCCGCGAATGAACAGGAAGATCACCAGCACCGCATTCAGACCAAAGGCAATCGCCACTGCCGAGCCGAAGACGATGGCTGTCAGCGCCGCTAGCGGACCCACGAGCCACCGCCCTGTTTACCTGCAAAATGTCTACGATTTGCCACAAAACTCTCCGCAAAAGGGCTTGATTGCCCCAGTGCCGGCCTCTACTCTGGGTCTGGCGTACCGCCGAACAATCGGCGGGAAAAACCGGACAGCGAGTGTAACAGGCAATGACTTTATCCACTTCGGGCAAGTACCTTCACAGACGCAGCCTGCTGCTGAGCAGTGCAGCAGCCATTGTGCTGGCGCTGGGCCTGTCCAACTCATCGAATATTCCGATAACCAGCGCGCAGGCTGCCGGTGGCGAGGCGGGCTATGCACCCACTGAAAAACAGCGTCGAGTCAGCAAGCTGGTCAGCGCCGTCATCGAACGTTCGCACTACCGGCAGTCCGCCATCAATGACCCCATTTCGTCGGTCATGCTGGACCGCTACCTCGAAGGGCTCGACCCGGCGCGCAGTTACTTCACGGCCAGTGACATCAAGGATTTCGAACGGGTGCGCTACCAGCTGGACGACGCGGTGATCAATGGCACGGTCGATCCAGCCTTTACCGTCTACAACCGCTTCCAGGCACGCAACCGCGAACGCCTCAACTACGCGCTTGAGCTGCTGAAAACGGAACCTGATTTCACGCTCGATGAAACCTTTGAATACGACCGCACCAAACTGCCCTGGCCCAAAACCGATGAAGAGCTTAATGAGCTGTGGCGCAAGCGCGTCAAGAACGATGCGCTGTCGTTGATGCTGACGGGCAAGAACTGGAAGGAAGCGCAGGACCTGCTGAAAAAGCGCTACGAGCGTGCACTGAAGAATCTCGACAAGATCACCAGCGAAGATGTGTTTGATGTGTTCATGAACTCGTTCGCGCATGTCTTCGATCCGCATTCGAATTATTTTTCACCACGTGATTCGGATGAATTCAAGATCCAGATGAGCCTGTCTTATGAAGGCATTGGTGCATCGTTATCGGTAGTCGACGACTTTGTGGTGGTACAGAATGTCATTGCCGGTGGTTCTGCCGCAGTCAGCGGGTTGGTCAAGGCCAATGACCGGATCACTGCAGTGGGCGAAGGCAAGGACGGCAAACTGGTGGATGTAGCCGGTTGGCGCATTGACGATGTGGTACAACTGATTCGCGGCAAAGGTGGCACCACCGTGCGTCTGCAGATACTGCCGGCCGGAGCCGCGCCCGGTTCCACCGAAAAAACCATCAGTCTGGTGCGCAGCAAGATTTCGCTGGAAGCACAGGCTGCGAAAAAGGACATCCGCACCATCAAACGCGATGGCCGTGACGTCAAGGTGGGCGTCATTACCGTACCGAGCTTCTATCAGAATACCGATGCAGCACAGAGCGGTGATCCGGACTATCGCAGTCTGACACGCGACGTGCGCAAGCTCATTGAAGGCCTGAAGACCGAAGGCGTTGAGGCCATCGTCATGGATCTGCGTGCCGACGGCGGCGGCAATCTGCAGGAAGCCATTGGCCTGACAGGACTGTTCATCAGCACGGGTCCAGTGGTGCAGGTGCGGCAGACCGGTGGACAGATTGAAGCGCTGGATGATACGGACAGCGGCATCGCATGGACTGGACCGCTGACCGTTCTGATCGATCGTTACAGCGCCTCCGCATCGGAAATTTTTGCAGGCGCGATCCAGGACTATGGGCGTGGGCTGGTACTGGGCCAGCAAAGTTACGGCAAGGGCACCGTGCAGAATGTGTATCCGCTGGATCGATTCGCTGCCAACAAGGAACCCGGATTTGGCCAGCTGACCATCACCACCGGCAAGTTCTATCGCATTACCGGTGAGAGCACACAGCATCGTGGCGTGGAACCAGACATCGTGCTGCCGTCGGCGATCAGCACTGATGATATAGGCGAAAGCACGCAGGAAAGCGCCCTGCCCTGGGATCGCATCCGTCCCGCGAACTTCAAGCGCAGCAACGACTTCAAACCGGTTCTCGATACCCTCGTCAGCGCACACAAGCAACGCGTTGCCGGCGATCCGAACTATCAGAATCTGTTGCAGAACATCGACGCCTACGATGAGCTGCGCAAGGAAAAAAGCATTTCCCTCAATCTGAAGGTGCGTCAGCAGGAACGCGAGCAGCAGGACAAGGCGCGTCTGGAACGCGAAAACGCCCGCCGCACCAGCCTGGGAATCAAGACTGTTGCCAGTCTTGAAGAGCTGGAAAAAGACAAGGATGCAACGCCTGATGCACTTCTCAGTGAAGCTGCGGAAATTACTGCCGATCTGGACACGTGGTGGAATCAGGCTCGCAATGCCAGCACGACCAGCGTCAAGTAATCTGCAGCAATAGCGCTGCATTCACTCCGACAGTTGGCCGATCCTGATCGACCTTGATCCGGATCGGTTTTCCGGATGTACCGGGATCCGGCCAATCGCCATCTCCTGCAACACGACGGATACGTCTCACTGAAACAGGTGCTGATGCATTTCACGCAGCACATTCTTCTGCACCTTGCCCATGGTGTTGCGCGGCAGGCTGTCGACGAAGATCACCCGCTTGGGCACCTTGAATGCCGCCAGGCGCTGCCTGAGTTGTGCAATAACATGGGCCTCAGTTAACTGCGTGCTGTCGGTCGCGCGCGCTGGCACCACCACTGCCGTCACCCCTTCACCAAGATCCGGATGACTAACGCCAATCACGGCAGACTCCTCCACGCCCGGCAGCGCATCGATTTCGTTCTCCACTTCCCTGGGATAGACATTGAAGCCGCCGGTGATCACCAGATCCTTGCCGCGCCCGACGATGTGCACATAGCCACGTGCGTCAATCTTGCCCAGATCACCGGTAATGAAAAAACCGTCGTCGCGAAACTCCGCACGGGTCTTGTCAGGCATCTGCCAGTAACCGCAGAACACATTGGGCCCCTTGACCTCGATCATGCCGATCTGGTCAACACCAAGCGGCGTACCCAGTTCCTGATCTACCACGCGCACACTGACACCCGGTAACGGCAACCCCACCGTACCCGGGACGCGCTCACCTTCATAAGGGTTGGAGGTATTCATGTTGGTTTCGGTCATGCCATAGCGCTCCAGAATGGCGTGACCGGTGCGCTCCTGCCACAGACGATGGGTCTCGGCCAGCAGCGGCGCGGAACCCGATACAAACAGGCGCATGCCCTGAGTCGCCTGTCGATCCAGCCATGATTCCTGCAACAGACGCACATAGAAAGTCGGCACGCCCATCAATACCGTGGCCTGCGGCATGAATTGGCGTATCAGCGCCGGATTGAACTTCGCCATCAGGATCATGCTGGCGCCCGCGGCCAGTGTGACATTGGTGGCGACAAACAAGCCATGCGTATGAAAAATCGGCAACGCATGCAGCAACACATCCTTCGCGCTGTATCGCCAATAGTCTTTCAGCGTGAAGCAGTTTGAGCCCAGATTTTCGTGCGTGAGCATTGCACCCTTGGACCGCCCGGTGGTTCCGGAGGTGTACAGGATGGCTGCCAGATCACTGCCTGCACGCGACACATCAACAAACTCTCCACCTGTGAACTGTGCCGCGCGTCGCACGACGCTGCCATCCCGGCCATCGTTGCTGAGCGTTGCAACCTCACACGCCGCTAGCGTGGCGGCGATGTTTGCAGTTGAGTCCCGTTTTTCAGGTGCACAGATCACCAGTCTCGGCTGGGCATCAGCAATAAAATATTCCATCTCGGCAATGGTATACGCGGTGTTGAGCGGCACATACACGGCGCCGGCGCGCAGGCAAGCCAGATACAACAGCAAGGCCGTGGCGCTCTTTTCGACCTGCACGACAACCCGCTCACCGGGCTGTACCCGCCAGGTTTGCAGCGCCAGTGCCAGTTGCGCCGAACGCCGATCTGCGTCGGCATAGGTAATGACACTGCCGTCCACATTGCGGAAAAATGCCCGATCGCCCGACCAGAAGTTATTCCTGAAACGAAGATAGAGATTGCTCATGTTAAAAACTCAGGTCGTCTTGCCGAATCACCCCGGTTGCACAATGATGCACGGGCGCAAGTCAATGCGCGATACTCCGCACCAACGTACCCGCATCGTTCATGACCAACATGCTCATACATACCCACTTTGCCCAGTTGCTGCCGCTATTCGAGCGCGAACGCGGCGCCGGGCACGTCATGGTGCTGGCCACCATCGTCAATACCGCCGGCTCGACCTATCGTAAGGCTGGCGCACAGATGCTGATTGCACAAAGTGGCGAATACGCTGGATTGCTGTCCGGTGGCTGTCTGGAGGGCGACTTGCGCGAGCATGCACAGCAGGTTGCCCGTACCCGACGGGCACAGATCGTCCAGTACGACATGCGCAGCGCCGACGACCAGCTGTTCGGTCTGGGCGCCGGTTGTGAAGGCGCGATGGACATCCTGCTGCAGGCAGTCAGTAGCGACAATCAATGGCAGCCGCTGGCAGAGTTGCAGCAGCACTGGCAAGCCAATCGGGCAACCCGCGTCGGTCTGATGGTCCGCTCCGACCGCGACGATCTGCCCGCGGGCGGCGTACTGTTGAGCAATGGCTGTTTCATCACGCCGCACGGCGAGCATCGCCAGACGCCGCTGCCAACACTACGCAACACATTGGACAGTTCCAGCGCCAACGTCACGCAGACGCTTGCCGGGCTACAGATGTTCATCCTGGAAAGCACCCCACCGCCCCGTTTGCTGATCCTCGGCGCCGGACCGGACACGCAACCGCTGGCCAGCCTGGCGCACTTCCTCGGCTGGAAAGCCACGGTCTTCGATCACCGCCCCGCTTATGCCACATCGTCACGGTTCCCCGATGCCGAACAGGTGATTGCCGCGCGGCCCGAACAACTGCAGCAGCGGCTGTCACTGAATGACTATCACGCCGTGGTGATCATGAGCCATCACCTTGAATCCGACCTGCAGTATCTGCGCCATGCAGCAGGGTGCAGTGCGCCCTATGTGGGACTGCTGGGCCCGGCAGCGCGTCGCGAACGTTTGTTTGCCGATATGGGCAGCGATATCGGCCGGCTGCGCGAA
This sequence comes from uncultured Pseudomonadota bacterium, assembly GCA_963748005.1. Classification (GTDB taxonomy): domain Bacteria; phylum Pseudomonadota; class Gammaproteobacteria; order Steroidobacterales; family Steroidobacteraceae; genus CAILZL01. The sequence goes on from CAVVHH010000003.1 coordinate 890,910, forward strand.
CGTCTGCATGCGCCGGTAGGCCTGAACATCGGCGCCATTACGCCGGAAGCCATTGCGCTGGCCATCATCAGTGAAATTCACCAGGTACTGTCGCGCCATATCTCTGCGCAGTAACAGGCATCGCGAGTTACCCGGCTCGCTGTCGCACCACCTCGTACAACATCACACCGGTGGCGACAGACACATTCAGGCTCTCGACCATGCCCTGCATGGGTATGTTGACCAGCAAGTCACAGTTCTCCCTGGTGAGCCGGCGCATGCCCTCTCCTTCCGCACCCATCACCACCGCCAGCGGACCATTGAGTTTGGCGGCATGCAACGACGTCGGCGCCTGATCATCGGTACCGACGATCCACAGGCCACGTTCCTTAAGCCAACGCAGTGTTCTTGACAGATTGGTGACTTGAATCAATGGCACGGTTTCGGCTGCACCCGACGCGACCTTGCGCACCACCGGCGACAGACCCGCGGCGCGATCACGTGGCACGATCACCGCGTGCACGCCAGCCGCATCGGCGGTGCGCAGACACGCGCCAAGATTATGCGGATCGGTAATGCCATCCAGCACCAATACCAGCGGCGCACTGCCAGCCTGATCCAGCAACTCATCCAGTGCGCCTTCGCCAAGATTTTCGACCTTCTGCAATCTGGCAATCACTCCCTGATGACGTTCACCATTGACCAGCTGATCGAGTTCCTGCGCAGTGCGGAACTCGATCTTGACCTGATGTTCGCGCGCCAGCTTGAGCACCTCGCCCATCCGCGCATCTTCGCGACCGCGCACTACCAGCAGCTGCCCTACCTTGTCGGCATGTCGTTGCAGCAAGGTCCGCACGGCATGCAGACCAAACACTACACTCGCTTCGCTCATCGATCTCTCCGGCGGCGGAAAGGATTGCGTCCCTGACGTTGCCCGAATTGTTTGCCCATGGCTCGCTGGTTCAGTGCCTCGACATTCGACGCACCACGCGTCTGCACCAGCTCAAAGTCGATCTTGCGTTCGTCGATCACCACATTGATCAAACGTACGCGCAGATGATCCCCCAGACGAAACACCCGGCCACTGCGTTCACCCACCAGACGATAGCCGGATTTGTCGCGACTGAAATAGTCGGTACCCAGGCCACTGACGTGAATCAACCCATCGAGCTGCATGCCTTTCACCTGCACAAACAAACCGAAGTCCACTACACCGGTCACCATGGAATCGAATTCCTCGCCGATGCGATCCAGCATGAATTCGCACTTCAGCCACGCCATGGCATCGCGCGTGGCTTCGTCGGCACGACGCTCCAGTTGCGAACACTGCTGACCCAGCGCATCCATGTTGCTCAATTCTTCCGGCCAGTCTTCAGCGGTGCCGCCGCGCAACACGTGACGGATACCGCGATGCACCAGCAGATCCGGATAGCGGCGAATCGGCGAAGTGAAATGCGCGTACTCGGTCAGCGCCAGCCCGAAATGACCGATGTTCTCCGGCTGATACACCGCCTGTGGCATGGAACGCACCACCACGGTTTCAATCAGGCTGGCTTCTTCACTATCCGTGACGCGTTTGAGCACCTCGCTCAGATCCTGTGGCGTAATGGCGCGGTCGTGTGGCAGGCTGATGGCAAAACCACGCAGGAATTCGCGCAGCTTTTCCAGGCGATCTTCTTCCGGTGCGCCGTGCACGCGATACAAGGTGGGAATCCTGTGCTTCTTCAGAAACTTGGCTGCCTGCACATTGGCGGCAATCATGCATTCCTCAATCAAGCGGTGCGCATCGTTACGCGACGACTCGACGAACGCTGCTATCTTGCCGTCTTCATCGAAGCGTGCTTTCAGTTCAGGTGAATCAAATTCCAGCGCATGGCGCTCAAGACGCGCCGCGAACAGGGCTTTGAATACCGCGTGCAGATTGTGCAGCGGTTCTGCCACCGAACGCGCCTGCTCGGTATTAAGTGCAGCAGGATTGGCCAGAAACGCGGCGACTTCCGTGTAGGTCAGGCGCGCCACTGATTTCATGATGCCTTCAAAGAACTCGGCGCGCGTAATCTTGCCGGCCGGCGAAATCCGCATCTCGCAGATCAGACACAGGCGATCCACCCTGGGGTTGAGCGAACACAGTCCATTCGACAATGCCTCGGGCAACATTGGAATGACACGATTGGGAAAATAAACAGACGTACCGCGCTGCAAGGCTTCGGCATCCAGCGCCGTACCCAGTCCAACGTAGTGGCCCACGTCGGCAATGGCCACCAGCAAACGCCAGCCGGTGCGCAATTTTTCGCAATACACCGCATCGTCGAAATCGCGCGCGTCTTCGCCGTCAATTGTCACCAGCGGCAGTTCGCGCACGTCCAGACGATTGCGCTTGGCCGCTGCGCTGACCGTGGCGCCAAATTTCCTGGCTTCGGCGAGCACTTCACCGGGAAACTCATTGGGCAGGCCGTGCGCGTGGATGGCAATGTCCGTCTCCATGCCCGGCGCACCATGGTCACCCAGCACACGGGAAACGTGACCCACCGGTTGTGCGTTGCGACCTGGCTGTTCCACCAGTCGCAGCAACACCACCTGTCCCGGCTTTGCAGTCTTTAACTGTGTCGGCGGCACCAGAATGCGATGACTGATGCGTGGATTGTCCGGCACCACAAAGTACACGCCCACTTCGGCATACAGCCGCCCCACGATCTCCTGGGTGCTGCGCTCCAGCACATCCACGATGCTGCCTTCCGGCCGACCACGTCGATCATGACCGGTGACCCGCACCGACACGCGATCGCCGTGCATCACCTGCTGCATTTGTCGATGCGTCAGGAACACGGGCGCAGATCGATCATCCGGATGCACAAAGCCATGTCCATCACGATGGCCGCTGACCGTACCCACAACCAGACCGATGCGCTCGCGCAGGCAGTATTCCTCACGCCGGTTGCGCACCACTTCACCACTGCGTTCCAGCTCCGCCAGTTCGCGCTGCAGTCTGGCGGCGGCCGCTCTGCCAGAACGCTTGCTCAATGCCAACAACTGTTCCAGCGTCATGGGCTGACCCGCCGCACGCAACTGGGCCAGAACGGCGGACCCTTCAGCAATAACGGCTCTGCTGGCAGCGGCCTTTTTCGGCGATGGCGCCTCCGCCGGGCGAGTCCTGTCTGTGTTTCTGGTCTTTTTGCGAGGCTGCATACGGCTGCGTTTCATGATGTCGATCCAATACCTGCCAACACAAAAATGGCGGGATGCCAAGCATTAAATGTGTCTGTCCAACATACACTTTGCCACGTTCGCAAACGCATTGACACTCGCAATTCCCGCCGGTAAAGTTGCGCGCCTTGTGCAGGCCAGCCCTGCCAGGATCACCTGACAAAATGCCCAGATGGCGGAACTGGTAGACGCGCTAGTTTCAGGTATTAGTGGAGCAATCCGTGGAGGTTCGAGTCCTCTTCTGGGCACCAGGTGGTTATATGGAGCCGTCCGTTCAGGACGGCATTCCTTTGAAGCCTTATCCCAGTCGTTTGTCCTGATGGCAATCAGTCCGCTATTGCTGTCTTTGAAACCTGCGCATCGGGACGACACCCGTCTGCCTATAGCTGGACGAGCACCTCTATCTCATCAGGAGCGCGACGTATTCATCCGTTCGCTAGAATAGCGCGATGACTGCCTATTCAAGACGTTCACTGGCGCGTACGTCGTATCTGGCCGGCATCTGCGCACTTGCGGCCTTGGTTGTTTTTACCGGGATTCCCCGCTCTACACAATTCATGCACGTGCTGCATAAGACCGGACACCCGCTGGCATTTGGTGCCATTGCCGTACTGACTTTGATGTTTCTACTCGACGCTGCACCCGACAAAGCAGCGCTGCGGAGTCGATCTTATGCGATCGCTCTCTCAGTCGCGGTAGGGTTTGGCGTTCTCACCGAAGTCGCCCAGCTTTTCACCAATCGCGGTTCATCTGCAATGGATGTGTTGAGCGATGCCGTCGGTGCGACGGCTGCATTGGGTATCTTCTCGTCAATCTCCAGGACCAGAGGTATTTCAGAGGGTCGCTTGACGCGCATGGCGGCGTTGTCCGTGGGTGTCGCCGCAGCATGTGTGGCATTGGCGCCACTCGCCTGGTGTGCCGCAGCCTACGTAAACAGGGAGGCGCGTTTCCCGATCGTGGCCAGGATGGATTCGCCGCTAGATGAGTATTTCGTTTCAGAAACGAACAACAACGTCATGACAGCACCCGTGCCTGCAAGGTGGGCTCGAAATGCCGGCGAGAAGGCATGGGTTGTATCCTTCGACAAAGGCAATTCAGCCGGAGTGCAAGTCACGGAACCACATCCGGACTGGCGCGACCGCCAGACATTGAAGCTTGAAGTCACCAATGTGGGCGCAAGCGATCTACCCGTGACAATTCGCATTCACGATCGTCAGCACAACTGGCTATATCAAGATCGCTTCAATCGCGCGGTGACGCTCAAGGCACTCACGCGCCAGACAATCCGTATACCGATTGCAGACATTGCACGCGGCCCGCAGCATCGAATGCTGGATTTGAGTCACGTAGCCAACCTTGCCGTATTCGTGTGGCAACCACAGAGCAACGGGCAGTTCTTGCTTCACAGCGTAATTCTGGAATGAAACGCTACCGAACCATCTGCATATAGATACCAGTGTCAGCTTCGAGCCCGGGCGACACAGCTTAGGAAAAAACCGACTGCACAATTGTTGGCCTGAGGAAATTCAATTTCCAGCAGATGAGCGCTGGTTGGCTCTGCGACACGCCACGGCCGCACAGCAGCACCACCCCCATCGTGCGGCGATGCAAGTCTTACATTTAATTACAGTAGCTTTGACATTTTTACACACCCGGTCTTGCGCAGGGACTCAATAATGAATCGACTACATTAGGGAGCGATAATAATGCAAAATATTCATGTACCCAGGATTGATGCGCGCTACTGGGCTGGCATCACCATGGCGAGCGTCTTCGGCACCAACACCGGCGACTGGTTTGCCTTCAGAAGCGGCCTGGGAATCCTCGGCGGAATCCCCATCCTGGCAGCGATCATTGCCGTGGCCTATATCCTGGAGCGCCGCGACACTGCCAGACACGAACTGTGGTACTGGCTGGCCATCATCCTTATCCGTACTGGCGCCACCAACATTGCCGACTTCGTGTGCGGACGCCGCTTTCTGGGCGTCAACAGAGTGCTGTTTTCCACCGCGCTCGCCATCTTCATCGCTGGCATGGTCTTCCTGCAACGCAAGAACAATGACAAGCCTGGTCTGCCGGTAACCAATGCCAATTACTGGACCACGATGCTGGCAGCCGGCGTGTTTGGGACGGCAGCGGGTGATGCCGTACTCGGCGCGCTCGGTGGCCCGGAAGGCATGGGTGGCGTGTACGCGTCAGCCATCCTGACTGCGACCCTCGCCGTGCTGCTGCTGTTCGGCCGCGGCGGTCGTATCCAGATGCTCTATTACTCGTGGCTGACAATCTGCGTCGCCCGGACCGCAGGTACAGCGATTGCCGACATGCTGGCCGAGAATGAGAGACTGAATCTCGGTCTGGTCGCCAGCACCATCATGACGGGTATCATGTTCGTATCAGTGCTGGTGCTGTGGAAGAGCCGGCCGCGAGAACAAGCGGCTATGGCCTGACCCAGGTAAGCGCGCACCAGACGTTATTCACGTAAGCTCCATGGATAACACAACCTTCAGCCCGGGATGGTTATCGTGGAGTGTAATTCGAGCCTGATGCAGGTTGGCGATCGCCGCCACCATCGCCAGCCCCAACCCGTGACCGGGCGTTGAGCGACTATCCGTGACCCGATAGAAGCGTCGAAACACCTTTTCGCGCTCGCTTTCGGGAATACCCGGACCGGTGTCGCTGATCGCCGCGACCGCCTGACCTGCGGATGTCGTCAGCGCAATCAGAATGCTGGTGCCGGAGGGGGTGTGCCGCAATGCATTCTCGAGCAGGTTGATGAATAGCTGTGTCAGCAGTTCCGCGTCGCCCTGCACATTCACTCCCTCCGCTATCTGCCGGCTCAACGTGTGCCCCTGGTCTTCGGCAACCGGGCGATACATTTCGTACAGCCGATTCAGCAAGTCAGTCAATGACACGGTTGCAAAACCGCTGAGCCGTGTACCCGCTTCAATCTGCGAAATCCGCAGCAACGCGGTAAACAGTGCCAGCAGGTGATCCGTTTCGCTGATAGCGCGTGATACTGCTGTGGAATAGTCCTGCACAGTGGTCGACTTGATGGCCGCCTGTTCCAGATGCTGGCGCAGATGCGTCAACGGCGTGCGCAGATCATGCGCCACATCGCTGGACACCTGTCGCAGGTTATCCATCAGCGCCGCAATCCGGTCGAGCATGCTGTTGATCGCAGTGGCAAGACGATCCAGCTCGTCGCCGCTGCCGCGCACCGCAATGCGATCGCCGAAGCGGCCTGCAACAATTGCATTGCAAGTGCTGGCAATGGCGTCGATGCGGCGCATGAACTGCACGCTGAAGAACAGGCCACCCAATGTCGCCAGCACCACGGTAACGCCGGTGATCCAGGCAAAGGCCTGCAGGATGCGGCTGCGCGTCGCGGCAATCGTGGCGGTATCGCGACCCACAAAAAGGTACAGGTCGTCGCCCAGCAGGACTCCTTTGCCCAGCAGGGTGTCAGGCCGCTCTCTCCTGCCCCGGTTGCGTTGCCCGTGCTGGTCGGTTGTGTCGTCACGCACACGTCGTGGCGTGGGCATCGACATCACACCCAGCTGCTGGGACATCGATGGCAGGTTGCCGGCAATTTTTGCGTTTGCCAGATCCGCCAGCAGAATGTAACCACCCGGCAAGTCCACATTGGAATAGTCCGGCGAGCCCAGACGCTGCTGGACAATTTCGATAGCCTCCGGCAAGCCTTTCTCGCGATAGCCGTTATTGATGGTATTGATGTCGGCTTCAATTACGTTCAGCAGCGCAGTCGTCTGCGTATCCTCCACGATCCAGTAGACGGCGGCGATGAGCATACCGGCGAGCCCCAGGAACAGCACCGCGAACAACGCTGCAAGACGGAAATTCTCGTTGTAGAAAACTCTAATGCGGCGCAAGTAATTTGTATCCTATGCCACGAATGGTCTGTATCAAATCCGAATCACTGCCGTGATTGAGTTTGGCACGCAGCCGGCTGATATGACTTTCCACAACGCTGGTCTGCGGATCGAAGTGTATGTTCCAGACGTTTTCCAGCAGCATGGTGCGGGTAACGACACGATTTGCATGTCGCACCAGATATTCAAGCAGGCGAAATTCCTGCGGCAGCAAGTCAACGGGTTTGCCATCGCGCATTACCGTACGCTGCAACAGATCCATTTCCAGCTCTCCGGCACGCAACCTGATCAGATTGTCGGACGCCATGGCCGGGCGTCGTGCCAGCACCCGTACCCGTGCCAGTAACTCTGCAAACGCAAACGGTTTGACCAGATAGTCATCGCCGCCCGCTTCCAGACCATGCACCCGGTCATCAATGCCGCTCATGGTGGTCAGATAGATCACAGGAGTCATCACCGTGCTGGCACGCAGTCGACGCACCACCGTCAAACCGTCGACCACTGGCAACATCCGGTCAAGAACGATTACCTGATAAGTCAGATCGCAGGCAAGTTTGAATCCCGACTCACCATCCGCAGCGTGATCAACGCGATAGCCCTGTTCGCGAAAGCCGGCCATAAGCGACTCTGCTATCTCAAGATCATCTTCTACTAACAGAATGTTCATGGCGGCAAGCAGGTTTCTTTACGTATCCAAAAAAAGTCATTTGAGGATGCAGCAGCTGAACTGTCGACGGTATGTTACTGCCTGTCATGAGACTGCGGATCCTTACAAAAATATACACGTTTGCGCTCACCCTGCATGCTAGCGTTTCACCCATTCAAACAGGCAATTGTCTCTCGCCTGACCGCATGGCCGGTGCCAGCCGGGCTGCAGAGGCATGGTCAACCATGAGCATCAAAGTATTTGTCGGCAGCTGTGCAATTGGCGCGCTCTGCACAGGCTGTGTAATCCAGCCCGCGAGCCCGCCCCCGCCAGAGTTGCCCGCCACTTTCGAAAACACTCTGAGCAACACACTGCCACAGTGGCCCGGCAAGGACTGGTATCGCGGTTTCGCCAGCGATGAATTGAACTCACTGATCGCACTGGCGGAAACAAACAATGTTGACCTGGCGGCTGCGCAAGCGCGTATTCGCCAGGCCGACGCGCGCGCCCGTGCCGCAGGCGCCCCGATCCTGCCGCAGGTAGACGCCGGCGCCAACATCGCAAATATCCACGGACGGGGTAGTGACGCAACCGCACAGGAAACCGACTGGTCAGCATTGTTGTCAGCCAGTTACGAAGTGGATTTCTGGGGCAAGAATCACAACACTGCCAATTCCGCCACACTGCTGACGGCCGCCAGCACCGCGGATCGTGACACGCTGGTACTCACCACCCTGACCAGCGTCGCCAATACCTATTTTCAGGTTCTGTCCCTGCGCGAGCGCCTGACGATCGCTGCAGCCAATCTGGATGAGGCGCATCAGGTATTGCAGGTCATCGAAGCGCGTTACAACGCCGGGATGGCAAGCCCGGCAGAGCTGGCGACACAACGGGCCGCGGTAGCGAATGCGGAGTTGAACCTGGCGCCGCTGCAGCAACAGGAAATCGAGGCGCGCGGTGCATTGGCACTACTGGTGGGACGCAATCCGCAGGGTTTTACGCTTGCTGGCACGCAGCTGGATGCACTGGTTGAACCGGTGGTTGCGCCCGGCCTGCCCTCCGAATTGCTGATGCGCCGGCCGGATCTGCTGGCTGCTGAAACCAGTCTGCTGGCCGCGCACGCCGATGTCGCAGCGGCGCGGGCAGCGATGTTCCCCAGTCTGACGCTGACCGGCAGCGGTGGCATCCAGAATCCGGGCATGCAGGCTGCCGTCATCACGCTGGAAGGCACAGGCTATTCGCTGACCCTGGGTGCATCGCTGCTGCAGACTGTGTTTGACGGTGGCCGACGCCGTGCTGTGCGCGATGAGACGCAGGCAAGGGCTGAAGAGTTACTGGCCAATTACCGCAGCGCCATTCTGGCGGCATTGCTGGATGTCGAGACCTCACTATCCGCCATTCATCATCTCGATCTGCAGCAGGCTGCACAGGTTGAAAACGTCAAGCAGAGTGAATTCGCCTTCGAAGGTGCGCAGCTACGTTACCGGGAAGGATCTGGCGACTTTCTCGCCGTGCTCGATGCACAACGTACCCTGTACGCCGCCCGCGAGCAGATGAGCCAGTACAAACTGGCGCGTCTGCAAGCCGTTATCGGCCTGTGCAAGGCACTGGGTGGCGGCTGGCAGCAACCGGTCTCCGCATCTCAATCCGAGCCATCTCAACCCGCACAAGGCTCATGAAGCGCGCTTACGTAATGGAAACGACATCGATGCACAGCAAACCTCATCCTGCTTCCTTCACCGTGCATGGCATGACAATGCAATCGTGCGCTCAACTTGCAGCCGCTGCGTGTCTGGCCGTGCTGTTACTGAGTGCCTGTCAGAAGCAGGAGTCCACTGCCGAGTCTCCCGCCACCGAAACCAATGCAGACGAAGCACCGGCTGCCGATGAAGCCGAAACATCGACAACGCTGAGCTTGCTGCCCGAAGAAATATCACACCTGGGCATCGTCACCACCGTCATCAAGGCAACGCAGTACACGCCTGAAAAGGAAGGTTATGGCACGGTGCTGAGCCACGATGCCATTGCGCAGTCGGTAGCGGAAGTCACCACCGCAGAAGCCGCTGTACAACAGAGCCGTGCGGCGCTGGCGCGCGTGCAACGACTCTCCGGCACACCCGGTGCTTTTCCGGCGGAGAACGTCGAAAACGCGACACGTCAGGCCGCCGCCGATGCCGCCGCCCTCACCCTGGCACAACAGCGTCTGTCGGCCACACTCGGACAGAACCCGCCCTGGAAAGGTAGCGATAACAGCACGGTGTTGAACGAGCTGGCCAGCGGCCAGGTCAAGGTGGTGCGGGTGACTTTTCCGCTCGGCGTCTTGAGTGGCAGTGTGCCGCGCAGTCTGCGCATGGCGCATCTCGATCCGAACTCTGCCACAGACAGCTGGAAAGTCACCGGCATATGGGATGCACCTGCAGATGCCAGCGTGCCGGGTCGCAGCTTCTTTGTTCTGCTCAGAAACATCCAGATTGACGAGGGTGAACACGTACAGGTGTGGGCCGGCTCAGGCACCGCCGAATCCGGCGTTGAGTTGCCGGCGTCCGCAGTGGTCATCAGCGACGGCCAATACTGGTGCTATGTCGAGAAACCAGCCGGCACGTTCATACGCACTGCGGTTGATACCAGCAAACCCATGACAAACAGTTACGTCGTCAAGGAGGGCGTCGCAGCTGGCGACAACGTCGTCATCGCCGGGGCGGGCCTGCTGCTGGCGCGTCAGACCAACCCCAGCACGGAAGCCGAATAGCATGATGCGTGCACTCGTATCGCTGTGTGTGCGTCACTTCGGCGCGGTCACCGCGTTGACTCTGCTGGCGCTGGTACTGGGTTGTTGGGGCGCGTTGCAGGCGCCACTGGATGTATTTCCGGAATTCGTTCCCTCACAAGTCGATATCCAGACCGAAGCACCGGGCTTCGCGCCCCAGCAAGTCGAAGAACTGGTTACCAAGCCGATCGAGAATGTGGTCAACGGTGCAGCAGGTCTGGCGACGCTGCGTTCCGAATCGATTCCGGGTTTATCGGTGATCACCATTACCTTTGCGGACAATGTCGATCTGCACGTGGCGCGACAAGGCATCTCGGAACGTCTCTCGGAACTCGGCAGCAGCCTGCCAACCGGTGTGGCATCACCCAAACTGTCACCGCTGGTATCCAGCACCATGGATTTGTTGAAGGTCGGTCTGGTGTCCGACAAGGTTGATGCTTATACGTTGCGCGATACCGCGGACTGGATCATCAAACCCCGCCTGCTGGCGGTGCCCGGTGTGGCACACGCCATCGTGTTCGGTGGCGATGTACGACAGATCCAGATTCTTCCCGATCCCAAGAAGCTGGCCAGCTTCAATATCACACTCACCGATGTATCCGATGCAGCGCGTGCGGCGCTGGCGCTGCGCGGTGCGGGTTTCATTGATCTGGCCGGGCAACGCGTGTTGCTGAAATCACCGACGCCTGCACCTGATGTCGAAGCGATCGGACTGGCCGTAGTCGCGGTGCGCAATACCACCCCGGTGCGATTGCGCGACATTGCCGAAATCAGGATGGCGCCGGCATTACGCTTCGGCGACTCCCTGGTAATGGGCAAGCCGGGTGTGCTGTTGTCGCTGGCCAGTCAATACGGCGCCAATACACTGACCACTACCCTGGCAGTGGAAAAAGCGCTGGCTGATCTCGAACCGGCACTGAAAGCGCAAGGCATTACGATGTATACGGGATTGCATCGGCCGGCCAACTTCATTGAACGCGCCCTCGGCGATCTCGAACAATCGCTGGTCATTGCAGCACTGCTGATTCTGGCGGTGTTGTACCTGTTCCTGCGTGATGTGCGTGCAGCACTGATTGCCTTCACTGCCATTCCATTGTCGCTGCTCGCTGCTGTCGCGGTGCTGGATCACTTCGGACACACCCTCAACACCATGACCCTGGGCGGTTTCGCCGTCGCTCTGGGTGTGCTGGTGGATGACGCCATTATCGGCATCGAGAACATCCTGCGTCGCATCCGCAGCAACGCGCTGCTCGACCAGCCGCGACCACGTCTGGAGGTCATCCGCGACGCATCGCTCGAAGTGCGCGGACCGGTGATCTATGCCACGGCGGTGGTTATTGCCGTATTCCTGCCAGAGTTGTTTACCTCCAGCGTTCAGGGACATTTCGTCGGTCCGCTGGCGCTGGCCTTCATACTGGCGGTGCTGGCATCGCTGCTGGTGGCGATGACCGCCACGCCGGCCATGTGTGCGCTGTTTTTGCGTGATCACGATGCGCGCCCGGAAGCAGGCTGGCTCACGCGACTCAAAGCCGCTCAGGCTGATGCTGTGCATACCGTCGGTGCGCACTTCAAGCTGGTTGCTGCTGTTCTCACCGCACTGGTGATTGCTGCCGTTGTCACGCTGCAATTTCTGGGTGGCACCTTCATGCCTGATTTTCGCGAAGGTCACTTCGTGATGCAGGTATCGAGCTCCATCCCCGGCACCTCGTTGCAGGAGATGCTGGATGTCGGCAAACGTGTCAGCGCCGACGTGCTGCAACTGCCCTACATACAATCCATCGAGCAACAGGTGGGTCGCGCCGAACTCAGCGAAGACACCTGGGGTCCGCATCGCAGCGAGTTTCACATCGAACTCAAACCCGATGCGACGGTTGATCAAAGTGTGGCGCAGGAAGAGCTGCGCGGCATCATTGAGCAGTATCCCGGCATCCAGAGCGAAGTGGTCACGTTTCTGGGCGATCGCATCAGCGAGAGCTTGAGCGGCGAAACCGCACAGGTGGCAATCAAAGTGTTCGGCGACGATCTCGACAGCCTGGACAACGTGGGCGGCAAGATCGAGTCGGCGCTGTCAGGAATCGAGGGCATAGTCGATCTGCAATTCGAGCGCCAGAGCGGTACGCCCACCATGGCCATTCAATTGTCACCGCGGGCGCTGGCCGCCACCGGTCTGAAGGTTCAGGACGTACTCGACACTGTCGAGACCGCTTATGCCGGCGCTACCGTGGGCCAGACTTTCAGCGGCACGCGCACCATCGACACCGTGGTGCTGTTACCGGATGCCCTGCGGCATCAACCCACCCAACTGGGCAAGCTGATGATTGCCAGTCCACTGGGACCCGTGCCCCTGTCGCAAGTGGCGCACCTCGACGTAACGCAGGATCGCTACAGCATCGAGCACGATGGTGGCCAGCGGCGCATCAGCGTCACCTTCAATGTCAGCGGCCGTGCGCTGCAGGACGTGGTGCAGGAAGCCAGGCAGAAGATCGCACAGGTGGCATTGCCCGCTGGCGTGTTCGTGGAATTCACCGGCGCCGCCGAAGCGGAAAATCAGACCCGCGCCGAACTGATGCTGTATTCGGGTCTGGCGCTGGCGCTGATCGTGATGATTCTGTTCATGGCATTTGACTGGCCCGTCAATGGCTGGCTGGTGATGATCAATCTGCCGTTCAGCCTGATTGGCAGCGTGCTGGCCATTGCCGTTACTGGCATCGGTATTTCGCTGGGTACGGTGGTGGGGCTGGTGACCGTGTTCGGGGTGAGTGCACGCAATGCCATCCTGCAGCTCGCACACTATGAGCACCTGGTCGAACGCGAAGGTTCATCATGGGATATACACACCGTATTGCGCGGCGCCAACGAACGACTGATTCCGATATTGATGACTGCGGTGGTCACCGCACTGGGCCTCGCACCACTGGCATTCGGCAGCAATCATCCCGGACAGGAGATCGAAGGACCGATGGCGATAACGGTACTCGGCGGGCTGGTGTCATCCACCTTGCTGAACCTGTTTGTATTGCCGGCGCTGGCCTATCGATTCAATAAAAGCCGATAACGCCGATCCAGCAGGAACGTCTGACAAAATGGACTTCTGGATTCAGCCGTAGCAACTGTCGGTTGTGTCGCAGGGAGCGTGCGAGGCAGGAAGCCGAGCCGCAGCCTCCATGGACGGATTCACGATGCCGCGGAGTCCCCGACGGGGGACGGCGGTCCCGGAGACACATCCGACAACTGCCGCGTCCGATGCATAGTGACACGCTCATGTTGTCAATGTTTCAGTGTGCCGTGGACATTGTTTGCCGGCCTTTGATTATCGCTATATATACCACTATATTGCGAAACCCTGCTTATCCGGCGCATGGATTGCTAGGGCCCGTTAACACTAATGGGATCGCTGCGTTGGAGTCCCAGACAGCGCCAGACCAGGCGCGAGGAGTGAAGTTTGGTCATTCCAAATGAACGACGAGCAACGCGGTATGGCGCTGTCTGGGGCCCAACCCGAAGGGACGGGGCCAGAACAGCTCAGGACTTTGTTGCACCTCGCTTGAGTACGTTAAGTACACCGCGCTCGGTGCGTCGCGTCCTGAGCTGTTCTGACCTCCGTCGCAGCGATCTCATTAGTGTTAACGGGCCCTAGGCAGTCCTGCAACCATCCACATGACCATCACCCGCAATACCAAGCCAATAGCCCGTATCAAGCCACTGCGACAGATGTGCCGGTGGCAAGCCATGCTGAGTTCCAGCAAGCCCGACACATGCGCAACAGCTCACACGGTTGCCGATCAGGCTGACATCTGACCATGTTCGGTCTACCTCTCACTGACACTGAACTTCAGGCACTGCAACTGAGTCTGAGCGTATCGCTGCGCAGTGTAGTGTTCAGTCTGCCGGTCGCAATTGCAGTGGCGTGGTTACTGACTCGTAGACGCTTTGCCGGTCGCCTGTTGCTGGATGCGCTGGTGCATCTGCCATTGGTGCTGCCACCGGTAGTGATTGGCTACCTGTTGCTGCTGCTGTTCGGCGCACGCGGCCCGTTGGGTCGCTGGCTGGCGGACAGCTTTGACGTTCGCCTGGTATTCACCAGCACAGGCGCTGCGCTGGCCACCGCGGTCATGTCGTTTCCACTGATGGTGCGTTCGATTCGCATTGCACTGGAAAACGTCGATCGTGGTCTGGAAGATGCCGCGCGCACTCTGGGCGCCGGCGCATGGGACCGCTTCATGACCATCACCCTGCCGTTGATGCTGCCCGGCGTTCTGGCCGGCGCAATCACCGCATTTGCCGCGGGTCTTGGTGAGTTTGGCGCAGTCATTACCTTTGTCGGCAATGTACCGGGTGAAACACGCACCCTGCCCCTGGCGCTCTACAGCGCCCTGCAGACTCCCGATGGCGATGCACTGGCAGCACGACTGGCCGGCATGTCATTCGTACTGGGGTTGACGGGTTTGTTGCTGTCGGAATGGCTGGCGCGTTCACTGCGTCGCTATCTGGGACGCTGACCATGCTGCAGATTCAATTCGCCAGGCAGCAGGGTTCGTTCAAGCTGGACGTCAGCATCACCGCCGAGCAAAGCGGTGTCATCGCCCTGTTCGGCCGCTCGGGCTGCGGCAAGAGCACCACCGTCAACCTTGTTGCTGGATTGGTGAGTCCAGACAGCGGTCATCTCCAGCTGGATGATGAGATACTGTTTGACTCAGCCAGGAACATCAACGTACTCAGCGAGCGACGCCGGATTGGCTATGTATTTCAGGACGCGCGCCTGTTCCCGCACTACACCGTAGCTGGAAACCTGCGTTATGGGCTGCATCGTACGCAGGATCACCTGCAGCGCTTCGGCTTCGACACTGTGGTGGAACTGCTTGGTATCGGCCATTTGCTGCAACGCCGGTCTTTTCAGTTGTCCGGTGGTGAAAAGCAGCGGGTGGCGCTGGGTCGCGCCCTGCTGTCACAGCCGCGCCTGTTGTTGCTGGATGAACCGCTGGCATCTCTTGATCAGGCGCGACGCCTGGAAGTACTGCCCTATCTGGAACGGGTACGTGATGAATTGAAGCTGCCCATGGTGTACGTCAGCCATCAGTTTGAAGAAGTATTGCAACTGGCCACGCATGTTGTGCTGATGGACCACGGTCGCATTCTGGCGCAAGGCGCTCTTCCGGAAATCAGCCTGCAGCCTGAACTGCGCAGCATCGTGGGTGCTGATGCCATCGGCGCCATTGTTGAAACCCAGGTACAGAGCATCGACACCGGCATGGGTCTGGCACGAGTCGGTATTGGCACCAGTCACCTCAATGTTGATGCAACGCGCCTGCAACCCGGCCAGCCAGTCAGACTGCAGCTGCTGGCACGCGATCTGATTCTTGCCCTGCATGCGCCTCAGGGCATGAGTGTGCGCAACATGTTGAACGGCGTACTGATGCGCCTGACGCCCGACGAGCCGAACGCCGTGCTTGCCTATGTGGATGTTGGCGGCGTTGAACTGGTAGCGCGCATCACCACCTCCGCGGCACGCGAACTGAATCTGCAACCCGGCTTGTCACTGTGGGTGCTGGTCAAGGCCGTGACGCTGCGCGGCCATCTCTATCACCGTCCGAAGTGAATGCGACATGAGTACGATGCGTCGTCTTGGTCTGCTGATAACCCTGCTGTTCAGCACGCTGTTGCCGGCAGCGGAACCCGGCAAACCGGAGTTGCTGGTTTATGCTGCAGCCTCGCTGACCGACGTGCTGGAAGAACTGGGCAAGGCCTACCAGACTGAAAGCGGACAGGTGGTGAAGTTCTCCTTTGCCGCCAGCTCAACACTGGCTCGCCAGATTGAAGCCGGCGCCAAGGCTGATATTTTCGTCTCCGCCGATATCGACTGGGCTGACTATCTGCAGAACCGCAACCTGCTTCAGCCTGAAAGCCGTCGCAATCTGCTGGGCAATCGGCTGGTACTCATTGCCCCTGCAGACAGCGATCTGCAATTGAAGATTGCCCCGGGCTTTGCATTGCATGCCGCGCTGGGCAACCGCCGTCTGTCGATTGGCGATCCCGATTCAGTGCCCGCAGGCAAGTATGCACGCTCGGCACTGACCCACCTCGCCGTATGGAATGCCGTGAAGGACAAACTGGTGCTCGGCGACACCGTACGCACCACGCTGGCGTTCGTGGATCGCGGTGACGCTCCAGTGGGCATTGTGTACGAGACCGATGCGTTGATCGACAAGAACGTCCGCATCGTCGACACTTTCCCCGCCAGCACACACGCACCCATTGTTTATCCCATTGCACTGACCAACAGCGCGCGTAGTGGTGCGGAGCGCTTCATCGCTTTCCTGCGCATGTCTCACAGCCAGACCGTTTTCAGGAAATATGGGTTCTCCGTTCTACCCTGAGTACAGGCACATCCAGTGCAAGAATCGACTTGTTGATTGCTAAGGAAAGTCTGAAGAACCGTCGCGAGCGAAGGCAGGTTGCGCGCGACCGGAGCGCAGGAACCGGAGTTTATCGAGAATAAATGAGCCAGTTCCAACCAACATGGCGAGCACCGCTCGCGCGCAAGATGTCGAGCGCAGCAGGTTATTCAGACCTTCCCTAACGTGCGCCACTCATTTCCCTGCCCGCATCCGGCGCAAAGCGGATATTTGCAAACAGCGAGCACAGCGAAATGCCCGTCACGATCCAGAAGGCGATGGAGAAATCCATGAAGGCCGGTGTCTCACGACCCGCAAACAGCATCGACAGATGCAGTATGCTCGCGCCGATGCAGATGCCCAGCGAAAGCGTCAGCTGCTGGAAGGTTGAATAGAAACTGGTGGCGCTGCTCATCTGCTCAGGTTCGATCTCGTCGTAGGCGATGGTGTTGTAAGCCGTGAACTGAAACGACATCAGAAATCCGGACGTAACCAGCACCCCGAAAATCAGCGGCATGGGCCAGCCCGGCCTGAAAAAGCCGCACACCGCATAGGAACATGCGCCCAGCACGCCGATGAGGGTGAGGCTGTTGCGAAAGCCCAGGCGACGCAGCACGCGAATGGCGATGCCCTTCATCGCAAAAGTGCCCAGCGCCGTTCCCAGCGTAATGAAGCCGCTCTCGACAGCTCGCATGCCGAACGCCAGCTGCATCATCAGGGGCAGCAGAAACGGCTGCGCGCCCTGCGTGATGCGTGTCAGCGAGCCGCCGATGAGCGACAGACGAAAAGTTGGCACACGCAGCAGCGACAGGTCGAGGATGGGATGAACAGCGCGTCTGGCGTGGTGCAGATACAGAAACGTAAAAATCACGCCTGCAGCAATCGAGGTCATCGCCGTCGCCAGCTGTGTGCCGTGCCCGGCGGTCTCAAGGCCAAACAACAAACTGATGAGCGCCAGCCCGGACAGCACGAAGCCGGCAAAGTCGAAGCCACGCGCGGTTTGGCGCAGATCGGGAATGAAGCGTCCGACGAAGTAAATGCCGGCAGCACCGATCGGCAGGTTGATCCAGAAGATCCAGCGCCAGTCGAAGTAACTGACAATGAACCCGCCGATCGGTGGCCCCGATATCTGGCCGACGAGACCGGGCATGAGCATCCACGCCGATGCAGCCACCAGATCGCGCTTGGCAACGGTGCGCATCAGTAGCAATCTGCCGACCGGAACCATCATGGAGCCACCGATACCCTGGGCAAAGCGCGCCACGGCAAGCACCACAAGATTGGGCGCCATGGCGCAGGTCAGCGAACCGATCATGAAAATGCCGATCGCCGCGCGAAAAATATTTCTGCCGCCCCAACGATCGGCCGCATAGCCTGATGCAGGAATGAACAGCGCCAGCGCCAGCAGGTATGCGGTCAGTGACACGCTCATCTCCGTGGCGAGCACTCCAAAATCCCGGGCCATGGTGGGAATGGCGGTGGCCAGCACGGTCGCGTCCAGGTTTTCCATGAACAGCGCCGTGGCGATGATGATGGCGATGATGCGGTAGTCAGCCTGCTCGCGCTGTTCCTGTGCTTGCTGCGAGGCATCGGAATTGGGGTCAATGCTGATGACGTCACCTTATTCGTAAGTTGCGCTTCGCTTGTCCACGGCGCGGGCTGCCGCGACACCGATGACGTATCACTTGAACTCGAATTCCACCAGCTCGACAGGTGTTGTGCCGATGTTGCGTACCGCGCGCGTTGCGCCCGCCTCCTGCCAGTAGAAATCGCCCGACCGCAGCATCATGCCGCGCTCACGTTTGTCGGGTGCGGCTTCCGCGAGCTCGCCGCCCTTGACGATCACCCGCAGTCCCGGTGCATTCTGCGTGATCGCAGGCACCGCCTGGCCGGGCTTGAGCACCAGTTGCCAGGCGCGCACGCGATCGTTATCCAGCACCTGCTTGTAGCCGGGAACATCGCGCGTCGCCGGTTTGAATCCGTAGGGCTTTGGACTTTCCACTTCGGCGCAGACCGAATGCCTGGCCAGCGTGCCCGGATTGATGGCCCGATGAGTCAGAGGTTTGTTGAAATAGGAAACATAGGACACCTCACCAAGCGCCGCGCCACGGGGCTGCCCCGGTGGGCCGCCAAGCGGCTGCGAGTAAGCTTCGGGAGGATAGTCTTCGACGACCACGCAAACCTGATCGTTGCTATGGATGTGATAGTCCGTGGTGCGCCCGGCGGGGATGTTGACCCGCAGAATCATCACGTACTCGTTGCGGAACACGGGTATGTGGTACGAGGACGTTTGCACCGGCCTGGGGGGTCCCTCGTCCTGCGCCGCAGCGTGCGCCAAAGCCACGCCGCAGAGACTGAGTGCAGCCGCGAACAGGTACCGCATGGCATTCCTGGCTCTATTCGTTCTGGTCGATTTCATCAGAAGCCTCGTGTGTTTATAAGTTGCGTGACTGACCGAAGTACTTGATCAGCACCGCGGTTGTCGCGTGCTCTTGAGCAGGGCGCCTCAGCCACCCGCATCTTCGAATGAAATCGGCAGGGCATCAATGAGCACGAACGCGATTGTGCAAGCTTCGGTGCCGCGATTGACCCAGTTGTGAATGGTGCCGCGTTGCACCAGCACGTCGCCGGCGTGAAGCGTGACTTCAACGTCATCGTCCATCACCAGCACAATGCTGCCGCTCAGTACCACGCCATAGTCCAGCGTCCTGGTGCGATGCATGCGCCCCACCGCACCGGCTTCGTAACGGACGACGCGGAAAATGACGCCATTCGGGAGAGTCGTCCCCACTGCCTTGTTCGACCCATCTGCCGGATCAAGGTTATCCGCCGGAACGCGATCGGTTGCCCAGACGACATATCCCTCCTGACCCGGACGGCGCGTGGTCACGGGCAGCATTTCGTCGCTGGTTACCACAGCCTTGCGCTGCGGATTGTGGCCAGTAACAACCCGTCGGACGTGGGAACTCATCTTGAACCTCGTTGTGTCTGCAAGCTGCTGCAATTCATATTGCCGCTTTGGCTATTTCAACAGCTTCAGAGCATCGCGCGCCAGTGACATGTCAGTCACCTTGTCGTACGGCAACAATTTCTTTTGCGTGCCGGTGGCCACATTCAGCTCCTGCATGTACCTGACCCGATCTTCACTGAGAATCAATTCGGCTGCAAATGGTTGAATGTCGCGGTAGAACCGCCATTGCACCCGCGCCGCTTCCGGATCATTTTTCCCCAGAGCCGTCGCGCTGGCGGCAATAAATGCGGCCTCTGAGTCGCCTGACATGATGAAGCGGTAGAGCTTCGCGTATGCGGCGAGTGTTTTCACCAGCAATTCGCGTTTTTGTGCGATAGCCCGCTCGGTTACAAAGGCAGCCTGATTGACGAATTCCGGAAGTGACTCGAAAAGTTTGCCGTGTTCAACAATGTGCAGCCCGGAGCCGCCCTGCAGCCAGACCTCTGCGGCGCCAGCATCAACTACATGGGCCTTGACCGCCCTGAATACATCGACGCTGGCGCCGACGTTCGCAAACGTGACCCTGGAGCTGTCAACGCCATACTTGCGGAACAGGGCAATCATGGTCTGGTGCAGCTGACTGCCCAATGCGCCCACACCGACGGAATGGCCCTCCAGATCCTGCAAGGTCTTTATCCTGGGGTTGCCACTGAACAGGGCGTAGAAATTCTTGATGGCACCGCCGGCAATGATTTTCAGCGGCGCGCCCTTCTCAATGGCAGCCAGCACCTGGGTAAATCCGGAGGTCGGGCAGATATCCATATCACCGCTGATCAGCGCCGCCACAACCTTGTTGCCGTCGGCAACATTGATGAAATTGGGTGTGAGGCCAAGCTCCGTGAAATAGCCCATTTGCTTGAGGAGAGCCGTTTGCACGAGTTGCGTGGTGCCGGAGGTGCTGACGATATTGATTCGCTGCAGCGGGGCAACGCGCTGCGCCGAAGTCTTCCCGGGAGAGGCACAGGCCGCCGCCGCACCGGCAGCGATACTCTTGAAAATGAACTCCCGGCGCAACATTGGTTTTTTCACAAAGTCGCGGTCAATTGCCTTGCCAACAGTATCGATGCGTTTGGCACCACTTTGTCGTTTGGGCAAGCTGTAGGCAATTAATGTGCATCAGCAGCGGATAACGCCTTGCCGATCCCCGGGCGCCCAGTGGGAGCATGAGCAAACAGGGAAACCAGCATCAGGATGGCCAGCACCAGCGCCAGTAAGGCGACCAGCACCGGACTTTGATGCCGTATCCAGAAGAACGTCGGCGGCCCTATCAGCACACCCAGAAACGAGCCCTGGGTAATCAAGCCGGCGGTGGCCCCTGCTGTTTCATGAGACGGCGCCGCTGCCGGGAGAAACGACCATACCAGCGCGTTCGCGGTGCCGATGGTTGCGGCAAACAGCATTATTTGCGCGAGCACCATCGAGAGAGTTTCTGCCAGTTCCGAAACGATGGCGAAGCCGAAGAATGCCGCCGCCAGGGCGGTGAGCGGCAGGGCCATCCCAGGCATGTTGCGCACCCGTGTGGCGACCACCAACATGGATCCGCACCAGCAGCACAACATGGCCATCACCACGACGAACGCTGACTGGGGGCCGGACAGGCCGTACTGACCAGTCATCATGGATGGCACCATCACCATTACGCTCACCTGAAGCATGGCCGCAGCGGCAGCGCCCAATGCGACAAGGTATGCCTTGACGCTGGTCAGCACCTGCCAGATTCCCGCTGATCGACTCACCTTGGCTGCAGAAGGCGCGTGGCTCAGGGTCAGCGCAGCTATACCCACCAACAATGCAGCGGTGGCGTGACCGAGGAAGCTCCAGCGCCAGGACAGGCCCACGGCAAGCAGTTGCGCGCCAAAGTACACGGCGGCGGCGAAGCCAATCGGCGTATGCGCGGCCCAGAAGGCCATGGCGGCGCGCCGCGTGTCCCCGGTGGTGGTGCGCTGAATGAAGGTGGGCGCCGCGACGGTAATGCATACATAGCCGAAACCCTGGAACAGCCGGGCTGCGAACAGCCAGTCCAGTGCCGGCGCGAGGCTGACACCCGCGTCGCCCAGAATCACCAGCACGACGCCCGCCAGCAACAGCTTTACATCGCCCAGTCGATCGACGACAACGCCAAAAGCAAGCGCGCCAAAAGCACACACCATGGTTGGAAAGGAGACCAGCCAGCCAAGATGGCCACGATCAACACTGAACTCCTCAGCGATTGCTCCCAGAATCGGCACCGTCTGGGGCACCAGCGCCGTGGCGATGGCCCCCGCCAGCACCACGACTATGATGGGCAGCCACGTATTGACGCTGTTCGAGCTCATCCTAATCGTCCCCCTTACCGTCGCAGCCACACCCGTTGCCGCCTCTCTGGGGTCGGACCGACGGGAAGATGCATGTGTTGTGTACCGAAGAATTTCAGTCGCACGCAGAGTGCCTATTAATCCGTCCCATTGCATCCAAATAAGCAAAATCCTATGGCTTCGGCCGCCTTATGATGGTCAGCACCGGGGACCGCACGTAAACTCAGTCTCTTGCATTATCCGAACGTCGACGACTGAAAAACGACATGCGTCGAATCGGGGCGGAAAACCGGCTTGTACATCAACACACCTCGATAATTGAGGCAACCATGCCCAGCAAACTCATCGATATCCATCCCCACATCATTTCCAAGGACACAGTCCGTTATCCGCACGCACCGCTGGGCGGCCAGCGTTCTGAGTGGTCCAAGCACCGGTCGGTGGATTTCGACGAACTGGTGGCAGATATGGACCAAGCCGGCGTCGACAAGGCGGCCATCGTGCACTCCTCGACCACCTATGGCTACGACGCTTCCTACCTGGCCGATGCCATTGCCGATCATCATGACCGCTTCACGGGCGTGTTCTCCGTTGATGTGCTCGCCGCGGACGGTGTGGACAAGGTCAAATACTGGATCAGCCGCGGTCTGTCCGGGCTGCGTCTGTTTGCGGTGGGCAGCACGGTGAAGACCGACCAGTCGTGGATCGCCGATCCGGCCACCTTCCCGGTGTGGAAATATTGCTCGGACAACGGCATCTCGGTGGCGCTCTCAATGCGCCAGGACGGTCTGCCGCACCTGATCGAAGTGATCAAGCGCTTCCCGGATGCACGCATCGTGCTCGATCACCTGTTGCATGCACCCTTCGATGATGGCGCTCCGTACGCCAAAGCCGATCCCCTGTTCGCGATGGCACAGTATCCGAATGTTCATCTCAAGCTGACTACCGCCATCATCCAGCGCAGCAAGCAGGGGCTGGCAACGCCGGAATCCTTCTTCGGCAAGTTGATGAACACCTTCGGTTCGGCGCGCATTGCCTGGGGATCGAATTTCCCCGCAGTGGACGACAGTTTTCCGGGGCTGGTGGCGGAAGCCAAGGAAACACTGTCGATCCTGCCTGCGGAGGATCAGGAAAATATTTTCTGGCGCACTGCCGCTTCGCTGTATCCCGTGCTGACCAACAAGTAATGACCCGTACGCTGACCGACATCCGTATCGTCGACGCCGGTGGCCCGCACGAGCTGGTCACGGTGGAGCTCATGCGCCGCCAGGGCTATCTGGAGCAGATGGGCATCAACGCCCACAAGACCTATGTGACCAATGGCGCCGAGGCCGTGGAGGTGCTGCGCGCCGGCCGTGCTGACGTTGCCATGCAGGTGGGCTTCGGTCCGGCGCTGGTCGCCATCGCAAATGGCGAGCCGCTGCGCGTGATTGCGGCATCGAATCTGCTTACCGTGCACGCGCTGTACTCCAAGAATCCGGCCATTCGTCGTCTGCAGGATCTGCAAGGCAGAACGGTTGGCGTCGGTCGATTGGGCGCACTCACTCACCAGTTGATTTATGCCGCGTTGTGCAAGCAGGACATCGACCCGGCTACCGTGAACTTCGTGTCCATCGGCAACAGCGCCAACATCTTCAAGGCGATGCTGGCGGGACAGGTGGAGGCCGGATTCGGCGAAACCGATGTGTTCGAGCATCAAGAGCAATATGGCGTACATGCGCTGGAAGATGCGGTGTTGTGGAAAACATTGCCGGAGTTTCCGAACCAGGCTTCATTCGCCACCGAAACCGCCATTCGTGACAAGCGCGATGCGCTGGTGCGCACGCTCGCGGCGCATCTGTTGTTGTACCGCTTTCTGCAGCATCCGGATTCGTGGGATGCCTACGCGGCCTCATGGGCCGTGGCACTGCCGGCCTCACCGCTTGAGGAAGCCCGAGTGCAATGGAAGTTTTACCAGCGCTATCACCCCTTCGCCGAGGACCTGCTGCTGCCACAAGCACAGCTGGACTACTTGCAGGAACTGAACGTGACCATGAATCTGCAGCAGCGTGTGCTGCCCTTCGATGTCGTCACCGACATGTCGCTGGCGCGGGACGCAGCGCATCTGATCGATGACAGGAGAGTGTGATGAACGAGCCCAGGCACTGCAACCGCGTCCACTCGGCCGCTCCGGCCTCAAGACGCTGCCGCTGGCGCTGGGCGGCAACGCCATCGGCTGGACTGCGGACGAGAAGACCACCTTCGAGGTGCTGGATCACTTCGTCGGCGCCGGCTTCTCGCTGATCGACACCGCCGACGTTTATTCCAAATGGGTGCCGGGCCATACCGGTGGCGAATCCGAAACCATCATCGGCCGATGGATGAAAAGAACCGCGGCAAGCGCGAGCGGGTGCTGGTGGCGACCAAGGTCGGCGGTGAAATGGGGCCCGGCAAGAAGGGCCTTTCGGCACAGTACATCAAAAGCGCCGTCGAGGATTCGCTGCGCAGACTGCAGACCGATTACATCGATCTCTACCAGGCGCACTACGACGATCCCGATGTTCGGCGTTCGAAGAGACGCTGCGCGCCTTCGGCGACCTGATAGCTGCCGGCAAGGTGCGCGCCATCGGCGTTTCCAATCACGACTTGAGCCGCTTCAAGGCGGTCATCGAAGTCAGCAAGCCACATGGCCTGCCCCGCTACGAGACTTTGCAGCCGCTCTACAACCTGTACGACCGTCAGGACTTCGAGCAGAACTTTGCGCCGGTGTGCCGCGCGGAAGGCATTGGCGTCATCAACTTCTACTCTCTGGCCAGCGGCTTTCTGACCGGCAAGTATCGGACTGAACAGGATGTCAGTGCCGCCACGCGTCAGCGGACCAACCGCAAATACATGACGGAACGTGGCTTCCGCATTCTGGCCGCGATGGATGAAGTGGCAGCGCGCACCGGCGCGAAGCTGGCGCAGATTGCCATTGCCTGGCTGGTGGCCCAGCCCGATGTCACGGCGCCGATCGCAAGCGCCACATCGGTTCAGCAGGTGGAAGAGTTGATCGCTGCAGTACAGTTGAAGCTGGATGATGAGTCTCTTGCGATGCTGAATGACGCTAGCGCTTATTAGCGCTGATATGAGTGCGTAGCGGACAGAGGTTTGGTTCGGTGAGGCTTTCCAGGGCCGCCGTGAATACTTCCCTGTAGGCTTCGCGCAAACATCCCTGTTTGCGACGACCCTGGAAAGCCTCACTGAATCAAGCCTCTGCGGACACGGCAGCCCCCTCTCCCTCAGGGAGAGGGTTGGGGTGAGGGTGTAGCCGACCGTGCCAAACACAAACCCTTGCCGCAGAACCCAGTTAGGCCAGTGCAACCGCAGCGTAAAGGGAACGATTGATCTCCTGCCCTTTCAGTGGCAGCCTTGTCCCATCAAGTCCCTTTTGCCCTGCATTTTATTTCCGCGCATCAGAACAAAAACTTGTTGAACAGGAAAGGAAACATGGAACGAAAGATGCGGATATACAGTACTAAGTCCCTTTGTAAAGGGACATGTAGCGCCTCTAAAAATGGCCTCTATTTCTAGAGCGTAGATCAACGAATGCTCGCCCTTCGCCTTCTTACCCGCGGGTATCTGCCAAAAGAGCTGCCGCCATTATTTGGCTCTGAGACGCTTGCTGCCCTAGCTACGAATGCAGCTCTTCCGGCACTCTTCACGCAGCCGAAAGCAAAATGGAGTGCGTCGTTACCACACGATCTCGCCCGTCCAGGCGGGCTGCGCCGTAGGCTGAGCATTCCTAATCCGGTGAACTTCTTCAGACTCGCGGCCGCATTTGAACAGCATCAAACAGTGTTGGAAGTGGAGTGGAACAAGTCTCCGTATTCGTTTACTAAGCCAGATTTGGCACTGACAAGTGGTCGCGGTATGGCGTTGGATGTTCCTGATCGAGCTACGCCGCGTATCCGGTCCCGCGTCGGTGCCCGATATGTGCTCCACACAGACATAGCCCAGTTCTACCCCTCGATCTATACCCACTCAATTCCTTGGGTTCTTCATACGAAGTCAGTGGCGAAGGCTTCTACAAGCAATATGGCTCTTGTCGGGAATATTCTCGATAAGGAGCTGCAGGCCTGTCATTTGGGGCAAACCAAGGGAATTGCAATTGGGCCAGACACGTCTCTGGGAATAGCGGAGCTGTTGTTGTCACCCCTTGATCTTCGGATTCAGCTTGAGTGCAACGTCGTGGGTGGCTGCCGATTCATTGATGACATCGAGTTGACATTTCGGACTCTTGCTGACGCTGATCGAGCGCTGACAAGGGTGGAGGCGCTCCTCAGCGAGCTTGAGTTGCAGCCGAATGCATTGAAGACCCGGATAGAAGAGCTTCCCGTAGAGATCGACTCCAGATATGTAACTACTCTACGTAGTAACTTGCCGGACTTGAATGATGCGCCACCAAGCCAGTGGATTGACTACTTCAATCTTGCTTTCAGTCTGGCGAGAGAGGACCGAACGGCGGGCGTTCTCCGATACGCGGTTGCGGCTCTGTCTAGCGTCAGACCTTCCGCTCGGGCCTGGGACGTCGCCCAGAGGCTAATGTGGCAATGCGCCACTGTTGATCCGGGATCGATACGGCACGTCGTCGATATTGTGGCAGCAAACCGAATCCGTGGCCTGAGGACTCCTGACCCAGCTATTGCCTCCGCCGCCGTCGACTCTGTCATACGGACTAGCGCAGCGGCTGGGCACAGCAGCGAAGTCGTCTGGAGTATTTGGGCAGCCATGTATATCGAATTCCAGATCGGAGCAGAAGCTCAAGCAGCCATAGCGGCTATGGATGACGCCTTAGTTGCATCTGCAGCCATGTTTGCAAACACAACCACCGGAGTCTTCTCTCAGGCGCTTGAAAGCCCGCTCTGGATGTCTTGGCTTCAACAGGATTGTTTCTTCCAAGACCGCTGGCTGTTCGCTTACGAAGCTTTTAGGAGGGGATGGTTTGCGCCCGAGGTGGCGGCGTCACAGATCGCTCAAGACGAATGTGCCGCCTTTCTTAATGCTACTGGGGTGACTTTCATTGTGGACAACGCCAGAACGACTTACGTGCCGAGACGCGCGCGCAATGTCCAAGGCGGGCGTGTGGGAGGGGGAGGATATGGATGATCGCGGGTCTTGCGCGCTGCGCTCTAATAAGCGGAGAACGGTGCCGGGCACCAGGTTAGTACGCGAACGGTACCTACCGAACGGTACCGGGTTAGGGGGTATTAAGGAAATGAAGCCAGACCTACTCAACTGGCATTTCGGGTGCCGGTCCATTAATTGTTATTTCCACCCCAGCAATCGACAAATATTTTCACCCATGATCTTCTTGAGATCGGCGCTCGATAGCCAGGACAATGTTTCGCTGAAGTGCGTCACGCACTGCCGATACGGATGATGCAGCCGCGACAGATCACTGCCCCATATGATCCGGTCAGGCCCATATGCATCGAATACCTTGCGCAGCGGTGCATCCAGTGAGCGGAATGGATAAGGATCAAGTGCGTAGTCACCCACGCCGGCCGCTTTGACATGGACATTGGGGTGCGCGGCGAGCGCCAGCAGCTGCGGCAGATGATTGAAGGCGGATGGACCCGAGCCGCCGCGCGGCACGCCCAGATGATCAACGATGATTTGCAGTTCCGGAAAACGTCGCGCGATGTCGTCGACCATATGCAAGGCGCCGGGAATCAGCATCGCCACCACCAGCCCGTTCTGTTCGGCAATGGGCCACACCGTTTCGTATCGCCCGTCCAGCAAGGGAGCAATGCGTTCTTTCTGATTGAACAGGAAACGGATGCCGCGCATGCCGGGCTGGCTTTCCCAGGTGCGCACACGGTCGGCCAGATTGGTGGCGCCCAGCTCAAGCAGTCCCATGACCGAAAAGCGGTCAGGCTCTTCCTGCGCCAGCTGCAGCGAATACGCATTCAGGTCCGGGTCCCATAGCGGTGGCACCAGGACCACCCGGTCCACACCGGCGCGGGCCATCTCGGCCTTGAGGACGTCCCGGGTAATCGGCGAGCGTCGATGATGCCCGGTCGATTCACCATTCGACCATGCGTGTACTTGGGAGTCGACAATTAACATTGTGTTTTCGCCCCAATGTTCGAATCACATTCCTGTTCCGGTACCTGGTTTTTTCCGGGGCCTTGATGCTTGAAGTCTATTTTTGTCATTGTCATGCGACCAATCAGAAAGCTGCAGTAGTCATCCATTCTTGGCTTTCTTTTCGAGAATGGAGGCGCCGCCTATCGTGGCGGCATTGCGTTTGAGAGCGCCGAGAAAAGCCTCCTGAACGTCGTTGGGTTGCCAGTCGCGTTTGGTGGTAATGCCGACCAGTGGACCATCCCAGGGCACCTCGATGGACAATGGCGCCAGCAGACCAAACCGGCGCTCGCTCAATGCTTCGGTCCAGCTCAGAACGGTCAGCATCTCCGTATCCCACAGGGTGATGCGTATGGTCGAGAGCGAATAGGTCTCGATTCTGGCCGTCGGCGGCGCGCCCTCCGAAAATATATGCTCGTACGCCTCACGTCGCGGCGATCCTTTGGGCGGCAACACCCATTGATATCGCCGCAGCGATTCGACCGTGACTGTCCGCTCGCGCGCCAGCGGGTGATCACGTCGCGCAACCACGCAGTAGCGTTCCCGATACAACGGCTCTTCAACGAAATCAAAAGCCGGATCGGGCTGCTTCAGGATGCCGATCATGAAATCAATCTCGTCGCGCAGCAGTTTGCTCAACAGGGCATCGTAGGTGCCGTTCACCACCACCACCCGTGTCGCCGGAAACTGCGCGCTCAATTCGCGTATCGCGTTTACGATCAATATGCTGGGATCGAGAATCAGCACGCCGACGGTTACGCATTGTTCTTTGGGCAGCTCATACGCATTGAGTGCATCCACCATGGCCGCAATCTGGCCGCTGATGTTCTTGAGCCGCCGGGCAAACTCCTTGCCGGCCTCGGTGGTCTGCACACCGGACGCCGTTCGCTGGAACAGCTTCGCACCGAGATTCTGTTCGAGGGTGCGCGCCGCGCGTTGCAACGATGCCTCGGCAATGCCGAGCATGCGCGCAGCAGCGCGGAATGAACCGCACTCCTCTATCGCGATCAGGTACTGCATCTGGGTACGGGTAATGCTGCTGGCCAGTGCCAGCGGTGATGAATTGCGGGTGCTGCCGACCAGTGACACGGCTTCCCTGGCGGCCTGCAGTATCCTCCGGGTCCTGACCAGCGCTGCTACACCGGCGGAAGTCAGATAGGTGCCAGTCGTAGAGCGCTCCAGCAGATTGACACCCAGCAGCGCTTCAAACTCGGCAAGCCGGGAAGTGATCGCCGGCTGTGAGCGCAACAGCTCGTTCGAAGCCTGAGTCACGCTCTGATGTCGCGCGACGGCTTCAAACACCTTCAGCTGCCAGATGCTTGGCAGCTCGCGGGGCTCCTTCGGCTCGACGTGTTGCGTGGTCATCTTGCGCGAAGCGTCCTGGTGGGTCTCTGGCAATGATTCGACGCCAAGCATGCGAGACTTCCCAACTATCTACAAGTCGGCTGCACGTCAGTTCGCCGCCACCGGGTTGCGCAGCACACCGATCTGTTCGATCGATATCTCGCATACATCACCAACTTTCATCCAGATGGGTGGCTTTCTGGAGAAACCCACCCCGCTGGGCGTACCCGTGGCGAGAATGTCGCCGGGATGCAGCACGGTAATCGTCGAGAGATAGGCAATGAACTTGTTGATCCGATGCACCATGTCGGCAGAGGTTCCGTCCTGCAGCAAGTTGCCGTTCAAGGTGGTCTTGATTCTGAGGTTGTGTGGATCGGCGATCTCTGAAGCGCGCACCATCCACGGGCCGACCGAACCGCTGCGATAGAAGTTCTTGCCCGGGGTGATCTGGCGGGTATGAAACTGCCAGTCGCGCACGCTGCCGTCGTTGACGATGGTGTAACCGGCTATGTAGTTCAGCGCATCGGCTTCGGACACATTGCGTCCGGCTTTGCCGATGATCACGCCCAGCTCGCCTTCATAGTCGAACTGTTCGGATACACCGGGGTGCAGCAGGTTCTGATTGTGTCCCACCACGGAATCAATGGAACGCATGAACAGCGCCGGTTGCTTGGGCAACTCCTGCACACGACCGGCGCTCTCTACTTCATTGTGATGCTCGACATAGTTCAGCGCCAGGCACCAGACATTGGTGGCATCCGGAATGGTGGGCAGGTATTCGATGTCGGTTTCGGCCAGATCGACAGGCCCTTGAGCGGCGGCATCGACTTCTTTCGGAAAGCCTGCCGTAATCAATGCTTTCAGCGTTGGATAACGATCCTTGAATCGTTTGCCGAGATCGACGATGCCTTTGTCGGTGATGACGCCGTAGCTCTCGCGACCACCTGTTTTGAAACTCAAATAGCGCATATTTACTACTCCTCAATCTTCACTTGCTCAGGGGCAAACTGATTTACTTGTCATTTCGAACGCAGCGAGAAATCTTGCAAGCGATTGGTAATCAGGCATCCCGGCGAAGAAGGATTTCTCCCTTCGGTCGAAATGACAATGGGGGTTGGTCAGATAGTCCTTAAACAAGGCCGGCATACGAACCGCCGTCCAGCTGCAGATTCTGTCCAGAAACAAAACCGGTCTGCGCACTGCACAGGTAGGCGCAGGCATCGCCGAACTCTGACGGTTCGCCCAGCCGCTTGGCAGCGATGGTGGAGGCGATTTTCGCGCGCGCTTCTTCGCGGGTGATGCCTTCGGTCTTCATCATACGTTCCGCCATGTATACCTGACGATCAGTGTCGAAGCGTTCCGGCAGCAGATTGTTGATGGTGACATTGTCGGGGACACTTTCGCGCTGCACGGATTTGCTCAGCGCCGTCAGGCCGGCACGCACTGCGGCTGACAGGCCCATCTGAATACTCGGCGACTTCACCATGGCCGAGGTGATGTTGACGATGCGGCCGAACTTGCGCGTGCGCATGCCGGGAATGTAGTGCTTGATCATCATCGCCGGCGCCAGCAGGTTGGATTCAAATGCGGCCTGCCAGTCGGCCACCGACCAGTCCTTGATGCGGCCCGGCTCGGGACCGCCATTGTTGTTGACCAGGATGTCAGCCTCCGGACAGGCGGCAAACACAGTCTCCCGCCCTGCTTCGGTATTGATGTCGGCCTGGATGATGGTCGGACGCTTGCCCGTGATGCCCTCGATTTCGGTTGCGGCCGCCTCCAGCGATTCCAGCGTGCGGCCGTTGATGTAGACGATGCAGCCCTCGCGTGACAGCGCGGTTGCACAGGCCTTGCCGAGGCCCCGTGACGACGCACATACCAGAGCTTTCTTACCGGCGATACCAAGATCCATAACAGTTGCCTCGCTTGATCAGGCCGCGACTTTTGCTTTCAGGCGCGGATAGACATTCAGAATGTTGTTGAAGAAAAGATCCTGACGACTGCGCTCATCAAGATACGGCGTGGCGCTGACGTAGCGCAGTGTGTCATCGTAGTGGTGTCCGGTTTCCGGATCGATGCCCTTCACGGCGCCAATCATCTCCGAGCCGAACAGGATGTTGCGGTGCTTGACCACGCGGGTCAGCACATCGATACCGGCCTGATGGTACACGCAGGTGTCGAAGAACACATTGTTCATGATGCCGCTGTCCAGCGCCTGCATGCCCATGTCCTGCGCCAGGCCGCGATACCGTCCCCAGTGATAGGGAACCGCGCCGCCGCCATGCGGAATGATGAAGCGCAGCGTCGGGAAATCCTTGAATATCTGCGGCTGCATCAGCAGCTGCATGAACACCGTGGTGTCGCCATTCAGATAGTGCGCGCCGGTGTGATGAAAACAGGGATTGCACGACGAACTCACATGGATCATTGCCGGTACGTCCAGCTCGCACATTTTTTCGTACAGCGGATAGTAGTGCCGGTCGGTGACCGGCGGATCTTTCCAGTAACCACCCGAGGGATCGGGATTGAAATTGCAGCCGACGAAACCCAGTTCATTGACGCAGCGCTCCAGTTCGCGGGCGCTGTTCTTGAGATCAGAACCCGGCGACTGCGGCAGCTGGCAGACACCAGTGAAGTATTGTGGAAACAGCTGGCATACGCGGTGAATCAGATCGTTGGATACTTCCGACCATACACGGCTGATTTCCGGCGTGCCCTGATGATGTCCCATCCAGCCGGCAATGGGCGAGAAGATCACCCGGTCGATGCCGCGTTCGCGAATGCGCTTGATCTGGCCGCCTTCGAGCGCCTCACGCAGCTCGTCGTCGGTGATCTTCAGTTCACTGGGCGAGATATTGCCGTTGCTGTCCAGCTGCTTCTGCCGCCAGACATTCAGTGATTTGGGTACGGTCGTGAAATGACCGTGACAGTCGATGATCATGCAGCACCAGATGGTGTTTATCGTTGTGTCGATCGATCAAGTCTCTCTCCCTGCGGAGAGTCTTGTTTCTACCCTCTACCCGAGGGGGCTCATTATTAACTCCCTCTCCCTTTGGGAGAGGGTCGGGGTGAGGGTTTCAGTCCTTGCGCCGCGGAACGAACGGCGACGCATGCCTGGCGAAGCGCGGCGTCACCTTGTCGCCGTGGTCATGCGCCATGTCGGAGTCGACGCGGTGCGAGCCGAAGGCGCTTTTCGCAGTCATCTGCTCAAGCGAAATCCAGTGCTCGTGGATCTGCTCAAACGGGCTCATCCAGTAGTCGAACAGCTGCGAACCCAGCGCATGCCGGTTGATGCCGCGGATATGCTCGTACTTGCCCTGTCTTTGCAGATGATCATGTCCCATGAAAATGTCGTCGGCTTTCTCGACTTCGAACGACACATGGTGTGCGCCGGCTTCAGGGTGGCGAACGACGAAGCTGATGTGGTGATCGACCGGCTTGTCGCCGTGATCGAGACGTGAGAATACACCGAGCCGGTTTGCAGGCGTGCCGGCGTAGATTTCGTCGGACGGGATCAGCTTCAGCTTCTTGTGATACCAGTCGAGAGTCTGTTCCATGTTCGGTGAAGTGATGACGCCATGGCTGACCCGCCGGATGCGTGATGGCCCGCGGCGGACACTCGCGCCTTCGGTGCCGCGAACGTGTTCACGCGGCGGCAGCGGCGCTATGTTGGCGCGTCCGGTCACAATTTCAATTTCGAAGTTGTCAGGAGCGGACAGGATGACGCGTTTGCCACTACCGGGTTCGTCGATCTGTTCCACGGCTTTGGCATCGCCTGACTTCACAAAGTCGTGCAATACGGATTCATCGACAGCGTCGTAACCGAAGGCAATCGTGCCGGGTGGGCCGAGTTCCGTGACATGAATAAATGGCTGCTGATCTATGCCGCGCATGTACAGACGTTTGTTGTCGCGATGCACCTTGACCAGGCCAAAGGCTTCGAGGAAATCCTGCATCACGTCGAGATCGGGCGCGCTGAGGCGCGCATAGGCAATACCAGTAATCGGGGAAGTCATGATTTCATTTCACCTTAAGCAATGCCCGCGAGCGCCTGACGCACGGAACCGTACAACTCATCGAGCGTGAACGGCTGGGGAATCAGACCCTGCGCGACCGCATTGCGAATGCCGATTTCGAGTGCATTCTTTACATTGGCGAAACCGTGCGGTTCCAGCACCAGCTGACCAGGCTTGGGTTCGCCCTCCGCTGCCACGCGGCTGGCGATCAGCGCCTTGTACACGGCGCGAACGATATCCGGACGCGAGTCGGCCAGTTCTTTGCGGATCACGACCAGGTGATTGATCGGGACAGCATGGTACTTCGCGTTCCATTCCTGCGCCGCTGCTTTGGGATCATCCACCAGTGTGGTGACGCGATTTTCGTCCTTGGGTTTGGCACTGGACAGAATAGCGTCCACATCGCCGTCAATCAGAGCCTGCAGCAGATCCTTGTCGCTTTGCATGCGCGACACCCAGGGCGGATCTTTGCATTCCGCCACATGGCCCGCACCCTGTACCAGCCATTGCACTTTATCGATCTGAACGCCGTAGTCGTCCATCAGGAAACCGCGCACCCAGGTCGGCGTGGTCTGCGAATAGGATCGCATGGCTACTTTTTTGCCGTTCAGTTCGCCGGGCTTGAATACATCATTCGTACGTCGCAGTACGCTGCCGTGATGAAATTTGCCGTTCATCACAAACGGCAGCAGCAGGAATGGCTTGCCGACGGAACGGGCCTGCAAGAAGGTCGAGAGAGCCAGCTCCGCGACGTCGTACTTCAGTTCGCCCACCGCAGTCTTGAAACCCTTCATGGCGTCATCGATGGGTGCGATATCCAGTTCTGCGCCTTCCACTTGAATCGCACCGGACTTGAGCCCATTGGTCTTGGGGTAGGTGCCCAGCAATGTGCTCAGGCGAATTTTTTCTTGCGACATGTCTGTTTCTCTTAGACTTTACGAGGATCGAAGAATGCGTCGGTCACGGCCGGCGCGTGTTTGAGTAATTTCTGATTATGGGCAAATCGGATCAGCGCTTCGAGGCTCTGCAGGTTTTCCTCCAGGCCATAGGGCAGCGGATGACCCACTACCTTGGCCTGCTTCACGTAGCGCAGGTCTTCCTTGCTGGCGGACGCACCCGATTGCACCCGCGCCCAGTAATTATCACGTGCTGTCAGGAAGGCATCAAAGATGTGCTTCGCGAGATCGGGGTTGTCCCTGAGTACATCGTTGCGCAGGGCGATCACGCCATGAATGGGATAGATCTTGGTCCGACGGTAGTAATCGGCATCGCGCTCGGCGGCATTGTCGAAGAACTCGACCAGATCAAGCCCGCTGCCATCGCCGACGCCTGCCAGACCGGCGAAGCCCACTTCAATCTCTCCCGACTTCATCATGTCGGCCAGCGATTTACCCGGCGGTGGTGTCTTGACGTTGCTAGGTGGCACGTAGGATTCGACGTGTTCCGCGTCATCCTTGTACCAGGTGATCTTGTCCAGATCGACGCCATACTCTTCGGCGAGAATGCCGCGTGTCCACACTGGCGCAGTCACCGTGTAGGCGCGCAATGCCACATTCTTGCCTTCCAGCTGCTTCGGCTGAGTGATTGAAGAACTACGCAGGCGCTGCAAGCCACCATGACGGAACTGCCGCGTCATCGGCAGCGGCAGTGCCGTAATGGGTGCACCGGCTTCGCGCGCCATCAGGTAAGTCGTCGGCGCCAGTTCGCAGATATCGAACTCGGCAGTGCGCGCCATGATGCGATAGGCGTCCGGCATGCGCTCGAAGTTCTTGAACTCCAGCTCCGCGCCTTCAATCTTCACGGCGCCCGAACGAATATCCTCAACCTGACCGTGCTTGCCGAGAACAATGGAGAATTTTTTACTCACTGGTTTTGCTCACTTGGCACGCCCCGTCAGCTTGCGACCCTTGGCCAGCGCGCCGAAGTCGCGTTTCGGATAACTCATCAGGAAGCGATAACCTTCCTTGACGATGCGTTCCACGTTCTGTTCCGTCACATGCGGATTGCCCACCGGGATGTTGTAAGCCTTGCCGACTTCCAGCACATGATCCATCAGGCGCAGCAGCTCGGGATTGTCGTATTCGCGCGGGCAACCCAGTTCCTGGGTCAGGTCGCCTTCGCCGATCAGCAGCACGCCGATGCCCGGCACGCGCTTGCAGATTTCCTCGAGGTTCTGGATGGCCACGGTGTCCTCGATCATGAGGATGGTGAGGATTTCGCCTTCCGGCACCAGCGGCCACACATCGGCCTTCTTGTAGTAATCCTGTTGCGACAGACCCCAGTAACGGCTGGCGGCCATGGGCGCATCGCCACGCAGGCCGGCAGGTTCGTAGTTCGGCTTGTCTTTCAAGCGTGGATAACGGCATGCCGCCACTGCGTTATAGGCTTCTTCGGGTGTGCTGATACGCGGCCAGACAATGCCATAGGCACCAAGGTCCAGCGCCTGCTTGGCGAACCACTGATTCATTTCGCTGCCGCTGGGGGGAATGCGCACCAGGGGTGTCATGGGGTTGGCAATCGAACCCATCTGCACGATTTTCTGCCGCAGCATCAGGAACTGCATGGCTTCGCGCAGCGCCCGGATGTCCCACGGGTTGTGTTCCATCTCGAAAATCACGCCGTCGTTATCCGATTGCGCAAACGCAACTGCGTTTTCCACCTCCGGCATCATGAAGGAAGTAAAGGTGATGCCGGGCGATGATTCCAGTGCCCGGATAATGCCGTTCAGTCTGACTGCCATGTTGATGTGTCCTCGAAATTAAAAGGTAGGGGTCGTTCGTGAACGACCCTTTATGTATTTGTTCAGAGGGCGGTCTCGAACCGCCCCTACAGGATGGCCGCGCAGAAGCCGTCGCCCGCTTCGCTGGGCAGCTGCTTTTCGTTCCAGCTCTCGCAACGGTCTTCAGTCCACATCACCTGACCGCCGCGGGTGAGATAAATGGCTTTTCGGGGGTCGGTGGCGTGCAGGTTCATGCTCATGATCGTGGACTTGGCGGTCACCGGCTGATCTACACGCTGCCAGGTCACGCCGGTATCTGTGCTGCGGTAGAACGCGCCGGCATCGCTGCGCGAGCCAATGCTCATCGGGATATAGAACGTTTTCGGATTGTCGACGGCCATGCGCAGATCGCGGCAGTAGCTGAAGGGCGCAAACTGGCCGATGTCATAGTTGTGCCACGACTTGCCCTTGTCGGGTGACGAGAACAGCCCCATGCGGCAGGCATAGAACACCACACCTGGTTTTTCCGGCGACACCACGACGGCATGGCCATCAAGCATGCCCTCGGTGTGATTGGGGGTGATGATGGCGCTTTGCAGGCTTGCGTTCTGGTCGGCTATTTCGATGAGGGAATTGCTGGAGTCGTACCAGGTATCGCCGCCGTCTTCGCTGACGATCAGACCATTGGTTTCGCAGGCGCCGAACATGAGCTCGGGATTGGTTGGATCAAAGCAAATTCGCATCAGGCGCGAGGTCAGACCCTTGGGTGCCTTTGAATAGTCGGTCAGCTCGGGAAACGGTTCCTTGCTGCCGACTCGCCGCCAACTGTTGCCGCCGTTGTCGCTGCGGTACACACCTACCGGCGCGGCGCCGGCGAAGATCACTTCCGGCTTGCGTGGATGAATCGACACCGACCAGAACTCTTCGTTCTGGCTGGGGACCTCAAGCTTGTTCCAGCTCGCACCGCTGTCGGTTGACTTGTACATGCCGCCGCGGGTGGCCGCGAACACGGTGCTGGGTTGGCCTGGGTGCGCGGTCAATGCCTGCACGCCGGTATTGAGCGGCATGCCGGCGACCGGCTCCCAATTACCGCCCTGTGCGGAGCGATACAGGGTTCCCATCGCGCCGGGGCGGGTAACAGCCGTGCCAACCAACAATACTGAGCTCATAAAAATTCAGCCCCCAATGAAATCAGAGAGATGCGCCATGAAAGGATCGAAATGAGGTGCGATCCCCGCTCCATTCAGTAGTCTACCTAACGGGTCACAGCGGTGGTCATCGAAAAGTCGCTGAGGCCATAAGTTGCCCGCATCGGCGTGTATGGTTGTGTTGCGAGAAAACGGGACGGTGAATATACGCCTGTCCATCCCGTGTCTCAGGATTCTGTTGGCTGTCCAAGCCGCCGGCTGGACGGACCTGACCTGTTGACGTTCTCAACTTCCGGCAGGAGCTGTTCGATTTCCCGGTGGTTCAGCAGGCCGGGATGGCGGTGCCGCCGGGTTCGATTTGTGACCCCCGGATGCAATCAGCGATGCATACGGTAACTGCTGAGAGGAGATCGCCTGAACAGGAGGATGCGCAACGCGTGGCCGATCTTGTCCTCGCCAATCACATTCTTGCAGACCAGGGGATTGTCGATGGCTTCGGCCACATAGGCGTGCGATCCGCGCAGACTCCCCACCATTATTTTATTTCCCGCTCGCCAGCACCGGCGCTGGTCGCTGCTGACGACATCATGGAATATGATCTTGATGACAACGCGATCGACGCGCGGGGCCTCACGTCGTACCTTGAACGTTTCATCCACAGCGAGATTTACAAGACAGGACCGGATGTTCTATCCATCGTCCACAGCCATTCCCCGGCCGTCATTCCATTCAGTGTCAGCGATGTACCGTTGAGGCCGATATCGCACATGGCTGGTTACCTCGTCAGGCAGGTCCCGGTATTCGAGATTCGCGAGACCGGCGGTAATGAAACCGACCTGCTGATCAGAACCAAGGCGCTCGGCGCAGCGTTGGCCACAAAACTCAACCAGGCAACGGTGGCGCTGATGCGCGGGCACGGCGATGTGGTCGTCGGTTCGTCAATCAAGACTGCGGTATTGCACGCGATCTACACCGATCTTAGGGCCTGTTAACACTAATGGGATCGCTGCGTTGGAGTCCCAGAAAGCGCCAGACAAGGCGCGAGGAGTGAAGTTTGGTAGTTCCAAATGAACGACGAGCAACGCCGTATGGCGCTTTCTGGGGCCCAACCCGACGGGACGGGGCCAGAAAAGCTCAGGACTTTGTTGCACCTCGCTTGAGTACGTTAAGTACACCGCGCTCGGTGCGCCGCGTCCTGAGCTTTTCTGACCGCCGTCGCAGCGATCCCATTAGTGTTAACAGGCCCTAATGCGCGTCTGCAATCGGAAGCGCTACGGCCGGGCGGGAGCGTCACTTATCTGAACGAAATCGAAGCCGCCAGGAATGGCGAGATAAACGACAAGCAGGTCGACCGCGCGTGGGATATATGGAGGAACCGGGTTGTCTCCCGCGCGCATCTGCTCTAACCCCTGCTCCATTGCGTTGGTCGCCTTTGATTAGCAGGTCGGTCTACCAGATGCCATGACTGACCCACCGATTGGGTAGTCAACAACGGCAATAGTTGCTCACGGAATCGCTCAATCAGGGTGGTAACACCCTTCGCGATATGACGTCCATGGCTAGAACCGCGAGCCCGGAGCCGAATACACCTTCTTGCCCCCGACGAACGTCGCCAACGGATGCGTGGCAAGAATCTTGTCGTCCGGAACCGTCAGGAGATGCTGATTGAGTATGACGAAGTCGGCGAGCATTCCCGACGCGATCTGGCCCTTGCTCTTTTCCTGGAAGGTGGCATAGGCAGGGTTAGTCGTAAAAATCCTTAATGCTTGTTCACGGCTGATCTTCTCGCTCGGCGCCCTGACCTCCCCGGCATGTGACTTCCGGGTCACGTAAAAGTAAAACGGGATGAGCGGATTGTTCGGCGCTTTTTCGACGGGATTGGGTCCGCTGTAGTCACTGCCGCCAATTACAACCAGCCCGTGGTCAAGGAACCCCTTTATCGGGTTGTAGTGATCCAGTCTTTCCTGTGGCACCGACGGCAGCGCCGCCACTCCGTAACCAAAGTCCTGGGCCGATACCATCAGCCCCATATTCGCCATACGCTGAATGGCGTCCGGCGTAGCGAGGGGCACGTGTTCGATATACCAGCGTTTGCCTTTCAACGGACTGTCGCGGTCTGCGGCTTCGTAGCCGATCAGCGCGTCGTTAGTTGCGTCGTCAGCACTGATACCACGCCCCACATCGGAACCTACGTGTGGTGCGGGACGCCAACCCAGTCTGTTTTCATCGCGCATAAGCTGGGTGAAATCAGCCACTGTCGTTGATCCAGGTGCCCACGGTTCTTCACCGACAGAGTCCAGAAACAACCAGGGATCGTCGCGGTTCACCGGTGCCAGCTGTGCGAGATGCCCTGCGGTAAAAGCCTGGTCCGGGAATTCCAGCCCGAGCGCCATGCGCACGGTCAGTTTGCCTTCACGGCGTAAGCGCTCCAGTCCTGCAACTGCCTCGGGCCACAAAGCCAGCTCACGAATGCTGGTGATACCCAGTGCATTTCTCTGTTCCAGCTCGCGCTTCACCATCAGGTCCTGATATTCGAGTGTGAGCGGCGGCAACAATGAATCAATCATGTATACGCCAATGGGATAACCGGCTGCATTGCCCAGCAGCTCGCCATCCTTGTCCACCGGCACCTTGGCGCCAAAGAATGTCGGATTGGCCTTGCTGATACCCAGGCGCGCGAATGCTGCACTGTTGAAAAACCCCAGACCGCGACGGCTGCCCACAATCACGATGGGCACGGTGTCGGAAATCTGGTCGAGCTGCTTGCGGGTGGGTGCAGGCTGAAAACTCCAGCCGGTGGTAGTGAATACCACCTCGCCCGGCTTGGCTTTGGCGACTGCGGCGCTCAGGCGCTGCTGCATCTCCGCAAATGCAGTGACACCCACCATGTCGACGCCGCGATGCAGGTACTTGGCCGCATTCCAGAGATGATCATGGTTGTCGCTCAACCCCGGAATGACTGTCGCACCCCGCAGATCGACCTGCCGCGTGTTCTTCCCGGCCAGCGCACGAATCTCAGCATTGCTGCCGACCGCGACAAAGCGTTCGTCTTTTACAGCAAAGGCTTCCTTGATGCTGAACGCGTCATCGACCGTGACCACCTTGCCCTGATAGTAGATTGCATCGGGAGCACCGGCACTGGGTGATTCAACCGCCTGGCTCTGTATGGCGGTAAGGAGAAGAAACGGTGCGACAACGAAGCCAAGCCACTGTCGATGGGTCTTCATTTGAACAACCTGCCTATTATTTTATTCGGAAGCTTCCACGCTACTTGGGTGTGGTCTCTTTTCAGACGTCCGTCGGCGCTGTACGTGCAACGGCAACTGCGGGCCAATCACCCACGCATGCCGGTGCCGCCCCGGCGCGCAAGATTATCCCAAGGCTATGCCGATCATCATTGCAAAATTGCGTGGGGCCATAAGTAATGTCGAAACCGGCGGCGGCCACATCATTTGC
The DNA here is from genome assembly GCA_963748005.1 of uncultured Pseudomonadota bacterium. Classification (GTDB taxonomy): domain Bacteria; phylum Pseudomonadota; class Gammaproteobacteria; order Steroidobacterales; family Steroidobacteraceae; genus CAILZL01. The sequence goes on from CAVVHH010000003.1 coordinate 931,880, forward strand.
CGGCGGTTGCCACCCCGATCGGGCAGGTCACACCCGTCCCACCCAGGCCACAATATCCATGCGGATTCTTCGCCAGATACTGCTGGTGATATGACTCGGCAAAATAAAAGGCCGGAGCAGCCAAAATTTCAGTGGTAATTGCGCCATAACCCGCATCACGCAGTGTGGCAGCGTAAGCCTCGCGACTGGCTTCGGCGCGGGCACGCTGGTCCGCGTCGTACACATAGATGCCAGACCGATACTGCGTACCAACATCGTTCCCCTGACGCATGCCCTGGGTGGGATCGTGTGATTCCCAGAATACTTTCAGCAGCTGCTCATAACTCACGATTGCCGGGTCAAACACCACCTGCACCACTTCATTGTGGCCGGTCCGCCCGGAGCACACTTCTTCGTAGGTAGGGTTTGGCGTGAATCCACCTGCGTAGCCCACGGCTGTGCTGAATACACCGGCCAGCTGCCAGAACTTGCGTTCCGCCCCCCAGAAGCACCCGAGCCCGAACACGGCCAGCTGTGTGCCCGATGGATACGGTGGCAGCAAAGTATTGCCGTTTACGTAGTGCTGGCGCGACACCTCCATGGCCTGCGCACGGCCCGGCAACGCCTCTGCGGCGGTTGGCATGACAACTTTGCGTGAATTGAACATGGGGATATCGGAGTTTGACCGGCTGCTTACGGTTAGAATAACACCCCCGTGTCCATAACCATCGACCCCTCATTCATCCCATGTCTATCTGTCACCCGCACAATCTGGTTACCCCCCTCGACTCCGACAAGCGTTTCGGCATCAAGGTCAAGGTCCGCAGCTCCGATCCTTTCCGGAATCTGGTGGGTAGCGACTGGCATCGCGAGCACTGGTTCGGCAGCGCAGCAGAGCGTGATACGGCACTGGCTGAAATGAGCGAAAAATACGTGTATTTCCGGCCGGGTGACAAGCCGACACTGGATTTCGAGAAAATCGAAAAGAATTGACCCGCTGGGGCGGTTCGTGAACCACCCTTCTCACCACAGGCTTCTAGTAACGGTTGTCGTCCGGGTTCTGCAGACGTCCGATCAGGTTGCGCAGGAACACCTTGTTGAAGCGCAACTGGCAAGCCGCCGACGCCTGCTCGATCAAGGTCGAGCTGACTTTCATCAGAGTGAGATCCGTTGCCGCCTGAATGGTCGCCAACCGCTTGGCGCCACGCAGATAGCTGGTCTCTCCAAAACAATCACCGGCCTCAATCTGCCCCACACCGCGTCCATTACGCATCACCGATGCAGATCCGGATACGATCACATAGAAACGGTCGTCCATTTCACCTTCACGAACGATCTCTTCGCCCGCAAGGTAGTCCTGCCACTGGCTGGCGCGCAGCACTTCCATGATCTCGGCATGTGAGAAATCGTGGAAAAACTTGAGCGCACGCAGAATCGAGAACTGCTCCTGACGGTCCAGCTTCGAATAACCTTCACGCAGCCGTTGATGCACGCGGGTCAGTTCGGCGGCAAGTTCCAGGCCATTGCGATAACGCTTGACCGGTTCCTTTTGCAGTGCCTTGGCCGCCACCTCTTCGATGACTTCCGGGATATCCGGGCGCAGCGTATGGATGGGCGGCGCGGTCGCAAACACGATCTGGTGCAGCAGCTTGGACAGATTGCCGCCGCGGAACGGCCGGAATCCGGTTAGTAACTCGTACATCACCGCGCCCAGCGAATACAGATCGGAACGATTGGTAATCTCCTCCGACTGCACCTGCTCGGGAGACATATAAGAAGGACTGCCGGCGATACCTTCGATTCTGGAAATATCCGAATCCGCCACCAGCGCGATGCCGAAATCGATAATGCGCACGTCATTGGACTGCGTCAGCATCAGGTTCGATGGCTTGATGTCGCGATGAATCACACCACGACTGTGAGCATAGTGCAGCGCCTTGGCGCACTTGTAGACAATCTCCACCACATCTTCGACAGGCAACAGGTTGTCGGGCTTGCAATATGCAGCAAGGGTTCGTGCCCCGTGCACGTGTTCAGTCACGATGTAACAGCGATTGTTTTCCTCGCCGGCATCGTAGATGGGCAGGATGTTCGGATGCTGCAGCATGCCGACCATGTGCGCTTCGGACAAAAACATCTTGCGCGCCACACGGGCGCGATCTTCGTCGCTGGCTTCAATGTTGTAGACCTTGATGGCCACATCGCGACGATAGTAAGGATCATGAGACAGATAGACTACACCGGTACTGCCCCTGCCCACTTCCTTGATGATGAGGTACTTGCCGATCTTGGTCAGCGGTTGACTGTCAGCTGGTGTGCTGCGCACTGCCTGAAGTATGGAAGTTGGCTTCACGTGAACTCGATGAACTATGTCAAACCTTGAGACGAGATACGCATGGCCACATGCAACAGCACACATGAAAAAAGGCCTGCGATGATGTCGTCCAGCATAATTCCGAGGCCTCCGGAAAGTCTGTGATCAGCCTCGCGTATCGGCCAGGGTTTGAAGATGTCGAACAAGCGGAACAACACAAAACCGAGCAACAACCAGCGAAATTGCAGTGGAACTGCAATCATCGTGATCGCCATTCCCGCAAATTCATCCCAGACAATTCCCGGATGATCGTGTGCATGCAAGCGACGCGCGCTTTCGCCGCACAGATAAATGCCGACGCCACACAACATAACGATGCAACATAAGTACGCAATCAGAGAAAGATGCAGTAACGCATAAACCAGTGGCAATGCGACCAGCGTACCCATGGTGCCCGGCGCCATCGGGCTGAGTCCGGAACCAAAACCAAACGCGAGGAAATGCACGGGATCGCGCAACACAACCTTTGGATCGGCACTGAAACGCACGTTGCTACAACCTTGGTTATTGAATGTTTGTCTGTCAGATTTGGGCGAAGTGGTCAAAGCCTGCAGCATTCACCGCAACTTGTTCACCACGACGAAAACACTGTACCCCCTCACCCGTCATGATGCGCCCTATAGGCGTACAACGTACGGCGGCACCCGCAATAGCCGATTCGAGTGACAGCAAATTCTCGTGTGCCACAGTGAACAGCAATTCATAGTCATCACCACCGACCAGCACGTTATGCTCCGCCAGTTGCTGACCGAGCGTTGTGATTGCGGCATGCGATACCGGCAGTGCATCCAGATCGAAATGTGCGCCACAGCCGCTGGCGGCGCACAGCTTGCCCAGATCAGTCAGCAAACCATCCGATACATCCATTGCCGCACTGGCAAGCGTGCGGATACGTCGCCCGAGTTCCACCCGTGGCACAGGCCGATTGAAGCATTGCAACAGATGTTCACGATACCGGTTTTCTACTGGTATCGACGGATCCAGCAACAACTGTAGTCCGCTTGCCGCCTCGCCGGGTACACCCGACACAAACACCACATCGCCGGGTTTCGCACCACTGCGCAGTCAACCACGGATCAGATTCAACGATGCCGAGAATCTGAATCGAGATATTCAACGGTCCTTTGACGGTATCGCCGCCAATCAGCTGCACATCGTATCGCTGCGCGAGTTGCTGCAGACTGGTGCTGAATTCCGCCAGCCATGATTCTCTTACTTCGGGAATGCATAGCGACAAAGTGAACCAGCGAGGCTGTGCACCCATCGCCGCCATGTCGCTGAGATTGACTGCCAGCGCACGATACGCGATATCGGCAGCAGCCGCATCGATCGGAAAATGCACACCGGCAACAATGGTATCGACGGCCGCCACCAGCCTGAAGCCCGGCGGCACGGCTACGACTGCGGCATCGTCGCCCACGCCCAGCAACACATCATCGGAATACGATGCAGGCGTAAAATAGCGCTGAATAAGATCGAACTCACCCACAACGCGCTTCCTTTGATTGGCCAGCGCACCAGATCAGATGCGCCGCTGGAACTCAATGGCGGGATCGCTGACGTTCGCCGGCACGAATATCGCGCGCAACGCGATCCAGCAAGGCGTTGATGTACTTGTAGCCATCGGTTGCACCAAACTGCTTGGTAAGTTCCACGGCTTCATTTACCACCACTCGATAGGGCACATCCAGGCGATGCATCAGCTCATACATGCCGATCAGCAGCACCGCGCGCTCAATCGGATCCATTTGCACCCATGGCCGGTCGGCGAACTCTGACACCCTGGCAGACAACGCGGCATGGTGTTCAATCGCACCGGACAACAGCTCATGAAAATAGCCGGCATCAGCAATCTTGTATTCGTCGCGCTCAACGAACTGTGCGAGGATCTCCGCAAAACTCTGCTCGGTCAATTGCCATTGATACAAAGCCTGCATCACGCAGCGACGCGCCTGGCTGCGCGCGCGTGCGGGATTGGTACGCCCAGAGCGTTTGAATTTACCGGTCTCAGTTTGTCCAGCGTCCGGCCTGGCATCCACGTCACTTGTCTTCTTCATTCGCCTTGCTCGATTCGCTTGACCAGGTTGGCCATTTCAATGGCCACCAGCGCTGCTTCAGCACCCTTGTTGTCTGCACCCGGTCCCGCGCGCTCCTGCGCCTGTGCCAGATTGTCGGTGGTCAGGACACCAAACACCACCGGAACACCGCTGTCGAGCGCAGCGCGAGTCAAGCCACTGGCGGCCTCGTGGCATACGTATTCGAAGTGCGGCGTGCCGCCACGAATCACCGCGCCCAGCGCCACCACCGCATCGTAACGCTTGCTGAATGCCAGTTTGCTGGCAATCAACGGCAACTCGAACGCACCCGGCACACGCACCACGGTTACATTCTGTTCCGATGCACCTCGCGCCTTGAACGCGGTTACTGCACCATCCAGCAGCGATTCGACAATGTCTTCATTGAAGCGCGCAGCGACGATGGCGAATTTCAATTCGCCTGCCGTGAGTTCGCCGCGCCTGCTATTGACCGTACCCATGATGCTCCGAAAACTTGACCCACTGTCTGCTCATTGCGAGCAAGCAGTATAACTTTGTAGCGACAGGCTCGCCGCCCTATTCCACGTATCCGACGACTTCCAGATCAAAGCCGGACAGGCCTTGTAACTGACGTGGCGCCGACAGCACGCGCATGCGGTGGATGCCCAGATCACGCAGAATCTGCGCACCAATGCCGTAGGTGCGCAATACGCCTGCCGCGGTGTGGCGCGAACCACCATCACTCAGAGTGGCCACCGAATCCATCAGATCGCGTGGTTCCTCGTTAGGTCGCAAAAGGATGATCACGCCGGTGCCTTCGGCAGCCACTCGCTGCATGGCTGCGCGTAGTGACCAGCTACGTTTATTTTCATGGACACCCACCAGATCACGCAACGTGTCCTTGAGATGCACACGCACCAGTGGTGCATCCACCTTGTCAGGCTCACCGCGCACCAGCGCCATATGCACGGTGCGATTGACGTGATCCTCGAAACACACCATGCGGAACGGTCCAAAGTCAGTCTGCACCTGCTGCTCCGCAATGCGCTCGACCGACCGCTCCTTATCAATGCGATACCGGATCAGATCCGCAATGGTGCCGATTTTCAATCCATGCTGGGCCGCAAACTTTTCCAGATCGGGCCGACGCGCCATGGTGCCGTCTTCATTCAGAATTTCGACGATCACTGATGCCGGTGACAACCCTGCCAGTCGCACCAGGTCGCATCCGGCTTCGGTATGGCCGGCGCGCGTCAGTACACCACCCGGTTGCGCCATCAATGGAAAGATGTGTCCGGGCTGGCGCAGATCTTCCGGGCTGGCATTGGGCCGGACCGCCGCCAATACGGTTTGCGCCCGGTCGTGTGCCGAGATGCCGGTGGTGATACCTTCGGCAGCCTCGATCGACAAGGTGAAGTTGGTACGATGATCGGAGTCGGTATCCGACACCATCAACGGCAGACGCAACTCCCGGCAACGTTCGCGGGTCAGGGTCAGACAAATCAGGCCGCGCCCATAACGCGCCATGAAGTTGATGTCCTCGGGCCGCACCAGTTCCGCAGCCATCAGCAGATCACCTTCATTCTCGCGATCTTCATCATCCATGATGACCACCATCCTGCCCGCCTTGAGGTCGGCAAGAATCTCGTCGATGGTATTCAGCTTGTTATCTGGACTCATGGGGTGTTCTCTGCCTGCTGCGCGCGTTCAAAGTAACGCGCAATGATGTCGATTTCGATGTTGACCTCGGTACCCACAGCGTAGGTATTGAGGATGGTCGCCGCCAGAGTATGGGGCACCAGATTCACGTCAAACCAGGTATGGTCTGCGACATCACCCACATCGTTGACGGTCAGACTGACCCCATCGACAGCAACCGAACCCTTCCTGGCGATATAGCGACCCAGCATACGCGTAACAACAAAGCGCACTCGCACCGAACGCGCATCATCATGACGACTCTGCACTCCGCCCACGCCATCAACATGACCCGAGACATAGTGCCCGCCCAGCGAATCACCTGCGCACAGGGCCTTTTCCAGATTGATGTTCTGACCCGCCTGCCAATGCTTGAGGCTGGTGACGTCCAGGGATTCACGCGACACATCGGCGGCAAACGCATCGGGCCAAAGCCGCGTCACAGTCAGACAGCAACCGTTCACCGCAATGCTGTCACCCAGCTGCGTGTTATCAAGAAAGCCATCGCCAGTTGCAAATACCATCTCGATGTCGCCATTGCGAGGCGTAATGGCACGTACGCTGCCTACCCGTTGAATAATCCCGGTGAACACACTTACCTCTTGACCTGATAATGCAGGCGCACATCAGAACCGATACTCAGCGTATCCAGCAACGTCAATTCGATACGTTGCTGCATACTGTCAATCATGGGCAGCTGTAAGAGCCCACGCGCATCGGGGCCCAGCAGTACCGGCGCCACATACAACAGGAGCTCATCGACCAACTGCAGTTCGAACAGACGGCCACTGAGACGCGCGCCGGCCTCAACCAGTATTTCGTTGCAACCGCGGCCTGCCAGATCGCCCAATACCGAGAGCAAGTCCACGCCGCGCTGCACATCACCAGGTATCTGCACCACCTCGGCCGCGCCACGGGTTTGCGGTGCTATTGCGGTATAAATCAGGGCGCCGGGCTCTTGCACTGCGCGTGCGGTAGCTGGCGTATTCAACTGTGCATCACAGACCACCCGCAGCGGTTGCCGTCCGAGCATGTCGATGTCAGAGGCGCGTACCGTAAGCTGCGGATCATCGGCCAGCACTGTACCAACACCGGTCAGAACGGCAGAACTGCGCGCACGCCAATGCTGGACATCGGCGCGGGAAGCCTCACTGGTAATCCACCGACTGACACCATTGGCCAGTGCGGTTCGTCCATCCAGGCTGGCGCCCAGTTTTACACGCACCAGGGGCAAACCAGTTCGCATGCGCTTGATGAAGCCTGCATTCAACGCTTCCGCCTGCGCCTGCAGCAAGCCGCTGCGCACTTCAATTCCGGCCGCACGCAGCCTGGTCATGCCCTGGCCATTCACCAGCGGATTGGGATCGGTCATCGCTGCCACTACACGCCTCACGCCCGCAGCAATCAGTGCATCTGCACAAGGTCCGGTTCGACCGAAGTGACTGCAAGGCTCCAGGGTAACGTAAGCTGTTGCACCACGCGCGTGTCGCCCAGCGTGCTCCAGTGCATTGACTTCCGCATGCGGCCCGCCCGCCGGGCTGGTGTAGCCTTCGCCCACCACATTGCCGCCGTGGGCAATCACGCAGCCCACGCGTGGATTGGGATCAGTGGTGTACAGACCACGCTGCGCCAGTTTCAGCGCACGCGTCATCAACGATTCATCAATGGCAGTAAACATATCGATCAGCGCTTTGGTTTGGCAGGTGTTACGCCATCCCACAACGGCAGCTGGGTTTCTTCCACTTCACGATTACGTTGATGCCGGCGCAGACGCTCGATTTCCTCGCGAAACGCTTCAACATCCTGAAAGCTGCGATACACGGACGCGAAGCGCACATACGCAACCTCATCCAGATGACGCAACTCATCCATCACCAGATCACCCACCATGCGCGCCGGCACTTCGCGTTCGCCCAAGGCGCGCAATTTATTGCAGATGTGTACCACTGCCGCATCCACCGCTTCACTTGCCACCGGACGTTTTTCCAGGGCTTTCAACATGCTGCCTTTCAACTTCTGCTCATCAAAGGGTTCGCGCCGCGCGTCGCTTTTCACCACGCGCGGCATGACCAGTTCAGCCGTTTCAAAAGTGGTGAAACGTTCACCACATTTCAGGCATTCGCGGCGACGCCGAATCTGCTGACCTTCACCCGCCAGACGCGAGTCGATCACCTTGGTTTCTTCGTGTGCGCAGAATGGGCAGTACATGATTGTCGCCGGGGGCGGTTCGCGAACCGCCCCTACGCTATATGTGAATCAACCGTACACCGGAAATCTGGCGCAGATGGCCAGCACCTTTTCCTTGATGAGCGGAATCACCTGTTCGCTGCTGCCATTGCCCAGGCTGTCCAGCACATCACACAACCAGCCCGCCAGCTCACGGCACTCGGCTTCCTTGAAACCACGCGTGGTAACCGCCGGGGTGCCGATGCGAAGTCCCGAGGTGACAAACGGCGAGCGCGGATCATTGGGCACCGAGTTCTTGTTCACGGTGATGTAGGCCTGCCCCAGCGCCGCGTCCGCATCCTTGCCGGTGTACTCCTTGCCGATCAGATCGATCAGCATCAGGTGATTGTCGGTACCGCCCGAAACCACCTTGTAGCCGCGATCCTTGAGCACTGCCGCCATGGCGCGTGCATTGACGACCACCTGCTTCTGATAGGCCTTGAACTCCGGCGAGAGCGCTTCCAGAAACGCCACCGCCTTGCCGGCAATCACATGCATCAGGGGTCCACCCTGGATGCCCGGGAACACCGCGGAATTGAGCTTCTTGTAGAACTCCTCCGATTGACCCCTGGCGACGATGATGCCGCCGCGCGGGCCACGCAGGGTCTTGTGCGTGGTGCTGGTCACCACATGTGCATGGGGCAGCGGGCTGGGATATTCCCCCGCCGCCACCAGACCCGCGACATGGGCCATGTCGACCCACAGATAAGCACCCACCTTGTCGGCAATGGCGCGCATACGCGCCCAATCCTTGACGCGCGAATAGGCCGAGAAACCGCCGATGATCATTTTCGGCCTGGTTTCCAGGGCAATGCGTTCCATCTCGTCATAGTTGATGACGCCTGAGACAGGATCGAGGCCGTACGGTACGATCTTGTAGTGGCGACCCGAAAAATTGATCGGATTACCGTGGGTCAGGTGACCACCCTGCGCCAGGTTCATGCCCATTACCGTGTCGCCGGGATTCACCAGCGCCAGGAAAATCGCCGCATTGGCCTGCGCACCAGAATGCGGCTGCACGTTGGCGTAGTCACAATCGAACAGCTGCTTCAGGCGGTCGATAGCCAGCTGTTCGACCACGTCCACATGCTCGCAGCCGCCGTAGTAACGCTTGCCAGGGTACCCCTCGGCATACTTGTTGGTCAGTACCGACCCCTGCGCTTCCAGCACGCATGGGCTGGTGTAGTTTTCCGACGCGATCAGCTCTATGTGCTCTTCCTGACGGACACGTTCAGCGGCCAACGCCGCCTGTAGTTGCGGGTCAAAGTCGGCGATTTTCATGCCTCTCGGGAACATTTTGCCTCCAGAATTTCATAGGGATACATAACTGAATAGGGGTGAAAAAATTGAGCCGCATTCTACAGGAAGGGCACCCCGGACTTGGGGCGGAAATGCGGAAAAAAGCTTACGCGGCCAAGCCTTGCACGACGCGGGTCCAGGCCCGCGCCAGGTTGCGCCGGTTGTAGCCGCCGCCGCCCATGGCCAGCACCCGGCCGTGACCAAGTTCATCGGCGATGGCGCACAGGCGCTGCGCCGCGTGAGCATGGGCGGCCTCGCTGAAACGCAGGTGGGTGATCGGGTCGCCGTCCAGACTGTCGGCGCCGCACTGGAACAGGATGAAGTCGGGTTTGCCAGCCAGCAGGTAGTCCTCAACCTGTCCCCAGGCCTTCATGAATTCGGCATCACCGGCTTCAGGCGGCAGCGGAATATTGAGTTTGGTGCCCAAGGCAGCGCCCTGTCCGGTTTCGCTGGCCGCGCCGGTGCCCGGATAGAGATGCCGGCCATCTTCATGAATGTCGGCAAACAGCAGATCCGGATCGTCGACAAAGCCGTAAAACACGCCATCGCCATGATGGGCATCGATGTCGACATAGGCGACCCTGCGCAGTCCATGGCGGCGGCGCAGTACCTCAATGGCAATACCGCAATCATTAAACGCACAGAAGCCTGCTGCGCCTGTGCGCGAGGCGTGATGCAACCCGGCAATGGGAACAAATGCGCGCCGCGCGGTGCCAGCCATCAATGCGTTCACGCCCACCAGCGTTGCGCCCACCACATGACTGGCCGCCTCAAAGATGCCCTTGAACGCGGGTGTATCCCCTGCGTCCAGGAAGCCCATGCCACACTGGGAACGCTCTACGACCAGATCAATGTATGCCGGAGTGTGAAATAGCTGCAGCTCTTCCCGCGTAGCTTTGCAGGGTGTGGCATGTAACAAACAGTTTTCAATACCCGCGCTCTTCAGCTCCGTCATGAATACTTCATGCCGATCCGTGCCAAACGGATGCCCGCCCGGGAAACCATAACGGGCAATGGCTTCACCGGCGATCAAAAGCACTTTGTTGGAGGTTATGCAGGGCACGGTCACTGACGTGAAGCTCAAGGAAGCTCGAGCCTAACATAGAGCCGAAGCTGGACACACATATCGCCACATCCGAAGAACACGCCGCGCTGATAGCAGTTCAGCGTGTCGCCCGAGTTTCTGTCAGATTGCCTGGCATGGCGTCAGGAAACATCAAGTCATGAATCCGGGTGATAGACATGACATCAATGAGCAACATGGATATCAAGCACAGACCCTGATGGAGACAAGACAGGCTGCACGTGTTTGTGCTTCAGGAGGTGGCTGGTTGCGGCTCCGGTTGCGTTTTGGATTGCAACGTGCGCGGTGCGCAGTCAACTGCCATTGCTACACAGTGATCGAGCATCTGGCGCCGCTGCCGGGATTGAACTTCGCCTGGCGCAAGCCACGCCGACGCATCATTTCGGAGTACAGCCGTCGGCAACAAACCGGACTTGCCACTTTCCCCTTATTTTCTACCGTGATGGCTTCTGGAATTGTATGGACCGCTCGGGACCTCTCTGGCACAGGACCATGTATGCAGTCAATCAATTGCTTGCTGATTCAACTTTGCTGCGGATCACGCCAGTTTTTTCGCTTCCTTTTCAGCTTCATCGCTGCTCTCTGTTTCAGCAGCGCATTTGCGCAGACACCCGAGCGACCGCGCGTCGGCCTGGTGCTGGGCGGAGGCGGAGCCAAAGGCGCAGCACATGTCGGCGTACTGAAAGCCCTGGAGGAAATGCGTATCCCAGTTGATTGCGTCGTTGGCACCAGCATGGGAGCGCTGGTCGGCGGCATCTATGCATCAGGCAGCAACGCAGCCCAGGTGGATGAGAGCGTGCGCGAAATCGACTGGAGCCAGACACTGGCATTCACTGACCTGCGCGAGCAACTTCCCGTACGTCGCAAGCAGGCTGGCATCACCTACAGCAATACCCTCGAGTTCGGTGTGAATGAAGCGGGCATCGCTTCGCCCGCCGGCATCATCAGTACGCAGCATGTTGAACAGACGATTCGCGACCTGGTTCGCACCACCGGCGCCAGCGAAAATTTCGACAAGTTGCCCATTCCATTCCGCGCCGTGGCGACGGACATGCAGAGCGGTGAAATGGTCGTACTGGAGAGTGGCGATCTGTCCCAGGCGATGCGTGCGAGCATGGCCGTGCCCGGAGCGTTTGCACCGGTAGTCATCGACAACAAAGTCCTGGCTGATGGCGGCATGATCCGCAACCTGCCGGTGGATGTGGCCAAGTCGGCGTGCGCCGACGTTGTCATTGCCGTATGGCTGTCATCACCCGCACCCGACCAAAAAGATCTGCTCTCACCGCTGGCATTGATCTCGCGTTCGATGGATGTCGTCATCGACGCCAACGTCAGGACCCAATTGCGGGAGTTGTCGCCCAACGATGTACAGATTGCCATCGATATGCAGGACATCGGTTCCGGCGATTTCGATCGCGTCGCCGAAGCCATTCCGCTTGGATATGCAGCGGCACTCGCGCACAAGGACGAGCTGCAACGATTTGCCATCTCCGCTGCACAATATGCCGACTGGCGCCAACGAACGCTACGCGAAAGAACCGGCGAGACGCAGCTGGCCGGAATCGAAATCAACGGACTGCAGCGTGTCGACAAGAACTATGTGCTGTCATCGCTTGATATCGAGCCAGGCATGACGGTGAACGAACAGGCACTGAAGGAACAAGTCGCCAGGGTGTTTGCACTCGACGATTTCGAGAATGTTAGCTATCGCCTGCGGGGTGATCCCTCGCGCGCACTGCTTGAGATCAATGCCATCGAAAAGACCTGGGGGCCGCGCTTTTTGCGGTTTGATCTGGGACTCACGGCATCCAGCCAGGGCGAAACACCATTTGTCTTGCGTGGCGACTACTTGCATTACTGGATCAATCAAGCGGGTGGCGAGGTGCACGGCGCGGTGCAAGTCGGCCGTACCTCGCTGGGCGAAATCTCCCTGTACCAGCCGCTGGATACACGCCACGCCTGGTTCATCGAACCCAAGGCGCATCTGCAGCGTTCCCTGGAAGATGTTTATGCGAACGGCGAGGCCATTGCGCGCTTCGATTTGCGCCATCAATACGCAGCGGCTGAAATCGGTCGCACCTTCGCGCGCTCGGCAGAGCTGCGTTTCGGTTTGCGCGGGGGCACCGCGCGCGCTGAACCCGATATCGCCATTCAACAAGTCAACGGCACGGGCAACGAAAAGCAGATTGGCTGGACAACCAGCTTTGTTTACGACACGCGTAACACACCGCTCCTGCCCAGACAGGGCTGGCTGGCGCGTGTCGACTATTTCAGTTCGGAAGAGAATCTGAACAGCGAACGCAACTATCGACAGCTGAATTCGCTGCTGCAGGCCGCCATGCCGCTGCGCAACGATGTGCTGGTTGTGGCGCTGGCAGGCGGCACATCTTTCGATTCGGAATTACCGCTGTATGAAGCGTTTACGCTCGGCGGGCCCAATAGCTTTCCCGGCTTCCGGTTCGGCGAACTGCGCGGCACCGACTACTGGACCGGCTCGATCGGGTACCTGAGCAAGATTGCCGACATCAGCAAATTATTCGGGCAATCGTTATATGTGGGTGTACAGGTCCAGGCAGGAGAAATAAACGAAATACAGCCATTGAGCAGTGGTGACTTCTACGATGGCACGCTGTATTCCGGCTCGATCTTTCTGACAGCGCGCACACCCATCGGACCTGCGACCCTGTCGGTCGCCGGAGCCAATGTGAACAAGTGGTTGATCACCTTCAGCCTGGGTCGGCCAATTGAAGAAGGAACCATTCTGGATTTTGCGCGTTGAGCGGCTCGCTACGCGGACCGTCGCGTCGGCAACTGCGAGAGCGCCAGCAGCGTTGCCGGCCATGCCAGCGTCGGGATTGTCACTGCCGCATCCGGTGCTCGGTTTTCAGGGGCGCATCCACGCGCTGCCGAAAATCACATAGATCACCGGCTCATCAGGACCAAATGCCAGATCCAGTCCCATGTGCAGGCCATGCTTGCGCGCAATCAGGTAGCGAAAGCCGACACCACCAGCACTGACCGACTGCTGATCATCACCGTATTGCGTATCGCTGCGTGCCACACCTGCGCCACCAAAACCGACCAGGCTATAGCGCGGGTGCAACTGCCAGCGCAACTCAGCTTCGGCCTCAGCCACCTCCTTGCCCTGATAACCCAGCGCCGGTACGCCGCGCAGCCAGACAAACGGCCGCAGATAGAATGGTGTGCCATCCGAACTGCTCTTCAATCCGCCGCGTACCGAGAAAAACAGCGATTCACCCAGCGGGCGGTAGTGCATAGCCAGCAGCGTCGCGGTCTCGAAATCGCGGTCACCGCCCAGCCCCTTGCGAAAGATCGGCGCTGACAGATCGAGATACCAGCCACGGGTCGGTGTGAAGAAATTGTTGCGCCGATCCAGCGTGACCGACGGTGTCAGCGCAGCAAGGTCGAGATTGCGATCCCCCGGTTCGACCAACCCCTGCGTCGCGCCAGTGGGATCAAAAGTGACATCAGTGTTCGCCTGCAAATAGCGCAGACCCAGCCACCAGCCCGAATCGGTCAGTCGATAGCTGCCACCGAGCGTGCCGCCAGTCGCAGCGATCGTATAGTCCAGCCCTTCGCCCGGATTGTGCTGGCCCCCGAGACCGAAGAATTCGAGGTTGACGTTTACATCAGCCAGCGCAGCAGTCGTACGCAGCCGTCCATCCATCCAGGTGCCAAGATGCGCAGCGAACACCCCCTGGCTGCCATTCTCGGTAGCCAGCCCACCCACCATCGCAATGTTGGGGCGGGTAAACGACTGTTGCTTGCCAGCTGGATTACGGTCGATGAACACCAGTGCGCCAGCCGCGCCATATCCCACCGCCGGTTCGGTTATTGGTGCAATGATCGGCACAAACCCATAGGCGGTGTCGAGCAACTCACTGACGTCCAACCACCCGTCCTGAGAGTCATAGAGGCTTGCGCCAACAACCGGTGCAGCAATGGCAACGCCTGCAATAGTGAGCAGAATTTGCAGGGCAGCAGTAGCTGCGCGGCGCAGCCGACCAGAGTGATGCATGAACTGAATCCGGTATGAATGACTATGCAATTTGAATACTAGGATAGAAAAGATAAACACTCTTTACGTACAAGTCCCGCGGCTTGAGCTGCAGACGCATGTCGTTATCACGCCAATGGCACAGTACAACCGACCACATTCCATCAGTGCAATGCGTCGCCCATCTGCGGTAACTTATCTTGGTCGCGCAACCGGCAGTCAGGTCGCAACAGTGTCCTTTCACCCTGCCCACGCACCTGCTGTATCATCCCCGACCTCTTTCAATCCGGACTCTCGCTCAATGGCCCAGTTCATCTACACCATGAATCGCGTCGCCAAGGTGGTGCCGCCGAAGCGCTTCATCCTGCGCGATATCTCCCTGTCGTTTTTCCCCGGCGCCAAGATCGGCGTGCTGGGTCTGAACGGGTCAGGCAAATCGACCTTGCTGCGCATCATGGCGGGCGTGGACAAGGAATTTGAAGGCGAGGCGCGCGCGCAGCCGGGCACCAAGATCGGTTATCTGGAACAAGAGCCGAATCTGGATCCGACCAAGGATGTGCGCGGCAATGTGCTGGAAGGGGTGGCCGAGATACAGAGCCTGATCGACCGCTTCAATACGGTCAGCGACAAGTTCGCCGATCCGGAACTCGATCCCGATGAAATGACCAAGCTGCTGGACGAGCAGGCCAGGCTGCAGGATGCCATCGATGCCAAGAATGGCTGGGAACTGGAACGCACTCTGGAAGTCGCCGGCGATGCGTTGCGCCTGCCACCGTGGGATGCGGATGTCACCAAAATCTCCGGTGGTGAACGCCGTCGTGTCGCGCTGTGCCGTCTGCTGCTGTCCAAGCCCGATATGCTGCTGCTGGACGAACCCACCAACCACCTGGACGCGGAATCGGTGGCATGGCTGGAGCGATTCCTTGAAGAGTATCCCGGCACTGTCATTGCCGTGACCCATGATCGTTACTTCCTGGACAATGTCGCTGGCTGGATTCTGGAACTGGATCGCGGCCACGGTATTCCGTGGGAAGGCAACTACACCAGCTGGCTGGAGCAGAAGAGCAAGCGTCTGGAGATTGAAGAACGCCAGCAGGAAGCACTGCAGAAAATGCTGGCACGCGAGCTGGAATGGGTGCGTCAGAACCCCAAGGCACGTCAGGCCAAGAGCAAGGCACGCATGCAACGCTTCGAGGAACTCGTCCTCACAGGAATTCCAGAAACGTAACGAAACCAACGAAATCTACATTCCGCCCGGCCCGCGTCTGGGCGAGCTGGTCGTTGAGGCCAATGGACTGAAGAAGGCCTTCGGTGACAAACTGCTGTTCGACAATCTGAGTTTCAACCTGCCTCCCGGCGGCATTGTCGGCATCATTGGTCCGAACGGTGCGGGTAAAACCACCCTGTTCCGTATTCTCACCAATCAGGAAAGGCCCGATGCAGGTGAATTGCGCTTCGGCCCCTCCGTGCAACTGGCGTATGTGGATCAATCTCGACAGACCCTGGATGACAAGAAATCGGTGTGGGCAGAAATTTCCGGCGGGCTGGAGAATATCAAGGTCGGCAACTACGAAACCTCGTCGCGCGCTTACGTAGGTCGCTTCAACTTCCGTGGCGTACAGCAACAGCAATTGATTGGCGAACTGTCCGGTGGTGAACGCAACCGCGTGCATCTGGCCAAGATCCTGAAGAGCGGTGGCAATGTCATCCTGCTGGACGAACCGACCAACGATCTGGACGTGGAAACCCTGCGCGCGCTCGAAGAAGCGCTGCTGTCATTCCCTGGCTGTGCGGTGGTCATCTCGCATGATCGCTGGTTCCTCGACCGCATCGCCACCCACATCCTCGCCTTTGAAGGCAATTCGGAGGTGGTTTGGTTTGAAGGCAATTACGCCGAGTACAGCGAAGACCTCAAACGCCGCAAGGGTGAGGATGCCAACCGGCCGCATCGCCTCAAATATAAAAAGCTCGGAGCCTAGTTGTAGAGGCGAGGTATACCTCGCCCTTCTCAAGGCATCGCCACCACCAACATGGACTCCACCGCGCTCGCACTGGTCCTGGCCTTCTTCGGTGTGCTGTTGATTGCCATCAGTTATCAGCGGCACCGGCACCGGCGCACACCATCGGCGCTGGCGCATGGCATCGGCGGCGCGCTGCTGTTTGTCGTCGGCGCGTTATTGCTGGCCCTGGCGCTCAACTTCAACACCTATGACGAACTGCGCGCCGACCAGCCGCTCGCCGAGCTGAGCATTGAACAATTTGGTCCGCAGACGTATCAGGCGCAGCTGATGCGCATTCCCGCCGGCGATTTGCAAGTGTTTTCGTTGAAAGGTGATCACTGGCAACTGAGTGCGCAACTGCTGGAATGGCACGGTTGGGCGCGCTGGCTGGGCCTGAACACCAACATCCGGCTCGAACAGCTGGCCAGCACGCTGGATAGACCTGCCACTCGCAGTGACAAAGCCACGACCGTCGATGGCAATAGCTATCATCTCAGCCGCAATCCGGGTATCAGCCTCTGGGACCTGCAGCAACAGTACCCCGAGCGTTTGCAGGTATTGCGTACCCAGGCGCTCCGGACCGCGTCATTCCCGCTACAGAACAGCATGCGCTTCCAAATTTACCTGAGCGACGGTGCGCTGACTGCCCAGCCCATAAATCGTCCCAAGGCGGCAACCACGCGCCAGAACCCCCCGGTCATCAACTACAAGGGCACTACCGGGCTCGACCCCGGCAGCGCCACCAGCAGCAGCGGGGATACAACCGTTTCGGCGCCGGAACCTGGGAAATCCTTTACAAACCCGCCACCTGCCGGGCAATAGTGAACACTCTGAATAAGTGCGTGCTAGACTGATTTCAGGCTAGGGCAAAACACCACAAACCGGAAACGCCGGCAGCGCGTTGTTCACGGCCCCAGCTTGCAACACAGAGGACTGGATGCATGTCGAGCTACATCGACTCGACCGGACAACTCCACCATGACACCAGCAGCGGACTGGCCCTGACCTGCCCGCACTGTCAGGTGCTGGCGCACATGACCGCCATGTCAGTGCCGCAGTTTGCTGTGCTCAACGCAACCAAGCCCAGTCATGCCGGCGTGGTGTACAGCTGCGATGCCTGCAACACACCAGTCTTCATCAAGTATCCGGTCAAAATGTACGGCAGCAATCGCATCGAACTCGGCGGGCAATACATTGAACTGGAACATCCACGCGAAAAGTTCACCTATACCTACCTGCCCGATGCCTGCGAGCTCTTGTTCAAGGAAGCCCTGGCCTGCTACACGCATGGCGCATTCAATGCGTTTGCTTCCATGTGCCGGCGTACTGCGCAGAGCGTGTTCAAGGATATGGGCGACAACGGCCGGTTGAAGATTTTTGACCTGCTGGCTGAAGTGCGCGACATCGCAGGTCTGGACAACGACAGCTTCACACTGGTGAAGAAGATCCTGTTCGACAACGATGCCGAAGCGGAAAACATCCCGACGCTGGATGCCCGCCACGCCGGCATGCTGCTGGAGATCATGAAAGACCTGCTGTACCAGTGCTATATCCGCCGCGGCAAGCTGCAACACGCCATGCGCATGCGACGCTTCTTTGCCGAAGAGCGCGCCGGCAGCAACGTCACGCCGTTGAAGGCAGTGACTTGAACACCCTTACCCCAACCCTCTCCCTCAGGGAGAGGGAGTACATGAGTACTGCGTTGCTCTTTGCAGTTAGCGAGTCGACTTTTGTGTTGCAGTGAGCGTGTGAGGCAGGATGCCGAACCGCAACCTCCATGGATGGATTAACGGCGGTCCCGGAAACACAAAAGTCGACTCGCTAACTGCAAAGAGTTCATCCCAGCCAGCGTCGCGCATTTCTGAACATGCGCATCCAGCCACTGTCCACACCTGCACCGGTCGGGTACCAGGAATTCTGTACTGTGCGAAATACACGCTCAGGATGCGGCATGGTCGCCGTTACACGTCCATCGCGATTGGTCACTGCGGTAATACCCAACGGTGAGCCGTTGGGATTGGCGGGATAACGCTGCGCCACATCGCCACGGTTATCCACGAAGCGCAGCGCCAGTTGTTGCTGCTCCAGAAACCGCTGTTGCACGAGGTCATCGACAAACTCGGCGCGGCCTTCGCCATGCGATACCGCGATCGGCAGGCGCGAGCCCTGCATGTCTGCGAAGAACAATGACGGCGAATTCAGCACCTCAACCATGCTGAAGCGTGCCTCAAACTGTTCGCTGCGATTGCGCACGAAACGCGGCCAGTATTCGGTGCCCGGGATGATGGACTTGAGCGCCGCCAGCATCTGGCAGCCGTTACACACGCCCAGCGTGAAAGTATCAGGCCGCGCGAAAAAGGCCGAGAACATCTCACGTGTTGCGTGATGGAACAGAATCGACTTGGCCCAGCCCTCGCCGGCGCCGAGCACATCGCCGTAGGAAAATCCGCCACAAGCCACCAGACCCTTGAACTCCTGCAGGTCACGACGGCCGCTGAGCAAATCGGTCATGTGCACATCTACAGCGGTGAAACCGGCGCGAGCAAACGCCGCTGCCATTTCCGCCTGACTGTTCACACCCTGCTCACGCAGGATGGCAATACGTGGCTTCACACCGGTAGCGATATAGGGTGCGGCGATGTCTTCATCAGCGTTGTAACTCAGCTTCACCGCCAGACCCGGATCATTGACATCCAGCAGCGACTCAAACTGTTCACGCGCGCAATCGGGGTTATCACGCAGCGCCTGCATGCGATAACTGGTCTCCGACCAGGCGCGGTGCAGATCGGTGCGCGTTTCGTTGAGTACGATCCTGCCGTTCACACGCATGCTGATGCGATCGGCCGCAGTCACGGTGCCGATGGCTTGCACTGCATTCTCACCCAGCGCTGCAAACGCCTGTTGCACGGCGCCCTTATCGGCACTACGCACCTGAATGACTGCACCCAGCTCTTCGTTGAACAGCGTGGCCGCAACATTGGCCGACGCCGGCATGTTCACCTCAATGCCACAGTGACCAGCGAAGGCCATTTCCACCAGCGTGGTAAACAGGCCGCCGTCCGAACGATCGTGATATGCGAGTATCTTATTAGCGCGTTTTAACTCGGTCATTGCAGCAAAAAATGCCGCCAGCATGGCAGTGGATTCGCAGTCCGGCACACCAGCGCCAATCTGGCCATACACCTGAGCCAGACACGATCCGCCCAAACGCTGTTTGCCCTGCGCCAGATCAATAAATAGCAGGGTCGTGTCGCCGGCATCGGTGCGCAATTGAGGCGTCAACGTGCGGCGCACATCGCGTACCGGCGCAAAGGCCGAGATGATCAACGACAGGGGCGCCACCATCCGGTGCTGCTGGCCATCCTGGTTCCACACCGTCTTCATCGACAGCGAATCCTTGCCCACGGGAATAGCAATACCCAGTGCCGGACAGAACTCTTCACCTACTGCTTTGACGGCCGCATACAGGTCAGCATCTTCACCGGGCTCGCCACACGCCGCCATCCAGTTGGCGGACAGGCGCACTTGATCCAGCAAATTGATATCCGCCGCAACAATATTGGTAATGGCTTCGGCCACCGACATGCGCGCAGCGGCAGCAGCATCGAGCAGTGCCAGTGGCGTGCGCTCACCCATGGACATGGCTTCGCCGGTGGTGTTCTGGTAATCACTCAACGTCACCGCCACATCGCTCACCGGCACCTGCCATGGACCGACAAACTGATCGCGACTGATCAGACCGGTCACCGTACGGTCGCCGATGGTGATGAGAAACGTCTTGTCGGCAATAGTCGGCAGCTTGAGCAAACGATAGGCCGCATCGCGTACATCAATTTGCTGCGCACTGAAATCATCGCTGGCGCCCGGCAAAAGTTTGACATCGCGGGTCATGCGCGGTGGTTTGCCGAGAATGACATCCAGCGGCACGTCCACAGGATTGTTGCCGAACTTTGGATCAATAACCTGCAACAAGGCATCGTCAGTGAGTTCACCGGCAATGGCGAATTCGCAGCGCTCGCGTTCGCACAGTGCAGTGAATTCGGCGACTCGATCCGCTGCAATGATCAGCACATAGCGTTCCTGTGCCTCGTTGCACCAGATTTCCAGTGGTGACATGCCAGGTTCATCGGAGGGCACGCTGCGCAAATCGATGCGACCGCCGCGATGACTGTGCGCAATCGACTCGGGAATGGCATTCGACAAGCCACCCGCACCCACGTCATGCACCAGCAGGATGGGATTGCGATCACCCATGGCCCAGCAGCGATCGATCACTTCCTGTGCACGGCGCTGCATTTCCGGATTGCCGCGTTGCACGGAAGCAAAATCCAGATCTTCAGTACTTGCGCCACTGCCTACTGAAGAAGCGGCACCACCACCGAGACCGATCAACATCGCCGGACCCCCCAGCACCACGATCTTGCCGTTGGGCGGTACTTCAGGCTTATCAACATGGAAGCGACGAATATTGCCCAGACCGCCGGCAATCATGATGGGCTTGTGATAACCGCGCAGCGATGCTCGACCCTGCGGATTGCTCAACGCCAGTTCAAAGCTGCGGAAGTAACCCAGAATATTGGGACGACCAAACTCGTTGTTGAATGCCGCGGCACCGAGCGGACCCTCAATCATGATCTGCAAAGCAGAGGCAATGCGCTCGGGCTTGCCAACGCTGCTTTCCCACGGCTGTTCAAAACCGGGAATGCGCAGGTTGGAAACCGAAAATCCCGCCAGACCGGCCTTGGGTTTGCTGCCCACACCCGTGGCGCCTTCGTCACGAATCTCGCCACCGGAACCCGTTGATGCGCCGGCAAATGGTGAGATCGCCGTGGGATGGTTGTGCGTTTCCACTTTCATCAGAATGTCGATGGGCTCGGCATGGGCCGCATATTCCTGCGTATCCGGCGACGGGAACCAGCGCTGCCCATCCCAGCCTGCCATCACAGCCGCATTGTCCTTGTACGCGGACAGAACACCCTTCGAATTTTTCTCATGCGTGTTGCGGATCATGGCGAACAGCGACTTGGGCTGTTCCTGACCATCGATGATCCAGTCGGCATTGAAAATCTTGTGGCGGCAATGCTCGGAGTTGGCCTGCGCGAACATCATCAATTCCACATCGGTGGGATTGCGCTGCAGGCGCGCGAAACTGTCCACCAGGTAGTCAATCTCGTCTTCCGACAGCGCCAGCCCCATGGACTGATTGGCCTTGACCAGGGCCGTGCGTCCACCCTGCAACACATCCACACTGGCCAACGGTCTGGGCGACTCATGGCGAAACAGCTGCACCGCCGAGTCCAGGTCATACACCACCGATTCGGTCATGCGATCGTGTAACAGGGCAGCGATCTGTTGCAGCTGTGACGCACTCAAGGTTGTCGCAGCCAACAGGTGATAGGCGATGCCGCGCTCGACACGGTGAATGGACTTTAGCCCACACACATGGGCGATGTCGGTGGCCTTGCTGGCCCACGGCGAAATGGTTCCCAGGCGCGGCAGTATCAGAATCAGCTGCCCCACATTGCCAGGGGCGGCGCCCCGCTCTTCGCGCGGGCCGTAGGTCAGCAGCGACTTCAGCACCTGCTGCTCGGCTGCATTCAGTTCCGCCGCCAGATCGGCAAAGTGCATGTAGCGGGAAGAGATGCCCTGCACCTGGGAAACGACGCCCTGGATCGAACCAAGCAGTTTGCGGAGACGGAAATCGGACAGCGCGGGCGAACCGGGGATTAGCAGCATGGTGACTTGAAACTTCGGGGGCAAACGCCCAGCTTTCGAGGGAGGCGCATGATACCGGAAAGCCTCCCTCCACCCCAGTTGAGCGCCGCCCGCAGAGGACTGCTATTTGCGTGGCCCAGGCTCGCCCCCCGGCGTATAAACCGGCATGGGGAACTGGGCAATATTGGCGCCATCGGCGCTGCTGATCTTGCTGATACCGTGCTTGCGCACCTCGTCGATGCGCACAATGGAATGCATGGGCAAATAGGTGCGTTTCACCCCCTCAAACTCGGCCTTGACCCGTTCTTCCGAGGGGTCCACTACCACCGAGCTTTTCTCGCCGAACACCAGTTCTTCGACCTCGACGAAACCCCACAGGGCGCCGTGGCTGACTTTCCTGGCGTAGATCTCGTAAACCTTGCCCTGATTGGCAAAAACGACTTTGAAAATGTGACTGGCTGCCATATGTAAAGGGTACGTGGTTGCTAGGCTAAACGCACATTCTATTAAAGCCGGTTTGACCTGTGGGGCGAGCAAAACAATCCCGGGTCAGGACGGCATATTGGCCGGCGCAAGGCATCGTCAGATGTCACCGCTGCGACAGGGCGTCGCCAGATTGGGTCATTGTTTTGTTTGCGCCCGGCACAGCCCGGGCTGGTGGCGAGACGCACCGCGGGAAGACGCATGGCACTGAAACTGAGAGTAATTTCTGACCACTATCAACAGCTGGGCAAGCAAAGCTCCCGGCTGTTTGGCGTGACTGGTGGCAAGATCGGCCGCTCCGCCGATAACGACTGGATCCTGCCCGACCCGGACAGATATATATCCAGTCATCATGCCGAAGTCCGGTTTGATGCCGGCCGCTGGGTGCTGGAGGATGTCAGCACCAATGGCATCTTCGTCAATGGTGCCGATTCCCCGCTCTCCCAGCATGGCCCCTGCCAGTTGCACGACGGCGACCGACTGCGCATGGGCGACTACGACATTCTGGTCAGCATTGACGACCGCAACGACTTCCCCCCGGACGCCACCGGCCAGACGCCGCAGCCACCCATTGCCAAACGGGGCAAGGCGACCAAATCGCGCGAAACTCAACGTGCTGAACTGGATGAGCTGAACATTGAAATCGACATCAATGATCTGTTGTCGAGCGGCAGCACCGCCGAACCCGATACCACCAGCTCCGGCCCCTTTGAAATAGGCAATGCCTACGGCATGGGCGTGTCCCGCAGCAGCACGGCTCGAGCCGGCGCAACGACTGGCGGCAATGCCGCTGAAAAGTACGAAGACATTCCGCTTAACGCGCCGCCCCCCGTGGTGTCGCGCGAAGCGGGCATCGACTGGCACCTCAAAACCCGGCGCATTGAACCCAAGCCCGTTGAGAAGCCGCGCGTCGATGCTCATGTTGAATTGAACGCCGGTCTTGAAGCCTTCTGCCGCGGCGCTGGTGTGGATCCCGCATCGATCGGCGGTGATGCTCAAGTCACCATGCTGACGCTTGCCGGACAGATGGTGCGCGAAGTTGTGCTGGGCATGATGGAAGCACTGAAAGCCCGCGGCGACATCAAGACTCGCGAACCCGGCAACACGCAATTCCAGCCAGCCGAAAATAACCCGCTCAAGGCTGCTACCAGTGTGGATGATGCCCTGCGCAAATTGCTCGATACCCAGAACACACGGTACCTGGGACCGGTTGAAGCACTACGCGACGGCTTCTCCGATCTGCGGTGTCATCAACAGGCCATGATCGCGGCCATGCACGCCGCAATGAACGGCGCCATGAATCGTGTCGATCCGGGTGAACTGCAGGAACGTTTCGACCGCAGCCTGAATCGCGGCACCTTGATGGGTGCCGCCAACAAGCTGAAGTACTGGGACATGTATGCAGAATTCTTCCAGGTACTGAACCAGCGCAATAACGATGGCCTGCCGATCAGTTTTGCCGAAGACTTCGCACAGGCTTATGCGGAGCGACTGGTCGGGTTCAAGAATACGCGGAAGAAGTAACGCTGTTTCCTACGAAACTTTGTAGTGAATCAGCTCAATGTGGCGGCGTAGCAGATAGCCTGTGTTGCTACAACATTCAGGATCAGAGCGACCCCGACAACTCAAAACAGCGTTGCAGTGAATTTCTCAATAGGCTCTGGCAACATGTCTTGAGGATGGTCGCTCCCGAATGTTGCAAACCCATGCTTTCAAGAATTATCGGCGAGTGCGGCATGCGTTGATACAACGGTCGGGATTGCGCCTTGTGCCATCCATGGCCGGCGCGCTTCGCGCCAGCTGAAGCTGTCCAAAATAGTTCCTACGCCACTTCAATAAATGTGGGTCGAACCCGGTGGGTTCTCACCCAGCCATCACCATCAAATAAAAAAGCCCGGCCCTTCTTGGGGCCGGGCTTTTTTATTTGGCGGAGAGGGTGGGATTCTCCCCCACTTCTCTCACACTATAGCGAAAGCACGTGAAAACAGTGGCTTACTGTTTCGATGACTGAAGTCACTGTA
This sequence comes from uncultured Pseudomonadota bacterium, assembly GCA_963748005.1. GTDB lineage: Bacteria > Pseudomonadota > Gammaproteobacteria > Steroidobacterales > Steroidobacteraceae > CAILZL01. The sequence goes on from CAVVHH010000003.1 coordinate 956,813, forward strand.
GCACATCCGGCCAAAACACCGTAGCAAACATTCTGTATGACTTATCACAGCAAATCTTATCGGTCATAGGGGCAACGCTATTCCGAAGCGATGCCACTGAACAAAGGTACATCGAGATGAGGCAACCGCCCTCTGCTCACCACGTCATAAACATGCTGACGCCAGAATGGCCACACATTGTGCACAGAGTTGAAATCCGCAAAGGCCTTAATGGCATCACCATCTATCTCAGCGTTGACTTGATACTCCACCATAAAGTCCGCTTCAATCTCAAAATAGATAGGTGGGTTTTCATCTTGATCTGCCGTAATTCGTAGACCCAACTCTACATACACTTGCAACAACTTTACGACAGCGGCTGTTTCGGGATCAGCAGGGGCTTCTCCCAATTTGAATTTTACAGCTCTCTTGAATTGCTGACGAGCTTCTAATTCTTGACTTTGCTCTGGCGTAGGAACAGGTCTTCGAAACCTTGCTTCATGAAGGATGACATCACGCAACTTAAGAGCACCTATTGCGCGCTCAATCAGCTGCTTCTGCGAAAGATTCATGCTGCGCTCTTCTTGATCTTCCAGTCACTAATAGACACAACTACTTCTTCGCTTTTAAGTGATCTTGAGCGAAACGCAGAATCGTTTAACGAAACCAAACCAGCCCCTGCATACCCGTATCCACTCCTAGTAGCAGTATCAATACCTGCTTCGACTTGCAGAAAAGCCAGTACGAGCGGATATGCTGCTACGACTTTCATTAGTCGATCCATAGGTACACTTTGCAAGACCTCACCACGCTCATATTTTGAGAAAGCATTCGGCCCACCTCCGAAGATACGCGCAGCGTCTGGCTGAGAGAATCCAAACGCTTCTCGGAGTGCACGAATCTGCTCCCCTCGAAGCAGTCCCATTGCATCCCGCTTAGCATCAGCAATGAGCAACTGATTGCGTCGAATTTGTTCTGGAAACGCCACTTCCGCGCCGCAATCCGAACACCGGTAGCACTCTAAATCCGATACTTCTAAAGGAGAACCATCATGTACTACCGTCATACTTCGAGTCGCAGCACGCAGTGAATGCCGCTCGCACTCGGGGCAACTTTTGTTTTCTATTTTCATAGCCTTTGCAGATGAAATGAGTCTAGATAGACGTAAATACAGTCTCTATCTAATCGAAGTTTTATATAAAGGTCATCGACGCCATGACACGGCCCTTTGTAGGAGATGTGGTACACATCTCGCCAACTGCCGGTTTCGCTATATCGTTCTGAATGTCGAAATTGAGCCGATGTAAGGCTTTGTAGGCACGCGCAAACATCCATGAGTTTGTAGTCAAGGTTGGCCACATCACGTTCAGTATTTCCTACGTAGGCGACGCTCTGCTGCGCAGCCAGTTCTTGAACACGGTTCAGAGAATACTCGACCCGATCCTTAGTTTCTGTGAATCCGGTAACCATTATGGTTAGGCAAGCGCCCCTAAGTCAATATTGGTTTTCATCTACACTCCTTCGAGTCCATATCCCGTCAAACCACCAATATGTAGGGGATCCCCTGAATCCCACCCCAATATATAGTGCGGGTGAATGCGTGTTTGTTGTTTTTGCATTGTATCAGAATTGATTCTCTGCCCTCCCCAACTGATTATTTAGAATACGAGGCAAGCAAGGAGCGCCACCAATGCCAGTCCGAAACAGTCGCGTAAAGGCATTCAGGACGAACACCACGACAGGCGAAGTGGTCGCCACAGTGGCAGCCAAAGGGATACATCCGAAGACTCGAAAGGCATCAGCCAAGATCACCCTTGAAGTTCTTCTTCCAGCTGTGCCGAATGAGAACCCCAGGACAACCAGTAGGCGCGCTAAGGATGACGGGCTGCAGTACGTGGAGCTGCGGGACAGCTTCTACTGACGCCGCCATTTGGCGTCTAACCGTCTAACGTTGTCAGGCGGCGTCGCCTTTACGTCAGCTGTAGAATTTAACGATGGGCGCTCCTCAAGTGGTAAACGCTGCTCAATGGGTGCGTCAGGGTCTCGCCGATGTATCGCCACGTTTACGCGCTCGTTGCCCCTGTGAGCGAACACCGAGTCATAGTCCCCGGTTCCCTCCACCGTCCAGCCGTTGCGCTTCAGTTCTTCCAGCTTCGCGGTGAAGACTTCCTGCGCATTGCCTTGGCAGCGCTCTGAGCGCCATATCGGATTGCTCAGCTTGTTGCTGATGGTGACCCAGCCGTCCTTCACTGGTTCATAGGTAAAGCGTCTGCGTCTGGTCATCGCGTGGCCCACTCCGGCACGTCAATGAAGGTGTAGGTCTGCAACACGTCAATAACGATGTTTCCGTTCAATGACCCAGCAGCCCGCCCGGTGTCTATCACCAAGTAGTCACCATGAAGCCTTTCGACAGGCCCACAGACCCAGCCTGCCACCCCAAAGCCAGCCACAAACCGGCCAACATCGGCTTGGGTGATTGGGCGAACGGATTGGGTGTGCCATGGCATGCATGGTACTGTATACAAACACAGTTACATGTGGCAAGATTTATACTGGTCGAAGACTTGTGGCCTCAGGTGGATGCCATTGATCAAAGATAGTAAGAATCTGCAGAAAGTCATTGCACGCATTGGAAACGATTTGCGCGCCGTAGAAAATTTCCTCGCCTTTCATCAAGATCAAACGGCCTCATTCGAATTTCCAATGAGAGCTTTACGATCACCTCAGGATTTCCGAGGCCGGTATAGATGGATAGACGATGTCACTATCGTTGAAAATCTCTCTCGGAATCTGACTTTCGCCGATGTGCTTAGATGGCTATTGACTAGGACTACGTTAGGTGGACCTGCTAGAGACATGACAGTGAAACACATCATCGCGCTGATGGGATCTGTGGCTGAGACTCTAATCACAGTTGCTTTCAAACAAAGGAAAATTGCCCGCAGAGGCTTTCTAAAGAGTACGCAGCTCCTCCACGACGAAGGAACAATAGACGCCGCCATTCAATCCGAATTGAACTGGTTGTGGGCCGCAAGAGTAGGAATTCACGTCTTTGAGATGGATTGCGTAGAAGATCACACGATATACGGCGCTAAAGATTCACGACGCGCGATCAAGGCCGTGAGATTGCTGCTCTCAGCTTTTGACGCATCATTCAACGTGCAGGAGATCATTCCGGCCGAACCGACACCATTCGTTGCGAAGAAGAAAAATAAGATAAAGATGACGCAGCAGGCTAAGCGATGGAAACCTGCAGCCGCGAAGATTACTTGAAATGCCTCAAGTAATCGTTGAAGTTCGGCATTCCTTCTCGCCAGATACCCTCAATACGCAGAAGTGGCTCAAGATTTTCTGCTGTCAGTAACTTTCGCCCTTCAACTATTGCTTGCCCCGCTCGCTCAAGTGCCGGTTCAATGCCATCAACAATCTTCACCCACTTACGCAACTCGGCGGGTGTAAGCGAGCCGATATCCAGCTTGTCGAGTTGCCGCAGTGGTTCTTCAATGGTAAACACCAGGAGCATTCGCAAGTCGTTCTCCGGGTAAAGCGCTTCTACACCAGCAACCTCTGCGATGATCTCATCAATGATGTAAGCCTCTCTTTGTCCAGTGGCAGCCATCGCCTCACGTTCCGCTTTCGTAGCTAAACGCCGTTCAATTAGCTGATTCGTCCTGCCCTTAACCATGACTTCGACTTGCCGAACGATTGGCTCAGGAACATCACGCGGAGACTTCAGGTGCTCTATCATCTTATGAATCCATCTTGCGCCGTTGTCACCTTCCCGCAATTCTGTGACGCGGGCGAGAATGCCTTCAATCTGCAGACTGAAGCTGTTCAAGCGCTCCCTTTGCTCCGTCTCCTTCAAGTTACGCTCAAAGGTTGCGGATAGCGTCTCGAAGTCAACACCAAAATATTTTTTGCCGCAGTCTTTGCCGATGTTTGTCAGCGCGCCGTCTACTGTCTTGGCGATGTAACCCTTGCCGTGGGGCGTGTGACAGTTAGACAGCCCGCATTGCACGTAGGCGGGAAAGGCGTAGCGCCCCACAATCGACTCTAGCTTGTGCTGCGAGGGGTCAAGATTCCTCTGGAATCCCGGCATTGCTTCGATGTCTTCCCAGCCTGTTACTTGGCGAAAGCCGTGGTCAATGTTGAGCGTAATCAAAGACGGCACTCCCGTTTAATCCATTGAGGCCTACATATTGTGGCATGCCCGCAACGAATTACACACCCAACCTGCCTGCTCTAACCGAGTGGTAAGCTCAGCTCATGCGAAATAGCTACTTCCTGCTGACACTGGTGGATCTCCAGCTGGTTGCCTCTGTACATAGCGCGGAGACGTTCTCTAATCGCCCAAAAGTTGCCAAGAAAGGCGGCGAGTTCACCGCTACGTTTGTCAAGGTGGTGGATGGCGACACGCTGATCTTAAAGCGCACACCTACAGGCAGAACCTACCGCCTCCGTCTCGCTGAGATAGACGCTCCGGAGAAAGGACAACCCTTCGGGACGGAAGCTGCCGCATTGCTGACTGAACTGGCGCTGAGCAAGCCTGCAACGATTGTAGAAAACAGGGCGCGAGATGCAAAGGTGGGCTTGTGGGCATTGCCTTCAGCGCAGCGTTTAGAGCCGTGGGAGTGGCGCAAGTTATCCGCTTCCGAGCGTAAGAAGATACGGGAACAACTTTAATGTGCGGTCGATACGCAATCACCAAAAGCGTCAGCTATGTTGCCAAAACCCTGAGAATCTCGTATGAATCCGCAAGGGCGCTACTTGAGATTGACCGAGACCGCTACAACGTCGCGCCTTCCACGCAAGTTCCTGTCGTACGCGTGGTGCGCTCCACCAATGGCGAGCGTGAAGCAGTGGCGATGCGCTGGGGTTTGATCCCATTCTTTGCAAAAGGTATTGCAGGCCACTACAACACTATTAACTGTCGAATCGAATCGATGGAGACAAGCCCCGCTTACAGACACGCATGGAAAAACGGACAGCGTTGCATCATGCCGGTGTCAGGGTTTTATGAGTGGCACGTCAACGAAGACGGCGCGAAACAGCCCTTCTATATCCGGCCCAGTGATCCAAGCGAGGAAGCTTGCTTCATATGCGCCGGACTCTGGGATGCGTCAACGACAGCTGAAGGTGAGACCATTCTGTCCTGCACGATGATTACGATGCACGCCAATGAGTTGATGACGGAGATACACAACACCAAAGAACGAATGCCAGCCCTCCTTGAAGCTGAAGATGCGGAGGCGTGGTTGAATGGCACACCAGATGAAGCGCGCAACGCTCTGAAGCAATACCAATCTGAGTTAATGATTGCTTGGCGGGTCAGCAAGAAAGTGAATAACTCCAGAAACGACGGATCGGACCTCATTCAGCCGTTGACTGCTGCTTAGCCGCTGGGTGATGCATATGAGCTTTTCAAACTGGCTTTGGCGATGGCTTGATAACCGGGGGCGATTCGGGGTAGCTGTCTCCCCCATGATTGTGGCAGCGGTATTTGGTTATTATGGCGGGTCTTCGTTATGTGAAGCGTTGCTGCTTAGTCTTGACCGATCACCAGCGCAAGCCCGTTTCATTGGGGCCTTTATCGGAGGCGTAGTCGGAGGGCTACTGTGTGCTGGCGTGGTGGGTTATCTAATGCGGGGATGGATCAAGCGCCTAGTTAAGTATTAGTAAGCACGCAGCGAATTCTTTTTTAAATTTAGCTGCGCTCTATTGGTTGAAACTCACTTTCTGCTCGCTTCCGCTGCGCAACCTCTACCCGGAGCATGTGCGCAGCAAGCTTTCGCTGTGCGTCATCAGCTTCAAGCACCAGTATTGCCCATTCTGGTTTCCCTAAATCACGGGCAATCGCAGCGGCCATCCGTGCGCGCTCCATTGCCTGCCGTAGCCCCTCCGTCTTCGCTTGCATGTCAGCCCATCGCTTGTCGGCTGCCTTCTTTGCGTTGGCTGCGTTTCTGGCCTTGTCGGTCTCGCTGATTGTTCTCTTGCGGTTCAATCTGGATAGATAAGATTTGATCTGTTTTTCTGTCCAATATGGATACAGTGGGCAGTCGTAATACTCAGGCTTGAACCAGCTTGGCGGCTTCCACTCATCGCGGGGCGTTCCACTCGGTGTCGGGAATGGCGCTGGTTGCATATCTTCAAAGTCTGGCAGTTCATCCCATTGGGCAGCCATAGATTCCAGTTCTCCAAAAGAAGAAAGCCGAAGCGATTAAGCCCGGCCCTCAAGTTGATCATTACCTTTTCACTTGCGCCAGCAAATAAGCAAGCGCTTCCGCCCCAGGTCTAGGGTCAGTGTTTTGTATGTCACGTCATGAGTGACAGTGGTTTCTGTGAATGCGTCCCACACCAGCTTATTGCCGGGTATGGATTCAATCGCAACATCTATTTTCTTTGACATGGTGTAGCCCTCAAGTATGAACACCGCGACAGGCGGTACTGAGGGGGCGCGGTATTCGTTGCCGTTGGGAAACAATTGGCGACCTCGATTACGATGACACGTGCCGAAAACCTCTGCAACACTTGATGAAGACGCAGTGAGTGTCGTTGGGCACTATTCTATCCAGTTGTCCGCTGCCCTTAAAACCCGGTCAAGGAACCGCGCTAGCCGTCCGGCAACCTACAAGCTATATTCCAGCAAGACATGAATAGCCGCTTACCGTATAAAAGCTGCCGTAGGAAACAACCTCTAATTTGTAACGAACAAGGAGTCCGGTATGACGATCCCCAGTTACCAAGAAGTTATTAACCATCTACGTAGATCGAGGCGGGTACATCACTTGCTTCTCGGCAATGGATTTAGCATGTCTTACGATCCTAATATTTTTTCGTACACCGCCCTACACAAATTCATCCAAAGCTCAGATGATGAGCTATTAGCAAAACTTTTTTCCACGATAAAGACTAAGAATTTCGAGTTGATAATGCAGCAACTCACAACTTTTGTGGATCTCCTAAAGGTATTTGAGCCGGGAAGCACACTTATTGGCTTATTCACAGAAGCCAGGGAAAAGCTTAAGAAAAGCCTCATCGAAGCGATAAAGTCTCTGCATCCGGAACACGTCTTCGAGATTCAAGAGGATAAAAGCACCTGCTGCTCGGGCTTCTTATCGGAGTACCTTTCCAATAGCGGTCAAATATTTACTACCAACTATGACGTTTTGCTCTATTGGGTGTTACTGAGAAACAACATCGAACATCACCGTGATGGCTTCGGACGAGACGTGGTTGATCCAGGAGCAATCGAGAGAGGAATCGAGCCAGAATACTCTGAACTTCGGTGGGGAAGAAACTCATCTAACCAAAATGTATTTTATCTACATGGAGCGCTCCCTCTATTCGATACAGGTGCCGAGATAATCAAAGAAGAATACAAGGATGGCGTATTCATCATTGAGAACATACGGGAGAGAATTGACCGTGGTGAATCCCCTGTTTTTGTGACCGCTGGGAACGGGAATGAGAAGCTAGAACACATTACGCACAACAAGTATCTAGCACACTGCTATGACAAGTTTGCGGAAATCACTGGCTCCTTAATCACATTTGGTTTCAGTTTCAGCGAGCATGACAGTCACATCATCGACGCTATAAACAGAGCTGCAAACTTCGGTGTCCGGACAGCTGAATGCCTTAGAAGCGTATATATCGGCGTTTATACTGAAAGCGATGAGAAATGGATTGAAGGAATCCGGCACAAGTTTGCATGCAAAGTAAATATTTTTGATGCGAAGACAGCACCCGTATGGGCACAAATTAATAAGGTATAAGTAAAACGCCCTGCACCCGTAACGAATCACGGGCACAGGGGCGGGAGGTCCATTAGCTCAGCTGGGAGGCGCGCGGAGGCATTGACCCTTCACCGACCTCGCCGGGCGGAAAAGTCGCGTTCTGGGCTCTCACCATACTGCGGAACTCGCGAGGCTTTGGGCTAAATGCCCAGTACCCCGCCACCTGAAGGACAAAGCCCACAGCTTTCATCTCCTCTTCAGTCAGACAGCGACGTGAGCGCGTCCCCAGTAGCCCTACTCGATGCTTAGAGAAGCTGGAAGCGTGTGTGAAGTACAAACCACAGACACCACACTGACAGCGAGCACTACCGGGAGTCAGCTTTGGCATGAGAGCCTCTTGAGCGCTTCTAGTTTTGCTAAGGCGACCCTTTGCGAGTCGCTGCCGGGCTCCGATAGTCTGGCTATGTTCGTCAGGCGAATGACACGGACTTGCTCAGCGGTGGCGTGTTCGCCTCTTTCGGCGTTACGCATTACCCATGCAATGTCTTTCTCACTCAACATTGCTCATTACCAAAGGTTCACTTCCCGGACCTGACAACACAGCCGCGCTGTCTGCCATCTTCTGTGCTTCACGCTCAAGGCGGATAGCGTTTGCTCTTTGCCGGATTGCTTGGTTCTGCTCATACAGGTCGCGTTCGCGCTGCTCATTTGCAGTTCGTTGTGCAGCTTGTTCCTGTGCCATGCGGGCATCTTGCTGAATCTGGAAGACCAAGGACTGCTCCAGACTCTTGATTTGCGCTATGTCTTTCGCGCGTTGACTCTCGGGGTGCAGATAAGGGAACTGCTTCGTGATTGGGTCTTGGCGAGTGCTTCGCGCTTCGATACGTTCACGGAAGAACTTTATGCGGCGATGGATGTACTCTTGGCTGCTGCTCATTGTTGTTTAACTCCTATTTGTGGCATTCCCCAGACTGGCCGGGGGTGGGTTTGTGGTTGTTGTGGTTGCGATGGGCTCAGTGAGCTGGACCGAATCTGCACCTGCGGTTCTTGACCGTGTGGCAATAAATTCGACACATGAGAGAAGCCGTCGCTTGTCTTGGCTCTGTTGGAGCTGCGATGCATTTCAGTGAAAGGCGCTTCAGCTGGCAACGTGGTCGATAGATGCAGCGGGTTACCGGCGAACCTTGGGCCGCTCGCTTCGTGCCTTGGGGCTGGTCGTCGTCGTGATCTCATTTAGAGCGCACACCGATGACTGGCTTGGATGCCTTGCTGTTGACGTTAACGGAGCCATTGCCGTTGCTGTTGACGCCATTGATAAGCGTGGTGTTGTGCTTGAAGGCTTTGGCAGGGCTCGCATTGCCGCCCCGAATGTTGCCTGTGGGTTTGCTTGTGGTTTTCATTGGGATTACCTCTTGATGGTTAATGGGCATGTGAAGCAGGTCTATGCACACTCGCGGAACGAATGCACAGCGGCTGCCGCCTCTGCGTGCCCTGAACGCTGAAGCCGGAAACTAAAAGAGCCCGTGAAGGGCTCTGTGTGGTTGGTTGATGTGGTGAGCTACGCGGCGCGAGTCAGTACGTAACCCTTGCCAGTCAATCCGACTGCTTTACGGGTGGTCTTTGTCCATCCTTGAGCTTTGGCTATGGGTGCAATGGAAGAAGACGCCAGCGCTTTGTCGATGTTGTTTGATGCAATGCCCGTACATTCCGCAATCACTGCGGATGTAAGTAGCGCGTTATCAGTCAACAGCAAGTCAGCCAGTCGCTTCACACCGTCCCGTTTACCCTGCTCGCCTGCAACTCTTGATGATTGCTTTAGCTTCTCATGGTCGCACTCCATGAGTCGGTAAGGTTTCGAGCCTGGGAACATCCTGTCCCGATACTCCAGCATCAGCGACTTGTCACAGTCCACCAAGTAGACGTGGGCAGCTTGTGCCGTTCCATCGTCTGCAAGGTGACGTATGCATATACGTGCAGCATCCTGCTTGCTACTGGTTACTAGATGGGTTTCCTGAGCAAGCCTTAGCATTGCATCCTGAGTACGCCCACTGGACAGGGCTGATAGCTCACTATCAGTGAACGTCTTCCCTGTTGTACTGCCGATGCTCGCAAGCAATGCTGACTTCCTCATGTGCCATTCACCCAAACGGAAGTAAGCCGTGCAGTGTTCCCACTGATTAGACCCGCGACCTCTGCCGAAGTGACACCAGTGAATCTTGCGCCCCTTCAGTTCGGAGTAGTTCGGGTTGTCTGACTGGGATTCGTCAAACTCAGCATCCTTGTGGATGTCGTAACTCAGCAAGACTTGCTTTGCATAGACAAGCACGCTCTCCCCTTCGCTGGTGTTCTCCAGCAGAAAGGACAGGAACCACTTCATATAGGGGACAAGGTTACGCCGGGACTTAAGGAGCTTGTCCTTGTTCATCTTGCCGACAAACTCAGCAGGCGGATTGACAAGTGCAAGCTCAACATCCTTGTATTTCGGGCGCTCGCTCTGCGTAACGATGACATGAGACCCCACGGCATACATACCGTTTAGGTCAGCAGTGCCATCAAGTACCAGTGTGCGGGGCTGCGGGGGTAGCATCAGCTCATAGGCGTAGAACGCCGCATCTGTTGCGCTGCGTGAGTAGAAGACACGCCCTTGAGAAGCAGCCTTGAGGAACTCAACAGTGCTCCATAGCTCATCAGCCACGAAGGTGCGTTTGTCCTGCGAAACATGCGACATCCTTGCCGCCACATCGACATACTGAAGACCCAATATCACAGCCGCATCTTCTGAGGTCACAAGGTCAGCTGGGTAAAGAGTCTTACCTGAGGCATTGTCCTTAATCGATCTCATGCGGTCGTGAATAGTCAGCAAGGGCGCTGCTGCATGGTGTGAGGTCGTAAAGCCGTAGCTTCTGGACTCAGAAGACAGCACCGTGTCAGCGAATACAGAGGCCAGCTTTGACACATGTTCAGGCTGACAGACATAGACACGTTCAAGGCTGGGGTCTTCATCGACAATGACCAGCTCCCGGAGCCGTCCCTTGTACAGGCGCACGCCTAGGTCGGTGCCCTTCTCGATTTCCTGCTTCCATCTCTCATGCGTGGTAACGACTACCTGAGCTTCCTTGAACTCGGTTTCTGTGAACCTGCGTGCCACCCTCAAGCCCAGCTCGCGGAACTTCTCCTCCGTCAGTGTCGGGCTGGCGTTGTTCTTGTGCAGTGAGGAATACACAGCCACCCTTCCGGGAAGGAGCTTCGACAAGTGCCGGTAGACCTTTTCGGCTTCCTCTACTGTCTTGATGACGAAGGCACAAGGCGCGGGGCTGAGGTGAGCAATGAGGGCACAAGCACCCAGCGACTTGCCGGAGCCCGTAGCAGCTGACACAGCAAGGAAGGCTTGCGGACCAGAATGTTCTCCTAATCCAATAGAACCTAGTGGATCAGTAGAAGATTCGCTAAGGCGCACATAAGCCTGCCATAGGGCGTCACCTGTGGCCCTCTCAAAGCTACTCGGTGCCTGTCCCCTCAGCTTCACCATGACTTCATGGTGTTTCTGAAGGAAGGGGCTGTAGCGGACGCGGGGTGACTCTGGTGAAAAGCTAAATTCAACGGGCAGCATGAATACTCCTTAACCCTGACGGGTTGGGATGGGTTGGGGGTCGAAGGGGGAATCGTTAGGGGTGAAAAAAAGCAGGGACGGACGTTCAGTGCATGCGGCGTCCAGATGTCGAAAAAACTCAGGGACGCTCGTTCTCAGTCGTGCTGAGATGCGCTTAGAAGTCCAAGGGTGGACCATAACTCCAACTCATTGATTCTTAAGGGAGTCGGAATGAGCGAGAAATGAGCCCCTCCGGTGCCGTTGCGACGTGGCGGGAGCCATCGAGCGGACAGGATATGCATGGCGTCCCAGCCGTCCGACTTGCCGAACTTGCGAGGTTCTAGCTAGGGTGCTGAGCAACTCGACAACCGGCCATCCGTGGCCTATCCCATACCAGCCTGACTTGCGTTCAGTTCTCCAAGAGTGCGCCGTAACTACTGCCCCCCGACTCCAAACCATCGAGCGGACAGAATATGCATGGCGTCCCAGCCGCCCAGTTTTCCGGACTTGCGTTTAGGTTTCTTCAAGGGTGCGGGGTAACTCGACAGATGGCCGTCCGTGACCTGCCCCGTGCCTGCACGCCTGACTTGCTTGGGTTTCCTCAAGGGGATGCAGTGAGTACCACCCCCGCACCAGGTCACCAACCGGACAGCATTACCTTCCGGCGTCTCACCTTCACGGTGTCAGCTTTCATGGCCTCCCGCGTGAGCTGATAAGCAAAGAACGCCAGCGAGTCCCGCAGTTCACCCCCAAGGTGATTCAGTACCTTTCCGGTGGGTCTCCACGTGTTCATGCTTCGTAGTTTCAGCACTTGACGGGCCACCATGTAGTTAGCTTCTTTCACGCTGTAGAACCGGCCTTCGTCCAGCATCTCGATAGCGAACACACTGCACACCTCGACGAGGAACTCATAGGGGCTCACGCCGCCGCTCGCTAGCCGCTGCATGTGCTTTTGAATGGTCAGCTGAACATTCCACCCCCGTTCCGGTTGGTAGTTGAGCCAGTCCGCTGCCGTCTCTAACGCTGCATTGACTGGCGGGGTGTCGTGACGGGCTGCTAAGCCACGCCCGATGATCTTGCGGTGTGCTTCCAGTTCATCGCCGGTAAGCCGTCGGCCTGTTACCGATCCATAGCGAGCGAGTCGGAGCATGTGCTTTGAGCAATACCGCGAGTAGCCGACGTGAACGGGCGCGCCGCACTCCGGGCAGGTGTGATAGTTGGACATGATGAAACCTTGATGATTGTTTGATGGGCTCATTCCGAGCCCTGGATGAGTGAGCGTTCGCGATATGCGAAGCAGTGGCCCAATGAGTGGGCACGATTGGCCGTGATGCGTCTGAGCTGGGACGCGCGCAAGGGCTCGGGAAGGGTCACGGTAGCGGGTCGCTATGAAGTCGCGCCGTAGCGTGATGGGTAGACGTTCCGTGAGGCGTAACGAGTGGCTCAGCGAGGTGTGCAGGGCTATACTGCTGAACACACAGGCTCGCGAATGTTCCACGGCTTTAAGCCCCCTTCCTCGCCTCCTGCTCATTCCCTGCTCCTGCATGCCCACAGGCTCAAGGGCACGTTACCCAATCGCCGGGACAACATTCGGACAAAATGTCCGACGCGCTCCAATGCTTATGCTGCCGCTAGATATGCGATCTAGTTGGAGTGAGTAACGGCGCGGGTTGCAGGCTTACTGTGCCAAGGAAGTGTGCCAAGTCGTGGAGCACGATGGCGGGTCAGCAGTAGCAAACGCCGTAGCACTTTCGCAGCTGGAGTTACGGCTTGCTTGTGAATCAGCTAGTTAGATGAGGCGACGGAGAGACCTTTGCTCGAAGACTGAAGTACCGCGTGCGCCGAGCCGCGTAATCAATGCCCGAGTGCGACCCCATAGGGGGGGAAGCCGCGCCGGATCAATTACGTAGACTCCCTCAGATTTTTGCACCAAAACCGTTACTCACTTGTCATTCGACAACTCATAGCCAATGGCTAGCTTTGACAAAGGTGGGCCAAATGTTAAGTGTTTTCCTTCAGGAAACTTGGAATGGAGTTTGGTCCGCGCTTATGACCCTCTAGCCAATCAACTAACCATTCCGTTATTCGCTCGGTCGAGATGTGTATAAATTCGCCAGTCTTGGGTTCATGGATATGCTCAATTTGGCGGACCAGTACTATTGGTACTTCTGCGCCCGGCATTTGCTTAGAAAATTCCAATGCTTCTTCATATGCTGAGAATGCACAATAGTAGTCGTCTCCTCCTTGTAGTTCCGGGCCTCCTGCATGTGGGTTAACCCATACTCTATATTCAAGAACGTCATCATAAAAGTATCCTCCGCCTGAATTCACAAGCGACGGATACCAGCCGACTTGCAACGGCTCTACTGCAATTGGAAACCTTGACTGTTTTTCGGCAAGCCAAGCGCGAGCCCTTAGATATGTCTGCAAAGGTGCTGGAACATCGTATTCCACATCGTCTTTATCCTCATCTTCTGCATCCTGCTGCAACACCTTTGGAGCTGACCCTATAGCAGGTGCCGTTTCTCTTCGACCTTGTAAAGTTTCTAGAACCTATCTCAAAATTAACTGCCGTGCATAAAGATGTAGAATCGCGCATATGCTGAAATTAAGCGATGCACATTGGGCAAGGATACGGCAGCACTTTCCCGAGGAGAGCCTTGAAGAAAGTCGCCTGGCGCGCAAGCCAGTGCCTGCACGCAAAGTTCTGGAAGGCGTGTTGTGGATTCTGAACACCGGCGCGCAATGGCATCTGCTGCCCCAGTGCTATCCCAACTACAAGACGGTGCATCGGCGTTTCCAGCAATGGTGTCGGGATGAAGTATTGCGCGCGGTGCTGACGGATCTGGCCAATGACCTGCGCGAGCAGGGGATGATCGATGAACGCGAAGCGTTCATTGATGCCACGTTTGCCAGTGCCAAAGGCGGCGGCGAGGAAATTGGCAAAACCAAGCGGGGCAAAGGCGTGAAAATCATGGCGATTGTGGATCGCCATGGCTTGCCCTTGGCGGTCAGCACGCATGCCGCGAACCATCACGAAGTTACGCTGGTGCAGCTGAGCTTCGACTTTTACATGATCGAAGCGAAGCCGGAGAATCTGATCGGCGACAAGGCCTATGACTCCGACCCCCTGGATGAGCAGTTGCGCGAACAGGACATCGAGATGATTGCGCCGCACAAGACCAATCGGGTGAGACACGCCACGCAGGATGGACGGCGCTTGCGCCGTTATCAGCGACGCTGGCTGGTCGAACGCTTCTTCGCCTGGTTGCAATGGCAGCGAAGAATCCTGTGTCGATGGGAGTATTACGCGCAAAACTTCCTCGGCTTTGTACAGCTCGCCTGCATAAATATGCTACTCAGGCGAATTTGAGATAGGTTCTAATAACTCAGAGTAGTTTTTGTCCGAGTTGGGCGCGTCGCGGAGGTCTACGTAGTAGGTTCCTTTCAGCCATGATGGCGCTGCTGCCTTCCAGCTTTCACTTCGCAGCAATGGAATAAACTTGCGGCGGTCAGTACCAGTGGATACTTCCGCAGTCATGATGTCGCCTTCGTACCCGACGCCGCCAGTCCTATTGTCGCTTTTTTCCCTATAAGTAGGGGTACACACTATCAATACGAAGTCACTTGTACGAACTGATTTCTCCATGAATGCTGCAAGCTGGTCGCCTGGGACAAGTTCCCATTGGTCGAGTATTGTTTCGACACCATCCTTGCGAAGTCGCACAGCCAGCTGCTTCACCCAATTCTTGTGACTGTCATTTTCCCATGCATATGAGATAAATACTCTTGGTATTGCCATAAGTTCCTAATGGATAGTCATTCCGTTGCGCAACAAGTGATCTACTCATACCGCAAAACAAAGATGCTCAATCGCGCCTTTGAGTGCCTTCACTTCAAACTCGTGGACATATCTCACACGCATAGAACTACCCGCGCTCTTCCAGCCTTGTAACTTGTCGATAGTCTGGCCGTCAACTCCAGCGCTGCCCAACTTGGTAGCTACGGTGTGCCTAAAGGAATGAAACGCCACCTTATACTTATCTTTGATCCCAAGCCGACGCAAACGCCGACCGCCCCACTTGGACAGTGCGCCGCTATACCCTTCCCCCTCCTTCCATAGCAACTCAGGGAACAAGTGGCCTTCCCCGATGCTCTTCACGTATTCAATCCAGCCCATCGCGATTAGATTCGAATGCACGGGAACAATGCGGGCACCGAATTTCCCCGTCTTAATCTTTTTTGGTCCTTCCTCGTTAATGTCGAGAATCCAGACGCCATGTTCCTCACGTACATCCTCAGCGTGAAGCTGCGCCATCTCATCAAGACGGGCTCCTGAAAACAACAGCAAATGTGGTATCCACCAGCGGGACGGGACGCCCTCTGAGTCCTCCTTGAGACTCCCAAAGATTAACTTTAGGTCATCGTCTGAGAACGGCTTGCGCTTGGCCTCCTCATCGTCCAAGGGTTCCAGACCGTCAGCCGGTGAACGTTCAATGATCCGCTTCTTATGAGCGTAGATGAACACGGACTTGATGACATCCATGTGCAAGATAACTGACGCCACTGCAAGCCTGTCAGCATTCGCTGTTGCGTCTGCAAGCTTAATTGCTTCGACAACACTGACGGGTTTCTTTTGATCGTCTCTGTAGATGCTGCGCGAGTTCGTCGGGACTTGCTGAACGCGGGCTTGTAACTGCTCCATGTCGTCTGGGGAATATTCGCCTATCGGTTTGTCTCCCATTAACTCAAGGCACGTTTGAAGTCTGCCCCCGTTAAGCTGCGCCGTCTTTGGAGTCCACTTCTTTGCCTGTATCTTCGCTCGCGTATATGACTCAATGACCTCTGACAGCGGGGGCGTCGCCTTTACTGGCTCCGAACGGCCAATCAGTTCCACTCCTTGGATACTCGTTATGAGCCGCTTAAAGGGTCGCCCTTGGGAAGCATCTATTTCCGCGCAAATAGCCTCATGTTTGGCTTCAAGCAGGCGGCGGCTGAGCATCGCGACGGCAATTGAACTCGCGTGGCCAAGCAGCTCTTGGGCTGCCGGTAGAGTCTCGGAGAAGTCCCCTTCGGCAAGTTGTCGCTCTGTCCTCGCAAGGGACTCGTAAAGGTCATCGCGCCACTTCTCGCGCCCAGCGTCATTGGACATCGGGACATCAACGGCAAGGCGCTCTTCTATTTCACAGAATCTTGCTGAAAGGTATTGACTCACCAGCTTGTCTATTTGTTCTCTATCCATCCGCCTGCCGTCTCTCCGCAAATGTCCAAACATGGCCGCCATATGGGCCTGCCATTGTCTCTCACGTAGGCGGGCCTCCCGCTGCTCACTGGTTCGCAGACTTTTGAGAACCTCGCGACGCCCAATGAGGTGCACAAGGTCAGCGGGAACATGGACTCTGGAAGTAAAAACAGACTTGCGACGCCGTAGCACAAAGGCCTCCTGCACCGTAGCAAGCAAGCCTTTTTCTGCTCTCACAGGACACTATGTCCGGCCTTCAGGCACAAAAAACCCGGCATTTAGCCGGGTCTTTCGTTTTTATGGCGGAGAGGGTGGGATTCGAACCCACGGTGCGCGTAAGCGCACGCCTGATTTCGAGTCAGGTACATTCGACCACTCTGCCACCTCTCCGGAAACAGGGCTCTATCGGCATTATCTGTGAATGCCATTGGCGGTCGGCCAACGAGGGCGGGTATTCTATACAACTGTTCCGGCAAATCTAGTTGTTTGTAGTGGCTGGAGCATTTTCGAGCAAGCCCTACCTATGGGCACATTGCGGGGGTTATCCGGGCTTGAAAGCGGCACTTGCCATCATCGCCAGCCTGTTGCTGGGCACCTGTTCGCAGCCACCCAGCACACTGGATCAGATCCTCAGTGCCGGCGAGTTGCGCGTGGTGACACTCAACAACCCCAGCACCTACTACCTGGGTGCTGAAGGTCCACAAGGGCCGGAGTACGATCTGGCCGAGCAGTTTGCGGCCGACCTCGGTGTGGCACTACACATCTACTCAGTACGCAATGCCGGTGAGCTGCGCAAGGAAGTCTCTGAAGGTCGTGCGCACATTGCGGCCGCAGGTCTGGCGCGCGAGCAGGATGCACCACCGGAAACAGGTTATGGCCCTGCCTATCAACTGGTGAAAGAACATCTGATCTATCGAGCCGGCAGCGATCGACCGCGTAATTTGCTGGAGGCCAGCCGCAATGGCCACATCGAGGTCGCAACGGACAGTCCACATGCCGCAACGCTGGCGCGGTTGCGCATGAATTCGCCGGACCTGAGCTGGGTGGAGAACCCTGATGCTGAAATCGACCAGCTGTTGTACCGGCTGTCGCGTCGCGAATTCGATTACACCATCGCTGATTCGAATGAGTTCGCCATTGGTCGCGGCTTTCATCCCGACATTGCCATTGCTTTCAGTCTGACCCAGGGCAAATCCATTGCCTGGCTGGTGAACACCCGGGACTCCACACTACTGAGCCGCGTCACATCGTTCTTCTCGGTCATTGAATCGGATGGCCGCCTGGCCACGGTGCTGGACACTTACTACAGCCGCAAGGCGAGTACACCGGTACTGCATGCGCGCAATTTCATCATTGATGTCAGGGAACGGCTGCCGCTGTACGTCGACTGGTTCAAGGAAGCGGCGACTGCAGTTGGCATGGACTGGCGCATGCTGGCGGCGATTGGTTATCAGGAGTCGAAGTGGATTCCCGACGCCACCTCGCCCACCGGGGTGCGCGGCCTGATGATGCTGACCGACGACACGGCGCGCAGCATGGGCGTTGCTGATCGTCTGGATGCACGCGACAGCATCATGGGTGGCGCACGTTATTTCATTCATGTACGCGAAAAAATTCCCGACCGCATCAAGGAACCGGATCGCACCTGGTTTGCGCTGGCCTCATACAACATGGGTTTTGGTCATATCGAGGATGCGCGCATTTTCGCGCAGATGGACGGCAAGAACCCTGACAGATGGGATGTGGTGCGCGAATACCTGCCGCTGTTGACTCAGGAAAAATGGTATTCGCAGGCCAAGCGCGGCTATGCGCGTGGCTGGGAACCGGTGCAGTTCGTTGACAGCATCAAGCTGTA
This sequence comes from uncultured Pseudomonadota bacterium, assembly GCA_963748005.1. GTDB lineage: Bacteria > Pseudomonadota > Gammaproteobacteria > Steroidobacterales > Steroidobacteraceae > CAILZL01. The sequence goes on from CAVVHH010000003.1 coordinate 975,214, forward strand.
CATGTCGATGCTGGACTGGGTTGGCGCGCAGGGCGGACTGGCCTCGACCATCGAAAAACTCGAAGCTGAAAAAGCCGAGCAGCCCTGACCATCAATCGATCATTCTGGCTGAACGAAAAATACTATTGATCCTGCCCCTTGCCGGCGCGCCTGGTCTGAAAAAAACTGCGCAGCACCGCACCACCCTCCTCCGCCATCACCCCACCGCTTACCTCGAGACGATGATTCAGCGCATCGTGCTGCGTAATATTGAAGATGGTGCCGGCAGCGCCGGCGCGTGGATCGGTCGCGGCGTATACCAACCGCTTGACGCGTGCATGCACCATCGCACCCGCACACATGGCGCACGGTTCCAGTGTCACATACAACGTGGTGTCGAGCAGACGATAGTTCTGCAGCGCCTGCGCAGCAGCGCGCATGGCAATCATCTCGGCGTGCGCACTGGGATCATGGGTGGCGATGGGACGGTTCCAGCCCTCGGCAATGATCTGGCCATCCTTGACGATCACTGCGCCCACCGGCACTTCGCCTGCAGCCTCGGCCAACCGCGCCAACTCCAGTGCCCGTGACATGAATTGTTCATCGTCTGATTGCATGGGTCGCTCGCACGCAGTCGTTGTCTCGACCGGACACACATTCTACCTTCAACATGTTTGCCACCCGTCAATTGAATTTACCGAGATCAAGGCGAGTATTACTCCGGCACGCCAAGAGCACGCAGATGCGAGGCGATCCGGTCCAGCACGCGCGGCGAAAACACCATCGCATCCTTGTACTGTGTGATAGTGAGTTTCGGGTAGGTCGTCATCAATGTGGCGAGCGATGTTCGTGCCTCATCAAGGCGCCCTGCCGCGTGGAGTGCCGGCGCCAGATTGCGGTAGATCCAGTACGCATTGGGACGCTCTGCCAGCGCGCGCAGGAACATATCTGCAGCAGCGTGATCGTCCCCAGCCACCTGATGCACGGAGGCCAGGCCGACGAAGTTGTTGAAGTTCATCGGGTCGAGCGGGCTCAGGCGCAGCGATTTTTCAAACCAGATACGCGCCTGCTCGGGACGGTCTGAATAGACATCCAGCCAACCCATGCGACTGATCGCCCAGGCTGCATTGGGATCCAGCGCCAGGGCACGCTCCAGCATCACGCGCGCCACGCCGAAATTACGGGCAAAAGTGTGCACAGCACCCAGCACAGCAAGAATGAGCGGCTCATCCGTAGCGTGGTTGACGGCGCGATCTGCCAGCGACAATGCCTGTGTGCGTGCCGCACCAGCATCCTCCACCCAGCTATAGACAGAACATTGCGCCCAGCACCAGGCGCACAGCGCCAATGCCAGCGGATACTCGGGATCAATCTCAAGCGCCTTGTCCAGCAGCTCCAGACCGCGCGCAGCACCTTCCTTCTCCAGCAACCAGACATGACTCATGGCCCGCATCGTGTAGTCATAGGCGCCCAGATCCTGTGGACGTTTGCGCTTCACGCGGAATATCTCTGCGTGCCGTATGGAGGGCTGCAGCGCACCGGCAACTTTCTCGGCGATCCGGTCCTGCAGATCAAATATGTCGTCCAGCTCGGCATCGTAGTGCTGCGCCCAGAGATGCGCGCCAGCTGTCGTTTCGATCAGCTGTACTGTGACGCGCACGCGCGAGCCTGCACGCTGCACACTGCCTTCCAGAACATAGGCAACGCCGAGTTCACGTCCCACTTCGCAGACATTCACCGTGCGGCCCTTGTAGACGAACGCCGAGTTGCGGGCGATGACAAAAAACTCGCGGATCCGTGACAGCACAGCGGTCAGCGACTCGACAATTCCGTCGGCGAAATATTCCTGGTCCGGGTTGCCGGACAGATTCTGGAAGGGCAGCACCACGATTGAAGGCTTGTCTGGCAACGGCAGCGCTCCAGTTCTGGCTGCTGTATGCGCATTGCCGGAAACCGGCCCGGCATTGTCCGCGAGCACCGTACCGACAAAACGGAAGCCCTTGCGCATGATGGTTCTGACCAGTGCCTGACGTTCACCACTGTCGCCAACTGCCTTGCGCACCGCATTCACACGGCTGGTCAAGGTGGATTCGGACACGATGCGATCCTTCCAGATCACACTGAGGATTTCGTCGCGACTGACCACCCGATGCCGGTTTTCGATCAGGTAGACCAGCAAATCCATGACCTGCGGTTCGACGGCAACGATCCGACCGTCGCGTCGTAGCTCCCGTCGCGACACATCCAGCTCGACATTTTCAAAATTGAATTGCACCACACCTCCCCAGGAATGCAGTTCTAAAGCGAATCTCAAGAACAAATCAAGCCCGACTCAAGGTCTTTTCGGCCACCCTCGCCTACTTTATACCCGTCCAAAGCACGGTCCGGATCCTCTGCCACGGGAGTTATCCATGAACAGCAACCTGTACGAGCGACTTGGCGGCAGCGCAGGCATCAACCGGATTGTCGATGATGCCATCAACGCACATCTGGTGAACCCGCTGATCAAAACCCGTTTTGAGAATACAAAGGACCTGGAGCGCGCCAAGCGAATGGCCAAGGAATTTTTTGCGGCCGGCGCAGGCGGTCCGGTCGGCTATACCGGCAAGGACATGGTGCAGGCCCACAAGGGCATGAACATTACCGAACAGGAGTTCCTCGCTGCCACCGATGACATCCTCGGCGCACTGCAGAAAAATGGCATTGGCGAGGACGTGAGGAAAGAGGTGCTCGCGATTCTCTATTCGCTGAAGGGAATGATTATCCGGGTCTAGCAGCGGCAGCGCTTATCGATTGCCGGTTTGAGCTACTTTCTAATCGCGAAGTGCCCATCGTCCCAGCACATCATATGGCAAACCCATGTTGATGTGACTGCGCAGCAGCACAAACTCCCTGACAGGCCATTCAATCGGCTCAACTTCCACATCGGCAAGTTTGGGCCCGTAAAGCAAGGTCATATGGGGCGTGAAATTTCTGACTGTCAGAGTTGTATTTCTTCCAACTTGCATGGCATCAAGCAATGCCGCATACAGCCCGATAAAACCGGTTTCTCCCTGACTACCCAGTAGCACAAGGGGCAGATGACCAGGTTTACCCGAAAAGCTGCACACTCGATCCAGCCTGACAGTAAACGAATGGACCTCCAGCGTCCCGGCAACTTTCTCCACAGCAGCAACAAAATTTTCGGGCAAGCCAGGAAAATCCCCCAAAGGCAGGAGAGAGACGTGCAGCTTGTGAGACTCGATCGGGGTTCCGTGCAGGTTGTGTTGCCGTTGCAGCATCTGCACCAGCTGCACGATGCTTTGCGTGACTGCCGGATCCGGCAGTGCCGCAAAAAACAGCCGGTCCGTCAGCTGCGGTGGCTCCATTCCCGAAAATGAAAACTGCTCTGACATGCGTCATCCCTGAAAAATCTACCCGCGCAACATTCAATCAGAACATCCGCATCAGCACGCACTCACTCCCACTCAATCGTCGCCGGCGGTTTGCTGCTGATGTCATAGGTGACACGCGAAATACCGCGCACTTCGTTGATGATACGCCGCGAGACGTGATCCAGGAACTCATAGGGCAGGCGCGCCCAGTGGGCGGTCATGAAGTCGATGGTTTCCACAGCACGCAGGGCAATCACATAGTCATAACGACGGCCGTCGCCCATCACGGCGACGGAACGCACCGGCAGGAATACAGCGAAGGCCTGCGAGGTACGATCGTACAAATCGTGCTTGTAGAGTTCTTCGATGAAGATGGCATCTGCCTTGCGCAGCAGCTCGGCGTACTGCTTGGTGACTTCACCGAGGATACGCACCGACAGACCCGGACCCGGGAAAGGATGGCGATACACCATCGTTCGCGGCAAGCCGAGTTCTACGCCAATGCGGCGTACTTCATCCTTGAACAGTTCGCGCAGTGGCTCCAGCAACTTGAGCTTCATCTTTTCCGGCAGGCCACCGACATTGTGGTGACTCTTGATGACATGCGCCTTGCCGGTCTTCGAACCAGCAGATTCGATCACGTCAGGATAAATCGTGCCCTGCGCCAGCCAACGAGTACCGGCGAGTTTGGCGGATTCTTCTTCGAACACTTCGACGAACAGGCGACCAATTATCTTGCGTTTGCGTTCTGGATCGACCTCGCCCTTCAGTGCAGTGAGGAAACGCTCTTCGGCATTGACGCGAATCACGCGCACGCCCATGTGCTTGGCGAAGGTCTCCATCACCTGATCACCTTCGTTGGCGCGCAGCAGGCCGTGATCGACGAACACGCAGGTCAGCTGATCACCGATGGCTCGATGCAACAACGCGCCCACTACCGATGAATCCACACCACCCGATAAACCCAACAACACCTTGTCGGCGCCCACTTGCTCGCGAATGCGATGGATGGAATCGGCAATGATGTTGCCGGCATCCCAGCGCGCTTCGCAGCTGCAGATCTCACGCACGAAGCGTTCGAGAATACGCGCGCCCTGCAGCGTATGCGTTACTTCTGGATGGAACTGCACGCCGTAGAAACGACGCTTTTCATCGGCCATTGCCGCCAGCGGCGCATTGGGCGTTACACCGACCACCACGAAACCTTGCGGCAGGGATTCAACACGATCACCGTGACTCATCCACACATCCAGCAGGCCACGCCCCTGCGAATCACTGTGATCGCGCAGGTCATCGAACAACCGGCACGGCGCGGAGGCGGTCACCTGTGCATAGCCAAACTCGCGATGCTGGCCAGCTGCCACACGGCCACCCAGCTGCTGCGCCATGGTCTGCATGCCGTAGCAGATGCCGAGCACGGGAATGCCCAGCTCAAACACTGAGTTCGGCGCCCTGGGTGGCTCGGCATCGGTCACGGATTCAGGACCACCGGACAGGATAATGCCGCGTGCCTTGAAGTTGCGCACCTCATCGTCGCTGATATCCCAGGGATGAATTTCGCAGTACACGCCGGACTCGCGTACACGGCGCGCGATCAGCTGGGTGTATTGGGCACCGAAATCCAGAATCAGAATCTTGTGAGCGTGGATATCGAGGTTTTCAGTTACAGGCACGGTAGTGATTCTCATCGGAGGGCGAGGCATGCCTCGCCCCTACAACATCTATAAAAACGTAGGGGCGACACATGTGTCGCCCCCTTCTGATCGGTCATTACTCGCGCCGGTAATTCGGCGCTTCCTTGGTGATCTGCACATCGTGCACATGACTTTCGTGCATGCCCGCCGAGGAAATCTTCACGAACTCGGCCTTGTCGTGCATCTGCTTGATGCTGGCGCAGCCGCAGTAGTGCATCGAGGCACGCAGACCACCGGCCATCTGGAACAGCACCGTCACCACCGAGCCCTTGTACGGTACCTGACCTTCGATGCCTTCCGGCACCAGCTTGGCCGTGTTGGGATTGTTGCCACCATTGTCCTGGAAGTAGCGATCCGCCGAGCCCTGCTGCATGGCGCCGATTGAGCCCATGCCGCGATAGCTCTTGTAGGTACGGCCCTGGTACAGGATGGTCTCACCCGGTGCTTCTTCGGTACCGGCAAATGCGCCACCCATCATCACACTGTTCGCGCCAGCGGCAATCGCCTTGGCCAGATCGCCGGAGAACCGCACGCCCCCATCGGCGATCAACGGCACTCCCGTGCCCTGCAATGCCTTCGCCACTTCGCTGATCGCGTAAATCTGCGGCACGCCGACACCCGTGACGATGCGCGTGGTACAGATGGAGCCGGGACCGATGCCCACCTTCACCGCATCCGCGCCGGCATCGACCAGCGCCTTAGCAGCCGCACCCGTGGCGATGTTGCCGCCGATCACATCCACCTGCGGGAAGTTCTTCTTCACCCAGCGCACGCGATCGAGCACACCCTGGCTGTGACCGTGAGCGGTGTCCACTACCAGTGCATCCACACCAGCACGCACCAGCACTTCCACGCGCTCGTCAGTGCCCTCGCCCACACCGACGGCGGCGCCCACGCGCAACTTGCCGTGGGCATCGCGTGCTGCATTGGGGAAAGTAGTCTGTTTGGTGATGTCCTTCACCGTCATCAGGCCACGCAGTTCAAAATCCTTGTTGACCACCAGCACGCGCTCCAGTTTGTGCTTGTGCATGAGCGCCTTGCCTTCTTCCAGCGTGGCAGTTTCATTCACGGTGATGAGGCGCTCGCGCGGCGTCATCACTTCGCTTACTGGCACATCGAGACGGGTTTCGAAACGCAGATCGCGATTGGTGACGATACCCACCACCGTCTTGCCCTGCACTACCGGGAACCCCGACACACCATGTTGCTTGGACAACTCCATCACCTTGCGCACCGGCGTATCCGGGCTGATGGTGATCGGGTCACGCAGTACGCCGGACTCGTAACGCTTGACGCGCGCCACTTCGGCGGCCTGCTGGGCGGCGGTGAGATTCTTGTGGACGATGCCGATGCCGCCTTCCTGTGCCAGCGCGATGGCCAGCCGCGCCTCGGTGACGGTGTCCATGGCCGCCGACAGCATGGGGATGTTCAGTTCGATGTTGCGCGACAGGCGGGTCGAGAGATCGACATCGCGGGGCAGCACTTCCGAGTAAGCAGGGACCAGCAGAACATCGTCAAAGGTCAGTGCTTCTTCGAGTACGCGCATGTACAGCCCCGGCATGAGCCTGAAAAATAAGGGGCGGCATTGTACGTGCCGAAGTCGTCGGGGTAAATGACGGATGTGGTATGAAAACCTCACCCAATGTCGTAGGGGCGGCTCGTGAGCCGCCCGGTTTCGGTCGAATTACACGGAGGGCGGCTCACGAGCCGCCCCTGCGCAACCGACCCTTGTATCATTTCCCAATGACTCAGGATTTCGACTTCACCGCTCCCGCCACGCCGCAGGACGACCGGGACATCTACACCCCTGCCCGGCTGAATCGCGAAGCCCGCACCCTGCTGGAGCGCGGTTTCGGCAGCCTGTGGCTGGAAGGCGAGCTGTCCAACCTGTCGCGGCCCGGCTCCGGCCACTGGTATTTCTCGTTGAAAGACGAGTCGGCACAGCTGCGCTCGGCCATGTTCCGCCAGCGCAATATGCTGGTGAATTTCGCCCCGAAGGACGGCATGCGGGTACTGGTGCGCGGCCGGGTCAGCCTGTACGAGCCCCGCGGCGACTATCAGTTTCTGGCCGACTACATGGAGGAGGCCGGCGAAGGCGCGCTGCGCCGGCAGTTCGAACAGCTCAAGGCCAGGCTGGCCGCGGCCGGGCTGTTTGCGCCGGAGCACAAGCAAAAGCTGCCGGAATTGCCTCGACGCATCGGCGTAATCACCTCGCCCACCGGCGCGGCTATTCGCGACATCCTGCATATCCTCAAGCGTCGTTTTCCCGGCATCCCGGTGCTGATCTATCCCGTGCCGGTGCAGGGCGCAGGCGCGGCCGAACAGATCGCGGCAGCCATCCGCCTGGCCGACAGCCGCAAGGACTGCGATGTACTGATCCTCGCCCGGGGCGGCGGCTCTCTGGAAGACCTGTGGTCATTCAACGAAGAAATCGTGGCACGGGCCATTTTCGACTGCGAGATTCCGTTGATTACCGGCATCGGCCATGAAGTGGATTTCACCATCGCCGATTTTGTCGCCGATGCGCGTGCGCCCACGCCTTCGGGCGCTGCAGAGCTGGTGGTGCCGGATCAGCAGGCATGGCTGCAAAGCCTGTACGTCTGGCAGCGACGTCTGATGAATGGGCTGCGCCGCCATCTGGCGCAGCACAAGCAGAACTTCATTTACCTGCAACGGCGTCTGCAGCAAGTCCATCCCGGCGTGCAGCTGCGCCAGCGCGCGCAACGCCTGGACGAACTGGAGCAGCGACTGATTCGCGCACTGCAGTTCGATCTTGAACAACGTAAACGTCTGCTGAGTACGCAGAACGCACGGCTGCAGGCACAATCGCCTGCCCTGCAACTGGCCAATGCGCGCAGTCGTCTCGAACAACTACAGGTGCGTTTGCAGACACGGCTGAAGGAACGTATCGAGCAGCGCCGCACTCAAATGCACATCGCGCTGCGAACCTTGAACGCATTGAGCCCGTTGGCCACGCTGACGCGCGGCTATGCCATTGTCACCGATGCAAAGGGCCATGCAGTGCTGGATGCTGGCAAGTTGCAGGCGGGCGATGCGATTACGGCGCGATTGAGCAAGGGGCAATTAATCGCCACTGTCAACCATGTGGAACCAGATGAACAATAGGTCATCCATCTTCGTAGGGGCGACGCATGCGTCGTCCTTCTTCGCAGGAATCCGAATTTTGTTTCGGAAGGCGAGGCATGCCTCGCCCCTACTGCTGATGGCACTCACCGCCCACGCCCTCCCTCAGGAAAACCGCGTACCCGGCGGCATCGCCATCATTCCCCTGCCTGCCAGCGAACAAATACCCGTTGCCAGATACGGCAACTACCGCGTCACCGTGGTCAAGGATCAGCAAAAGTGGCTGGCTGTTGTCGGCATTCCGCTCGCCACCAAACCCGGCAAACAAACCCTGCAACTTGAAACCGGCGGCACACGTGGCGAACTCAGCTTTGTGGTAAGCGACAAGCAGTACCGTACGCAGAAACTCACGGTCACCAATGAACGGCAGGTCAACCCCAATGCCGAAGACCTGAAGCGCATCGATGCGGAAAGCGCACGAACCGAAGCAGCACTTACCCATTTCACCGAAACGCTGATACCGGATCTCAGGTTGTTACCCCCCATACAGGGCAAACCCAGCCCCACCTTTGGCTTTCGCCGAATATTCAACGGCGAGGCGCGCAATCCACACACCGGCATGGATATTCCTGCGCCCACCGGCACGCCCATCAAGGCGCCCGCAGATGGCGTTGTCTCTGAAGTCGGCGATTTCTTTTTCAACGGCAACACCGTGTTCATCGATCATGGTTATGGTCTGGCCACCATGTACTGTCATCTCAGCCGCATCGACGTGAAGGTAGGCCAGCGCGTGAAGCGCGGTGATGTGTTCGGGTTGGTGGGCGCCACAGGCCGCGTCACCGGACCGCATCTGCATTTTGGTGTATCGCTGAATCGGGCAATGGTGGATCCGGCGTTGTTGCTGGCGAAGTAGTCAACAGTGGCCATATAGACGGAGAAGATGGATGCCGACTGCGAAAGAAACCTTTGAAAGTGCCATTCGAGATGCGACTGACCTGCTCCATCATTTCGACAACATCAACCCAAATCCACCACCGGCAAATGCCGAGGTTCTTAAGCGCGCTGGACTAATCATGGCTCTGACCGCTTGGGAAACTTATGTAGAGGACCGCATCCAAGAAGCAGTACAGATTCGGCTCGGTCAAGGTAATGGCAGCTTCGAAAATCGGTTTCTACTGAGGCATCTCAAGAACGCCTTGAAATCGTTCAACACTCCGAATACGGAAAAGACCCAAAAGCTGTTCTCCGATTATCTGGATATTGACGTTACCCTGCATTGGCACTGGAACAACTATGATCAAGATCGCGTAAGAAAAGAACTGGACTCTCTCGTAAAAAAACGTGGCGAGGCTGTTCATCGTTCCAAAGCTCCGAACTCTGACGCGCCACAAACACACTTGATCAGGCGAGACGAACTTGAACGGGCAATCCGCTTTTTCAAGGAGCTTGTAAATGTGACCGAAAAGTCGACCATCAACACGTAAACAAGTAGGTTGGGCTGAGTCTGCGAAGCCCAACATTACAATCACTGCTCAATTCGTTGGGCTTCGCGGACTCAGCCCAACCTACCCGAACCATCCTCACCTCAATCTGCTATCTTCCCCGCCCTCCTCCGACTATCGGTATCTACCTTGCTGCTGCGCTTCGATAACGTTTCTCTCGCCTATGGCGCCCGTCCGCTGCTCGATCATGTTTCTCTTCATATCGATGCCGGCGAACGGGTGTGTCTGGTCGGTCGTAATGGCGAGGGCAAATCGTCGCTGCTGAAACTGGCGCGCGGTGAACAACCGCCGGATGAAGGCATTGTCTGGGTGCAACCCGGCGCACGTTTGGCGCATCTGGCGCAGGACATCACCACGCTGAGCAATGAATGCGTCGCCGATGTGGTGGCCGGTGGCTTGCCGGAAGTGGGTGCGGCGCTGAATGAATATCACCATCTGGCGCAGGAAATCGGTACGCATCCAACACCGGCACAGTCCAGACGTCTGGAACAGCTGCAAGCCATTCTCGATACACATAACGGCTGGCAGCTGGAACAACGCGTCAACACCGTACTGACCAGGTTGCAACTGGATGGCACGGCCATCTTCTCTGAACTCTCGGGTGGCTGGCGACGGCGCGCGCTGCTCGCACGTGCACTGGTGAGTGATCCGGAAATCCTGTTGCTGGACGAGCCCACCAACCATCTGGATATCGAAGCCATCGAGTGGCTGGAACAGACGATGCGCGAATATCGCGGCGCATTGCTGTTCGTCAGCCATGACCGCACCTTCGTCAATCGACTGGCGACGCGCGTAGTGGAACTGGATCGCGGCCAGCTGTTTTCCACGCCCGGCAATTACGAAACCTATGTGCAGAAGAAAGCACTATTGCTGGCCGCTGAAGCCCAGGAACGGGCGTTGTTCGACAAGAAACTCGCGCAGGAAGAAGTGTGGATTCGCAAGGGCGTAGAAGCGCGTCGCACCCGCAACGAAGGTCGCGTGCGTGCACTGTACGCGCTGCGCGAACAGCATCGTCAGCGTCGCGAACGCGTCGGCCGCATCGAGATCGAACAGCAGGACAGCAACGAATCCGGCAAGCTGGTTTGCGAAGCCGAACACGTCAATCTGAGTTTCGGCGAGCGGCAGATCATTCGTGATTTCTCGGTGCGCATCATGCGCGGCGATCGTATCGGTATTGTTGGTCCCAATGGCGCCGGCAAGAGCACGCTGATCAAGCTGCTACTGGGTGAACTGCAACCCGACAGCGGCAGCATCAAACACGGAAGCAAGCTGGAAGTCGCCTACTTCGACCAGCAGCGTGATCAGCTCAAGCTTGATGCATCAGTCAAGGATAACGTGGTGGACAGCGGCGACTTTGTCACCGTCAACGGCCAGCCGCGGCATGTCACCAGCTATCTGCGCGACTTCCTGTTCCGTCCCGAGCAATTGAAGACACCGGCCAGCGCGCTGTCCGGTGGTGAACGCAATCGTCTGTTATTGGCGCGCCTGTTCGCCAAGCCGGCCAACCTGCTGGTGATGGACGAACCCACCAACGATCTGGACATCGATACGCTGGAACTGCTGGAAGAATTCGTGTCCGAGTTTCCCGGCACGCTGCTGCTGGTCAGCCATGACCGCAGTTTCCTCGACAACGTGGTCACCGACCTGCTGGTGGTCGATGGCAGCGGCTACATTCGTGAATTTGTTGGCGGGTACAGTGACTGGGCGCAGTATCGCGACCAGCGCGCTGCGACAGAGCGTGCGCAGCAGCAGCGCAACGCGCAAACAATAGATACGAAATCGGGCAACGCTACCCCGGCCGAGAAAAAACTTCGCAAGCTGTCATACAAGGACCAACGCGAACTGGACGCCCTGCCGGCAAGGATCGAAGCCCTGGAAAATGAAAAAGCCACGCTGGAAGCGATCATCGCTGACCCCGGCTTCTACTCACGCCCGCAGCACGAAGTCGCACAACAACTCAAACGCATCGGTGATCTCACCAGCGAAATGGAAACCGCCTATGCAAGGTGGACGGAACTGGACGCACTGACGGAGGGTTAGCGTGCTCTCCTGTGCGGTCGCAGCACGGCATACCACCGACACCTGACAGAGCGTTGAAAAGAGCAGCCTGCCCTTGTCCAACGTCGTCTCTCGGTCAGGGGCTGCTGCCTTTACTTGATGACAGAAACCTTCGGATCGCCTGCCTTGGCCAGCACATCAGCAACCCAGGCATAGGCCTCTTGTACATCGTAGTTGCCGGCGTGACCTTGCAACCATGCCAGCTTGAAGTTGGTGTCCTTGACCGATGGATCGTTCTTGATCGCGTAGTACAAGATCAACTGGACTGCGAACGAGGTATCCCGGTCCAGAATGCCATGGCGAACATACCAGTACGGCGCAGCATCAGCCGCCGTATTCAAGTAAGGAATGGGGCTGACCATCTTGATCTGTCTGGCCAGCTCGGTTCCCGTACTGCTCATGAACGCAGCCCAGTTCTTGCCCGTGTCATCCGCGCCCGAACCATCACCCGAGACATCGTTATGGTTCCATGAGTATTCCGTGAAGTTGGCATACTCAAACCTGGCCGAACCGAACAGTGTATTTTCGCCGCTGGTGCCGCGGTTGCCGGTATTGGCCGAAGCATCAAACGCCGGCACGGTCTTGAGTGGCGTCACGCCGGCAACAAATGCCAGATACTTCTGGTAGTCGATGTTCTTGACCCTGCCATTCTCCACCGTGAGCCAGTCGTTCTTCACCTTCGTGGTGTTGCCTCGCATCGTAATGGTGAAGTCTTCACCGATGGCGGGAATCACCGCGCCACGCGCAATGCCGGCTTCCGTTCCTTTTTTCACCTGCTCAAGAATGGCTGCCTGCATCGTGGCAGGCGTCAGCAGCGAACCATCTTCCCGCTTGAGTTTCAGGCTCGACAGGTAAGCCGGATATTCTGCAGCCAGTGCAGCGGAGGCAGCCTGCATATCGGCCGGATACTGACCACGATTGGTATTGGCAGCCGTGCGCACGGCGCTGTACTGCCATTCATAAGCCGGATCGGCATGACCCAGATCGTTAATCGGGCAGTAAGCGACCACCGCAAAAATATCGTCACGCAAGGTGCTCTTGCCACTGGCATCCATACCCGCAGCGCCGATTTCCGCAAGGTACGGATAGTAGTCAGGACTGTTGCCGCTCGCTGCCACCGCCACCGACAAACCACCCCCACCGCTGGTACCGGTGATCAGAATTCTCTCCGCAGAACCCGGCATCACCGCGTCGTTGTAGCGCAGGTAGCGAATCGCCGCCTTGGCATCGACGACCACTGCAGGCGCCTTGCCTGCCCAACTGCCATCTTCGGCCTTGGCACTACGACTGCGCGTACCGGCATTGATCACCACATAACCCGCCTTGAGTGCGGCGCCGGTATTGTCGGTGTCATTAGTGCTGACAAACTTGCCACTCTCCGTCACACGATCCTGTGCAGGACTGGCAACCCATCCCGCATTGTTGACCTGCAGAACGATGGCCGTCCTGGGATTGTTGTACGCACTCTGCGGCACATAGATGTACATGCTCTGATAGGCATAGGGATCAGTGAGTGTCGCATTTCCCATCGGGCCACCAGGAGGAGCGCCGCCGTTGAGTGGCGCTACATTTTCAGGCGATGGCGCAACATCCGGTGGCGGCATGCCGTTGGGCATTCCCCGCGCGGCATTGGGTCCCGCTCCGGCCCCACCTGCGGGAGGGGGCCCCATTCCACGAGGCTGGTTTGCCGCCATTTTGACTGGCTTGGCTACATAAACGACATGGTAGCGACGCACTTCCAGCGGCGCGCCATCAACCGTGACATGCAACGTGGTGTAGGCCTCCGGATTGAATGCGAGAGCGTCAGCCGCTGAACTAGCTGCAAACAGCGTCATGGGAGCAACCATGGCCATGACGGCAGACAGCCCCATCCACGACATGAAATGCTGGTTCTTCATGAACGAACTTTCCTTGGCTTTTTTTGAGGTTTGTTGAGAGCAGTGAATATGGAGGTCTTAGATTAAACGTTCGTTTTAATTTGGAACAGCAAATTGACAAAACCTTGAAAAAGTCCGGGATCGGCATTGTTCAGGTTGCTGCTATCAAGAAACAGCGATGCCCTACTACCCATTCTATGAATACCAACCTGAGGCAAGCCACAACATAGACATCGTGAACCTGTACAACCGCAAGAACGACGACTCGGCGGTGTACGAACCCATGGCCAGTTCATCGGAATACACACTGGAAAAGCAGACAGCCTGCCGCTGGCGTTGTCGGTGGGGGTGAAGGCGAGTTTTTAGGCGATGGTGGACGGAGTTGGATGCGCTGGCTGGCGGCTGTGGCTGACGCATCCAAGCTACCGTTCGTTTTGCGTTTTGGGTGGAAAGATGACCGTTCGAGTTGGGTTGTATGGATGCTTTATCGGGCTGCTCTTCTCCCTTCTGGACGCAGCGAAACCGTTAGAAGAGCTGTGAAAGAGCACTTGCTTATAGGAGAAGATGAATTTCTTAGATTATTTGCAAGCCCGGTTCAAGGAACCGAGGCGGGAGCGACTCAAGAAATTGGAGATCGCGCACAAAGGAGCAAGATATTTGAATGGATTGATACGGAGGCTGGCATATCAGCAGCGTCAACAACCACATCTAATCTCATAACTCTCTGAGATAATCTCCAATCACCGGCCTGAACTGATCCATGTCCACCAGGAAGGAATCGTGGCCCTGCAGGGAGTTCAGACGGGCCAATTTGACCGGGCGACCCGTTGCAGCCAGACCGTCGCTCAGTTCCTGTTGTTGTTCGATTGGAAATAACAGATCGGTTTCCACACCGATGATTAATGCGCTTTCAATCTTGAAACGCTTCAGCGCTCCGGCCAACGAGCCTTCGCCATGGTCGGTCAGATCAAACAGATCCATCGCGCGCGACAGATACAAATAAGCGTTGGGATCAAACTGGCCAACAAATTTCGCGGCATGATTTTCCAGATAGGCTTCGATCTCGAAGTCGATGCCGAAGGGATCACCGGGCTTGTGTTCTGCCGAAGCACGCTCGCGACCGAACCGCTGCAGCCATTCTTTCGCAGAACGATAGGTGATCATGCCCAGCTTGCGCGCCAGGCGCATGCCTTCGACGGGAATCCTGTCAGGCGAATAGTTGCCTTCGTTCCAGGCCGGGTCCTTGCGGATCATTTCGCGCTGCAGCGAACGCAGAGCGATGGTGAACGGCGTGGAACGCGCGGCACCGGAAATGGACACCAGGTGTTTCGCCGCTTCGGGAAACAACGCTGCAAATGCCAGCACGGTCATGCCACCCAGCGACGGCCCCACCACGCAACGCACCTGATCGATCTTCAGACTGCGGATGACTTCATAACCACCCCGCGCGATGTCTTCCACCGTGAGGATGGGAAAGCTCAGGCGATATGGCTGACCGGTCTGCGGATTGATGGACGCCGGAGAGGTTGAACCGAACACACTGCCGAGTGAGTTCACGCAGATCACGAAAAAACGTCCGGTGTCGATGGGACGACCGGGGCCGACCATGTCTTCCCACCAGCCCGGCGAGCAGTCCGCTGCCGACGAGGCGGCATGCGCCGAGGGTGACAGGCCGGTAAAGATCAGGATGGCATTGTCGCGCGCTGCATTGAGCTGGCCCCAGGTTTCGTAGGCCAGTTGCACGTCCTGCAGCACCCCGCCCCGTCGCATCGGGAAAGGCTTGTCGAGCTTCAAGTATTGGCGGGCTGCGGCCATGATTTGGTTCTTTGTCCAAGTTGCAGTCAGTGTAGAGAGCCACTCTGCCCTGCAGTATTCCGCCTGTCTATGTGCTAATTCCCCCGGTTCGGCACTTTTCACGCGAATAATTTCAGCTTGGGGCTTGCAGGCCGCAGAGGTTTTTGTATATACAACAACCCATATGGAAATAAGCTTCGACCCCGACAAACGGAGACAGACGTTCGGTCAGCGTGGCCTCGACTTTGCCGATGCACCGCTGGTGTTTGAGGGTGTCACGGTTGAAATCGAAGACACTCGCAGGAACTACGGTGAGCAACGAATCATCTGTTACGGATTGCTGGCGGGGAGGTTAGTGGTGGTTGGATACACTCCGCGTGGCGCGGTTCGCCATATTTTCAGCATGAGAAAAGCTAATGCGCGCGAAAAAGCTCGCCTCGCCCCGTTCTTTGAAGTCTGATTTGGCGAAGATCGACAGGCATGTGATCAAGTCACACGAATATCGCGAGTTGCCGGAGCTGAGCGATCGCATGCTGGCGCAAGCGGTCAAGAAAAAAGGTGGTCGTCCGGTTTCGGAGAATCCGCGCCAGCTGGTATCCATTCGCCTGCCTTCCGATGTACTGGCCCGTTGGAAAGCCACTGGCCCTGGCTGGCAGACGCGTATGGCGAAGCGACTTACGACGCCGTGATGCCTTCAACATCCCGTTAGGGCCACTTTCTTTTTGTTATCAACTATCCATTGTCAATTATCAATTAATTGATCGCTATTTCTTCTTCACCCGCTGGATCAGCCGCTGACGCTTGCGCACCTGACGCGGCGTGAGGGTGTTGCGCTTGCCGGCAAACGGGTTCTCTTCGGAACGCAACTGGATACGCACCGGCGTGCCTTTCAGCTTGAAGGCCTCGCGGAAAGTGTTCATCAGATAGCGCCTGTAAGGCTCGGGCAGATGTTCAGTCTGATTGCCGTGTATCACGATCACCGGCGGATTGCGGCCACCCTGGTGGGCATAACGCAGTTTGACGCGCCGGCCACGCACCAGCGGCGGTTGATGTTGCTCAATGGCGGCTTCCAGTACCCGTGTCAGCTCCGGTGTGGGCAGCTCGCTCATGGCAGCGTTGTACGCAGCGATGACCGAGCCCATCAGCTCGCCCACGCCCGTGCCATGGCGAGCCGAAATGAAATGCAGATACGCAAACTCCAGGAATGGAAACCGCGCATCAATGCCGGCGCGAATGCTGTCGCGCTGATCCATGGGAATGTTGTCCCACTTGTTCACCGCAATGACCAGGGCGCGACCGCGTTCAACCGCCATACCGAACAAGGCTGCGTCCTGCTCGGCCACAGTGTCGTGGGCATCGACAATGCCGACCACCACATTGGCGGAATCCACTGCCTGCAGCGCCTTGATGATGCTGAACTTCTCGATGGCCTCCTCGACCTTCGACTTGCGGCGTACACCGGCAGTATCGATCAAGGTGAATTGCTGGCCATCGCGTTCGAATGGCACATCCACCGAATCGCGCGTGGTGCCCGGCATATCAAACGCCACCAGACGTTCTTCGCCGATCAGACGATTGATCAGCGTCGACTTGCCGACATTGGGCCGACCGATCACTGCTACACGAATGCGATCGCGATCATCGGGCAGCTCGGTGACGCTGGATTCAAAACCTTCCAGCGCAGCTTCCATCAGGTTTTTCAAACCCGACCCGTGCGTCGCCGAAATGGCCATGGGTTCGCCAAGGCCCAGCTGGTGAAAATCTGCACCGGCTGCAAAGCCTTCCTGACCTTCGGCTTTGTTGACCACCACAATGCACGGCTTGCCGCTGCGACGAATCAACTGTGCGACGAAGTGATCGGTCGGCGTACAGCCCTGACGCGCATCGAGCACCAGCAGCACGCGATCCGCTTCTTCCATGGCGCGCAGACTCTGCTCGGCCATGAGCTTCTCGACGCCATCGGCGCCGGGCGTCAGTCCACCGGTATCGACCAGAATGCAGGGCTGGAAATCGGACTTGGTATAGCCGTACTTGCGATCACGGGTCAGGCCCGGCAAGTCGGCCACCAGCGCGTCACGCGTGCCGGTGAGCGCATTGAACAGCGTGGACTTGCCGACATTGGGTCGGCCAACCAGTGCAATAACGGGGAGCATGAATTGATTACAAACCGTAGGTTGGGCTGAGTCCGCGAAGCCCAACATTGCAGGTCGGGAATGTTGGGCTTCGCGGACTCAGCCCAACCTACGGCTACAATAACAAACAGGCAGCATCAGCCTCTTGGCCTGGCCTCAAACGCAATCAGTTCACCGCCATCGGTCTGCACATAGACGCGGCCATCTGCCACGATCGGCGCATTGGTGATGCGTTCGCCATCGGTCTTGGCGCGCGCCTGCAAGCTGCCATCGACCTTGCTCAGCCAGTGCAGGTAACCCTCGTAGTCACCCACGACCAGCGAATCACCAATGACCGCCGGCGCAGTCAGACCACGCTGGTGCAGCACATTCGATTCCCACTGCTGATTACCATCGGTGCGACGCAGCGCAGTGATCATGCCGTTGGAATTGGTGAGATACAGCACACGCTCGTCAAGGCCAAAGCCGCGATAGCTGGAGGCATCCTTGGCCCACCACACCTGACCATTGTCCAGATCCAGCATCGCTACCCGGCCGTGAAATCCGGCCACAAAGATATCCTTGCCGGAACTGGCCGCCGGCGCATCGATATCGGCAAGGCGATCAAGTTCAGTGCGCCCGGCAGGTGTATCGATGGCCACATTCCACAGCGTATCGCCAGTGGTCGCATCCACTGCCAGCAGCTTGCCGTTATCAAAACCCGCCACCACCGCCTCGCCCGCCAGAATGGGCATCGCAGTGCCCCGCAGGCTGAGGCGCGGCACCACTTCTTCGACTGTCCAGCGCACGCTGCCATCAGCGGCATTCAACGCCTGCAAGCGACCATCCACGGTACGAGCGATCACCAGACCATGGGTGATTAGCGCCTTGGAAAGCATTTCGCCGGACAGCTGGTGGCGCCAACGCTGTTTGCCGGTGTCGGCTTCCAGCGCAACCAGTTCGCCGTTGGCGCTGCCAATCACGACCAGACCATCGGCCGCAGCGGGACCTGCCGACAATTCCATCTTGGTCTTGACACGCCAGCGCTGCCTGCCCTTGTCGGCGGTGAGCGCAACCACTTCACCATTATGACCTGCGGCATAAAGCACGTTGTCGACCACTGTGGGTTGCAACCCCAGACGCAGATAAGCTGATTTACCACCGAAACCTTCACTCCACAGTTTCGTGACTCGCAGCACCGGCTTGATGTCCACCAGTTCGGCCGGCGGATCCACGACCTTGCTGTTGTCGCACGCGCTCAGTACCAAACCAAGCAGCGCAATCAACGTGAGTTTGGAGACGTTCATTGTGCAATCACCTTGCTGGCATCTGCACCGGTGGTTGCAGCAGCGACCACGCCACCCAGATCCTGCAGCTTCAGTTCCAGCAGCGACACATCGGCGCCGGTATCGCTCTTGTAGGCCGCCAGAGCCGCTTCATACTCACCGCGTGCGCCTGTTGCATCGTTCCTGGCATACAACGCATCACCGCGAATTTCATGCATCTGCGCGGCAAAAGCACCCGCCTTGGCCACATCCAGCAAGGTCAACGCTTCATCGGTCTTGCCCTGTTCAATCAAGACCCGCGCAAGCCGGAGCTTTGCTACCTGGGCCAGCTCGGGATCCTTGCTGCCCGCCATCACCGCACGCAACGCCGTTTCAGCAGTAGCGAAATCATTGTTGCTCACCGCGTTCTGCGCGTGCAGCAGTTGCGCCTGCGTGGCATAGGGCGTGGCAGCGTATTTGTCAGTGAGATCCTTGAACAGAGTTTCGGCCCTGACCTTGTCGCTCACCTGCGCGTTGGCAAATTGATCCAGCATTTCTGCAGCGGTTTCGGCGCGCTGAACCTTGAAGCGCTGGTAGTACTGCCAGCCACCCAACAGGCACAGGCCGACGGCAATACCGGACAGCACCCACGCCCAGTTTTCGCGCCACCAGGTCTTGAAGGCTTCGCCTTGTTCATCATCTGTCAGAAATTCGTCAACCATGTCCTGCTCTTCGTCGATCTGGTGTAGGTTGGGCTGAGTCTGCGAAGCCCAACGGTTTTCATACGTTATCAAAGATGTTGGGCCTCGCAGACTCAGCCCAACCTGCCGTAAGACCTACCTCAAACGTTTTTCAAGCTCGGCAGACAATTGTGCCCAGCTTACTTGTACTTGTGGCGCTTCAACGCGCAGGTTCTTCAGACCAGCCACCTGCTGTTCGGTTTCACTGTCGCCCAGAATCACTGCGTAACGCGCCCCGCTCTTGTCGGCGCGCTTCAGCTGGGACTTGAAACTGCCGCCACCACAGTTGGTTTCGACGCGCAGGCCGTTCACCTGGTTGCGCAACTGTTCAACCAATGCCAATCCGGCTGCCTCGGCACGCTCACCCACCAGTGCTACATATACATCAGGTTGCTGGTTCTGAACCTGAACATTCTGAACCTGCATCAAACCAATGATGCGCTCTTCGCCCAATGCCCAGCCCATGGCCGGCGTCGGTTCGCCGCCCAGCTGCGCCACCAGCCCGTCGTAGCGACCACCTGAACACACCGCGTCCTGCGAACCCAGCTCGGTGGTCACCCATTCAAACACCGTACGCGTGTAGTAATCGAGGCCACGCACCAAGCGTGGATTCACCACATAGCGGATACCCACCGCATCCAGATGCTGGCGCAGAATCTTGAAATGCACAGCAGACTCTTCATCAAGATAATCAGTGAGTAACGGCGCCTTGCTCACCAACTCCGCCATGGCCGGATTCTTGGTATCGAGGATGCGCAAGGGATTGCCGTCCAGGCGACGCAGGCTGTCTTCGTCCAGCAGCTCCTTGTGCGCGCCGAAATACTGCCTGAGTGTGTCCCGATAGACTTGGCGGGATTGTGGTGTGCCCAAGGAATTGATGTTCAGCGTCAGTCGTTGGATACCCAGACGTTGCCACAGGCGCGCAGTCATCAGAATCAGCTCGGCATCCAGGTCCGGACCGGCAAAGCCAAAGGCTTCCACATCGAGCTGGTAAAACTGGCGATAACGTCCCTTCTGCGGACGTTCGTGGCGGAACATCGGACCGGTGGTCCAGACCTTCTGGCGCTGGTTGTGCAGCAGGCCATTGGAAATCATGGCGCGCACGAGACCAGCAGTGGCTTCGGGACGCAAGGTCAGCGAATCACCACTGCGATCGTCGAAGGTGTACATCTCTTTTTCGACGATGTCGGTCAACTCGCCGATGGAACGCTTGAACAGGCTGGTCTGTTCCACAATCGGCACGCGGATTTCGTGGAAGCCATACTCTGCGAACAGACTGCGCGCGGTGGCTTCAAGATGCTGCCAGTAAGCGATCTCCGTGGGCAGGATGTCGTTCATGCCGCGCACGGGCTGCAGCTTCGCTTCGGTACTCAACACAGACTCCACAAATATGCTTCGCTCAATCGCATCTTTTTTATTTAACCGGGTTATTCGACCGAGCCATCGACCTTGACGACGAAACGCGCCACGCCGTCGCGAATATTCTTCGCCGGCACGGTGATGGCAGTCGAATTCACCTGAACACTGACCGCGCTTGCCGCACCCAGCACCACACGCAGCGGCGGCACTGCCTGGATCTGGCGGGCGTTGCCAACAACGCCCAGTTCGTAGAGAACCTGATGATTGTTGGCGTCATACACTTCCACCCAGGATTCCCCGGAGAACTTGAATTCCACGGTGAGTGCACGAGCCATTGCCGTGGATTCGGGCAACGCTGCCAACGGGCTGTCGGTGTGCGTTGCTGCGGCGTCCGCTCCGGGGGCCGTCAAGGGTTGGGAAATCAGATCGTCCTGCCGCGCAGATTCGGTGCTCGTGTCGCGCAGATTCAGCAAGGTCATCAAACCCGCCAGCACCAGCAGGCCGATCACAACCCGCCACACCCAGCCAGGCAAGGGCCTGCGGGTTTCAGGTATGGAACCCATGCTGACGGGAACTGGGTCCGATACTGGGGTACCGCCCATCTTCTGGTAACCCTGCAGGATGCCTTCCTCGGCAACGCCCACCAGCTTGGCGTACTTGCGCAGGTAACCCTTTGCGTAGACAGGTGCGCCCAGGTCCTTGAAACGATTCATTTCGATCGCACGAATCACCTGGGTATCGAGATGCAGATCCTTGGCCACCCTTTCCACGGAGAAGCCCGCGCGGTCGCGCGCCTGCTGCAGCAGTTCGCCCGGCGTTGTGGCTTCTGCGGTTTGCGGCGCCTCGCTCATGATCAGGATTTGCTCTTCTGTTCGAATTCGAGCAAAGCCTTGGTCTCGAGGGAGGTCGGAAAATCCTGCTTCAGACGTCGTGCATAGTCGGCCGACAGTCCGGCATTGCCCAGGGCATTCTCAACCCTGAACAGCAGCCACAACGACGCGGCAGTCGGCTTGGTTGTCTGCTGGAAGCGCTCGAGGAACCCGCGTGCCGGCAGGTAATTGCCAGCCTTGAATTCAAGCTCGGCCATCTGCAGCAACGCCGCCGGAAAATTGGGCCGGAGCGCCAATGCCCGCCGGAAGTATTCCTCTGCCTTGCTATTCTTGCCGGCATCCAGCGCGCAATTGCCGGCATTGAAATACGCTGCTTCCGGCGACTTGTACAAGGGATTGGTCGCCGCCTGCACTGCAAGCTGTTCACCCTTGGCATAATCACCCTTGCGGCACAGGAAAACAGCGTAACTATTGACGCTATCGCCATTTTTTGGGTCCAGATCCACTGCCTTGCTGAAGTACTGGTCAGCTTTGCGGGTCTCGCCCAGCCGGTCGTACAGCATGCCTGAAGCGACGTACGCCTGGGCGTTCTTCGGGTTCTGCTCCAGTGAGCGATCGAGCTTTTCCTTGGCTTGTGAAAGATTGCCCTGACGGAAGTAGTCGATACCCAGCTGCAGGTTATAGGCCGCCGCCGATTCGTCATCCTTTTCGCCAAATCCGGAATTCGAACTGACACAGGCGGCCAGCACTACTGACAGAAGGGTGACTACAGCCAGCTTGTTCATGTGACCGCTCATGGTTGTGTAACCACTGATACCAGCTTTGACCCCAGACGCACCGTGGTGCGATTCTGCACCCGACCCACCAGCTGACCGCAGGCAGCATCAATGTCGTCGCCGCGCGTGCGCCGCGTGGTGGCGATCACGCCATTGGCATTCAGATAATCGCGAAAACGGGAAATCACATCCGCCGGGGAGCGCCTGTAGCGCGTGTCAGGGAAGGGATTGAAGGGAATCAGATTCACCTTGGCTGGCTTGTGCCTGAGCAGGGTCACCAGCTCGCGGGCGTGTTCCAGCTGATCGTTCACACCATCCAGCATCACGTATTCGAAGGTGATGCTGCGGGCATTCTGGCGCTGCAGGTAATACCAGCAGGCATCCAGCAGTTCGGCAATCCTGTGTTTGCGATTGATGGGCACCAGCTCATCACGCAGGGCATCGTTAGGCGCGTGCAGCGATACCGCGAGCGCGCAGTTGGTCTCTTCGGCCAGCTTCATCATCTGCGGCACCAGCCCTGAGGTGCTCACCGTGACGCGGCGGCGGGAAATATCAAAGCCCAGATCGTCCATCAGGATCTCGGCCGCCGGCACCACGTTGCGATAGTTGGCCAGTGGTTCGCCCATACCCATGAACACGATGTTGGTAATCAAACGTTCGGCGGTGTCACTGGAAGCGGGCCGATCACCGCGCAATTCGCGATTGGCCAGCCACACCTGACCGACAATTTCGGCGGCGCTGAGGTTGCTGTTAAAGCCCTGTTGCGCGGTTGAACAGAAGGTGCAGTCCATGGCGCAACCCACCTGGCTGGAGATACACAACGTGCCTCTACCCGGCTCAGGGATATAAACCATTTCAATGGCTTGCGGAACAGAACTGCGGCCACGGTCAACCCGGGTTCTATCGACAGAGAGCAGCCACTTGCGAGTGCCATCGCTGGAGTGCTGGCTAAGCGTGATGTCCGGTACACGTACCTCAGCCACCTGCTTGAGGCGCTCACGGAACGCCTTGGCCAGATCGGTCATTTCGTCGAAGTCGCCGACCGCGCGTTTGTACAGCCACTTCATCAGCTGGCGCGCGCGGAACGGCTTTTCACCCATATCGGCGACAAACGCCTCCAGCTCGCTACGCGTGAGACCCAGCAGGTTCACGCGTTCGACGGGAGTTGCGATGTCAGCCGATTGGGTCATGGCTCACTTCACGCGCGCGGGCATAGGTCGGAGCCGGCGAAGAAATAGGCGATTTCGATCGCGGCATTCTCCGGGCTGTCTGAACCGTGTACGGCGTTCTCTTCGATGCTGCTGGCGAAGTCGGCACGGATGGTGCCGGCAGCCGCCTTCTTCGGGTCGGTAGCGCCCATCAGTTCGCGATTCTTCAGCACTGCGCCTTCGCCTTCCAGCACCTGTACCAGCACCGGGCCAGAGGTCATGTACTTGACCAGGTCCTTGAAGAACGGACGCTCGCGATGCACTGCGTAGAAACCCTCCGCCTGCGTCTGGCTCATGTTGATCATCCTGGCGGCGATGACACGCAGCCCAGCCTGTTCGAAACGCTGCAGAATCGAGCCAATCAGGTTCTTGCGGACACCATCGGGCTTAACAATGGAAAAAGTGCGTTCAATCGCCATGAAATCAACCTCAGGCCTGCGGCCTCTTTAGTAGTAAAGGTATTGAAACCAATAGAAAAAGCTGCCGGGTCTTGCCATCTAAATGGCAGGACGTCCGTCAGCGGTGAATTTGGAGGCGCGGAGTGTACCGGCCGGACCGGATACCAGCAAGAAAATGAGCCGGAACGCGGGTTTAGCGATTACTCCCCTCCCGCGCGCGGGAGGGGATTAGCAATCACACCGTGAAACTCTCGCCGCAGCCGCACTCACCCTTCACATTGGGGTTGCGGAACTTGAAGGCCTCGTTCAGCCCCTGTTTGACGAAATCAACCTCGGTGCCGTCTATGTACGACAACGCTTCCTTGTCAACAATCACCTTGACGCCCTGCTGCTCGAACACCACATCGACATCCTTGATCTCGTCGGCGTAGTTCACCACGTAGGCATACCCCGAACAGCCGGTTTTCTTGATCCCCAGACGCAGGCCCACACCATGCCCGCGGTTATGCAGGAAATTCTTGATACGTTCAGCAGCCGAAGGAGTCAGGGAGATGGACATAGGCCTCAGGTTCAAACCGGTTGGAAACACAGCTCAATAGATACTACCGATATGACCATCTGGCAACCGATCAGTGCCGGCAGGGACAAAAAACATCCACTGTCGCCCGCGCCGCCTCTTGCCACCGAAACGTATTGCTAGACCGGCTTCGGTTTTTTAGGGTCGAAGAAGTAAGTCACATTCTTGCTCGGGTTGAGGTACTGATGTACCTGTCGGGGCAATTGTGCCGGTCGCAGGCTCTTGCCAATCTTGATGTCCGGCTCGGCTTCCAGACTGATGATGAGCGCCTCTGCCTTGGGAATGGTCGGGTCATACACCATGACATTCGGCCGCAGCGGCTGTTGCAAATTGGCCGCGACAATCAGACCAATCATGTCGTTGGACAGCTGCACAATACTGCCGGGCGGGTAAATGCCCAGCCGCTTGATGAACAGCCTCAGCAGCCGGTCGTCATATTTGGCGCGTTTGTTGGCAAACATCTGCGCCAGTGCTTCGGAAGGCGTCAGCGCAGCAGCCACATTGGTCGGGTTGCACAGATTGTCATAGCCGTTGGCGATCGCCACCACCCGGGCGGCCATACTGATCTGCTCGCCCTTGAGTTTTTTCGGATAACCGCTGCCATCCGCACATTCATGATGCTGCTGGATCACACTCATGGCCATCGCGCCGAGATTCATTTTCTGCGCCAGCCTGACGCCGTAGTCGCAGTGCTTTTCCAGCAGAATCTGTTCAGGCCGGGTCAGCGGCGTGGTTTTCAGGGTGACGATGGAGGGAATGTCCGTCTTGCCGATGTCATGCAGCATCGCCCCCAGACCGGTCTGGTGCAGGTTCAGTACGTCCAGTTCAGCCACCTTGCCGAGCATCAGCGACAGCACCGTTACATTCAGCGAGTGGAAGTACGCCTCTTCACCCAGCTTCTCGCTGATGACATGCAGGGTGATGTCATCACCGGAGATCATGGTATCAACCATCTGTTTGACGAGCGCCTCTGACTCGCGCGCAGCTGCTTCTGGATTGGCGCGCAAATTGCGGGTGGTATTGCGGATTGCATCGGCCACTTTGACGAACTGCTGCTCGACCCGGGTGATGTCATCACGGATCTGGTCAAGCTGCTCGATACGTTTGACCTTGCTGGCCATCTCCTGACTCACCAGCTCGTCCATCTGATGCTGGACCGGCGCGGCCGTGGGCGCCTTCTCGCCTGGCGGCAGAGGCGTGGCGGACGACTTGTCAGGGTCATACTTGATACGCGACAGCCCCAGCCGTCGCAGCACATCGATCTGATCCTGAGTCTTGATCTTGAAGCTGCTGAAGGTGAAGGGATGGCTCATCCACCCCAGATCCAGCTGGACATGGACGCCGATACAGAGCTGCTCCGGGCTGATGAAATGTTCACTCATGACTGCTGGAATCGGCCTTATCGCTTGACAACACCCGGCACTGAACCCGGGCGGAACCTCACCTGCCGGTAACGGCCATTCAGCGTCTTTTCTTGAGGCATTCCAGAGCAAAAAAACCGGTGCAATTTGCAACCGCCCAAGGCAATCCCGGTACGCGACTGTTATGTCGTCGCAGCCGCCAGCAGTTTGTTCAGTGCATCTTCCAGAATCAGCAACTTGGCGCGTTTATGTACCGGAAATTCCAGTTCGTTTTCCAAAGTGCGCCGCGACCACGTATGCCCATCCCGTAACGGACGTTGCTTCAGCCAGCGCGCCAGGCTTTCGCAAGCCGCCAGAAAATGCGGGCAGCCGTAGGCCTGATACCGCACGGTTTGCACAACCGCATCGCGTACTTCAATACATAGACGGATATGTGCGCCCTGCTCGCGCGATCCGGCGTCGGCACACAACATGGCATTCGCTGGATTTGCCGCAGGCGTGTCAGACAACGCGCCGGTATGTTGCAGATTGGCAAACAGCTCGCGCACGCGTGGGCTGTATTCAAACTCGGCAGCGGGACGCAACGCCTCCATTACGGTGCAGCCACTGCTCGCAAACGTGTGACTTCCTGACTGATCAACTGCAACGCCGCAGCGACTTCCGCGGACGTGGTGAATCGTCCCAGGCTGAAACGCACTGAGCTTTGCGCCAGCTGATCGCTGCGCCCCAACGCGCGCAGCACATACGAGGCTTCATCAGAACCGGTTGAGCACGCCGCCCCAGCGGATATCGCCAGATCACTCAGGGCAAACAACAGGCTTTCGCCTTCCACACCGTGAAACGCAACATTCAGAATACCCGCAACGCGTTGCGAGGCATGCCCGTTGAGCTCCACACCACCCAATGCCAGCACGCCTTGCCAGAGGTGTTCACGTAATTGGGCAATGCGCTGGTTGTCTTCCACACGTTCCTGCATGGCAAGGCGCATGGCTTCACCAAAACCAGCAATCTGATGTGTGGCCAAGGTGCCGGCTCGAAAACCGAATTCATGCCCGCCACCGATGATCTGTGCTTCCAGGCCGACAACCGGTTGCCGCCGTACATACAATGCGCCAATGCCCTTGGGACCATATATCTTGTGCGCAGTACACGACAGCAGATCAATATTCATCGCCTGCACATCGATGGGCAAACGGCCGGCGCTTTGCGCCGCATCGACATGCAACAACACGTTGTGTTCACGACAAATCGCACCGATGGCGCCAATATCCTGAATCACACCTGTTTCATTATTCACATGCATCAGCGACACCAGAATGGTGTCGGGTGTCAGTGCCTCACGCACCTGCTCTGGATGCACAATGCCACTGGCATCGGGTTTGAGATACGTGACCTTGAAGCCCTGCTTTTCCAGACGCTTGAGCGGTTCCAGCACGGCCTTGTGCTCGGTGCGCGACGAGATGATGTGTTTACCCTTATCGGCGTGAAACCTGGCCACACCGAACAGCGCCAGATTGTCGGATTCGGTTGCACCCGAGGTAAACACAATACTGGCCGGTTGCGCACCCAAGGCCTGCGCGATGTACACACGCGCCTGTTCGATCACTTCACGCGACTTCCGGCCATAGGCATGCGTCAGCGACGCCGGATTGCCCTGCAGCAAGGGCTGCGTCAGACAGGCCATCATGCGCTGCGCCACCCGCGGATCCACCGGTGTGCTGGCGGCATAGTCGAGATAAATGGAACTATTCATGCCTTTGGTTTTTCCTGCACCGCGCTCAGTATGCCACGCAGGATGCGCATTTCATTCTGGTCGACCAGCGCGCGATTGAATAGGCGCCGTACGCGTGACATGAGATGGCCGCTGCTGGTGTGATCCCGAAAGTTGGTGCCGGACAGCACCAGCTCCAGATGTTGATAGAACTGCTCCATGTCGAGCTGCGAGGCCAGTGGTTCTTCGCGTTCGAGCTCCGGTTTGTGCGTGCGCGCTGCCAGCAACAACTCGTAGGCGAGAATCTGCACCGCCATGGCAATGTTCAGCGAACTGTAGGCATCGCTGGTGGGAATGGTGACCAGATGCCCGCACTGCGCCAGCTCCTGATTGGTCAGTCCGGTGCGTTCAGTGCCGAACAACAACGCCACGGCATTACCTTCACTGGCCTTGCGCACCGCCAGTTCGGCGCATTCGCGCGGCTCCAGTGGCACGAATGGAATATGCCGCGAGCGCGCGCTGGTGCCAATCACCAGGCCGCAGTCCGCAACCGCGGTTTGCAAGTCGTCATGCACGATGGCGGTCTCCAGCAGGTCATCCGCGCCAGAGGCGCGGGCGATGGCCTCGGGATGGGGAAATTCGCGCGGCTGCACCAGGTGCAGCTCACGCAGCCCCATGTTTTTCATGGCGCGCGCCACCGCCCCGATGTTGCCGGGGTGGCTGGTTTGCATCAGAACGATGCGGATGGGCAGAGTAAGTTCGGTCATGCGGTACAGATCATTCGCGACTTTTTTCAGTCCGTCATTCCCGCGCAGGCGGGAATCCAGATGGATTATTGCCTTACTGGATGCCCGCCGATGCGGGCATAACAGCAACTCAACGCTTCCATCATCAAAACGGGCGTGACAAACAGAAATCCGCTGCTATTCTAGCCGCCCTTTCCGGCCGCTCACTCCATAATTGAGCCGCCGCGCTCTTTACTTTCAGTTGGCACTTGTTCTTTGGCCGGCATTGGCCTGACGCAGAGGTAAGACATGCAACACCCCATGCTCAACATTGGCATCCGCGCTGCCCGCCGCGCCGGCGATCTGATTCTGCGTAGCATGAACAAGCTGCACCAGCTGGAAGTTCGCCGCAAGGACGTCAACGACTTCGTCACCGAAGTCGACTTGCGTGCCGAAGCCGAAATCATTGATGCCATCCGCACCACCTTTCCCGACCACGGCATTCTTGCCGAGGAGAGTGGCCGTACCGACAGCAAGCATGGCAACAAGAACGCCGCTGGCGAGGATGAATTCGTCTGGATCATCGATCCGCTGGATGGCACCACCAACTTCATCCACGGCTTTCCGCAATTTGCCGTATCGATCGGCCTGAAGAAGCGCGGCGTCATGGAATGCGGCGTGATCTACGATCCGCTGCGTCAGGAGTTATTCACAGCTGCGCGCGGCGATGGCGCAAAACTGGACGACCGGCGCATTCGCGTCACCAAACAGACAACACTCGACGGTGCGCTGATCGGTACTGGCTTTCCGTATCGCTCAAACCGCGAGTGGCTGGACCCGTACATGGGCATGTTCAAGGATCTCACCCAGAAGGCAGCCGGATTGCGCCGTCCGGGCGCAGCGGCGCTGGATCTGGCCTATGTGGCGGCCGGCCGTCTGGATGGTTTCTGGGAGATGGGCCTGGCGCCGTGGGATACCGCAGCCGGCATGCTGCTGATCACCGAAGCCGGCGGTATGGTCAGCGACTTGACCGGTGGCGAGTACAAGCATGGTCCGCACATCGTTGCGGGCGCACCGAAGGTACATACGGCGTTGCTGGAAACCATTGCGCCGCATGTGCCGGCGGAGTTGAAGTAGTTCTCGTAGGTTGGGCTGTAAAGCCCAACGATTCTTTCAAGGCGTGATTTTGATGTTGGGCTTTACAGCCCAACCTACACGACTACGAGAAGTACTCGCGGCGCGTCTTGAAAAACCTATCCGGACCAAGCGTTCACATCGTGGCAGATGTCACGGCAGCCTGCCGATAAGCCGCCAGACCACTCTTGCAAAAAAGAATGCTCCAGAAAAAGAGAAAGACAATACTAAAACGAATAGAACCAAGGCATATAACTCAGTGTCGGGAAGAAATTTAATACCGATTACACCAATAAAAATCGCCATCAAAAAACAAGCACCAACACAAACAAGATCAGCCTTTATTGAGGTCTTTTTAAGCAGCCACATTTTTTTGAAATCAAGAAGTCCCATTCTTTGCAGCAGCAAGATACCGCCGCCAACATAAGCAACGGATATCACTTGATCCACCAACTCGCTTCTTGAAAAAATTCCATTGATGGATAGCCAAATCAGGACGCATCCTAAAATGGCATAACCTATGGCAATCAGCCTAAAGACACGTTTTGTTCCATTCTCCACGGACATAAATGCAGACCGGAGGCCAAATCATTTGATGGAAGCAGAACCCTTACACCAATGTGTGATATACCTTCTGCACATCTTCGTCCTGTTCCAGCTTGTCGATCAGCTCCAGCGCTTCGGTGGATTGAGGTTCAGCCAGCTCCACAGGCATTTGGCAGACGTATTCGGACTCGGCGGATAGCGGCGTGATGTGACGATCTTCCAGCGCCTTCTGTACCTGACCAAAATCGCTGAAGGCGCAACGCACCACCAGTTGCGGTTCGCCCTTTTCGCCGGTGCTTTCGCCCATTTCTTCCAGGCCGTGATCGATCAGGTACAACTCGAGATCATCCTGATCGATACCTTCGGGATTCAGGCGGAACACACCCATGTGTTTGAACATGAATGACACGCTACCGGTAGTGCCGAGATTGCCGCCGGTCTTGCTCTTGTTGAAAATGCTGCGGATGTTGGCGATGGTGCGAGTCGGGTTATCGGTGGCGCACTCGATCATCAGGGCTACGCCATGCGGTGCATAGCCTTCGTAGTAAAGCACTTCGTAGTTGGTCGCATCCTTGCTGGTGGCGCGCTTGATAGCCGCTTCCACTTTGTCTTTCGGCATATTGAGCGCGCGAGAGTTCTGGATTGCGCGGCGCAATGCGGGATTGGAACTGGGATCGCCGCCACCATTGCGTACGGCAATGGCAATTTCCTTGCCGATGCGCGCGAATCCCTTCGCCATGCGATTCCAGCGCGCAAACATCGCGTGCTTTCGAACTTCAAAAATACGACCCATGATGAATCTCTGTTTCCTGGTGCTTTGGAGCGTCTAACAAAATGAGCGTGGCGCGACACATCGGACGTAGCAGTCGCCGGATGTGTTGCAGGGAGCGTGCGAGGCAGGAAGCCGAGCCGCAGCCTCCATGGATGGATTCACGGCGGTCCCGGAAACACATCCGGCGACTGCTACGGCTGGCTAGAAGCCACAAGCGCTCATTTTGTTGGACACAATTGAAAGATTTCGAGGCGCGGATTCTACATGGGCAGAAGCCGGTTGGCATTGGCGCGCAGGGATTAGGCGCGTGAAAGCCGGGCGAGGCATGCTTCGTCCCCCGTCGGGGATTCCGAAGCGTTGCCCCTACGGGAGGGAAAAACCGTCCGCATCCAGATGCGCCGGGAACTTGCGGCGGAATTCATGCAAGGCCGCATGGTCGAGCGTCACGCTGCCCTGCCATTCCTGTTCAGGCGCTTCCAGCAAGGGCTGACCCTTGAAATCCAGCACGGCGCTGTCGCCTGAATGTTCGTAGCCGAGGCCATCGACACCAAAGCGGTTGACACCGACGCAGTAACTCAGGTTCTCAATGGCGCGCGCCTTGAGCAGCACCTGCCAGGGATGACGCCGCACCTTCGGCCAGTTGGCCACGTACAGCAGCAGGTCGTAGTCGAGGCCCGCGCGGCGACGACTCCACACCGGAAAACGCAGGTCGTAACACACCAGCGGACAGATGCGCCAACCGCGCCATTCGATCAACAACGCTGCCTCGCCTGCCTGGTAGTGATCCTGTTCGCCAGCCATGCGGAACAGATGCCGCTTGTCATAGGTATGCACGACGCCATCGGGCTGCACCCAGTACAGGCGATTGAAGTAATTGCCACCACTGGAAACGGCTACCGATCCGGTCAGCGTGGCCTGCATGTGCCTGGCCTGCTCCAGCATCCACTGCAATGTTGCGCCTTCGGGCTCGGCATTTTTTTCCGGCTTCATGGTGAAGCCGGTAGTGAACATTTCCGGCAGGACAACAAGGTCGGTTTGTCCGCGCAGCACCGCCAGCTTCTGTTCAAGTCGATGTCGATTGGCAACCGGATCCTCCCAGACCAGATCGGCCTGCATCAGTGTGACGGTCAGATCATGCGCACTCGCATCCGGCCCTTTCATATCTTGCAAAGGCGCTCAGCCGCCTGCTGCAGGGTGGATTCACGCTTGGCAAAACAGAAGCGCAGGTAACGATAGTCCGGCGCTTCGGCACAGAACGGTGACAACGGAATCGCCGCCACACCGTGCTCGGTCATCAAGCGATCGGCAAAGAGCTTATCTGGTTCCGCTGATATGGCGCTGTACTCCAGCAACTGGAAAAACGTTCCGGGTGATGGTGTGAGCGCAAAGCGCGATCCCTGCAGCAAGCCGGCAAAGTAATCGCGCTTGTCCTGATAGAACACACTCAGGCCGGCGCGATGATCCGGCACCGCTTTCAGAAATTCTGCGATCGCCCACTGCAAGGGGTGCGCGATCGAAAAGGTGTTGAACTGATGCACCTTGCGCAGTTCACGCGTCAGCGCCGGCGGCGCGAGCGCATAACCGACTCGCCAGCCGGTGGCATGCAGAACCTTGCCGAAAGAAAACACACTGATGCTGCGCTCGCGCAGTTCGGGATGCGCCTGCATGCTGTAATGCCGCCAGCCGTCGTAAACCATGTTGGCGTACACCTCATCGCTGAGAACGACGATGGACGTATTGCGCACACACTGCGCCAGCTGGTGCAGATCATCCGCTTGCAACACTGCGCCAGTGGGATTGTGCGGACTATTGATAATGATCAAACGCGTGCGCGGCGTGATGGCCTCCGCGACGCGCTGCCAATCAATCCCGAAGCCCGGTGCCTGTAGCGGAATATGAATGGGTTGCGCGTTACACAATCTTATCGCTGGGCCATAGGAGTCATAACAGGGATCGAACACGATCACTTCATCACCGGGATGCACCAGTGCCTGAATGCTGGAGAACAACGCCTCGGTGGCGCCCAAAGTCACTGTCACTTCACTGCTGGTATCGACGGAAATACCCAGTTCGCGGGCGGCAAGGCCGATCTGTTCGCGCAGGGCATCGATGCCACCCATGGGGGCATACTGGTGGACGTTTGCTTCGGCGGCGCGTCCCAGTATGCTTCTGAGCAGCGGCGGCGAATCGAAATCCGGGAATCCCTGTGACAGGTTGATCGCACCCAGCTCCCGCGCGCGCTGCGTCACGACGGTGAAAATGGTGGTGCCGACTTCCGGCAATCTGGAGTGAGGAACAAACATGTTGCGGGTTCTGGTAACTGTTGAAACAATACTTAAGGCCGCTTGCGTGATGCTGCATCATTAGAGCGCAGGATCCATACCGCAACAACTACAATATTCAGCGCCATATAGCCTGTATGGCCTGCCAGTGACCGCGCCAGCACCATCGAAGCAAATGACCCCTCCGGACCAAACATCCAATGTCGACAATACTTCGGGCTGGATCAATCTGCTGGTTGTGTGTCTGTGTTTCATTTTCAGCGGCCTGGCTGCGCTGGTCTATCAAATTGCCTGGACGCGGCAATTCGCACTGGTGTTCGGCACATCAGAGCTCGCCGTTGCAGCGGTACTGGCTGCCTACATGGGCGGTCTGGCGCTGGGCGCCGCGCTGATCGAAAGGCGCATCAAGCAGATTCAGCGCCCGGTTGTGTGGTATGCATTTCTTGAATTGGGAATTGCCATAGCTGCAGTGGTAGTGATCCCGGCAGGACTGTGGCTTGCCGAGCAGCTGCTGGTGTTCAGCTTCGGCGGGCAGTCGACACCACCGGGCGCCACGCTGAGCGGAACTTCCCTGTTCTATCTGCTGGCTGCGTTTGCGGTATTGCTGGTGCCCACCACACTGATGGGCGCCACGCTGCCGCTGCTGGCCAGACATGCCGTGCACAGCGAAGAACAGATCGGCAGACGCATCGGCTTGTTGTATGCCTGCAATACCGGCGGCGCAGTGGTCGGTGCATTGCTCGGTGCCTTGGTGCTGCTGCCCGGATATGGCCTGACAAAGACCACCTGGGTGGCGGTCGCTATTAATTTGCTGGTGGCCATCCTGGCGCTCACCTTGAGCAAGACCTCGGCAAACCGCGCACTCGATCCACAAAATGATGGCGACGCGTCGATGCAACCGCCAGAACGCATGCTGGCAGGCGCTTCGCCGGTGTGGGTACTGCCACTGATGTTGCTGTCCGGAGCCGTGTCCTTCCTGCACGAAGTGTTATGGACCCGCATGCTCGGTCATGTGCTGGGCAGCAGTATCCATGCGTTCGGCGTCATGCTGGCCAGCTTTCTCGCCGGCATTGCCCTGGGTGGCGGGCTCGGCGCAGCGCTGGCCGTTCGTCGTGAAACTGCAGCACGCTGGCTGGCCATCAGTGAACTGGCCGCGGCGCTCGCGGCCATGGGCGCATGGTATGCAATACAACGAGTCAGTCCCATGGTGGACTCGCTGTCGCAACGCGCGAGTTTCGGGTTCGTACTGCTGTTTCCGCTGGCGTTTGCCATTGGTCTGACCTATCCGCTGGCGGTGCGCGTTCTGGCCCGTGGCGTAGTGGACGCAGCACCGGCCAGTGCGCGGGTTTACAGCTGGAATACCCTCGGTGCGATTGTAGGCGCCATCGCCGGTGGCTTTCTGATTGTGCCGGCACTGCGTTATGAAGGCGCGGTGCAACTGGCCGTCATCGCCAGCTGTGTCCTGGCGTGTATCGCCTGTTTTGTGCTGTTCAAACCCGGTAAATGGTTCGGCATTCCCCTGACAACGGCTGCGCTCGCTGTAATCATATTTTTCACCCCTAAACAGCCCGATGCGTTGTTGCGTTATTCACCCCTGCGGGTCAGTGGTGTGGGCGAAATGCTTTATTACGATGTGGGTCGCAGCGCCGCAGTGGTGGCCCTGCGTCTGGGCGATCAGATTACTCTGCGTACCAATGGCCTGCCCGAGGCCGCCATCGAGATGCGTGGTGCGAGCCCGGAGTTGTATGCGGAAGCCTGGATGGCGCCGCTGGCAGTACTGGCGCGACCGCAACTGCAGGACATGCTGGTTGTTGGCTTTGGCGGGGGTCGCGTGCTGGAAGCCGTGCCGCCCTCCGTGCGTCACATCGACGTTATCGAACTGGAAGACAAGGTCATCAACGCCAACCGTGCACTGGCCCGGCGGCGCCGGCTCGATCCACTAAGTGACAGTCGCGTCAATCTCATCATCAACGATGCACGCGGTGCCTTGCAGCTCACCACTAAAAAATATGATGCGGTAATTTCGCAACCTTCGCATCCCTGGACGGCCGGAGCATCGCATCTGTACACACGTCAATTCATGCAACAGGCCAGGGATCACCTGAATCCCGGCGGGCTGTTCGTGCAATGGATGAATGTGGATTTCCTGGACGAACCCCTGCTGCGTTCGCTGCTGGCCACCATCAACGCCGTGTATCCGCATGTGCGCGTGTACCGCCCTGCGCCACCGACGCTGCTGTTTCTGGCATCGGATGCACCCATTGAACCGGAACGGCAGCTGGCTGCCACGCGGGCTGCATTTGCCGCTGCACCCGATCACTATGGCGGCCTTGGTCTGAACGTGGTGGAAGATCTGATCGTCAGCCTGGCAATGGATGACCGGGGCAGTCGCACCTTTGCCGCGGGTGCAGAAATCATAACCGACGACGCCAATCGCTTTGCTGCCGCCAGCCCCTACGACTTCGGCCGCAATATCAGTGCAGAAAGCGTGGGCGATCTGCTCCTGCCCTTCGATCCGCTGCTGCAACCGGACAGCTTCATTTATCGCGAGCTGGGCCAGCAACTGGCGTTCGACTATGTGGCGCGCCGTCTCCATGCATTTGTGAAGTTCGACGAGAGCGCACGCACACGCATGACGCGGCTGGCCAGCCACGTCCAGAATCCGGATCTGCAGGTTTATATACGCTCCCTGGCGCTGGACGATGATCGCCACTCAAGCGAGGCGCAGCGAGTTCAGGCGAATGACGCCAGGCTGCACCCGGACAGTCGGTTGCTGCGCGATGCCCTGCTGGAAAGCCAGCTGGCCGCACTGAACTTCGGTGACGAGCCTGGTGCCGACCGAATCCCTGCGCAATCCATCGCAAGTGACAACATGGTGCTGCGCGCGGCGTATTTCGCGGCTCGCAATGACTGGACCAGCGTCGCCGGGCTGGACTCCACACTGGCGCAGACTCCCTGGACATCAATCTGGAACCATCAGGCAGTGCGTCTGCGGATTGAGTGGCGTGTACACATGCATGACGCAGCGTCGGGTCCCCAGCTTGACGCAGACAGCATCAACATGATTGATCGTCTCAACATGTTCGAGCCGGAGCCACGACTGTATCTGTTGCGCGCCCTGAGCGCGGGCAACGCCCCACACATTCTGCTGGAGTCGGTATTCCGCTATACGCTCCTGATCCTGCAGGGCAAGGTCGCCGTTGACGATATGACGCGCCGCGAATTCGACATTCTGCAGAAGCAGTTTGAGCAATTGTCTCCTGACGATCGAATCGATCAGAACCACTATCGTGAGGTACAGTCAGCGGTAGTGGCGGCAGCCGCCATGTTCAAGTAGCGCAGGCCGGCCCGCCCGGCTGCTCGCGCCCGTGCGCAATTCTTGTCACCCTCAGGCGCATGCCCGACAATGTGCAGCTTGCACTGCGACACTCTCCACCCAGCGAACCGTACCCACGATGAACAAGCCCCGCACCGCCATTACTCCCACCCGCGACGAGAACTACTCGGAGTGGTACCAGCAGGTCATCAAGGCGGCTGACCTGGCCGAAACTTCCGCCGTGCGCGGCTGCATGGTCATCAAGCCCTGGGGTTACAGCGTGTGGGAGAACATGCAGCGGGTGCTGGACGACAAGTTCAAGGCTACCGGCCACCAGAACGCCTATTTTCCACTGTTCATCCCGCTGTCCTTCCTGCAGAAGGAAGCCGCGCATGTAGATGGATTCGCCAAGGAATGCGCGGTGGTCACGCATCACCGTCTGGAGCTGAATGCCGAAGGCAAGCTGGTGCCCACCGGCGAACTGGAAGAGCCGCTGATCGTGCGCCCCACTTCAGAAACCATCATCGGCGACGCCTTTTCGCGCTGGGTGCAGAGTTATCGCGATCTGCCATTGCTGATCAATCAATGGGCCAATGTCGTGCGCTGGGAAATGCGCACCCGCATGTTCCTGCGTACCACCGAGTTCCTCTGGCAGGAAGGCCACACCGCACACGCCACCAGGGACGAAGCCGTGGCCGAAACCATGCAGATGCTGGATGTGTACGCAGAGTTTGCCGAGAACTGGATGGCCATGCCGGTGATCAAGGGCGAGAAGACCGCTGGCGAACGTTTCCCCGGCGCGGAGCAAACATTCTGCATCGAGGCCATGATGCAGGACCGCAAGGCGCTGCAGGCCGGCACCAGTCACTTCCTCGGTCAGAACTTCGCCAAAGCCAGCGGCATCCAGTTCCTCGACCAGAATGGTCAGCAGCAGCATGCATGGACCACCAGCTGGGGCGTATCGACGCGTCTGATCGGTGGCATGCTGATGACGCACTCGGATGACGATGGCCTGGTGCTGCCACCCAAGCTTGCGCCGACCCACATCGTCATCATCCCGATCTTCCGCAACGACGAAGAACGCGCCCGGGTACTGGAATACTGCAACGGCGTGGCCGCCGAACTGCGCCAGCAGAGCTTTGGCAACCGCAATATCAACGTCAATGTCGATGCCCGCGACCTGCGTGGCGGGGACAAGGTATGGGAATGGATCAAGAAAGGCGTGCCGTTGCGCATCGAGATCGGCCCGCGCGACATGGAAAAGAACGCGCTGTTTGTCGGCCGTCGCGATCAGCCGCACAAGACCAAGCTCAGCATCGAGCGCAGCGAGTTCGTCGCCAGCGTCACCGGCATCCTGCAGGACATTCATGACACGCTGCTGGCCCGCGCCAGAGCGCATCGCACGGAGCACACGCGCAACATCGACAGCAAGGAAGAGTTCTACGCCTGGTTTACGCCTGAGCGCCACGATCCGAACCAGCCACCGCCCTTGCATGGCGGCTTCGCCATGGCTCACTTCGGCGGCGACGTGGAACTGGAGCAGCAGATCAAGAACGATCTGTCAGTCACGGTACGTTGCATTCCTCTGGAAACCACTGAACCCGGCACCTGCCCATTCACCGGCAAACCCAGCCGCACCCGGGTGGTGTGGGCGAAGTCCTATTGATCTCCGTGTGATGTATGCACACTCGGCGGCAACACATTGCCGCCGACTTTAATCCGCTGTCAGCGTATTGAGACATGCTCCATGAAACTCAAATCCTCTGCGGCGTATGCGTAAAGCCCCATACATCAGGGCCGATAGTCACCATCAAGACAGCAGCGTGGCCGCCAATTGGCCACTTACAGCAGCAAGCAACGGTGACCAAGATGAGTTTCGAACACAGCAGCGCACATGACCTGATTGACGCCCCCGATCTGGCGTTTGATGCCAGTTCAGGTCGCGCCACCTGGGATGAACGCGGCAACAGCATCTGGGAATGGCAGACTGCACCCGGAGTGTATTCACGCGACATCAGTGCGCAGCAATTGCAGGCACTGGAAGCCCGGCATCTGGACTTGATTGACGGCAGTCATGTCACGGCCGAACTGACCATCTGGTCGCGCAATGCCCGGATCAGGTCAACAACTCGCCCAGGCCACGCCTCGGAGATGATCCTGCCACAACGCAGTGTCCGTTCCGACAAGGGTAGTGGCTTCGATCTCTTTCTGAAAAAGCTGGGGCTGCCCGCGTAATTCAGGACCTGTTAACACTAACGGTATCGCTGCGATGTCATTGGTATTAACAGGCGCTAATAAGTACATCGCGTGTACTGCGATGTACTCACTGCCAGCTGAGTGGATTGATCCGGTAAAAGCGACAGAGCAATTCGTGCAATTCAGGATGGTCTGCAGCCAGTTGCGGCGCCTGTTCAAAAAAAACTTCCGACGCCACCGCAAAGAACTCCGCAGGATCAGTAGCGCCGTAATGATCCAGTAACGACGGCTGGTGTGTCGCAGCCTGTTCCTGCAGCCGTGCAAACTCACGCGTGAGTACTTTGGCCCAGCGCTCGCGATATTCGCGTCTGCCAAGCAACGGCGCGCCGTTGGCCTGACCATCTTCCTGATCGAGTTGATGCGCGAACTCATGGATGACCACGTTGCGGCCGTCATCCACATCTGCAGCACCCGCTACCACATCGCTCCACGACAGGATGACCTTGCCCTGCGACCACGACTCACCGGACAACTCCTGACGGCGCTCGTGCAATACACCGGCACCGTCGTTGTGTACACGATCCACCAGAAAACTGTCCGGATAGACCAATATGTGCTGCAGGTCTGGAAAGTACTCAGTGCGGCGATTGAGCAGCAGCAAACACGCCTGTGCGGCAATCGTCACGCGTACCTCGTCGGTGATCTGCAGACCCGCGCAGCCAACAAACTGCTTTTCGGCAAGGAACACCTGCATATGCCGCTTGAGCTGCAATTGCAGATCAGCCGGCAGGCGGCGTACATAGGGCACACGTTGTCTGAGAATATCCCGCCATGCATCGGGAAACGGCCGCGACCTGAGTCTGCGGCGTCGCCATGCAACCCATGTTGGTTCACCCGCAAGCGCTATCACTACCAGCAGAGCGACTACCCATAACCCCAGGATCAGCACAGCCCCACCTCTTGCGTTGGCAACGCAGTCTTAGTGGGGGACGCCTCGGCACATTTCAATGCTGGAGCCACTTCATTCACGCGCTTGAGGGCGGCCCTGCCCACCAAACTTGAACACGTAACGCAACAAACCGGGCAGATGGCGGCTCAGCCATACCACCAGCTTGCCGTGCAGCGTAATCACCTGCCCTGCCTTGCGCGCGTGAATGGCCTGTACCATCTGCCGTGCCGCACGCGCTGCCGACATGCGCAACCACGCCGGAAATGGGTCAGTCGCCTGGGGATGAAATACACCTTGATTATCCACGCGTCGCAGGTTGGACTCGATCAGACCGGGTGACAGCAAGGTGACTGCAACGCCATCCGGCGCCAGTTCGACCCGCAGCGCTTCAGCCAGAGCACGCACTGCAAATTTGCTCATCACATAGGGAGAGGCACCGGGTTGCGCCACATGTCCACTGATGCTGCCCATGATGACCACACTGCCGCAGCGACGACGCACCATATCCAGCGTGGCATATATCGTGCGCAACACGCCGAACACATTGGTATCGAACTGCCGTTCGAAATCGGCCAGCGTCAGTTCGTCGAAACGACCCACCACACCGAAACCGGCGTTGGCCACCACCACATCGATGAGAATGTTCTTCTGATTAAGGTCGGCAACAACCGCAGCGAGCTCACTGTCGCTGGCGACATCGCAACCATATACGAGCACATTGGTGCCCTGTGCACGCAATGGCTGCGCGACTGTTTCCAGCCAGTCCACACGACGGGCAAGCAGAATCAACCGCGCACCGTGAACGGCAAATTCCTTTGCCAGCGCCGCACCGATGCCGGACGAAGCACCTGTAATCAGGACAGTCTTGTTGCGGAAGCGTTGCATGAAAGTGAGAATTTGGCACCACTGAATGTGGTCATGGATCGCATGTATTAATGGCAGAGGCTTGGTTCGGTGAGTATTTCCAGGGCCGCCGTGAATACATCCCTGTAGGCTTTGGCGCAAACTTCCTGTTTGCGACAACCCTGGAAATACTCACCGAACCAAGCCTCTGCGGAAACGCACTGCGACAGTAGTTGAATTCCTTGCTACCAATTCAACTGCTCACCTCTGTGCGATCCATAAGGCGCTACAACATGCAGCTTCCGATCAGGTTGCCTTTTTCAAGACCGTCGCGCGGAGGGAGCCGCGCGCCGAGCCTACACGGATGTACTCGTGGCGTATCTTGAAAAAGGCAACCTGACCGGAAGCGATCGAAGCTGCACAATTCAACACACATCAACGAAATCTTAAGAATCTCAATCGAACGGATTGTGATTGATGATGGTCTCGTTGCGGTCCGGTCCGGTGGAGATTATGGCCAGCGGTGCACCAACCAGCTGTTCCAGGCGATGCAGATATACCTGCGCATTCTTTGGCAGCTGATCAAATGACCTGATACCCACCGTGCTTTCTTTCCAGCCGGGATATTCTTCATACACCGGTTCGCAGATTGCCAGGGCTTCAGCACCTACCGGCAGAATGTCGCGAATCTGTCCATTGACCTTGTAACCGGTAGCAACGCGCACGGTGTCGAGACCATCCAGCACATCCAGCTTGGTGAAACAGATGCCCGACACACCATTGAGCTGCACGGCGCGCTTGAGCGCTGCTGCATCAAACCAGCCGCAGCGACGCGGACGTCCGGTTACGGATCCGTATTCATTACCCTTCACACGCAGGTGTTCGCCAATTTCATCGTCCAGTTCCGTCGGGAACGGACCCGCACCCACACGCGTCGCGTAAGCCTTGGCAATACCCAGCACATAGTGCAATGCATTCGGCCCCACACCCGCACCGGCAGAGGCCTGACCGGCAACACAATTGCTCGAAGTGACAAACGGATACGTGCCGTGATCGATGTCGAGCAATGCTGCCTGGGCACCTTCAAACAGGATGTGTTTGTCCTGCGCCATCAAGACATTCAGTTCGCCCGAGACATCGGCCACCATGGGCTTGATCTTTTCACCCAGCGCCAGAGTGTCTTCCAGTGTTTTCTGAAAATCGACGATGTCGGTCTTGAAGTAGTTCTTCAGCACGAAGTTGTGATAGTCGAGCACCTCGCCCAGCTTGGCGGCAAAGCGTTCACGTGCGAACAGATCCTGCACGCGAATGGCGCGACGTGCCACCTTGTCTTCGTACGCCGGCCCGATACCCCGACCCGTGGTGCCGATCTTGGCTTCGCCCTTGGCCAGCTCGCGTGCCTGATCCAGTGCAACGTGATACGGCAGGATCAACGGGCAGGCTTCGGAAATGCGCAGGCGGTTGACCACATCGAGACCGGCTTTTTCCAGTTCACCAATTTCCTGCATCAGCGCGCTGGGCGACAGCACCACGCCATTGCCGATGTAGCACTTCACATGCGGGTGCAGGATGCCCGACGGAATCAGACGCAGAATGGTCTTCTTGCCGTTGATCACCAGGGTGTGACCGGCATTGTGACCGCCCTGAAAGCGCACCACGGCACTGACGCGATCGGTCAGCAGATCGACGATCTTGCCCTTGCCCTCATCGCCCCATTGGGCGCCGATGACCACCACGTTCTTCTTCATACAGAAACCGTTCCAGAAAAATTTGAAATCTCAGACGCCGCGCACAACGAACAGCAGCAATACACCACCCAGCATGCTGAGCAGTCCGGCGATACGCAGTTGCGTATCGCTCATGCCGGCAAATCGTTCCAGTGCACGACGCAGGGTGGCAGGGTTAAGGAAGGGCATGATGCCTTCCAGAACCAGGTACAGGGCGAAGGCCGCCAGCAAGTCAGACCAGTTCAGCATGAAATTCAAGAACCGGCGCGTTAACGCGCGCCGGACTTGTTCAGATACTTGAAGAAATCACTGTCCGGCGAAATCACCAGCACATCGCCTTCCTTGCCCAGCGAGTCCCGATAAGCCTGCAGGCTGCGGTAAAACGAATAAAACTCGGCATTGCGACCAAAGGCGTTGGCGTAGATTTCAGCGGCCCTGGAATCACCCTCACCGCGAATGATGGATGCATCGCGATTGGCATTGGCCAGCAGCTCGGTGCGTTGCCGCTCGGCTTCCGAACGCAGCTGTTCGGCCGACCCGGAGCCTTCGGCGCGTAATTGCGCAGCCTGACGTGCGAAATCCTGACGCATACGGTTAAACACCGAATCACTGACCTCATCCGGCAGGTTGATCTTCTTGACACGTACATCCACCAGCCGGATACCCAGCTGTCCGGCGTTGGCGCCGGCTACGCTGAGCAGCTCATTGATGAACTCGGCACGTTCGGCCACCACCACCTGCTGAATGGTACGTTTTGCAATCAGACCCTTGAGGCCATCCTTGACGATGCCTCCCAGACGACTCGCGGCAACTTCTTCATCACCCGCAGTGGATTTGTAGAACGACTCCACATCGCTGATCTGCCATTTCACATAGAAGTCGATGCGCAGGATCTTGCCTTCGCTGGTCAGGAACTGTTCTTCGGGGTAGTTGCGCGTCAGCACACGCTTGTCGAACTTCCTGACGTTGTTCACCAGCGGCAGCATCAGATGCAGGCCGGGCTGATAGTCAGAACGCACGAAATCACCGAAAGTAAACTTGATGGCCAGTTCATTCTGCTTCACCGTAAAGGTGAACAGTACAAACAGAAACACCAGCGTCAATGCGGTCAATGCCGCCGCTACAGCACGATTGGCCATTAGCGAGTCCCCCGTATACGACCATCCTGTGTCGTACCACTCTCCACCACCACCGGGCGGGATACATTCACAGTGTCGCCAACCGAATTTGCGGAGCCGCGACTCTGTTCCACCAGCTTGTCGAGCGGCAGGTAAATCATGTTGCCATTACCCTTGGCATCGATCAGTACTTTGCGGGAGCTGGCGTAAATGGCTTCCACCGTTTCCAGGTACAGGCGTTCACGCGTCACCTGCGGCGCACGCTGATACTCGGGCAACAGCTTCAGGAAGCGTTCCGATTCACCGGTGGCATTGGCAATCTTCTGCGCCTTGTATGCCTCGGCGTCCTGAATCATGCGACCGGCGCTACCCTGAGCCTTGGGCAGAATGTCATTGGCATAAGCCTGCGCCTCCAGCGAGTAACGCACCTTGTCTTCGCGCGCCTTGATGGCATCCTGCTGCGACGGCGCAACCTGCTCCGGCACCTTCACATCTTTCAGATTGATGCTGGTGATCTCCAGACCCGCTTTGTAACTGTCGAGCGTTTTCTGCACCAGCTCCTTGGTATTGGCGGCAATTTCCTGACGCCCGGATTCCAGCACGGCGTCCAGCTTGGCGCGGCCAATTACTTCACGAATGGCGCTCTCGCTGACTTCGCGCAAAGTGGCATCGGGCTCGCGCACATTGAATGCATAGGCCACCGGGTCGATGCGGCGGAATTGCACTTC
Organism: uncultured Pseudomonadota bacterium; assembly: GCA_963748005.1. Lineage (GTDB taxonomy): Bacteria > Pseudomonadota > Gammaproteobacteria > Steroidobacterales > Steroidobacteraceae > CAILZL01. Next base: position 1,019,248 of record CAVVHH010000003.1, read on the forward strand.
CAGATCGATGTCCACCAGGTTTTCATCGCTGGTCAACATGCGCGTCTGATCGCTGAAACTGTCGATGGATGAAATATTGACTACCTGTTTGGCTTCGATCGGCCAGGGCAGATGCATGCCGACACCGGGTTGCGTGGTGCGCACATACTGGCCGAAGCGGGTAATGACGGCGCGTTCAGCAGCGTCGACCTGGTACACGCCAGTGCCCAGCCACAACAGCACCAGCACGCCAACAATCAAGCCAATACTGGCGCTGCTGGCTCCGGAAGTACCGCCGGTACCTGCAGGCTTGCCGCCACCCACGGCACCTCCGCCGGAACCGCCGAACAATGCCGACAGCTTCTTCTTCAGGTTGCGTACCACTTCGTCGAGGTCGGGCGGCCCCTGGTTGGGGCGCTGCCCCCAAGGGTTGCGTTTGCCGGGCGAGTTGTTACCGCCGGGTTCATTCCAGGCCATGAAGTAGTTGCTCCATTAAATTGAATCGCCCCAGCCAGGGGAAGGCAAGGAGGGCAAGGGCCGGGCATTGTAGAAACGTGGGCCTAGCCGCACAAGCAAGACTTGCAAACCCTCACATTTACGCAAATTCAAGCATTGTTCGGGCAATCCCCTCGCTACGACACAGTTGTTCCAGCGCCAGGGTGGGCATGGACACTTCCAGGGTCACCTCGCCCGATTCCTGGGCGCTTTCATTCAGGACAGCTCCCAGTGAATACAAACGGGCACGCGCCCGCCCAAAAGCGGGCGCCAGATGGATACGGCACTGGGTAATGGTGGGTCCGAGAAACTTGCCCATGGCGGAGATGAGCAATTCGGTCCCCGCGCCAGTGTGAGCGGACAGCCAGATGCGACGCGTCTGGCCAGCATCATCCAGCTCAACGCGAGGAGACTCGCCTATCAGATCGCACTTGTTGAAAACCTCAATTTGCGGCAACTGTCCGGCGCCCACTTCTTCCAGCACGGCGTTGACCTGTGCAATGCGCTCGACACGCTCCGGATCGGCGGCGTCCACCACATGTAGTAGCAACGTGGATTCACGCGCCTCCTGCAAGGTGGAACGGAATGCCGCCACCAGTTCATGGGGCAATTCCCGGACGAACCCCACCGTATCCGCCAGCAACGCAAACCGCGCATCAGGCAGCTCAATGCGGCGCAAGGTCGGGTCCAGCGTGGCAAACAGCTGGTCTGCCGCATAGGCGCTGGCGCCGGTGAGACGGTTGAACAGGGTTGATTTGCCGGCGTTGGTGTAACCCACCAGGGCTACCGTGGGAATGCCGTTGCGTTTGCGATCCTGACGGGTGGTCTCGCGCTGGGTGAGCACCTTGTCGAGACGGGCATTGAGGTTCTTGATGCGCACGCCGAGCAGGCGACGGTCGGTCTCCAGCTGGGTCTCGCCAGGACCACGCAGGCCGATACCACCCTTCTGGCGTTCCAGGTGAGTCCAGCCGCGGACCAGACGCGTGGACAAATGCTTCAGTTGAGCCAGTTCGACCTGCAACTTGCCTTCGAATGTACGGGCGCGCTGGGCGAAGATATCGAGAATCAGTCCGGTGCGATCCAGCACCCGGCACTTCAGCAACGCTTCGAGGTTACGCTCTTGGCTGGGCGACAGGGGATGATCGAAAATGACTACGTCGGCGCCGAGTTGCTCCACCTGCTGGCGGATTTCCTCGGCCTTGCCACTGCCTACGAACAAACGGGCATCAGGGCTACGGCGATTGCCGCCAATCACGCCCAGCACCTCAGCACCGGCGGAATGCGCCAGCGACTGAAACTCGCTGAGTTCCTCCACTGTCGCCGGCGTACCAATACCGAGCCGCACCAGCAAGGCGCGGTCGCCACTACGGGGACGCTCAAACAATCATGAGCTCCACAGGCGGCCTGCAGAGGGCCGCTTCGGATGCGGATTCAGAAACAATTGGTGGGGCGTGCATCTAACCCGCGTCTCATCACGCCTGGACGTCGCCTTCCGCGCCGTCCTCATCACCCGGAATGCGTACGGCACGGGCCGGCACCACCGTGGAAATGGCATGTTTATAGACCATCTGGCTGACGCTGTTCTTGAGCAGCACCACAAACTGGTCGAAGGAATCGATCTGGCCCTGCAGCTTGATGCCGTTCACCAGATAGATGGATACAGGAACACGCTCCTTACGAAGGGCGTTCAAAAATGGATCCTGCAAAGATTGACCTCGGGACATTGTTATGGGACTCCATGTTATGAGTGACTTAAGCTTGAGTCACTGAGCTTCAAATACCGCCACAGTTCCCTCTGCAAGCGACCTGAATCAAGGGAGACATCGTGCACTTCATTAAGTTCACAATGCACTGCAGCAAGTTTAGCATGCGCCCTCGCCTATGCAGACAGGCATTAACCGAAATACCCCTCAATTTGCTGTGTGAACTGTAGCAGTGCGTCACTGGCAGCGCTGTCCACCCATTGTAGTGCGGGCTCTGACCGCATCCAGACCAATTGCCGGCGCGCCAGGTGCCGGGTGGCCAGAATGCCCTGTTGCACGGCTTCCTGCAGCGAGCAGTCCCCCGCCAGGTGTTGCCAAAGCTGGCGATAGCCAACAGCCCGAATGGCAGGCAGCTCGGCATGCAAATCGCCCCGAGCGTACAACCGGCGCACCTCATCCAGAAAACCAGCCGCCAGCATGTGATGAAAGCGAGCCTCAATACGCGCGTACAGCACTTCCCGATCCGCGGGGCTCAGGCCGATGGCTGTGAAGCGAACCTTCGGCAGAGGTGGCCGCGCCTGCGCCTGCACGACCGACATGGGCTGGCCGGTCAGGTGCATAACCTCAAGGGCTCGCTGGATGCGTTGCGCATCGTTGGGACCGATACGTGCTGCTACAACAGGATCACGCTGCGCTAATTCGGCATGTAGCGCCGGCCAACCTAGTTGCGTGGCACGGCTGTCCAGATCAGCGCGAAACTGAGGATCAGCTTTGGGCATTTCGGCAATGCCACGCAGCAAGGCACGAAAGTACAGCATGGTACCGCCAACCAGCAGCGGCACCCGGCCACGGGTATGGATGTCTGCGATCAATCGGCTGGCGTCGCGCACAAACTGCCCCGCCGAATATGCCTCACTGGGGTCGAGAATATCGATCAGATGATGTGGACACCGTGCCAGCACTTCGGGACTGGGTTTGCCTGTACCGATATCCATGCCGCGATAGACCAGCGCCGAATCCACACTGATGACTTCCAGCGGGTAACGGGCCGCCAGCTCCACGGCCAGATCGGTCTTGCCCGCAGCGGTCGGGCCCATCAACAGAATAGCTGTCGGTTCAACGTTCATCGACCACGCAGGAACAGCCGATCCAGTTCCGCCATGCTCATCACGGCCCAGGTGGGTCGACCATGCACACACTGATCGCTGCGCACCGTGCGTTCCATTTCGCGCAACAGCGCGTTCATTTCGGGAATCGTCAGATTGCGATTGGCCCGCACCGCGCTGTGACAGGAAAAGGTGCCGATCACTTCATCCAGCGAACGCTCGACATGTTTGCTGCTGCCGTGCTCGCGCAGGTCGCCCAGCAATTGTTTCAGCAAGTCGTTGGCATCCCAGCGACCGAGTAACACTGGCACGGCGCGAATCAGAATAGAACATGGTCCGCGACGCTCCACTTCCAGTCCTGCTTTGGCCAGGTCTGCCACGCTGTCCTCAATCAAGGTGGCATCGCTGGCCGGCAACGTCACAGCAATCGGCACCAGCAACGGCTGGCTGGGCACTCGGCCGTTGGCCAATGCAGCCTTTAATCGCTCATAGGTGGTGCGCTCATGTGCGGCGTGCATATCGACCAGGATCAACCCGTCCTTCACCTGCGACAGTATGTACACACCATGTAATTGGGCGATGGCAAATCCCAGCGGCGGTAACGTGTCGTGTACTGCTTCTGCTGCAGGCGCGGAATTGTTCAGTGCATAACTGGCATTGGCCGTGGGTTCATCACGTACCGACAGATTCCAGCTGTGCTGATGGCGATATTCCGAATGTGCTGGCGCGTGCTGCGCGCCTTGCACGGGCCAGAATGCTGGAGGGGCTGCAGAGTCATTCACGGGCAACAAGGTATCCATGTTGGTCGGCGCATTGGCATGAGCCGGCACTGCGCCGGCTCGCGTGTCGCGCAACACCCGCTCTACGGTGCGAAACACAAAGTCATGCACCTGGCGTCCGTCGCGAAACCGTACTTCGAGTTTGGCCGGATGGGCGTTCACATCCACCAGGCCCGGTTCGAGATCCAGAAACAGCAGATAAGCCGGATGACGGCCGCCATACAACACGTCCTGATACCCCAGACGCACCGCGTTGCCCAAGGTGCGATCACGCATGACGCGGCCATTCAGGTACCAGTACTGCAAGTCGGGCTGGCCACGCGCGAAAGTTGGCAGGCACAACCAGCCACGCAATTTCATGTTGATGGCTTCGTGCTCGAAGTACAGGGCATGCGACATGAAATCATCACCCATGATCGCGGCAATCCGCTGCGCCTGTTGCTCCGCTGTGGTCGCAACGGAGTAACTGAATATCGAACGCCTGGCGGCCGTCAGCGAAAAACCCACATCAAATCTCGACAATGCCAGACGCTCCAGCTGCCGTGTCAGGTGTTGCAACTCGGTGCGCTCGGCGCGCAGGAACTTGCGGCGCGCCGGCACGTTAAAGAACAGATCGCGTACTTCGACACTGGTACCGAAGGCAGCGGCGGCCGGAATTGGCGGCGATATGGCGCCGTTATCGACATTTACCGCATAGGCCAGCTCACTGCCGGCAATACGCGAGGTCACCCGCATGCGCGACACCGAGGCCATGCTGGGCAGCGCCTCGCCGCGAAACCCCAGCGTACGCACACGCTCCAGATCATCAATATCGGCAATCTTGCTGGTGGCATGGCGCGTGATGGCCAGCGCCAGTTCATCCCTGGGGATACCACAGCCGTTATCGCGCACCTTGCACAGCTTCACGCCACCTTCATCGACTTCCACATCGATCTGCGTCGCGCCTGCATCCAGACTGTTTTCCACCAGCTCCTTGATCACCGACGCCGGACGCTCCACCACCTCGCCGGCAGCGATCTGATGAATCAGTTGATCGGGAAGAATGCGAATGGGCATGAACTGCAGCTCAAGCGGGGTCGCGCAGGATACCCTGTCAGCCCATACCCGTCAGCCGTGGGAACTGAACGTCAGCGTAATCTTTGTTCAGTCGACCCGCGCCTGGCGGGATGCCTTGAGCTGCGCGACGCGCGTACCCGGCGGCGTATTGGTGTAGAAATAGTCGCGCACGCCGGCCAGTACCGCATCGGCGATGCGGGATTGATGTTTGGGATCGGCCAGACGCGCCTCTTCCACCGGATTGGAAATGAATGCAGTTTCCACCAGCATTGAGGGAATATCCGGTGAGGTCAGCACTTTGAAGCTGGCCTGCTGCACGCTGCTGTGATGCACATTGCCGATCCGGTCGAGTTGCTTGAGCACATAACCGGCCGCGTCCATGCTGGCACTCATGCTGGCACCCTGACTTAGATCCAGCAGCACTGAAGCCAGCAAGCCACCCTTGTCGTCCAACGACACACCGCCGATCAAGTCGCTGGCATTTTCGCGATCCGCCAAGAAGCGCGCCGCTTCACTGGTGGCACGCTTGGAAGACAGGGTGAACACCGACGACCCCGAGGGACCGGCATTGCTCACCGAATCGGCGTGAATGGAAATGAACATGTCGGCCTGCGATTTGCGCGCACGACTGACCCGATCCGGCAGCCGCACATAGTAATCGCCATCGCGGGTCAACACTGCGCGCATGCCGGGCTCGGCATCTATACGTTCCTTGAGCTTCCGGGCAATGGCCAGAGTCACGGTCTTTTCCTGGGTACCACGCCGGCCTTGAGAACCGGGATCTTCGCCACCATGACCCGCATCAATGGCCACAATCAGATCACGTCCTCCGGCAAATTCGCTGACGGATTTCACCGGGGCCGGGTCTGCTGGCGCCGGCAACACAACCGGCGGTTCAATCACAGCATTTCTGACTTCAACAGGCGCAGGAAGTGGCCTGTTGATTGGCATTGCGCTGGGAGCTGCAGCGGTTGGCAAGTCGATTATCAACCTGGGACCGGACGCGCCGTCTGTCGCCAGCCAGGAGCCACGCGGCTGAACGGCATCGCTGACATCCAGGACGATGCGCAAATCGCCATTGTCACGCCTGGCCGCACGCAGGTTCTTCACCACACCCTCACCCACCGGCATTTTGCCAATCAAGGATGTCGCGGGCAGATCGATGACCACCCGCGCCGGATTGTTCAGGGTGAAGATTTTTTGTCTGGTTGTCTCGGTAAGTTCCAGCACGACACGCGTGCCTTCGGCCTGTGTCGACAGGCGTATATCTTTGACGGTGGGCGCCGACCAGGCTACCAGCGGCAATAGTCCGCTAAACAGTGCTATGAATGAACGAGCGGTCCGACGCGAGTGCATGGATGCAACTTTATGCGCACCAGGATAACAATTCAATACAAATTAGGTAGATAGCCTGACTTCATTGGCCTTCAACTGAGAAAGCCAGGCTATCTACCAGTCCTCGCAACGATTCCGTTCCAGATAGTCGAAGCTCCCTGCCCACTGCGCCGTGCGTGGGATACGCCAACTGCACACACAAATCAGGTCTGGCCAGCAACTCACCTGCGCGTTCGGGCCATTCCACCAGCAATATCGCACTGGGTTGCAACAAATCGCGCACACCCAATTCTTCCAGTTGCACGGGATCGGTCAGACGATACAGGTCGAGGTGATACACCGGCCTCCCTGACAGGTTATACGGCTCAATCAAGGTGTAGGTTGGGCTGCGTACCGGTCCAATGTGCCCCAATGCCGCCAGCAAACCACTAACCAGTGTGGTCTTGCCTGCGCCCAATTCACCTTGCAGGGTGACAATCAATGGATCGGCGATTTTCAACTGCAGCAACGCCTGCCCCAGCGCTTGCCCGGCGGCCCGTGTTGCTACGACATCGCGTAGCTGCCATTGCCGCGCAGGGGCCGTGTTCACAGCGATAGTCATGCTACGTTCATGGATTGACGCAACCAGGCAGATGCGCAAACAGATCGCTGGCCAGAATGCCACGCTCACCATGGCGTGCCGCCATATCGCCGGCTATCGCATGTACATACACACCCGCGCATGCCGCCAATGACAAGTCGCGGCATTGGGCGGCAATGCCGGCAATGATGCCGGTAAGCACATCGCCCATGCCCGGCGCCGCCATACCGGGATTGCCGCGATCGCACAGCGCTGGAAGCTGAGCCTTGTTCCAGATCAGTGTGCCGGCTCCCTTCAGCACGATCGTGCCTCCATAGTGATCACCGAGATCATGCACGGCCTGCAGACGCGCCTCTTGAATGTGCGCCGTGTTGGTACTGAGCAGGCGCGCAGCTTCGCCGGGATGTGGCGTCAACACCCAATTGCCTTGCGAGTGTTCGCGCACTGCTGCTTGTTGCGCCAACAGATTCAGCGCATCGGCATCTACAATCAGCGGTTTATCGGTAGCGATCACTGCCTTGAACAACTCCTTGGCCCACGCGTCCTGACCCAACCCCGGACCAATGGCAATGACATCTGCCGTTTGTAGCAGCGGCACCAAGTCCGCAGCCGACATCACACCGCGACACATGAGTTCCGGCCGCCCCGCCACCAACGAGCTGACGTGCTCCGGACGTGTCGCGACCGTGACCAGTCCCGACCCCACGCGCAAACACGCTTCGCCAGTCAGGCGCACTGCGCCGGGCATCCCCAGACCACTGCCGACCACCAGCACGTGACCTTGCTGGCCCTTGTGACTGGTGCGTGAACGCCGCGGCAGCGCCCGCTGCACGATGCTGTTGTCCAGCCGTACTGCCACCTGCCCCGCTTGCGCCACCGCACTCGCGGGAATATCCAGGTCGTCAAACAGCAGCTTGCCGACATGATTGGGTCCATCGGCCAGATAAAAGCCCTGTTTCAAGCCGACAAAACTGATGGTGCGATGTGCCCGCACTGCCGCGCCCAGCACGGCACCAGTATCTGCGTTCAGTCCGCTGGGAACGTCGAGTGCCAGAATCGGCCGGTCTGCAGCATTGATGGCGTGCACATAGGTACACAGCTGAGCATCCAGCGGCCGCGACAACCCCGTGCCAAAAATGGCGTCGACGATCACATCGAACGAGCACAACAAGTCCGGATTCCAGGGCCGCGTCACACCGCCCTGCGCGACAAAATCCTGCCAAGCTTGCCTGGCGTCGCCTGTCAGCGTGTGTGGGTCTGTCAAGGCAATGACAACCGCTTCCAATCGCGCCGCCATTGCCAGTCGCGCCAGTACATAACCATCGCCGGCATTGTTGCCTGCGCCACAGATCACCAGCACCCGCGTCGCGCGCGGCCACTCCGAACGCAATGCAGTCAGTGCCGCCTCGCCGGCTCGCGTCATCAACGTGTAACCGGGGATGCCCAGCGTCTCAATGGCGTAGCGATCCATCGCGCGCACCTGGGCAACACTGTGTATGACAAGAGGAAGTGCGGACATAGGCGCTATTATAGGTAGCAGATTGTGAACACTTGCCAGTCATTTCCACGTTCGCCCGAAACTCACGCATGCTCCAGCCCGATACACCCGATCAAGCCACGTTGCTGCAGCTTGCACAGAGCATCAAGCAATGGGGCGTAGAACTGGGTTTTCAGCAAGTCGGGATCAGCGACCTGAACCTGCGGCAGGACGAACAATTTCTGCATGAGTGGCTGGCCAGGCAATACCACGGCCAGATGGATTACATGGAAAAACATGGTCGCAAACGCAGCCATCCGGACGAACTCATGCCGGGCACGCTGCGGGTCATTTCTGCACGCATGGATTACTGGCCTGGAACTGCACGCGCTGCCAAAGAGGCGCTGCAAGATGCACAGACAGGCTATGTATCGCGTTACGCACTGGGCCGCGACTACCACAAGGTGCTACGTGCGCGCCTGGCGCAACTGGCCGGGCGCATCGATCGGCAAGCCATGACGCACGGCTATCGGGTGTTTGTTGACAGCGGTCCGGTGCTGGAAAAAGCACTGGCGCGCAACGCGGGGCTGGGCTGGATCGGCAAACATACCAACCTCATCAACCGCCATGCCGGATCCTGGTTCTTTCTGGGCGAGATTCTCAGCACTCTGCCCCTGCCGGTGGACACCCCCGTCGACAATCACTGCGGCAGCTGCACTGCCTGTCTGGCGGTCTGTCCAACACAAGCCATTGTCGCGCCGTATCAGCTGGACGCACGACGCTGCATTTCGTATCTCACCATCGAACTGCGTGATTCGATTCCAGTAGAGTTCCGCAAAGCAATCGGCAACCGCATCTACGGCTGCGACGACTGCCAACTATTCTGTCCCTGGAACAAATTCGCCAAAGCCAGCAGCGAAACGGACTTCACGCCGAGAAACAGTCTCGACAACAGCCGGATCATTGAACTGTTCGCGTGGACGGAAGAAGAGTTCCAGAAATACACCGAAGGCAGTGCGATCCGACGCATCGGTTATGAATGCTGGCTGCGCAATATTGCAGTGGCACTGGGCAACGCGCCGACTTCAACTGAAGTCATTCAAGCACTGGAGCGACGGCGAGAACACGAATCCGCACTGGTGCGTGAACATGTACAGTGGGGGTTGCAGCAACATGCAGGCATGCAATCTGCGTAGCAGCGCACGTCAGGTGCCAGTATCCACCTGAACATTGTCGATGAGTCGCGCCCGACCCAATCGGGCCGCAGTCAACACCACCAGCCTGCGTGATTGCTCAGTCGGCAGTTGCAAGGTATCCGCATCGCGAATCGATACATAGTCGGGCACGAACCCTGCCTGTCTGAGTTGCACATCAGCAGATCGTTCCAGCGCAGTGTAGTCGCGGCGTCCATGTAACAAGTGCTTTTCGACAACACTCAATGCCGCATAGATGTGCGGCGCCAGCCGGCGCTGCTCGGCATTCAAATACCGATTGCGTGAGCTCATGGCCAGACCATCGGTTTCACGGACTGTGGGCACGCCAATCACCTGCAACGGCATGCACAGATCGATGGCCATGCGTTTGATGATGGCCAGTTGCTGATAATCCTTTTCGCCGAACAGGGCGACATCGGGCTGCACGACGTTGAACAGCTTGGCGACCACCGTGGCGACGCCAACAAAATGCCCGGGACGCACTGCGCCACAGAGAATGTTCGACAGTTCCGGAACTTCCACGATGGTGTGCCGGCGCGTGGTCTGTGGATACATATCGCTGACTTCCGGTGCAAACAACAGATCCGCCTGATATTCCTCCAGCAACGCACGATCTTCGGCTGGCGTGCGTGGATAGGTTTTGAAATCTTCGCTGGGGCCGAACTGCAGGGGATTGACAAAAATACTGACCACAACGCGTTGAGCGTGTTTTCTGGCCTCGGCAACCAGCGTGGCATGGCCCTTGTGCAGGTTGCCCATGGTCGGGACCAGTGCCACACGCAGGCCCTGCTTGCGCCAGTGATGTACGCGCTCAAGAATGGCAGCAGGACGCGCAATCGTTTCAATAGTGGAGGGCTTCAATCTGGCGTACTCGTTGGCATGGCTTCATCGAGCCATTATTTGAACGTTCAGAAGCAGTGCTCAGGTGCAGGGTAAGACTTGTCGCGCACCGCCTGGGCATAGTTTTTCAACGCCTGCAGCGGACTATCCGTACCAGCCATGAAATTCTTGGCGAAACGCGGCTTGCGCCCGGTGGTGATGTCCAGCAGGTCATACAACACCAGTATCTGTCCGTCGGTATCGGGACCGGCGCCAATACCGATCACCGGCACATGCAAGTCGGCAGTGATCTGCGCGCCCAGTGCGGAGGGAATGCATTCCAGCAGCACCATGTCTGCACCGCAGGACTCCAGCAGTTTGGCATCATGCCGCATTTGCTCCGCAGCGGCTTCATCGCGACCCTGCACACGAAAACCACCAGCCTTGTGCACCGACTGTGGTTTCAACCCCAGGTGCGCGCATACGGCAATGTCGTGATTGGCAAGAAATTCCACGATCGATGCCTGGCTGGCGCCGCCCTCCAGCTTGACCATCTTGGCGCCGCCTTCCTGCATCAGACGCACCGCATTGTTCAGGGCCTGCTCGGGTGACGCGTAGGTCATGAATGGCATATCGGCCATCAGGAACGGACGGTACAAACCGCGGCTGACTGCTTTGCAGTGATAAATTACATCTTCAAGCGTGACCGGTACGGTGGTGCCATGACCCTGAATCACCATACCCAACGAATCGCCCACCAGCACCACATCGATATCCGCATCGTCCACCAAGGCAGCGAAACTGGCGTCATAGGCCGTGACGCTGGCAATCTTCTGCCCCACAGCCTTCATCTTGTTCAGCGTGGCGATATTGACCGGCGGACGCGCTGCGTAACGCTCTTGCAGGTGGGTGTACATTTGATGTCCCAGGTTGTTCCAGTAGCCGAATTCAACGACCGCTGGATTGGGGAGGAGGCCGGGGGCGCACCTTAATGTGGCTGTCGGGAAACTTCAACCAAGGATCAATATGCGGGATTGAAATACTGACGGCCCGGCTTGAGACTCCCCAGCTCGACCAGTAGCTGCTGGAAATCCTGGTCGCGATTGACGAAATCTGCCTGTGCCGCATTGACGATCAACAGCGGTGCTTCACGATAATCATAAAAGAAACTGGCGTAGGCGTTATTCAGCCGTTCCAGATACTCTGGCCCGATCTGTTGTTCATAGCGAATGCCGCGTCGGGCGATGCGTTCCAGCAACACATCGGTGGGTGCCTGCAGATAGATCACCAGATCAGGCTTGGGCATGTCGAATGACAGACGATCATAGACCTTCTCGTACAGATCCAGTTCATCGGCATCCAGATTGACCCGTGCAAACAACCGGTCCTTGTCGAACAGATAGTCGGACACATGGGTGGCGGCAAACAGATCCTGCTGATGCAGGGCTTCCAGTTGCCGGGCGCGCTGCAGCAGGAAAAATAATTGTGCAGGAAATGCCGCAGCACGCGGGTGGCGATAAAAGCGCTCCAGAAATGGATTTTCCTCAGCCTGCTCCAGCACCAGTGCAGCATTGAAACTGGCAGCCAGCCGCTTGGCCAGACTGGTCTTGCCAACACCGATGGTGCCCTCCACCACAATATAGGCGGGTGCGCGATGCGGCACGGCCGAGGGAGTCAAGCGGTCGCCTCCACTGGCTCAGCCGCTACAATCTGCAGACCATCATGCCCCACGCGTTGCGCTGCTGCTGCGGCCGTGCCTCCCGCAGGCAGAACCAGCTGAGGCGCAATCTCGGCCAACGGCACCAGGACAAAATTGCGCAGCATCAAGCCGGGATGCGGCAACTTCAGCTCAAGCGCATCGCTGCGGCTTTCGCCGTGCAGCAGGATGTCCAGATCAATGATCCGTGGACCCCAGTGCTGAATGGGCTTCTGACGCCCCATACGACTTTCGATAGCTTGCAGCTGCGCCAGCAATTCAAAGGCACTGAGCTGTGTCAGCAGGCCGGCCACCGCATTGACAAACGCCGGCTGGTCCTGAGGCCCCAGGGGGGCCGACTGGTACAAGGAGGATTGCAGGATCAAGCGCGTTCCATCCAGCGCTGCCAGCTCAGTCAGCGCCCGGCGCACCTGCTGAATCGGCTGCTGCAGATTGCTGCCCAGCGCTATATAGGCCGGCATCCATTGTGCTCGCATCATGAACGCACCAGATCAGGCGTCCGGCGCCGGCCGCCTGCTACGACTGCGACGCCGACGCCGCTTCCTGGCGGGTGCTGCTGCACCGGCTTCGCCATCAAGCGTGGCGGCCCCCACTGTTTCAACGCGAGCAGCCCGGGCTTCGCTCGGCATGACTTGAATTTCGGTCCACCAGTCAGCCACCGACTGCTCAACTTCTCCAGCTGCTGCACGCAGCAACAGGAAGTCGTAGGCAGCACGAAACCGCGGATGATCCAGCAGACGCAAACTGCGTTTGCCGCTGCGGTTATCAAAGCGTGGTTGCAGGGCCACCACTTCCCGCGCCGTCAGGCTGAAGCGTTTGGGCAGGGCCACACGGCGCTGGGCGCGCGCCGCAACTGTATCCCACGCATCCTGCATGGCCTGAATGGGTGACTCCGCCATAGCCGCAAACTGCCTGGCCTGTCGCACCACCGCCGGCCACAACAACACAGCAAACAGGAATGCCGGCGTGACTGATTTGTCCGCTGCAATGCGTTCATCGGTGCCAGCAAGTCCAAGCCGCACCAGCTGCTCTGCTGCTGGATCGGCAGCCTGCGACAAAACGCTGTCCAGATCTGGAAACAGATGCGGCAGCAAGCCGTGTTGGCGTAAGACCTCAAAGCTGCGCAACGCACTACCTGCCAGAAACATCTTGGTCACTTCATCGAACAACCGTGCAGCCGGTACGCCATCGAGCATGTACGCCAGTTTGGCAATGGGGCGCGCACTGGCATCGTCGATGGTGAAATTCAACTTTGCTGCAAAACGCACCGCACGCAGCATGCGCACCGGATCTTCGCGATAACGCGTTTCCGGATCGCCGATCAACTTGAGCAGCCGCGCGTTGGCATCCGCCACGCCGCCGGTGTAATCCCAGATCGAGAAGTCGGCAATGTTGTAGTACAGCGCATTGGCGGTGAAATCGCGACGCCAAACATCTTCGTCGATGGAGCCATACAGATTGTCGCGCAGGATGCGTCCATGGTTGTCCAGCACCCGCCGCGAATCTTCATCAACACTGTTGTCTTCGTCCATCAGGGTATGCGCTGCGCGGAAGGTGGCGACCTCGATGATTTCCTGACCAAAGCGCACATGCGCCAGATGAAAGCGGCGGCCAATCAACCGGCAGTTACGAAACAACTCCCGCACCTGTTCCGGATGGGCATTGGTGCCGATATCAAAGTCCTTGGGATTGCGACCCAATAGCAGGTCACGTACGGCGCCGCCGACGAGAAATGCCTGGTAGCCGGCATCCTTGAGTCGATACAGGACCTTGAGGGCGCTGGGGGAGATGGCGCTGCGCGAAATCGGATGGTCTGCGCGTGGCACAATCATGGGTGCTGCAGCGTGCGCACGGGACGACCCGGACTCTCTGTGATTGTTCAACTAGTGCATTCCGCTTGAGCAAAGGACTTGGCCACGTATAATAGCGCACCTCTCGAGCGGCGCTCGCCGCACTTCATGCTCATGCTCCCATCGTCTAGTGGCCTAGGACACAGCCCTCTCAAGGCTGGTACACGAGTTCGAATCTCGTTGGGAGCGCCACCTCTTTTGCGCCACACGTGACGTTTACTTCAGCGAACGCTGCAGGACGTCTCAAGTCGTTGATGCCGCTGGAAATAACAGCGCGGCTTATCTCGTATCACATCCGCTTCTATTGACTGCGCGGACCAGCCTTTAGCGTATCTTGTGGGCTGTTTTACGTCCACTGGTGAAGCAGTTTGGTTCACCGCTGGTACACCGCGCTAAGGCTCCAGTGACAACTAGCAAGGTTGATTCAGCTCAAGGGTGTGAAACGAATCACCGCGTGTGATGAACACGTTTGAAAGGATTCGCTAATGGAACACAAGGACAACGGGCCGGTGATCATCGGCGCAATCTGTGGGCTGCTGTTTGCAGCCTTCTTCATGTTCAAGCGCTACCAAGCTGATGCGATGCCTGCGCCTTCGTCAGAAGTCGCTCAGGTGGCACTTCAGGACACCTTTGCGGAGCCAGAGGAACCACCCACCGCTTCCCCTCTACCGGTCTACGACACCCAGCCAGCACCCGAGACGCGCTCGGTCTATGAGTGCCTGAAGGATGGCCTGCGGGTTTTCAGTGATAGTCCTTGTGGGGACGATGCGAGAACCCGGACGATCTCCAAGGTGAACTCCATGGACGCACCGCAGCCTATCTATCGGCCAAGCCCTGCGCAGAGTCCGACAGCATCAGCGCGGGCACTCCAAGAAACATCGGACACCCAAGACCGGGACTGCTCCCCCTTCGAGGAGACCTTGAGGCGCATTGATGAGCGGATGCGGCACGGCTATACGTCGGCTGAGGGAGAGTTCTGGAGGGAGCAAAGGCGGCAGGCTGCCAGCGGGCGAGATGCGTGCATCAAGGAAAACCGCTTACGGTGAACAGGCACGAGTGCTGCGGAGGCCAATAACCGCAGTTGCCCCGAAGTCCACCCTTGGGCCACCATAGGGCCATCTAAAGACCAGCAAGGAGCGCCGTCTATGCCCGCCAAGAACATTCGCGTGAAGTCGTTCAAGACTGACCCGAAGAAAGGCGAAGTAGTCGCCACGGTCACAGCGACAGGGATTCACCCAAATACCCGCAAGCCGTCCGCCAAGATCATGCTTGAGGTCCGTATCCCGACGATACCCGGAGAACACCCAAGGACCACCAGCAAGCGGGCAAAGGATGACGCCTTGCTGTACTTGGAGCTACGCGACAGTTTTGGCTGAGCGTTACGGCTGCTGTGTTTTCAATCCCGCGCAATACGCACCCTGTATTCGTAGACCTGCTGCGCATTAGCAGGCAGCGTAGTCAGAATCACCCGACGCGAACCACAGGCAGAACACCTCAAGCGCGCTTTGATCTTCCCTGTCGGCGTCCCCTCGCCTATCCGCTCAGCGAGCCGAGCCAAGTTGATCTCTGCAGTGTGTCTACAAGCGGAACACGAGACGAACAGGACATAGACGCCAACGGTAGCGCCCATGGTCAGCGCAAAGAAGTCGGGCGTCTCGCTGGGCTGAGGGATGTGCTTCACGACTCACCCCGTCACCCACCCAGGCAAGTCATCAAGGAAGGTATAGGTCTGCACCACGTCCACCACTACGTTGCCGTTAAGTGTCCCTCCAGCCCGCCCGGTGTCGATCACAAGGTAGTCGCCGTGGAGCTGCTCAACGTGACCAGACACCCAGCCTGCCAGCCCGTAGCCAGTCACCAGACGGCCTACGTCGGCTTGGGTAATCGGTCGGACGGATTGGGTGTGCCACGGCATGGGGATACTGTAGATAAACACAGTGTTCCGTGGCAAGCTATAGGCTGGCCGGGGGTGTGGACTGGCATGTAACCTTCAGCAACAGTCGGGAACAATCTACAACACGGAGACTTAGCCCATGCTCATCCTTACCCGTCGAGTCGGCGAAACCATCATCATTGGCGAAGACGTTGCAGTGACGGTCCTTGGTGTAACGGGAAACAGTGTGCGCGTCGGCGTGAACGCACCTAAGGAAGTCGCGGTCCATCGCGAAGAAATATACGAGCGCATCCAACGTGGGGAGCAGATTGGCACGACTGCAAATGACGCCGGATAGATGTCCTGACGTGCGTAGCCGCTACGTCCTACCGACTATCACGGCGCTGCTGGCACTGGTTGCCTCTGCGAATGGCGCGGAGACATTCTCCGATTGCCCGAAGGATGCCAAGAAAGGTGGCGAGACAGCCGCCACCGTCGTCAAGGTCGTTGACGGCGATACGTTGGACTTCAAGCGCGCCCCTGCGGGCCGGAGAACCTATCGTCTACGCCTTGCTGAAATCGACGCACCCGAAGAAGGTCAGCCCTACGGGAAAGAAGCCACCGCGCTGCTCTCCGCGTTGACCCTGACGAAGCCCGTCACGATCCACTACGAAACCTGTGACCAATACGGACGCTATGTCGGTCATATCGTGATCGGTAAAGCCATCGTGAACAATGTAATGATTGAACGAGGCGCGGCATGGTTCTACTCGGAGTACAGCAATAGCGCGGAGCTATTCGACTTGGAGAACAAAGCACGTGACGCCAAGATGGGACTGTGGGCATTACCGGCAGCGAAACGTATGGAGCCTTGGGAATGGAGAAAACTCCCAGCTCCTGAGCGAAAGAAAATTCGGGAGCAGTAGCAATGTGCGGTCGCTATGTTGCATTCGATGAATTGAACTGGCGGGAATACTGCGATTTGCTGCGACTAGGTAATATGCCTGCATCTGATGCGCAGCAAAGCTTCAATCTCACCCCTACCCAACAGGTGCTTGTTGTTCGCGACTTCAACGAGAAACGCGAAGCCCTGCCGATGGCTTGGTGGCTGATACCGGGATACGCTCGCGGTATCCGTGACAAGTACAGCACGTTTATCTGTCGCATCGAGACGATGGAGACAAAGGCATCTTTCAAGTCCGCTTGGAAACGCGGACAGCGGTGCATTCTGCCCGCCAAGGGTTTCTACGAGTTCTTCGAGAACGAAGACGGCAGCAAGCAGCCCTACTACATTCGCCCAAGTGACCCAGGTGCAGGCGCTGGCTTTCTATTCGCTGGTCTTTGGGAATCATCGACAACGGACGAAGGTGTCGAGGTACTTAGCTGCACAATGATCACGATGCCAGCGAATGTACTACTCGCAGAGATTCACAACAGGAAGGAGCGCATGCCCGCCATCCTGCAACCTGAAGATGTGGAGACGTGGCTCACTGGAACACCGGAGGAAGCGCGGAAGGTGTTGCACCAGTATCCAGCTGAGATGATGATGGCGTGGCGCGTCAGCAAGAAAGTTAACAACTCGAAGAACAACGGGCCGGAACTTATCCAGCCCCTAGACGCGGCCTAGCTGCGTTCTGGCGGATGACGCGGCTGGCTGCACTTCACAGGTCTGCCATCGGATAGCACTGTTTCATTATGTTTGTCCGAGTTCCTGACTGGCGCACAAAGCTAACCTATTGGCGCACCCTGTAAAGACTGCCGCAGCAGTCGGACCGAAACTCCTACGTGAAACAACCAGAAACTACAGAAGGAACAAGCGACGATGAAAGCCACCACGAAGCGAGGGTTAGTTGTCACCGTGACGTTGTTGCTATTTGCGACTCTCGCGTTTGGGCAAACAGTCCGTCTCGAACCATCGCAAAACCCGGATGCACCCTACCGACTGTTCAGCACCCAAAACATATACACGTTCCTAGAGTTGAACACGAGCAATGGAAGAATCTTGCAGGTGCAATGGGGCGATAAGGATCATCGATTCACTACGCCACTAAATCTGGTGCCACTCGCGGAGGACGGAAAGGCTGGACGCTTCACCCTTTACCCCACGACCAATATCTACACCTTCATTCTGCTTGATCAAGAGACAGGTGATACTTGGCATGTTCAGTGGGCCGCCAAGCCGGAGGACCGGTTCATAATGCCCATTGAATAACGCGGTGCCGTGAAGCAACTTGTAGATGCCTAACCTTTAGGCGTCGTATGGCTTGAACTCGCCGCGTATGTCAGCACCCTCAAGTTCCCACTGGAGTACACGCTGAGCTGCACCCTCAGGATCATCCTGCCAGTCTGTTAGCGTCTCCCTCACGCCCGGGTAGTTCCACTGCTTCAAAGGCGCTGGCCAGCCCTCAAATATTTCTTCCAGCTTCGCGGAATACCGCTTGAACCACTCATCAAGCGTTAGGCGCTCCACTTGTTCCAGCGAAGTGCTCTTAACGTATACATCCGTGGGTTCCTCTGAGGGGCCTTCAGCGGTGTGCGCTTTGTCACCACGGTCGTAACGCTCAAGGTCTTTGTTCATGGCTTGCCCTCCGAGAAGAGATGCTATGAGTCGATTAAACGCTCACCACAGCGCCTAACGCAAGGCTGTTGGGCTCGCCTACTACCCAGCCGGACCTTCAGCCCGTTTTGGCAAAAATTTCCGAGGCGGGGTACGTATATGACGCCCGGCCAGTTCCCCCCGTCCTATAGGCCCGCGTGTCACCTACTTAAGGCCCAACCTTCGCGCCACATTGCTCACACTACTCGCATACCAATCGCCACCCGAAGGCGTCGGCACGCTGCGCTCATTCAGGAGCCTAGCTGCACCTGCCAGCGATCCGGCTTCCTTAAGTGCACCTTGGATAACCCATCGGTTCGCCTTCGCCCACTCCTCAGCAACCCTCTGCATCGCCTTTGCACCCTTGCGCTGTATCGCCTTCTGCGCCGCCTTGGACTTGCCACGCATACCAAGCTTTTCACCACGTTGTCGGGCTTCCTGTAGACCAACCTTGGTGCGATCACTAATGAGGGCGCGCTCCTTCTCCGCCAGCGCTGCGTACAGGTGAAGCACGAACGGATCAGCCTGCCTACCCAGCTCCGTAACGATGAACTCAACACGCTCAGCCATTAGGCCGCTGATGAAGTGAACGTCTCGAGACAGCCTGTCCAGCTTGGCAACTAACACGGATGCCTTCGCCTTTTTGGCTGCCTTCAATGCCTCTGCCAGCTTAGGACGGCGGTCGATTGCATCGGCTCCCTTGCCGCTTTCCACCTCAGAAAACCATCGGGACACCTCAAAGCCTTCACGCTCAGCAAAGGCACGGATAGCGGCACGCTGCGCATCTAAGCCAAGACCCGACTTGCCCTGCTTATCCGTCGATACCCGCAAATAACCTATTCCTGGCTGAACACTTGGCGACACTTTAACGGCCCTCAGGTAACTCCCTCAGGCGACCAAAGTAGCCCATTTCCCACTGCCTTACAAGGTCACATCGGTCATCGTGCCTTTGTATATTCACCAAACAGACGGATACACGCTAGGGGGCACGCTACGTGCAACCTGCGGCCTACCTATAGGGCTTCGTATAGGCCACCTCTGCGGCCTCCTCAGGGGCTCTCACAGGCGGCCTTAGGGATGCCCCTGCGCTCCTCGCTCGTA
Organism: uncultured Pseudomonadota bacterium; assembly: GCA_963748005.1. GTDB lineage: Bacteria > Pseudomonadota > Gammaproteobacteria > Steroidobacterales > Steroidobacteraceae > CAILZL01. Next base: position 1,038,928 of record CAVVHH010000003.1, read on the forward strand.
TCCCTGTGATACGCCCTATTCCCTTCAACCAACCCACACACCCAATGAACACGACAAACCTTCCCAAACAATGTGAAGCCGAAGGCTGCACGCGTAACGCTCTCCGCAGATGGGGGCGCTGGTGCACCAAGCACAATCACGCCTACTACAGGCACGGACATCCTGAAGGACACCCAATGAAACCACGTGAACTAGAACCCTTCACAGACCGCATCACGTATGGTCTCACCCGCTACAGCAACACGAAGGCAGTCACAGCGGCACTACAGCTGGCAAGCGAGCTGCTTGAGTTCAAACCGCGCTACGGGTTCACGAAGGAATACGCCATGCAAGAACACATGCAGGCGCTGAAGGCCACCGGGGTTACACCGATGTCACTGCTCCAGCGTGTGTGCGAGTTCTATGCATACGCAGAATGGAACCCTCAGCGCTTTCACACAGTTCGCGAAGAGGAACACGCATTGGCCCGCGCTGTGCTTTGGTTGCGCAATCAGGGCACCCAAAGGTCCACGACTCACTTACTGCTCCAGATAGGCGGGACAGTCCGTGAGATCCTTGGGGTATTCCCGCTGGCGTTCGTTCGCCGCCTTGAGGCCGACGATAGGGAGCGGGCCAAGTTGCTGGACCAGTTGACTGACTTCAGCCCGGCGAGCCCTTAGCCCAGGAAGCAACGGAACTAATGCATCAGAGCCGTGAGCAGTTCCGGCCTCATCGCAATTGCCAACGCGATCATTAGCCCGAGCGCCAATCCCGTGATTGTCCCGGCGGCTACTCCGTACCAAAGCACCTTGTGTTCGCTGGTCGTCATTTCAACCTCCCAAAGCCATAGGGAACCCTGCAACATCCTAGGACGGTAACGGTAGAGACAATTACCTCACTCGTTGCGGAAATTCAAATCGACCAACCAAAGGGATTACCTCGGGCACCACACAAGGTCCACCCGAGGCTCCCGATCAGTAGCTAGCTTCGGTTGCGCTGCATGTTCAGCTGGCGCTCCTCTTCCGTGTAGTGGTCCCACTCACGACACCATTCCCAACGCCCAAGGCGGACATAAATGAGGCCAGCCTTCAGCCATGGGGCAAGGGTGTATTCGAGTTCAATTCTCAGCTTTAGAGACATGTGAGCCTCCGTCATGTTGATGATGTTGTCGGAGGGGTAAGCGGCATGTGGAATGACTCCACAAGTAGAACTTCGCTTACCCGCCATAGGCTAGAGGGGTGCGGCGCTGGGGTCAATCAACGCTCCACTTGTGGAGGGATTTGGTCCAATTCCTTGGCTATTCCTCTGAGCAAGATCGCAGCAAGATCGACGACGTTCAATTAGGGCGCACCACACGTAGGAACCACTGCAACTTTCTCTACACGTTCGACGAAGTTGGGTTTAGCGGTTGCACCCTGAAGTACACCTGCAGGGTCGATTTATACCCCTTCGTTTGAATAGTGCTGGCCCTCCTACATAGAAGTGCAAATCGTTTAGCAAAAGCGGCCCCAATAATGCACATCGCCTCGTGCCTATCTTATTGATAGAACGCATAAAAATCGTGAAGCTGAACGAAAAGGACAGTGATCTCTGGACACCCTCGGTAAGAGCAATGCAACTCCAGCCCAATTTGAAAGGGCCACCCCTCGGTAACAACCCAGTGCAACCCTTGGCTGATTAAAGCCCACCCTCGGTATCAAACCAATGCATCTATCACCCAGCGTCTGCGCTGGACTGCCCTTTTTGCTCACCCACTCACTGACCCCGCGTCTGCGCTGGTCTACCTCTTTTGAAACTCCTCAGGCAACACTCCATGACCACCCCAACCACCCCGCACGAGCTGGCCCACGTGCTACTCATGGACCACGGCGATGCTGATGGCTTTGCCGTGATGTCGTTCTATTCACGCTCCGACGAGTTTGACCACCTTGGGTACTTTGAAGAGCGTCTCGCTTATCTCAAAGGGAAGGCGCAAGCCACACAACGCCGTGCGCGGTGGGCTAAAGACAACCCAGCCAAGCAGGCATTACACGAGGCCAAGACGGGCCTTACGAGGGCACGTAAGCGGCTCGTTGAGTGGGAACGCAAACTGGATCAGGTCAAGGCCTTGGTAGCGTCCAAGGATGGCTCGGTAGCCTATCTGGTGGCTGTAGCTACCCAGCGGGAAGCCGCCATTCAGGCGGAGGTGGACAGGTACCGGGCGTCAGTCGAACGTCGGGCGGCGCTCGTAGCAACCATGGAGGCAGCTTTAGGTAAACCTGAAGGGACACCCGCTTCCCCCTAAGTACAAATAAGGGCATCGGACCGTATAGAGCTAAAAGCTAAACATGGTCGACCGCCCTTAATTTGGCGTCATTGCTGGGTTTGTCGCCCACGCATTTCTGTTCAGGTCACCTGCTCAAGCTCACCTGAAGAAAACCCGCACTTACACACTTTCTTATCTTGCTATCTGCGGGTTTTCTCCCCGCCTCCCCCTCACGTTTTCCCCTTCATCAACCTGCCCGGTATCGGGCTGGAGCTTTCCCTATGCGTTACGCCTCCCCTGTCTCCCTTCGTTACAGCTCTACCGGCCCTATGGTCCAGCACACGCCGTTCCTCAAGTTTCACACCGCAGTTGTGCCCCAGCTGATTGGCCGTCAGCCGTCCGCCTTCGAACGTGCAACCGCTCACGCCCTCTGGCAGGCCTTCGCCCGCATGCCCACCGAGGGCACACCCAAGGCTTTCACTGCCGTGTCCGCAGCGACTGGTTCAGGCAAGAGCGTGGGGGCCTGCACACTGATCGCTTACCTCGTTACCCAAGGTCAAACGTGTGCCTACGTTGTCGAGACAATTGAGGCTGTCGAGGAAGTGCGGGCGCTACTCGATAAGGTGTTACCCGGCAAGGTTGCCGCCTACTCATCCATCCACCGTGCTAACGCTGCGCCCGACAAGGTAAGGGACTACTCCGACATGGGTGTGACTGCTCTCAAGCGTTTCACTGAGGAAGAGTTCCTCAACGCGCCTGTCGTCGTCACTACACATGATCGATGGCGCAGGGAAATCACCGAGGGCAAAAGCTTAGGTGTCCTTACGTGTGGCACTGAACCCCGCGCTTTGGTTGTCGTAGACGAAGAACCTGAGACACAGGTGGTCTATCAGCGTCAGCCCGAAGACGTCTCAGCGTTGGCCAGCGTGTTGGCTGACAACAGCCGGAAGGGTGATGCGCGGGAGCTGGGCTTTACAAGTGACCACTTTGCCTCCGACACGCTGCTTGCCATCCATGACCGGATGCGTCGCCTTAAGGACAACGCCAGCATCCCTCAGATGTACTCAGCCGATATCGTTACAGCAGAAGATGCTGACGTGCTGGAGAGCATCACACGGCAAGACCTGTCGATTCGCTTGAGTGGAACCTTGGAGCGCCTAGAGTTCCATTGGGAAACGGTCGAGTTTCTCCGTGCGGCTGCTCAGGGTCGCGTGTTCTATGCACGAGGTACTGGTAGCTCGTTCTATGCGTATGCCTTCAGGCTGGCCGTTAAGCCGCGTCATGTCATCCTTGATGGCACCGCAGACCTCAACGCTATGTACGCGGTAGGGTCACACGTGCTGACTATCGAGGCGGAACGTGCGGACTATTCACAGGTAAAGCTCGTGGCAGTCCGCCCTCCCCAGGAATTCGTTGGGAGGATGCGTGATGACGGCATCATGCGTGACTATCGTGGTGCCTCTAAGTACATGGAATGGTTCATCGACTACCTTGTAAAGAACACGGTCGAAGGTGAACAGGTACTGGTCTATGGCAAGAAGCGTCTGCTGTCATTCGGTGCTCACAAGCTTCCTCAGTACGACACGTCCGGTTCTAATGAACTTGGCTTGTCCCACTATCGCGGGCGGGTGATTCATTGGGTGAACTTTGGGCGTGGTCGTGGGCTGAACAAGTGGAAGGACTGCACGTCGTACTTCCGACTTGGTGACTTCCACATGCGCAGAGCCGTAGCGACTGCAACGGTGGGTTCCCTGACAGGTCGCACCTTCGGTGAAGGTGAACTCAAGAAGCTGTCATCGCCCAAGCACAGGCATCCCGAGGTAACCGAAGTCATGGAGACTCATCGCGTGGTGTTCAACAAGCAGGACGCTGCCCGTATCTGCATTCGCAGTCTCAACGATGAAGGCGTAGCTAGCGCTGCCACCTTGCACATGATCGACTGTGACCTTGGCTTGCTCGTGAAGTACAAGGACAGGATGTTCCCGTGTGCACCTGAGTACTCGCTCATTGGCTATGAGGCCGCTGCGGGCAAAGGTGGAGCGGAACGCTTGGCCAACCTTCTGCTGACAACAGATGCCGCACGACTGAGCATGGATGAGACGGCGCTGCATGCGGATGTTCGCAAGGCTGACCTCCCTAGAACCTTGCGTGTCCCTGTCGTCGTCTCTGCGTTAGCTGCACGCGGCTGGACCGAGACGACATTGAAAGCGTTGGGCCTGCCCGGTAAGGGCAAGGTCTTTACTCGCTGATTGATCGCTGAGGCCACTTCAGGCCAACCAATAGCCAACCTTCAGTCTCCCCTCGGTACCGCAATGGTGCCCTGAAGGTTGGCCTTTCTTTTCCTTTCCTCTACCCCACACGAGTTCTCAAGCCTCCGTTCAAGGCTTGTTGACCGCTTGCGCCTGTCACAAGGCACACGCGGGTTTTTCCTTGAGCGGAGCCTTGAGCACTCACGGTGCTCTCACGCTTTCCAGCGTGCTCATTCAACAAACAGAGACAAACATGATCGACACAAACAACACAACCAACACCTCAGCCGATGACCTGGCGACCCCCGAAGAGACGATGGCCACCTTACGCCGTGGCCGTACGTCACACCCGCTTGCGACCTCATCGGTGCACGGGGATTACGAAGGGGGCTCCTTCAACATGATGGAAGGCGGCGCTGTGCTGAGTGAAGGTGACGCTGACGTTATCGCTGCCGAGCGTGCCAACACGGGCATTACTCGCGCAACGATTAACAACACGATTGCAGCAGTCACCCAGCGTGCGACGTGGATTAAAGACCAGCTCGCTCGCCAGAGCTTCGACCGCGTCGGGAATGCTCACCAACACGTCACGGGCCACCTACGGCAAAACTTTGAGAATGAGTTGGCGAGCCTCGCGGAGGAACTGGACGTCTCGAATCGTACGCTGCAGTCAATTGCCGAACGCGACCGCCAAGCAAATACACGCCAGCGGATGAACGTGGAAGCCGATGCCATCGAGTTTGAATTCACCCAAGGCAATCGTGAGCGCGCTGAGGCGTTGCGCAAGGCTCAGCTTGACGTAGAAGCAAAGCTTACGGCTGAGCGTGTCCTGAAGTTGCGTTACGGTATTGGCTAACCCCGCCTCACCCTTCGATAGACCTTAACGACCCTCTGAGGGATGAGCCGAAGCGCGGCGGCTTTGAGTGTCCTGCAGCCATGCAGTACACACCGCGCACTTTTCCTAACGAGTATCAACATGACAACGACGATCAAGATTCCATCGGGCTTACCAGCCTTCATCCTCCCCGACACACAGAACATCACCGAGAACCGCAACCGCTCACGTGCAGGCGGCACCAAGCTGCTAGCTCCGTGGATGGTGTGGGTACGTGGGCCACTCAAGAAGCTGCCCCCAGGTTACCGCCAGGTCTGGCCTAGCAATATCGGAGGCCCTGCCGTTGCGCTCTACGGAGCGTTTGACTTCACGGCAGACGTAGCGCCGCGCTACGTGCTCGCTGAAGTGCCACACGATTGGGCACCGCTGCCACTGCGTGAGGTGCAGGCGTGGCTTGAGCCTCAACACGGCATCACCATTCAGACCACTCAAGGGGAAACCCAATGAACACACATCAGCAAGACATGCAGCAGGCTAAGGTGAAGCTCAGGGCAGGCATCGTTGCACTACAGGAGGCATTGGCTGCCCTTGAGACTGCCGCTTGGATGTCACCCAAGCCCACCTCCGACGGTCGCCCAATGTGGCGAGAGGCCGTATACGACGCTTGGAACCATTCCACCATTGCCGCCGACTATGTCATCCGCGCTGCACAGAGGAGTCGCACATGACTTGGGGGCTGTGGGAGTCGGTCGCACGGAGCGGACAGACGCATGTGGAAGGCGCGCCAATCGAGCAAGCGCCCGGGACCAGCAAGCTACTCAAGGATGACGGACAGCTGCTCGCGCCGGATCAGATGGAGCGGGAGCTGTTGGGTGGTGTGCGGGTGTCAAGGACAGCGGATGGTGGCCTTAGTTTGCGCAATGGGAACCTGAGGGAGGTACTGGCTGCCGCTGACACGGACTTACGAGTCAGGCTGAAGGCAGCTAAGGGCACAGCTGAGGACTGAGGCAGCATAGACAGCTTTCTAGCTAACCCCCTCCGGTATCCGTCCAAACACAGACATCGGTACCGGTGATGTGGAGCTTTTGGCAATTGAGGCAGTGTTGGGCAAAAATCTCAGTGACTCAGTCCGCTCATTTGCCACTACGCTCCTTCATCCTCTCTTTTGCTATCCAATGTGCAACCAGAAAGCGGCGCTGAACACGCTGCAAGATAGTCAACGGCTTTACAAGTGGCGGCACTTTGCCCTCGTCCCTTAGAGCGCACCAGCTTTTACGCAGTAACTCCAACTTAGGAACCAAACTCGCAGCCTGATTTACATAGGACGCAAGTTCTTTGAGGTTAAGTTCAGCTGCCTTGCGCTTTCTCGCGCTTCCAGTCACCGGTACGAAAACAAAATCAGGCCGCCCTCTCTCTTTACCATGCCAGCCAAACATCACGGGGTTATGCGCGACGTGATTCCTTGTAGCCATAACATCCAGCGCCGTCGCCCAGAGTGCCTCGGCGTCTTTTCTCCACGTATCGGAGCTTGCCCTCTCTTTCACAAGCCTAGTAACACTTCGGTGCTTCTGAGTGAAGCCTAGGCTTATCGTTTTCTGAAGTTTGGCATCGGTTACTACGCGCTCCGAAAGCTGCACAAGCCACGCCACGAGTTCCATCTCAAGCGCGCTACAGTTTACGATCAACAGACCAATATTGAGCGCCCAAGGTCGTGTATGGGGATTGTCAATCTGATAGCTGAGTTTCGCCATGCGGCTTCACTGCGGCACGGTGAAAGTAATCGTCCTGTAATCGTTGTTTGACAGTTTGATCGTCTGCCCGGCTGCGAACTCCCAGCCATCGCCCTTGAGTATCGTCTTCTCACCATTCGCGGGGATGACGATTGTTACCTGCTTAGTTTGGCCTGTAGCCGGGCTGGTGAAGACAGCAGCAACCTCAAGCGCCGTCGCTGAGTTGTTTCTGAAGGTCGCCATCAGGTCATTACTCAAGAGTGGCTTACCGAATCTGGCAGTGATCGGCAGGTCAGGCTTTGAGAGAGCTTGGAGCTTTGTATTCGCTTCGTCAGTCAGCGCCTTGATTTTTGTGTCTGCTTCCGTGGCAAGGGCTTGCAGATTACCTTGCAGCCGCGCCACCTGCTGCGATTGCATATAGCCCCACACCACTGCGAGCGCTGCAACGATAGAAGCCAAACCTGTCGCCAGCTTCCAAACACGTGCGCCGTTCTCGTCGTTTGCTGATTCGTCTACCATGTCTACTCCTTGCCGATTGTCGTTATGGTCGTCTCCGTGACAATCCTAAAGCGTCAATTGTAGTAAATCCACAGCCCTACGTCACAGACTCACACCGGCAACGTCACCTTCTCAATCGCTGCCTTCCTCTCAAGGATACCCGTAGGGTCACCATAGACGGCATCCTCAACGTCTTCATGGGAATGCCCAAGAATTTCCCTACGTGTAATCGGATCAACACCCGCCCGCACCAGCTTGTCACGCATGGTGTGACGGAAGGAGTGCAAGCCTTTCTTGCTGCGATTCTCCACGCCCAACTCAGTGAGTTGACGCCCGAACCACGTTGACACCGCCCCGCCATACTTTCCCTTGTCTTCGTCGAACCACAAGCGACCCACGGGCCTACCCTTGACGAACTCAAGGAAGCCTTTCGCCAACACAGCGGAATGCACGGGGACAATGCGCTCGGATGCACTACCCTCCCCACCTTTCACCGATCCAGCATCATTCAAGATATGGATGCACACCACGCCTGCCTCTACTGCCACGTCTTGTGTGCGTAGCTGCGCTATTTCCTCAAGGCGTGCCCCTGTGTAGGCCAGCAATGTGGGTATCCAGTAACGGTCAGGGCGTGTATCTCGTTGCGCTTCGATGGTTGGGGCAAGCTGTAACAGCTCAGCATCACTGAATGGGTGCCGCTTACCCTTCACGTTGCCCACGTCCAGCGGCTTAAACGCCTTCATAGGGTTGTTGTTTCTTTCTTCGCGCAGACAAGCCCACGTCCAGAAGGCTTTAACCAGCCCGGTTTCCTTGTTGAAGGTTGCAGGCGCGATGCGCTCAACATCCTGTCCCTTCACCAGCTCCAGCACTTCGGAGGCGGTTTTGCCCTTGTAGACCTGACGCCAGCGCTTCGGGAGCTGGGAGACTTTCAAAGCGTAATCTTGCGCGTCCTTGTTGCGGATGCTGGCGAAGGGCCTGTCATCCAATAGATTGACCATCGTAGCCAACACAGCAACGACTTCGAGCCGTGTGTTTGGCCTGAAGGGCTCCTTCGCATCACGATAGGCGAAGAAGTCAGACACCAAGGCGGAGAGCTTGGGGCTGGTGTCCTGCGGTTCTGGCGGCGATGGTGGCGGCTGGCTGGCGACCTTCGTGCGAGGCATCGACGGCAGCAGCTCCGATGCGTCCTGCCTGAATAGCTCAACTTGAGCCTTGAGCAGTCGGTAGCGCAGCCGGTTGTAGGCTTCACTATCTACGTCAATCTTGATGCCCAAGTCCCCAGCCAATTCCCTTGCCAGCCAGTCCACAGCGTCAAGCCGACAGGCGGCGAAGTCATCCTCCACTTGTGCAAGCATCCCGGAGACACGCTCCCGGCGCTCCTGCGCCTCTTCGTCACTGAAAGGCCCCAAGTTCATTAGGTCACCCTCCCGGTTCTCCCAGAAGGCCTTCACGTGGTGCGCTACAAGTGCGTTTATTTGGTTTTCAGTCATCCGAATATCTTGGCGGATGGTGCGCCACAGCCGCAACTGTAGGGCGGCCAGTTCGTGCACCAGTACCTGGGCTAGCTCTGGATGCTTGGTCCTAAGGGAAACCTGTAGGTGTGACCTACCAGCACGCTTACGGATGTCGGCAGGCAGTTTGGCTCTGTAGTAATAGACGCCAGCACGCAGCTGTGGACGGGGCATAAAGGCTCTTTCGGTGAACCAAACTGCTTCACCGCGCAGCCAGTAAAAAGATGCGCCCGTGAGTATTCCCGTGTAACGTCAACGACTTGGCAGCGTGTAGAATGGTTCGGCGTTTCCCTCTCGTTGGGAGCGCCATATTTCAATGACTTACGATCATCTGAAAGTATAGTGTCTCCCAAATGCCTCCCAGATTGTTGTTGCCCTTCCCTGCGTCGCCCTTAAACACGCAATAGAGGTACAGCAATCATGTCCAAGAATCCCCAATCCCGCAAAGTCACCACTGCGAAGCCACGCGAACAGGCCAAGCAAGACCGGTACCGAGAACTCATCAACCAGCTTCGATTCATGGGTGCCAATCCCAGCAATGGCAAGAAGTTCAGCCGGTGGGGGTTGCCCGCGAATGCCAAGACGGGTAGTTATACGGGCGGTTGCAATGCTGGCAGCGCAGCAGCTATCGCCTTCTTGAAATTCCTGCGTGAGAGAGTCAAGACGGAAGGCACATACGGCGGCGGATATTTGCAGCATGTCGTTCTGGATATGCTGCCCCACCAACCAAAAAACACTGAGCTTCGCGGCCAAGTGGTCGGATTCTTCTCTGCGCTCGATTACTACTTGCAGGCGTTTATGCCGCTGGTGAAGTCGTTGGATGATGAAAGTTTTGCCGTTCTCGCTGAGAAAATGGAAAAGGGAATGGCGCTAACCAAGGCGGGTGAAAACACGTACTTCAAAGACAAAACGCGAGAGTGGCGAGCGCAGGCCGCCAGGCAAGGATGGAAAACGCGGCGTGCGGCTGAGTCGCGAGCTTAGCTCTGGGTTTTATCTGCCCCGGTGTGAATTCTTGAAGCCCCGCCCCCGGTGGGGCTTTTTTTGGTCGGCGGTAGTGCTCCGGTCCAACACAGCGGCAGATGAAGTTCTCGTAACCTCGGCGCACCGAACGCCACATTGCCGTAGTATCGCAAATGAGGTGTTTGCCTCCCCCGCAAATCCTCTTGAGGTATTTGTCCCCAAAAACCTCTTAATTGCCCCGGCTTAGTCCGGGGCTTTTTTTGGTCTGGCGCAAGTGGACCGGGTGCAATGCTGGGGCATTTTGGACCGTCGGAACCACTCTCGGCGTCTCATTACTGCCAGACTGTGCTCAATTTCGCTTGAGTTCGGAAGATACAAACCGATAAAATTTAACGGTCTGCCGTATCAGGAAGGCGTAGAGTGAAGCAGTCGGAAGCGCTCAAAACGATCAGGGCACGAGCAGCAGATTCGCAAAATGTGCTGCTGATTCACCATGCGCGAGTCCAGATGCGCAAACGTGGTGTTGACGTTTTGCAGGTCGTTCGTTGCCTGCAACGTGGCAGCATCACGGAAGGACCATACCGTGACATGAAGTCCGGTCAGTGGCGATGCAATGTAGAGGCAAAAGCTGGTGGTGAGCTAATTAGAGTGGTGGTAGAGATTCCCGAAAAGCCACCTTACTTGGAAGTCATTACCGTAATTGCGTTGGAGTAGAAATCATGTATCACTACAAAGAAAGCGGATTGCCGAATGTGTACCTTGAAAACGGCTACAAGGAAATTGCTACGCCAAACGGTAAGGCTGTAGCCATTCGGGACGTTGAAGGATTGCACTTTGCTATTGCGTGTACTGCTGTTGTGGAGCGCAAGCACTTGACCGGTCCTGAAGTGCGGTTCATTCGCAAGTTCATGGAGCTGACGCAGCCGCAATTTGCAGAGCTGCTCGGTGTCGAAGAACAAACCGTCCGGCTATGGGAAAAGCGCCCAAGAGCGCCCAAGCAAGCAGACCGCGCCGTACGACTATTGTTTTTGAACATGGTGAAGTTCAATCACGCACCCCAGGCGAAGATTGCGGATATTGTGCACAAGACAGAATCACGCCCCGAAGTGCCAAAGATCAATCTGCGGTTCAGGTCGGCGGCCAAACAACATAAGTGGACGCCAGATTTAGCCCGTGCTGCCTAGCTTCAATCTCCTTAGCTGCCGCCCGTCTGGCAGAGGTGGAGTCCAGTCGGGCAACAGAAAGGCAGATTCAATCCCTTAATCAGGGAAATAGGGCTAGTTCCCCGTTAGCGCCGATCGGCGCTAACGGGGATGACAAGGGCAAATCAGCCAAGATCGCCGCCCTAAAAGTCGGCGCAAAACCCCGGACGGTAGAGCGTGCGGTGAAGGCTCAGCCCTTGCGTTCCAGCAAGCTCGCGTAAATTACACGGCTAGGCTGTCGTGGCGCCAGTGCCCACCGTGCCGGACTACCACCATTACTGAACAATGAGAATGCAGCGCACGCCAATTTTTCTGCCGCGCATCTGGCCGCGTGCCGGCATCGATCGCATGGTCTGGGGAGCTCGGGAGCGGTGAATAGCGCTTGTGCGCGGTGCATCAGTGAAGCCACAGCACCACCACAAACAGCGCAACAGCCAGCACATCGGCAAGTAGTGCAAGGTGCATTAATCGGTTAATCATGTCGGTGTTCCTGTTAGGAAGATGCCCCGTGCTCCTATGATGTAACCGGCACGATTGCCGCATAGGGTCGAGGGGCCAACGTGTCCACGTGGTTCACGCTGCGATGCCTTTCACGCATGGCTTTTCTTGCGGCCACCGCGCACCAGGAGGGTTGCCGGCGGCTGTTGGCGTTGCTTGCTGACGTGAGGTGACTGTCCAACTAAAACCTCAGAGAATCTAATTCGACTGCGGGAATGCACTGGCCAGCTTCGGCCCGGTGCGGATCGCGTGTGTGAAGGGAGCATGCGGGCCGGCCGCCTTGATCTCGAACATCAGCGGGAATGCCTTCACTCGCTGGCGCAAAGAAGCATCATCAGTCGGCATGGGAAACCCAAGAACAGCTATCGTCCTGACCTTCCACACTTCTTCACGGGCCTGCAGCAGATTGCCCAATTCCTCATCGCTCAGCGGATAGGCCATGCCACAGTTCTGATACTCGCCCAGGATGCCAAGAGAAGTGTTTACTTTCAGTAGTGCGGCATCGAGCCGGGCAAGGGCGGCAGTCACTTCCTCAACTTCGCCAGGCAGGCGCTTACGTGCGCCAGGCATGGCCTTCTTGGTTTCGGTGATGTGCAGTTCCTCAGCACCCGCAACTGCGAGCTGTTCCACACGATCCAGAAACTGCAGCTAGAAATCCAGGTCCTTAATTTCCGTATCGAGTGCCTGCACCGCAGCAGGGCCACGGGCAAATGCTTCCAATCGTGCGGGTGCCTCGAATCCCACGGCACCACCAATCTGCATCTGCCGAGCTTGTATCCATTCGCGGCGTGCCTGAACGTCGCCACGAAACTTGTAGAAGCCTTCTTGTTTGGTCAGCTTCTGCAGACGATCCGACAGCTTGCTGGCGTCGTCGGGGGCCTTGTCAATTCCGAACATGTCTTTTTGCCTCTATGTGTTTCCGGGCAGCAGCCCAGACGTTGTTGATCCGCGCTTCCCGTGCCGCAAACCTGCGCGACTGTTCGGCTTGTAATGCCCGCAGCGCGTCGATCAGCTTCGTGGTTCTTGGTTGTTCCATGATTGAATTAGACCGCGTTGCCGTTCGGGGTTAACCGAACTTGGCGCAGTTCCCATAACCATGACTTCGAGGTGATACCCAGCCGCTCCATGACGATGGCGTTACGCTCGCCGGGAGAACGATCCTTCAATTGCTCATCGATCCTTTGAACGCGGCGTGCCAGTGCCATTTTGTCGGTGCGGTGTTCGGCGCGACTCAGCGTGTCCAGCACCGCGTCGAATTCGGCCAATGCCGACTCGCGATCAGACGCAGACAGCGACAGATCAGCGAGTCGCGCCCTGATGGCGGCCAGGCTCTGCAGTGCTGTGCGGTAGGCTTCGCTCATTCGAGCGGTATCTCGCCCAGGGAAAGTTGCCGCACTAGCCCTGTGGTCGATTCGGTGATGTGAATGCGACCACCAATACTCGCAGGATGTCGCTGCTGCTGAATCGACAGGGCACCAATTACAGCGCGCGTGCGGTCGTGCCATGACCACTCGATTGTTGGGCCTGCTTCTATCTGTGGCGGTTCCGCTTCGGCCGGGTGTTCCGCCTCTGTTGTCCATTCGCTGGATTCGGATGCAGGCTCGCTAATTGACGGGAAGGCGTAGGCTCCGGCTTCCGGGTAGCGTTGTGATGCAAAACTGTACTGGCTTGCATACTGAAACACAGCAACAGCCTGAGTCGCCCGTTCAATCCCGAAGTGAAAAATAGTCGTTGAATGACCAGCGCCATACTTGTTCCAAACGTCCCGCAAGTATTCGCTAGCCACGATGTCCAGATCCAGCACATCGAGTTCATCGGTGCAGCTAATTAGCTTGACCAACCAGGCGAGCATTACGGACTGTGGACCGGCACCGGCCACGACCAATCCCAGATGCGGTAGTGACCACGCTTTAGCGGTAGATCCAGCCGGGCTATCCGAACCCTTAATACTCACCATTGAATCCGTGGCGATATAGGCGCGATCTTGGTCAAAGCAAAAATTGATCGCGGTCACGTGGGTTCCTCATCGTCCTGCGGTTCGTCGCCGGGGCGGTACTCGCTGAGTTCAGTCAAGCAGGCGTGAATTTCTGTTGTCATCAAGTCGAGACAGCGGGCAGGCGTTTTCTCACGTGCAACTCGCGGTGCTAATTTTGTCGGCAACCCCAGCAGCTTGGCGCGCATGCTGGAGAACATTCGCCCGATCTCGATCTCGACAGTACGCACCGAAAGCAACTCGCCGCGCTTGACGGTGTTGTCCATTGCGGTCTTGTCGGCCTGCTCCTTGGCTAAGCGGGCGCGCTGCTGATTCAGCTCTAACAGTTGCCGGTCGGCTTCGAAGTACCAGCGGACACCGGCCTCCAGGTCAATGTGCGATTCATTGCCGGCGCCACGTTTGCCAGCCTTCACAACAGGCAGACCATCGGCAATCCAGTCCCGTACGCACTTCGGCGTGACGTTGAATATTTCTGCGAACTCAGATGTGGTTTTCATCATTTGCTCAAAGCAATCAAACCGACCCTAGCAGGCTGTTGAAAATTGGGCTGTGATTGTCGGTGGTGTGATTTCGAGCTGCATTCTTCAGTGGATTTCGGGTTGCATCGGTGTCAGTTCTTGCGTGCCGATCGATTCAAGCCGCTGCTGCCTCTGCATCATGCGCTCGCTCCCATCAGATTCCGCATCCGCACCAGGTTCCAGCCCATACACGTGAACTGGTAAATCAGGTTCACCTTGTCGAGTCCTCTGACTTTCACCTGCCGGATCAAGCCAATGGTCTTGCCCCAGCCAAAGGTTTCTTCGATCCGCTTGCGCAGACGTTGGCTGACTTTATAGCTGTCATGGCGGGTGGTGCGCTCATCGAGTTGCGAGCCACCGGGTCGTTTGTCATTGCAGGCGACGTGCGGCGTGATGTTCAGGGCGCGACACTCGCGGATGAAGTCTTTGGTGTCGTACAGCTTGTCAGCACCGACGGTCTTGCGCCGCTGTCCCGGCAGGCTGGCCAGTAACGCCAGCGCCGTATCACGCTCAGCAGTGCCGTGCGCCGCACTGACCTGGGCGCGGACGATCAGGCCGTGGCGATTCTCCATCACGCTGTGGCCGAGAAAGGCCAGCTTGGCTTCGCCGCCACGGCTCTTTTTGGCAGTGCGGCTGTCGGGGTCGGTGCGGGATTGATGGGTGTCATTACTGCGTGATTGGCCGTGAAAATCCCGCTCGGCATTGCGACCGCCGCCCGCAGGGGGTTCATCACTGCCATCCTTGCGCACAAAGCTCTTCTGCGAGGCCCAGGCCTGGATCAAGGTACCATCCACGCTGAAGTGTTCGGTGGATAACAAGTCCCGCTGGCCCGCCAGCTTGACCACCTCGGCAAATAGTTCTGGAATCACCTCGTGCTCCAATAGCCGATCCCGGTTCTTGCTGAAGGTCGAGTGGTTCCACACCGCATCGTCAATGGCCAGCCCGACAAACCAGCGGAATAGCAGGTTGTAATTCAGTTGCTCCACCAACTGCCGCTCGCTGCGGATGCTGTACAGCACTTGCAGCAGCTGCGCCCGCAGCAGCTTCTCCGGGGCAATTGACTCCCGTCCAATATCTGCGTAGATCGACTCGAACAGCCCATTCAGTTTGCGCAGGGCGTCATCAAACAGCCTGCGCATCGCTCGCAACGGATGATCCGCAGGCACATACCGGTCCAGATGTACCGTGGTAAACAACGCCTCTTGCATCACATCCGAGCCGCGCATCAACTACCCCTTCACCAAAAACCATCGTCCCGTGAAGTCTATTTCAGGCTGAATTTGAAGGGGAGATTTTCAACGGCCTGCTAAAGCCCCAGCGGAAGATAGCAAATCGAGGCGCGAGACTTAACACATAAGCTGCAATAAAAGGTTCATTCAAGTTGCGCTGCAACATGTCGTTAAGGATTTCGTATCAACTGCTTACTTTCTCCCCATGCTGAAAACCCTCGTTTGCTCAACACTCCTCTTCTCGCTGGCTTCATCGGCTTTCCCAGCCATTGCTTCCGCAGAATCACAAGAAGAGTTAGACAAGATCACTGAAGTGAATAAGCGCATCTGGAGTTGGAAGCGCTGTGTGAGTCGCTGGGAAGCTGAGCATGGAGCATCTAAGGATGGAAAGCCGCCTGAAGTTTGCGGACCTGAGCCACAGCTTCCAAGGAAGTAAGCCTATCTAACGCGCCAAGGGGCCGCTGTCAGCTCGACAACCCGCAGATACTGACAGCGACCCCGTAGCGCTACCTTGGCAAAGGCTTTGGCAGCTCCCGCACATCGGCGGGCGGTGGAAGCATGTAGGGCAATCGTTACGACGGCGTGCAGCTTGGATGAACTTTAGCTGACTGTCGGTACCAGTACTGCAAGGCAATCAACGATACCGTGCCAGTCATTCGTCAAAACAAACAACCAGTGTTATTACCAGGATTTCGCCAACTCTCAAGACTGCGCAGCTGGATAGTCTTCTGTATCGATTTCCAGTTGTGTTGCCAGCGAATACCGATGGCCGGCGACGCGGCCCGGTTTGAACAGCGCATCGAGGCGTGCCAGTGTTGCCGCCAAAAGTTGAATCTTGTCTGCCCCGAGATTTTCCTTGAGATGCTCGATGTTGCGGGTGCCCGGAATAGCGACCACATGGTTCCCTTGCGCAAGCAGCCACGCCAACGCAAGCTGTGCCGGCATGCAGGCGAGCGTTCGTGCGAATTCCAGGTATTCAGCGAGCACTGGCAGGTTTGCTTTGAAATAATCAGGCTGGAAACGCGGCATCGTGCGGCGCAGGTCCTTGGCGCCAAAATGATCGACACCCTGCAACTTTCCGGTCAGCCAGCCGCGAGCAATCGGACTGAACGCCACAAGACTCGCGCCGATTTCACGACACGCCTGCAGCATCCCAAGCTCCGGATTGCGCGTCCACAGCGAGTATTCATTCTGGACGGCAGAGACTGGATGCACTGCATGCGCCCGCAGCAGTGTTTGTGCAGAGACTTCAGAAAGTCCGATAGCACGCACCTTGCCTTCATGCACCAACTCCGCCATGGCGCCCATGCTCTCCTCGATCGGAATTTTCTTGTCCCAACGGTGCAGATAATAAAGATCAATCACGTCGGTGCGCAGCCGTTTCAGACTTCTCTCACAGTTCGCCTTGATGGTCGCGGGCCGGCCATCAATGACGCGCTTGCCATCATCACCGTGCAAGCCACCCTTGCTGGCCAATGTAAACTTGGCACGATGCGGCGATAACACTGCGCCGATAAGTTCCTCGTTGGCGCCAAACCCATACAGCGCCGCCGTATCAAAGTGCGTCACGCCCTGATCGAGCGCACTGAGCAGCAGGTTTCTGGCAGATTCAAAAGACGGCGGCTCGTCGTAAGCGTGACTCAGATTCATGCAACCCAGCCCGAGCGCTGACACCGTCAGCGGGCCCATATTTCGCTGCTGCATGATCGAGCCCATCAGCCGGTTGTCAGTTGCTGCTCAAGCTGGTGCAACGTGCGATAACACGGCAGGACTTGCGCGACACTGGCGTTCGGTTCGCGGCCCTCGCGAATCGCCGCGAAGAATTCCCGATCCTGCAGCTCGATACCGTTCATCGATACATCGACCTTCGATACATCAATCTTCTCTTCCTTGCCGTTGACCAGGTCATCGTAGCGGGCGATGTAGGTGCCGTTGTCGCAGATGTAGCGGAAGAACGTGCCGAGCGGTCCGTCGTTGTTGAACGAGAGACTGAGCGTGCAGATCGCGCCGGTGCTGGCTTTCAGTTGAATGGACATATCCATGGCTATACCCAGCGTCGGGTGGATCGGTCCCTGGATGGCATGCGCCTGTACGATCTCACCGCCGGCCTGATAGGCAAACAGATCGACGGTGTGCGCGGCGTGATGCCACAACAGATGATCCGTCCAGCTGCGTGGCTGACCGAGCGCATTCATGTTGGTGCGGCGGAAAAAATAGGTCTGCACATCCATCTGCTGGACCTTGATTTCCCCTGCCTTGATCTTCCGGTGTACAAACTGGTGGCTGGGATTGAAGCGACGGGTGTGACCGCACATTGCGACCAGACCGGTTTGTTTCTGCAACGCAACTACCGCCTCAGCATCCTTGAGACTGTCAGCCAGAGGGATCTCCACCTGCACATGCTTACCCGCTTTGAGGCATGTCATTGTCTGCGCCGCATGCATCTGAGTCGGTGTGCACAGGATGACGGCATCAACTTCCTTCAGTGCCAGACTGTCGGCAAGGTCAGTCGTCGCGTGCCCGATACCGTACTTCCTGGCCACCTCTTTGGTCTTATCAAGCTCGCGACTAACCAAAGACACCACTTCAACATCGGGAATCAGCTTGATGGCGTCCAGATGCTTGATACCGAATGCACCCGCGCCTGCCAGTGCCACCTTGATATTGCTGCTCATCAATTGTTCTCCAGAATCAGATGACCCACTGCCGTATTCGACGCAGGCACATGGTAAAAACGATGCACAAGATGCGGTGGTCGATCACTCATGGCGCCGCGGCCGATGAGCCACATTACCAGCTCAATGCCCTCCGAACCTGCCTCTCGCACATAGTCGATGTGGGGCATGTTTGACAGCTGCTCCGGATCGGCGATCAACTGGTCCAGAAAGGTATTATCCCATGGCTGGTTGATCAAACCAGCACGTGGCCCCTGCAATTGATGACTCATGCCGCCCGTGCCCCAGATCTGCACCTTCAGCGGTTCGTCGAAAGATTCCACCGCCTTGCGAATGGCCCGGCCAAGCAGGTAGCAACGCCGCCCCGATGGTACGGGATATTGAACCACATTGACGGCAAACGGAATCACTGGACACGGCCATGCCGGTGGCTGACCGAACATCAGGCTGAGCGGCACTGTCAGCCCATGATCCACATCCATCCTGTTGACGATGGTCAGATCGAAATCGTCCTGAATCACCGACTGCGCAATATGTGCGGCGAGTTGCGGATGTCCTTTTACGACTGGAACCGGTCGCGCTCCCCAACCTTCGTCGGCGGGTTTGAACTCGGCGGCACACCCAATGGCGAATGTCGGAATCATTTCCAGGCTGAAGGCGGTCGCATGATCGTTATAGACGAGAAAGATGACATCGGGAGGATGGTCCTTCATCCAGGCTTTTGAGGACTCATACCCCTTGAATACCGGCTGCCAGTAAGGCTCGTTGTCTTTGCCCAGATCCAGTGCTGCGCCGATGGCCGGCACATGCGAGGTGTAGACGCTTGCTGTGATCCTGGCCACTATTTCTTTTCCCCGAGGTAGCGATTACCTTCCGGTGAGCGCCCGCCGTGCAGCATCATCTGCGCGTATTCTT
The DNA here is from genome assembly GCA_963748005.1 of uncultured Pseudomonadota bacterium. GTDB lineage: Bacteria > Pseudomonadota > Gammaproteobacteria > Steroidobacterales > Steroidobacteraceae > CAILZL01. The sequence continues at coordinate 1,057,965 of CAVVHH010000003.1, forward strand.
CCTGTGACACGCCGGTCATGCTGGCTGCCATGTACTGGTAACTCCTGCCATCAGTCGCGCCGATCTTGGCGAGAAAATAGATATTGCCGCCCAGCGCGATGCATCGATTGAGATCGCGCGCCAGCACCGCCTGCTTCTGCTCCTCAGTCATGGGCCACTCATCCAGATAGGCACGTTCGTTGGCTTTGAAACGCTCACGATTGTCCGCCTTCATCAACGACATGCAGAACTGGTTCAGGTGGTAACCCATGCGCGACTGTTCAGCATCGAAAATGGTCGTGCCCGGAACATCTTTGTAGGGTTTATCGAGCGCCATGGCTCAGCTCGCTTCGGGCCAGTAAAGACGCATGGGATTACGGACCAGAAGTTTGTGCTGCAACTCCGCTGTGGTCGCGATATGCGGTATCCAGTCCACCAGCAAGCCATCATCGGGCATGTGATCTTTCAGGTTGGGATGCGGCCAATCCGTACCCCACAGCACCCGGTCCGGAAAGGTCTCCACTAACCGTCGTGCGAATGGCACCACATCCCGATAGGCGTGTTGTTCGCCATGCAACGCAGGTGGACCGGAAACGCTCATGCGCTCGGGACAGCTTACCTTGGACCAGATGTTCTCGTGCTCACGCATCATGCGCACGAACAGTTCGAACTCCGCACCATCGACCGGCCTGGTCACATCAGGTCGCCCCATATGATCGACCACCACAATGGTTGGCAAGGCCGTGAAGAAGTCCCACAACTCAGGCAGATCAACTGCTTCGAAATAAACCACCACATGCCAGCCCAATGGTGCAATGCGCTGCGCGATTTCCAGCAACTCGTCCCGGGGCGTGAAATCAACCAGTCGTTTCACGAAGTTGAAGCGCGTGCCGCGCACTCCCGCCTGATGCAGCCTGTTGACCTCTGCGTCAGTGACGCTTCGCTTGACAGTAGCTACACCACGCGCCCTGCCATTTGAATGTTCCAGCGCATCGACGAGCGCACTGTTGTCGCTGCCATGACACGTCGCCTGTACGATCACATTGCGCTCAAACCCAAGCCGGTCACGCAGTGCAAACAGCTGGTGCTTCGATGCATCGCAGGGTGTGTACTTGCGTTCGGGCGCGTAGGGAAATTGTGCCCCGGGGCCAAACACATGACAGTGCGCATCGACCGCACCCGCAGGCAATTTGAAGCGCGGCGCGGACGGGTCTGGATAAAACGGCAGCCAGCCGGGCGTCATCTGGAATTGCATTGTGGCCTCTGGTGCATCGGTATCAATTCAAACCGGTAGACCCACATAGTTTTCCGCCAACGTAATCTGCGCAGCTCGCGAATTGCGGATGTACGCCAGCTCTGCAATTTGCATCTTCCGATCAAAACCACTGGCGTCCGGAAAACGGTGGGTGAGGTTCGTGAACCACCACGAGAACCGCTCGGCCTTCCACACACGAGCCAGGGCGTGTTGCGAGTAAGTGCGTAAGCCAACTTCATCGCTGCGTCGATAGAAGTCGATCAACCCATTCGACAGGTAGTGCACATCGGACGCGGCCAGATTCAGTCCCTTGGCGCCGGTTGGCGGCACGATGTGCGCGGCATCACCGGCCAGGAACAGGCGCCCGTATTGCATCGGTTCCACCACGAAACTGCGCAGCGGTGCGATGCTCTTCTCGATCGCCGGACCGCGTGCCATGGTCGCTGCAGCACCAGAGCCCAGACGAGTGGCCAGTTCCTCCCAGATCCTGTCATCGCTCCAATCTTCGAGTTTGTCGTCGATCGGGCATTGCACATAGTAGCGACTGCGTGTTGCCGAGCGCATGCTGGCCAGCGCAAAGCCACGCTCGTGATTCGAATAGATCAGTTCATGCGTACAAGGGGGAACGTCGGCCAGTATGCCGAGCCAGCCGAAAGGATAAACGCGCTCGAAGGCCTTGATAGTGTCGGCGGGAATGCAGGTACGGCTCACGCCATGATAACCATCGCAGCCGGCCACGAAATCGCACTGGATCTGGTGCTGCTTGCCGTCCTTCACATATGTAACGTACGGCTGGTCGCTGGTGAGATCGTGCAACGCCACCTGTTCTGCTTCCCATACCAGATCACCGTGGCGCGCGATATTCGCATCGATCAGATCCTTGGTGACCTCTGTCTGGCCGTAAACCATCACGGATGAACCGCCGGTGAGCTCGTACATGTCGATACGAAACTGCTCGCCATCCACGGCGATGCTGAAACCATCGTGCCGCAGCCCTTCGCGGCGCATGCGTTCTGCCACACCGGCGCGCTCCAGCAGATCGACGGTGATCTGTTCCAGCACACCGGCACGAATGCGTCCTTCCACGTAAGCGCGACTGCGTTGTTCGAGGATGATGCTGTTTATGCCGGCGTTATGCAGCAGTTGCGACAGCAATAGTCCGGATGGACCGCCACCAATGATGGCAACTTGAGTTTTCATGGCCCGTCCCCCGTATCGTTGCCGGCAGTTAATCGCTTCACGCGGAAGAGCGCAGATTATTGATGAGTCACTATCTGGCCCATGGACTTTGATGACAAAAACTTGGATTTTTTGACCATCCCGGACCATACTTGGTGCCAGCCATTACTGCTCACCGTGTCAGTGTTCGTTATGCAGAAACAGATCGTTCCCAGCTTTTTTTGTACGGTGAACCACCCCGTGAGGTGGCAGAACACTTTCTGCACGTCGAGGCGCTGGACGACCGCAGTCGCCCGAATAATTGGAATATTCGTCCACATGCCCATGCCAACCTGAACCATGTTTTCTTGATCACCGCAGGCGGCGGAGAAGTACGCACCGAGTCGCTTATCCAGCGCTTCCGTGCGCCCTGCACAATCCTGGTACCGGCTCGCATCATCCATGCATTTGCATATGACAACGATACCGTTGGCAGTGTACTCACGGTATCCGAGACCTTTCTGCGCGAGCAACTGCTGCGCGAACCAGAATTCCAGTCGTTGTTCGCGGCGCCTGCTGTGTACGAATTTGCTCGAACCAGCCGTGAGGCCGAGCTGTTGCGCACGAGTATCGAGCGTCTGGCATCAGAACTTGCCTGGCAGGCACCGGGGCATGCAGCAGCCGTCGAGTCGCAGTTGCTCGCTGTCCTGGTGGCATTGCTGCGCCTCGATCATCACGAGCACGGCGACCGGCGCGCAGGTAATGGGCGCCGGACTGAACTGGTGGCACGCTTTCGCCAACTACTCGAGACCGACTTTCATTCCAACAAACCCATGGAAGACTATGCACGCGCACTGAAGGTCTCGCCCTCACGCCTGCGTGCTGCCTGTGTCGAAGTCACCGAGCGCTCGCCACTGCAACTGGTACAGGATCGCCTGCTGCTTGAAGCCAAGCGACTGCTGCTCTACTCCAACATGTCGATTGCGGAAGTCGGTTATTACCTGGGGTTTGACGATCCGGCTTACTTCACGCGCTTTTTCACCAGAGCCTCCGGGGTATCGCCACGCGCCTTTCGTAACCGAAAAAATGTCAGCTGAGTCGGCGGATGGAAATCACGGCCGGCGATGGGTCGGGTGCGTACAAATCGGCGACCAGAGCCTCACGGTGATTCAATACTGCGCGCTGGTTGATCGAGCCTTTGTCGGTGATTTCGCCTTTATCGAGCGATGGCGGTTCGGTGAGTAACAGGGCGCGCTCCACATACATGGAACTGGATGGATACTGATCACCGAATACACGCAAGCGCCGTTGCACTTCCCGGCGCAACTCCGAATTTGCGGCGATATGCGCAAATGCCTTCATATCACCCGATTTCGCGATGGCCGCGCACGCCGTCCACTCCGGAAAAACAAGAATGCTCAGGTAGTCCTGATTAAGGCCCGCAATCACCACGTCCTGAACCAGCGGCGCCAGCGCCGCCAGCAAGTGTGCGCGCAACGGGCCGACGCTCACCCAGGTACCGGTGCTGAGTTTGAAGTCTTCGGCAATGCGTCCATCGAACAACAAACCCTGTGCCGGATCGGCATCATTCAACAGCCGCACCGCGTCACCTAGCCGGTAGTACCCCTCTGCATCGAATGCTGCAGTAGTAAGCTCCGGCTGGCGCCAGTAGCCGGGCGTGACATTGGGTCCACGCACGCGCAATTCCAGTTTATCTGCGCAGGGCGCGAGCTTGAGTTCGTTGCCCGCAGCAGGCAGGCCGATGACGCCTGCGCGATCGTTTGCCGGGGTCGTAAACGTCACGGATGGCGAGCACTCGGTTGAACCCAGGCCGGACAGAATCGGTACGCGGGTGTTGCTGCTCATCATGGCCTGCTCGTCCAGCGCATTCCACACGTGTTGTGGCAGGCCGGCACCGGCAAAGAAGCAGGCGCGCAGGCGGCGGAAGAAACTGCTGCGCAGTTCCACATCCGTGGCCATGCGTTGCGCCAGCAGTTCGTAGCCTTTAGGAACGTTGAAATAAACCGTGGGCGATATTTCCTTGAGGTTCAGCACCGTGGTTTCGAACGCACCGGGCGTCGGCTTGCCATCATCGATATACAGCGAACCACCGTTGAACAGCACCAACCCCACGTTGTGGCTGCCGCCATAGGTGTGATTCCACGGCAACCAGTCGACAACTACGGGCGGCTCGTCGGCGACGAACGGTACAGCCTGCAGCAGCATGATCTGGTTGCTGCATAACATGCGCTGTGTGGTGATGACGGCTTTCGGCTGGCCCGTCGAACCTGATGTGAGCAGGAACTTCGCAATCGTGTCCGGTCCCACGCTGGCATGTGCATTCTCGGCCTGTTCCGCGCTACCTTCATTTTCCAGTGCCTGTAGCGTGATTGCAGCTCTGCCGGCGATGGTCGATGTATCGGCAATCACCTCAACGTCGCGGTCGACTGTCTCGTTGATCGCGCGCTCAAACTTCGAACTGCCGAATGCCACGACCAGGCCCGGCGTAAGCAATTTGAGTACGTAACGCAATTTGCCCAGATCACTGCTCACCTGCGAATAGGCTGGCGACACAGGTATGTAAGGTATGCCCACATACATTGCCGCCAGCGCCAGCAACAAGTGCTCGATGCTGTTGCCCGACAGGATGACAATGGGTCGGTCAGGTGACAGTCGTCGCGTAGCTAATCCGGCTGCGATGCTTCGGACGCGTGCCAGCGCGTCCGTGTAGCTGAGCCGCTGCCAAACACCCGTTGCATCGCGACGCGCCACAAAGGTACGTTCCGGCGCGCGCTCAGCCCAATACTCCAGTCTGTCGGTGACGCGAACCGGATAGGACGATAGCTGCGCACGTGGCGTGATAAAAATAGTGCCATCACGACGGCGTTCAACCGCAACATCAAAATTGCTCGGTGTCCAGCTCAGCGAACGTTGCGTCATCATCAGACCAGCCTCTCAACCGAGCTTGAGCGCCTTGATGGCATTCTGCTTGAGGATCAGATCGTGCACTTCGGGCTTGAATCCCGCGTCCTGAAAATCCTTGATCCAGCGGTCGGGCGTGATCAGAGGATAGTCGGAGCCAAACAGCATTTTATGCTTCAACTGGCCGTTGGCGTATTGCACGAGTTGCGGCGGAAAATACTTCGGCGACCAGCCGGACAGGTCGATGTATACATTCGGCTTGTGCATGCACACGGATAACGCTTCGTCCTGCCACGGCCAGGAAGGGTGCGCGATGATCACTGTCATGTCCGGAAAGTCGGCGGCAACATCATCAAGATGGATCGGGATTTGAATACTTCAGTCTCAACCCACCGCCACCCGGCATGCCTGTGCCGATTCCCGAGTGGCCGCTATGAAAAATGGCCGGCAGCTTGTGCTCTGCAATCACTTCATACAATTGATAGGCAAGGCGGTCGTTGGGGAAGAACCCCTGACAGGTGGGGTGAAATTTGAAGCCGCGAATCACGCCGGCTTCAATCAATTTGCGCGCTTCGCGCACACCCATCTTGCCCTTGTGTGGATCGATACTGGCGAATGCGATCATCATGTCGCTGTTCGCGCGCGCCGCGTCGGCGACCTCCTCGTTCGGGATGCGCTTCGCGCCTATCTGAAACTCGGAATCGACCGTGAACATAACCAGACCGATTTTGCGCTCACGATAATAGGCAACCGTCTCGGCAATTGTCGGGCGCTTGCCGGCTTTGAAGTACTTTCCAGCCGCTTCTTCAAACGGCTTCCACGCTTCGTCCGGTTCCTGTCGACAGGAAACCTCGGCATGCGTGTGCACATCAATCGCAATCAGTTCGTCGAGTTTCATGAGTGCTCCTGATACTGATGTCATTGACGGCTGCTCTGCCAGTCGGCCAGCGACGTGCCCTTCTCAACCAACTCCACCAGCAACTTCGCCGGTTGCCAGTGCATGGGGCCAAACTGCTTCTGGTACTTGAGCATGCCATCCAGCAAGGTCTTCAGACCGATGGTGTCAGCATAGAACATCGGGCCACCGCGATAGCGCGGGAACCCATAACCCGCGGTCCACACTACATCGACATCGCCGGCGCGAATCGCCACGCCTTCTTCCAGTATACGGATGCCTTCATTGAGCAGCGGATACAGGCAGCGCTCGACGATCTCCTGCGTCGAATGTTCGCGCTGTTCGATACCCAGCCTGGCGGCGCGGGCGCGGAGAATGGCAATGGCTTCCGGATCATCGTAACGGGTGCGATCACCCGCTTCATAGCGGTAATAACCCTTGCCGTTCTTCTGGCCGAGACGTCCCGCTTCCACCAGTGCAAAATCGGCCTGGTAGTACGTCGGGTCAGGCGGAAACTTGTCGGCATTGGCGGTGTGCACATTCGTACCGACATCCACACCGGCCATGTCGAACACGGCGAGAATACCCATGGCCATGCCCCAACCTTCCAGCGCCGAATCCACCTGACGCGGTGTGGCACCTTCCAGCACGATGCGTTCGGCTTCACGCGCATAACCTTCCATCATGCGATTGCCGATAAAGCCGTAACACACCCTGGCCAGCACCGGCGTCTTGCGCAGCGGTTTGGCCAGATCCATCACGGTACGAATGGTTTCAGCGGAGGTGCTGTCGGTGCGCACCACTTCCAGCAGCGGCATGACATTGGCCGGCGAGAAGAAGTGCATGCCGATGACATCACCGGGACGTGAGGTGGCAGTTGCAATCTGGTTGATGTCCAGCGTAGAGGTGTTGCTCGCCAGCACAGTACCGGGCCTGGTCACGGTGTCAAGCCTGGCGAAGATCTGCTTTTTCAGATCCATGCTTTCGAACACGGCTTCAATCACCACATCGGCATCACCGAGCGAAGCGTAATCCAGTGAGCCCGTGATCAGGCCCATGCGCTGGTCTTTTTCCGCGGCTGTCAAGCGACCACGCTTGACCATGGATTCATAAGTGCGACCCACATTGGCAAGACCGCGATCCAGACCTTCCTGCGTGGCATCGATCACCGTCACCGGCAACCCTGCATTGGCGAAACAGATGGCAATACCGCCACCCATGGTGCCGGCGCCAATGACGCCTGCCTTCTTGATCGAACGGGCTTTCAGATCGGCTGGCAAGCCGGGAATCTTGCGGGTTTCGCGCTCTGCGAAGAACGCGTGCACCGCGCCTCTGGATTCCACCGTGAGCTTGGCCTGATTGACCAGCTCGGTTTCATATACAAGACCCCGCTGGAACGGCAGCGTCAGCGCCGCACGCACCGCCTTGATCGCCGTCAATGGCGCGACGCGATTCGGGTACTGTTTTGCCGCCTGTGCAGTCAGACGTTCGATGATGGCATCGCTGCAGGTGGCAGGATCAACACTGCGCTCACCGGTGCGCCGTGGTCCTTTACCCGAGGCAACCAGCTGCTGCGCATAGGCAATGGCGCCCTGGCGCAAGTCGCCTTCAATCACTGCGTCGAGAAAACCCCACTCAGTCGCGGTAGCAGCGTCAACCGGCCGCGCACCAATGATGAATTCCAGCGTCTTTTCCACACCGATCAGGCGCGGCATACGCTGCGTGCCGCCTGCGCCGGGGATGATCCCCAGCGTCACTTCCGGTAAACCGAAGCGCGTACCCGGTGCTGCGACACGGTAATGACAGGCCAGTGTGATTTCCAGACCACCGCCCATCACCGTGCCAAACATGGCCGCCACCACTGGTACCGGTAACTGCTCAAAACGCGCAAACAAATTACGATAGGCCTCTTCCTGTGGCGGACCCGCAAACTCACCTATGTCTGCTCCGGAAAAAAAAGTGCTGCCCTCACATGCCAGCACTACGGCCTTGATGCCGGACAGACCCGCCAGTTCGTCGAGCGCGGCATTCAGTCCGCTGCGCACTGCGGCAGTTATGGTGTTGACCGGCGGATTGTTGACGGTGATGACGGCAATACCGTCCTGGATGGCAACGCTTGCTAGGCTAGGTGGATTCATTGTGATTTCCCGCTTGCACCGCGACAGCGGTGGTGTTCAAATTGTCAACATGACTATTTAGTCATTTTTGTACTAGTCAGTCAACTTGGATCAGGTATGCCTGCCAAACGACGCTCCTCGAAACCTGCTGCAGCTGGTGATATTCACATTGAACCGGGCATTGCCAGTGGCCGGCGGCGCAGCCGCACCCGCACTGCCCTGCTGGAAGCCGGCCGCACGTTATTCGCCGCGCGTCATGTGGATGGTGTCAGCGTCGATGAGATCGTGGCCGCGGCTGATGTGGCAAAAGGCAGTTTTTACAACCACTTCCCGGACAAGGATGTGTTTGCGCGAGAGATCGCCGGTACCGTACGTCGCCAGGCCGAACAGGCCGTCAGTCAGGCGAACGCGCAGATTGCCGACCCAGCGGCTGCTGTGGCGCGTGCCCTGTGTGTGTTCATGCGCTTTGCGGTCGAACATCGAGACAGCGCACAAGCGCTGTGGCGGCTCAATGCCGGTGCGACGATGCTGGATGCGCCGATCAATCGCGGTCTGCGTGACGTGGTGCAGGAAGGCATCAAGTCTGGACGTTTCAAGAATGTTGACCTCGAATCAGGTGTGTTGCTGGTCATGGGCATCATCGTCATCGCACTGCGGCACGCTCTTGAAGAGCGTGTAGTGACTTCTCCGATCACTATTGCACAGAGCATGGCTGCAGGCCTGTTGCGCGCGCTGGGAGTGACGGCGCAGCAGTCAGCGCAGCTGGGAGCCGCGGCAGCGCGTGCGATACTCAGCGCACCGCGTTGACTGGTTATTTTGCATGTAGAAGCAACGGGTCAGAGCACCTTGAAGAAACGGACAACGACCTTGTTCGGATATCGCTCACCCACGCACACAAACAAGGTGTGGTTCAACCATTGCAGCTGCGGCGCAGCAGTTTCCAGCGTTGCTCCGGCTGCAACAATTGATGATCGGCACCACCCGGAAGGATCCTGCCCTTGAGCAGCGGCCCGCTGAAGGCACCGCCATTGATCGGTATCAGTCGGCGTGTGCCACCGGGTACTGAACCGACGTCTTCCGGAGCACCCACGTCCACATCAGCCTCAAACGCCAGCTCCAGTTTCGGCGCTATCGCCTGGGCAAATGCAGATGCAGCGAACATGATCAACAGGAATGCAACAGCACCACTCATTCTGGTGTTCATGAATCGCTGACCTCTACGGTTGATGATGACGAATGTTCAACTCGGCTGCTTCCTTAATCTCCAGGCCAGTGCGATGGCGCAAATGCCGCCCACCACCGCGATGGGCACCAGGCTGAGCAACAATTCGGACGTGCTCTTGCCCTGTGCCTTGAGCATGCCACCATATTCAGGCCCGGCTATCGAGCCGACGCGTCCGATCGCCACGGCCAGACCCACGCCCAGTCCCCGGATCACGGTTGGATAGCATGCCGGGGCCGTGGCATACAGAAATGCTTGTGCGGCCAGCACGGCGCAGCCCAGCAGGAATACGATTGCCACCATCAAGGCTACCGAGGTGGTCATTTGCGCCAACCACCACAGCAGCAAAGGCAAAGCCACAAATGCGCCAATTACACTGGGCATGCGCAGTGAACCCTCCAGCAGGCGCCCGATCAGCAAAGCGGTAACGGCACCACCAATATTGAAACCAATTTGCGCAAACGCTGCCTGCGGCTTATTCAGTCCATTGCCCGTCAACAGTGTGGGCAACCAGTTGAGCAGCAAGTACAGCGTCAACAGCGCCAGAAAAAAGCTGACCCACAGCAACACGGTGGATGCTCCGCGTCCATCCGCGAACAACGAGACGATACCTGGTTTGTCCCTGCCAGCAGAGGCAGCCCTGGCCTGGGTGAAGGTGTCCGACTCCTGCATGTAACGCATCATCAGCGGCACCAGCAACAAGGGCACCACACCGCCAATGACAAAAATCATGCGCCACTGGCTGGAGCCGTTCAGATACGCCACCAGGCTGATCAACGCGCCGCCCAATGGAGTGCCCGCATACACCATGGCTACATTGGCGCTGCGACGATTCGCGGCACTGCTCTCGGATACCAGTGCCAGAAGATTGGGTAATGCTCCACCCAGACCCAGCCCCGTCAGAAACCTTGCCCAGGTCAGCGATGACATGTCCCATGCCAGCGCGGACAACAGCGAGAACAAACCAAAAACGGCGATGGATACAATCAGTACCTGTTTGCGGCCGACAAAATCAGACCACCAACCGCCCAGCAAGGCGCCGATAAACAATCCCATGGTGCTGGCGCTGAAGAATGACCCCAGTTGCTGCGGACTCGGTGCATATTCCGGAATGATGCCTGCGGCCGCCACGCCGGCGGCCTGCAGATCAATGCCCTCACAAAATGCTGCTGCGATACACAACAGGATCGTCACGTGCGTATTCGGGCGCAAAATATTCTGACTCCCCATGATCAGTTCTTGTTGATTTGTCTGATGAGGCTTCTACCACATATTCAAAAAAATGCCACGGTTAACCCAGGTGCCGAAGAGCCGAGAGATCATGCTGGCGTTTTCCGATCAGTGTTACCGTGGAGTACAGCTTGTTGCTGTGCGACATCAAATCCGAGCCATTCGAGTATCTCCTGCGTATGCTCGCCATGTCTTGGCGGTGGACTGCTTACACCCGGCCCATCTGTCCTGAAACGGAAACCGGCATTCACGATCTCGACATCTTCCCGATTTGGCAGACCGGCAATGCTCAGCGGAATTTTCAGATCACGCTGCTGCAAGTGTGGCAGTGATATCGCTTCGCCAACTTCACGCACCATGCCGCAGGGAATACCTGCTGCGCTCATCTGTATTTCCCATTCAGCCGCACTGCGCTGTTTCAATGCTTGTGCAAGTGCCGACTGAATGGCGGGTGTGTGCTCGCGGCGCAGATCAGGCGTGGCAAAACGCGGGTCATTCAACCACTCAGCCCTGTCCAGCAGACGCGCAAGGGCTTCAAATTGCGATTGCTGTACGACACCCAGAGAAACAAGCTTGCCATCGCCTGCCTCGAACAATGCCGAGGTAGGTTGTCCGCTATAGCCTGTGTTGCCAGTGCGCTCCATCGCACGTCCCGTTACCAGATACGGCACCACCGCCGACGCCATGAAGGAAATACTTGCATCCAGCATGGCGACATCAATGTACTCGCCTTGCTTGCTGCGTTCGCGTCTGAATAGCGCTGCAAGTATGGCAAACGCTGCGGTCTGCCCGGTCAACGTGTCGACCACCGGAAAGCCTACGCGCATGGGCGGATCACCGGGATCACCGCCCAGGAACATCATGCCGCTGGTCGCCTGCACGATGTTGTCGATCGCAGGCCAGTCACGCAATGGCCCATCCTGACCATAACCCGATATCGAGCAATACACGATATCCGGTCTGATCGTTCTGCACACTTCGTAGCCCAGGCCGAGCTTGGCCATTACACCCGGCCGGAAGTTTTCCACCACTACATCCGAACGCGCAATCAGTCGCTTCGCCGCTTCAAGCGATGCGGCATTTTTCAGATCCAGCGACATCGACTTCTTGCCGGCATTCACGGCAATGAATGCTGGAGCCATGCCATCGTAGGCACGGTCGCTGCCGTAGTTGCGCATGGCGTCACCGCGTCCGGGCGCCTCAATCTTGATGACTTCCGCGCCCAGCAGTCGCAGCAAGTGCGTTGCATAGGGTCCCGCCATCACATGACTGAAGTCCGCAATTCGTATGCCTGCAAGTGGCTGCATCATTTCTCCCCGCACGTGACCTGACCGGTCCGCGCAATGCCGGCAGCGATCGCACGCGCCTTGAGGAACACTGCCGTACCGTCGATATCAAAACCCGCCAGCGAACGCGCATTGCGTTCGGCGTCGGCTTCATACAATTCATCAAAGCGCTGCTGCTCCTGCGGCGCAATCAAGGCGAACTTCAGACCTTGACGCACCCCTTCCTGTTCACCGGCAGCCACTGCTGCACGTGTCTCATCGGCCATGGCCGCTTCCCAGACCGGGATCGAGGCATCCAGCACGGCGCGCTGCTGCGCCGACAACGACAACCAGCGCTTCATGCCCATGGCCCGAGCCGGATAAGCGCCGCGTGGCACTTCAAGACGAATGAAGTACTTCGCCACTTCGGCAAAATGCAGCGACCTGAAAGTATCCTGTGGTGCAATCACACCATCCAGCACGCCCTTGGCCAGCGCCGAATACACCTCGCTCATGGGTGAACTCACCGGATCGGCGCCAAGGCCGCGCATGACGCTCAGCAATTCCGTCGGCACGCGGATGCGCAGACCACGCAGGTCATCCAGCGTCTTGATTTCATGGTCACGGGTCAGCAGGCCGGGCAAGGTGCCGCCCTGGATGGCGAGAATCTTCAAACCTTCCACTTCCCGCGCGTACTGTGGCGAGAAATCCGCCAGGCAACGATATAACGCCACCTGCTGTTCATAGGTTTTGGCGCCGCCGTAGAAGCCGGTCTGCACACGCAACAAATGTGTGCCACCGCGCGCATAGATTGGGGTGATCAGGCCAATGTCAGCCACTCCATGACGCAGTTCAATCATCGACTGATCCGAGGAAATCAAACCACCCGACCAGATCGGCTGAATCTTCAGGTCACCCTGCGATTGCTGCTCCACCCACCGTATCCAGGTCTTGTCGGCGCGACTGAAGGGATGCGTGGGGCCATAGGGAGTGGCATAGTTCAGCGTCGTCGCTGCCTGCGCCACGCCTGCACCCAGCATCATCAGCCACAGCAGCGCCCGCAACATCATGTCAGGCCTGCTCTGGTCAAGAAGTCAGAGACATGATTGACCATCTGTTCATGACTCCAGCCCTTGGCATCAACCATATCGGCATCCAGCGCCAGTGTCGGCACGCCGGCTTTTTCCAGCGCCAGTTTGGTCAGCTTGGTGCCGCTTTGTGACAGCCGGCTGTCAGGTGGCACCAGCATCACGGCAGCGTCAATGCCGCAGCGCTCAGCTTCACTGACCATCCAGCCATTCATCCAGGGTGGCAGATGCAGCACTTCATTCATCGAACAGATGCGGCTCGCCAGTGCGTGCAAGGGCTTGCCATGCATGGCGCGAATGTATTGCGGTCCGGCAAACGGCATGTACATCGACCAGACGAACACGGCGCCGTGACGTTCTTCCAGCGCATTATAGAAACCCGGGTCATGCCACAGGCCGGCGCCGATCCACATCAGTCGAATGCGTTCATTACTGCTGACGCCAATACCCGCCTTGACGCGTTCGGCCACTTCATCACGAAACCGTTTGGCATGTGCGACTGCCCAGTCCGAACCACGATGCCATTGCGGGATCATGGTGTTGGGCATCTGATCGGCAATGGACACCGGACAGGGCCGCGCCGCGCCGATCATCTCTGCGGCTTCGGCGATGTAGCCTTCCTGTTCGTTGATGCGTTCCATCAACGCTGCCAGTTTGTCCATGCTGAACTTGCGATCGGTCTTGCGTTCCAGCAAGGCAATCAGATCACGCATTTCCGCCACCAGCAATTCAATGCGCCCCGACTCGAAGACTTCCTCCCATTGTTCACGTGACTTCTCGAACCATGCGACATCCTTGTGGGTCCAGGCCGGCGCTTCCATCGGAAAGAAATCTGTTTTCAGCGCCGTAGCCCACTGACTGAACACGTGTTGAATGCAGTCGCAGGTAAGCCGCGCCACCAGCGCCACCGGCTGCGGCAAACCACCCCACGGCGCTGTCGCCGGATCGTTGGCCAGTGTGCAGGCCAGTCCCAGCGAACAGTAACGGCAGCTGTTGCCGGGATAACCCTGCTCGTCCAGCACTTTGAAATATTTAGTTGATAGTTGCTTGGCCGAGATATATGCCGACCACCACTGATTGGTGATGAGCGGAATATCCATGGCATGAAACAATTCATGCGGCGTATCGGCCTGCGCCACCACAAAGGACTCGCCGCGTTCAACAACACGTTGTTTCAGTTCGGAAGCAAACTTGCGCTGGAACGCCGTGGCGTCCGCCGTGCAGGCAAGATCCTTACGACTGCGTTGGCCGGTGGATTCGCTCATCGGAACACTCCCAGAGCCTCTAGCTCGGCGATGCGTGACTCGGCCAGCCCTGCAATCTCGCGGGCAATAACGTGCGAATGCTCCCCCATGCCAGGCGCGCGATACATGTCGGGCTCGCACTGCGAAAAACTGATAGGGGTGCGGATGTGGCCGAACACACCCAGCAGGGCGTGTTCAATCGGGCGCAAGCTGCCGCGTACGCGCAATTGTGGATCGCGTTCAAACAGGTCTTCCATGTCATGCAATTCAGCTGCAGCGACACCGGCTGCCTGCAACAGCTCAACCAGTGCTGCGCCCTCCTGATTGATGGTCCAGCCTGCAATCACGACATCACGGGCATCGGCAGTCACCGCTTCCGGCAGTGCAGCCAGTTCGCATAGTCGCTGCCAGTCAGCATGCGTGGACAGGCTGATGGCGATCCAGCGATCCTCACCCGTGACCGGATACACGCCTTGATGAAGAATGCCGACGTCCTGATTACCCATACGTTGCGGCCGCTCGCCCTGCTGAGCCTGCAGAATCGCGGCAAACATCTGTTGCACGCAGATTTCATACATGGATGCATCGATGCAGGCGCCACGTTGTGTGATGCGACGATGCTGCAGCGCTGCCGCCACGGCCGCCGCCATTACATACGGCACAATGACATCGCCATAAGGCACCGCGCCGGGAATCACCGGATCGCGATCTGCCCAGCCGGTGAGATAAGTGCGCCCCGACAGCGCCGCACCCGTGCCATCCACGCCCCACTCCTGCGCCAGCGGGCCGGTCTGGCCATAGACACTGCCGGATACCATGACGAGGCCGGGATTGAGCTTGCTCAAGCTTGCATAGTCGAGCCCCAGTTTGGCCATGGTGCCGGGTGAAAAATTTTCAACTACCACATCGGCCCATTGAATCAGCGGATTCAAAACTTCGCGACTCTCCGGCTTTTTCATGTCCAGCGCCAGGCTGCGCTTGGAGCTGTTCAGATGTGCAAACCACGGCTTGTCATCGAAATTGCCAGCTTTGGATACCGACACTTGCACATCGAGTCGCGTCAGGCATGGCCGCGTGCGGCTCTCAACCTTGATGACTTCCGCACCAAGATCACCCAACGTTTTGGTAGTGATGGATCCCACCAGTGCCCAGGAAAAATCCAGTACCCGCACACCCGCCAGTGGACCGGTGCGCGTACTAGCACGCTCCGGCACAGTGGCAGCAGCAGGCGATACATGCACTTCAACAAAACGACCAGGAATTCTTTTCTTGCCTTCCTGTCGCCAGAAAGCGCGTGTCTGCAAATGCGTGTCGGCCAGTACATCGGCTGGTTCGGCAATCACCGTGGCATTGATGCCGCGTTGCCGTCCTTCATGCAGGATCTCGTGCTTGGTGCGCGTCTTGAAAAAAGCAGCGATGGCTTTTTCCCACTCCGTGCGAATCGCCGGGTCCAGTGTCGAGCGGTTGTAACTCAGCCAGTCGGTGCCGCGCAGCGGATTGTCCATGCCCATCACGTCCGGGCCCACTTCATCCATCCAGTCGCTCAGGCCCTGATTTGCCGGTGCACCAAAACGCCCGGTCATCAGTGAGTGAAAGCACCAGCCATCCTTGAGTGCCCATATACAACGCACCGTCGCCAGACCATAGTTGAGCGCGCCACCGACGCGATGCAGTTTGCGGCGATCAAACTGCCATACCAGTACGCCATTCACCTGACGTGAGAATGCCACTTCCTGAACTGATACATCGACGTGCTGGCCACGACCCGTGTTGCCACGCGCAAAATGCGCGGCCATGGCGCCTGATGCGGCCACCATATCCGCATGAAATCCACAGGCATCCAGTGCTTCTTTTACTGGCGCACGTTCGGGCACGCCGGTGAGCCGCAACACACCGCCCACTGCCGATGCAATCAGTTCATTGCCCAACCAGCGTGCGCGTGGCCCTTCGCTGCCGAAGGGCGTGACCGACACATGAATTAATTGCGGCGCGAACTGCTCAAGGCGTTGCCGCGACCAGCCCTGATCGGCAAGACGAGTCGTGCCCAGCTGTTCAATCAGGAAGGAAGCACTGGCCAGATTTGCTTCCAGTTGCTCGAGCTCGACCGGTAGTAACTGCGCACCCAGCGACGCCATGAAGCGCGCCAATGCACCGTTGATCGCTTCGTTCAGTACCAGCACCTGATGTCCATGCAGCAGCATCAGCGATTACCTCGCAAGTTGTGAACGAATTTGGTGATGTCATCCAGTGCACCATCGTCGGCATTCCAGCTACGCCGCACCAGCGACAACAACGGCACGCCAGCGGCCTGCAGTGCGTCGCGCTGTGCGGGCAGATCCCAGATCAATGCCTCTTCCTGTTCGATCAGCCAGAGAATCACCCCATCGACCCGGGCAGCGCGCGCCGCATCGAGCAGTTGTGCAGCGCGATCCACAAAGGCGCGTGGCCCACAGGTCAATTGCTGGTAATGCTGCGCCAATGCCGCATAGCCACCATTCGCAGCGACCACAGGCAGCGCCACGACGCAGGACCGATGTTCACCCAGTTCAGCAACGACGTTGCCGCCTGCACTTTCTACTGCGCGATGCAGACGTTCATCGGGCGGAGCACTGCCGGCAAGTAACAAGCGCGGGCCCAACATGCCGTCATGCGGCTGTGCAAGCCATACCTGCAAAGCACTATCGAACTGGTCTGCAGAGCACAGGTCTGCAGCACGTGACAACTGTTCCGCAAAAGTACCTGACACACTGGCGGTGCTGTGGCGCAGCTGCATGAGGTCGGCAATCAGTCGCCGGCGGCGGTTGCGTTGCGCAATCGCCGCCGGCAGCGCCGCCATATCAACTGCCAGCTGCCCAGCCAGCTGTTGCGTGGCCTGTTGTGAATGGGAACTGCTGGTATCGCGCGGAATTTTGGCCAGATCATAGATCAGCAGTGCCGGCCCACGTTTCAAACCTGTGCGCTGCAATTCGCACAGGTAGTAGTAGACGCGTTGCGCACTGTCATTGCTGCGCGGCAGGATAATTGCGTCCAGAAAATCCAGCTCGCCCTGCAGATACTGCTCGGTGATTGAAGACACGGCGGGTGCGAAACTCGACTCGAGATACTGACCCGCAGCAGGCGTCGCGCGATCGGCAAAACTCGGCAGACATAAGGGATACGCACCAGCAGCAATGATCAGTTCCACCGGCACTTCGGCGCCGACGTAACCGATGACGCGCCCGCCTGCCTGCCGATGTGCGCGCGCCGCAGCGAGTGGCTCCCGCAATAAATCGGCCACCAATGTTTCCAGTGTTTTGCTGGTCGCTGTCATTGTCCCAGTACCTCAGGCAGAAACAGCACTATGGCCGGAATGAAAATCATCAGCAGCAGTTGAATGAAGTCTGCCGCCAGAAATGGCACAACGCCCTTGAAGATACGGCTCAGCGGCACATCCTTGGCGATGCCATGGATGACAAACAGGTTCATGCCGATGGGTGGATGTACAAAGCCGATTTCCATGGCCTTCACCAGAAATACGCCAAACCAGATGGGCGACAGGCCCATGCTTTCGATGATGGGCAACAGGATGGGCGTGGTCAGCAACATCAGCGCCAGACCGTCCAGCACCGACCCCAGCAGCAGCAGCAATACCGCCATCAACAACAACGACACAATGCGGTTGTCGCTGACCATGCCCAGCACGTACGCCACCTGCTCGGCCAGACCCGTCAGGCTGATGAACACCGAGAAAATCAGCGCGCCAATCACCACCACGTAAATCATGCCGCTGGTGCGCAGCGTTTCGTTGATGGCCTTGCCCAGCCCCTGCCAGCTGAGCAGATTGCGCCATGCACACAGGCACAGTGCGCCGACCGCGCCCACCGAACCTGCCTCAGGCGGCGTAAACCAGCCTAGTGCAATGCCGCCGATCACCAGTAATACCAGCAGACCGATATCAGCGATCTTGAACAATGCGGTACCGCGTTCCGACCATGTCGCACGCGGCGTTGCGGGTGCAATCTGCGGCCGGAAGTGACACACAATCACAATGGCAGTGACATACAAAAATACCTGCAGCAATGCGGGAATCAAAGCCGCAGTGAACAGCTTGCCGATGGATTGTTCGGAGATGATGCCGAACACGATCAGCGCACCAGAGGGTGGCACCATCTGGCCCAACGTGCCGCCGGCTGCCACGGCCCCGGTGGCCAATGCATCGGAGTAGCCACGCTTGCGCATTTCCGGCAGCGCCACCAGGCCAATGGTTGCCGCAGTGGCCAGACTGGAACCACTGATGGTGCCGAACCCGGCACAGGCGCCGATGGACGCAATCGCCAGACCGCCGCGGCGATGCCCAACCATGCGTGCGGCAGCATCAAAGAAATCACGACTGGCGTTGGCGGCGAAGCACAGATGCGCCATCAACAGGAACAGTGGCAACACACCCAGCTCATATCGGGACAATGTGTCGAACAGAATCACGCTGGATTTGATCAACGCCGGTTCAAAACCCAGCATCAGTGTGAGTCCCGCCATCCCTACCAGCCCCAACGCCACACCAATCGGCACGCCCGCGGTCAGAATGGCAAGCAGCGTCAGCACGCCGAACAGACCAATGAGGGGAGAACCACTCATGATGAAGGCCTGTCGCCCTGCTTGTGGACAAGACGCAGCACAAAAGTCAGCGCTACACCGAGCACGGCAATGATGCTGATCACGCGCAGCGGCATGAATGGAATATGCAGCACCTCGCTTTCTTCATAGCCATGCCACAGATCACTCAAAATCCAAATGCCACCCCAGGCCAGCGCCAGGAAGAATAATGCACACAGCAATGCGTGAGTCTTCTGCATCACTGCGCGCGACCGGGCAGACAGCCGATCCATCAGCATGTGTACAGTGGCGTGTTTGCCCGCCAGCGTAGCCGACAACATGGCTGTCGATGACGCCACCAAGATGGCGGCCTGAACCAGTTCGATGGAACCCAGCAAGGGCCAGCCAATATGACGGCCCACTACAGCCACCGCATCAACTGTCATGGCCAGCAGCAATCCGGCCGCACCCAGATAAAACAGCCATCCGGCAACACCGCTGGTAGGCGGCGGCTCATGACCACGTGGCTCGTGTTCGCTCATAACAGCACCACCCTGTCTGATTCCATCTGCATTGACAGCGGCGGCAGCCCTGCGGCCGTTGTGATGTGCGCGATGTAGTCCGCAAGCGACTGCGCCTGTACAGGATTGGCCAGTACGGGTCGGCCCGGCGCTTCAACAAACACCGGCACAAAACCGGCTTGCAAGCGGCCATCATCAGACACTCGCAGGCAACCCAGCATGGCGTTTACGGCTTGCGGATGAAATGGCGCCAGGTAGTAGTCAGGATCGGGTTCAAAACCGAACATCTGCTTGCGCTTCTGCGCCCACGCAGCACGCCCGGGATGATCCTGTGATGGGCTCAGCGCGCGCGTGACCACACAACCATTGCCGAGACCGTGGAAGATGGGCCGTCCCCGATAGAATTCGATGCCACGCACGATATGTGCATGATGACCTATGACCACATGCGCGCCGGCATCAATCGCAGCCTGCGCCACCGCACGTTCGTACGGCGCCAACGTGATGGGCGTGTGCACGATGCCTTTGTGCAGGGCGACGATCACCAGATCTGCGCTCTTGCCGGCAGCAACGATGTCGTCACTCATTGCAGCCAGCGATTGTGGATCGGCTACATGTAAAGGGGCCGCCGGTGCAATGGGACTGCCATCTGCAGTTTCAATACGCACATAGGCACAACCCGCCCGTTCATCAGTGGCCCAGGCTTTTTCGGGCCCGACACAGTTATAGCTGAGCAACGCCAGACGTTTGCCGCATGCCTGCAGCATGGCGGGCTGGGTCGCTTGTTCAAGATTGGCGCCGGCGCCACAACAGGCAACCTGCAACCGCGCCAGTTCGGCGCGCGTATCGGCAATGCCTTCCGCACCGCAGTCGGCAATATGATTGCCGGCCAGAGTCACCGCATGGAAGCCGGCATCGCGTATCGCAGCAAGGTGCGCGGGATCAGCACCGGGGGCAGGCACATCACCGGCCATTTCAGAACCACGATGGGTATGTGGCACTTCGAGATGACCAATGACCAGGTTTGCACGCTGCAACGCCGGCGCAATACCGCTCAACCAATGGGCCGGATCGGGCTCATCAAGCACCAGGTCGCCTGTAAAGATGCAATCCAGTACGGACACGCTACTACGCTCCGCTCATGGCAGCTGAACACCATCGGGCAGACTCAGGCCGCTTGCCGACATGCCCCATTACCTGCCTCCCCCATCGCCATAAATTGCCGGCAATATTGTTGTTACTATTGCCGGTATCGTCAAGGCGTCTGGTTTCGAGTAAAATTGCCCCATGAAAACCGCCACCGCCAAAACACCACGCACTGCAACCTAAAACCGATGGGATTGATGCAGCAATTGCCATGAAAAAGTCAGGTCCGGTTCCGATAATATTTCTCACCTCTTCTACCAGGGCAGAAGATCTTGAACGGGCAAAAAAGATACCTGCCGACGGTTTTATTGGTAAACCGTTCAGGGAGGCAGATATTCATGCTGCCCTGAAATCAGCCATTCCTCGCAATACCATTTGGTAATACGAATTACACGGCTTCACTATCGGTGTGGCTGTTTAGTGCTCTTTAGAGTATTTTTCATGGTATTTTCATTGTACTTACGCTGGGAGAATATTCTGATGATTCTTCCCAACGATAAAAAGGTAATGGTACTGCTCACTTTGTGTCTGTATACCATATGTCGTTTGAATGTTATTTCAGATGACCTCCGACGGTGAGATCTCTTTTTTAGACCTGCGAACTGCTCTTGATCCAAATATTCCCGGAATGGCAATCAGGGCTCAATTCTGGCGTATTCACGTTTTGGCCCGTTTTTAGTAACCGGTCTTATTGGGGCACTTTTGATCACATTTTTTCGGATACCTACAATACGGCCCTAAAATCAGAAATCACCGATTTTTCGGGGAGAAAAACCGGCCTTATTATTCCCTATTGGAGGGCAGATCGTCTTCCAGATGGGCTCGAGTAGGGGGAAAACGGGAAAAAGGCCTGTTTTGCGGATCTGAAATTCCCCATAAAACCGGTAGAGAACCTGCTCTTTTACCTGCACCGCGTCTCCGTCGGAGACTATCTTCCCATGAATGTGCCCCGACCCCCCAAATATTCTAATTCGTAAAAAACAGCACTATTTCCCCAATTTTTTTGTTTTACATCCCCTTCATCATATTCCGTTTCTGGATGACCCGTGCAGCAACAATAAACCCGGCAGAGACAACGATAAGCACACCGCAGTCAATAAACGGGGAAAATACCGATGTTCCGGACATGGCCGCGTTGAACAGGTCAACCAGGTACGTCAGCGGCGAACAGTATGCAAGGGTAAGCGCCCAGCCCCTGCATCTGCTCAAGCGGGACAAATATTCCGGAGATGAAGATGAGCGGGAACCGGATCAGGTTGGAAAAGATCATCACATTGGGCGGGCTGTTGGATGCCGGTGACGCGAGCAGGACGCCCAGTGCGGCACAGGAGAGCGTGCCAAGGATGAACGCAAGGAGAAACATTCCCCGTTCATGACGCAACCGGAATGAAAAAGGCACTCACGATCCATACCAGCAGGGAGATCCCGATACCAAAGATGGCGCCCGCCATAACATCACCGAGGATGATACTGTCCTGGGTCACCGGGTACGAGAGGAGCCGTTCATAGGTCTTTTCCCGTTTTTCCCAGGGGGTAATCAGGGGACCTACCGATGATGCGGTGAAAAACAGCATCATCGCAAGGAACGCCGGGAAGAAGGTGGCCAGGTCGAGGTGACGGCCGACAAAGAACGCAAAGAACATGAAGAGCGGGAACAGGAGCCCGAACATCAGGACGGGCGGTTTGGTATAATACAGCCTCATGTTTTTTCCGGTAATCACAAGGATACCGCGAAGAAACAGCGGGATCTCCATCAGGCACACTCCGTGATCTGTACAAATGCTTCTTCCAGACTCGGGCCGGATGTCGTGAGGGAAGTAATGCCAAGGGACTCGCGTTCAGCACACCCGACAAGGTATTTCAAAACCCGGTCAGGATTGTCGGTATATAGCCGCCACTTGTCACCGCACGGTTCTGCCCGTATAATCCCTTCTGCTACAAACAGGTCCCGGGTTACGGCCGGTCAAAGGAGACTTCGACCGATTGCGTGGTATCAAACATTTTCTTGAGCCGTTCGGGACTGTCCTGTGCAACGATCTTTCCTTTGTTGATGATGCATACCGTCTGGCAGAGGGTATTTGCCTCTTCGATGTTGTGCGTGGTGAGAAAGATCGTGCTTCCCTGTTCGTTCATTTGATGGATCGTCTCGATGACAAGCCTGCGGCTCTGCACGTCAAGCCCGCTGGTCGGTTCATCGAGCACCAGGACTT